>CAVQVK010000031.1:0-35922 GCA_963717035.1 uncultured Acidimicrobiaceae bacterium | reverse complement strand
TCAGGTTGTCATGCGGAGCTGACCGGCCGGCCGACTCTTTGCCAAAATCCATCCACAGACCACAAACAGACCACATCTAACGATGTACGGTTGTGTGCGGTTGGGTTGTGCGGTTGGGTGAGGTTGGCTCTACCTGACTCACCGCTACTGGGGATGCGGGCGTGACCACCTTGGGCCATCGATGTCTTCCGAGACCCGGACCACCAACCAGGCAGACTCGTTGCCCTCCGGATCTGACATCACTACGACAGTGCCTTTCGTCATAGTGATGTGTTTGGCCGAGACTGTTTACCTCCGCGACGCTCGACAAGCTTCGGGAATGAATACCTCCAGACCAGGAAGGCTCGGCGGCCTATCCGTGGTGAAGACATGGTGCTAGCGTAGGTATCACCATGGAAGATGTCCATATCGACTTCGATGAACTGACGCCGCTCCACGAGCAGGTGGCAGCGGAAATCCGCCGAGCCATCGCCGACGGGGAAGCCGGACCGGGTGAACGCTTGCCTCCGGCCAGGGACTTGGCCGCCGTCTTAGGAGTCAACTCCAACACGGTTCTCCGTGCACTTCGCCAACTTCGTGAAGAGGGCCTCTTGGAGTTCCGCAGGGGTCGGGGCATCACGGTGGTCGGAGACGCCCCACAGAAGTCAGTCCTCATCGGCAGGTTCGGGAACTGGTCCATCTGGCCCGCAGCCAGGGTTATCGCCGAGACGAATTGATCGAAATCATCCAGGGGGTCCGATGACGCAGGTCCTCATGCGCAACTCTGAGTCCAGCCGAAAGACCCACGAACTTTCTGAACCCGAAAGTGTCATCCCAGAGGCTCGTCGGCACAGCCGGCGACGGTGGATGTGGACAGAGAGTCTCATCCCAGAGGCTCGTCGGCACAGGCGGCGACGGTGGATGTGGACAGCAGTAATGATGTCGGTTGCGGCCTTGGCGGTTGTTCTGGGCCTTATTAGCGCTTCGGGAGGGGGCGGACCGCCAACCCAAAGTTCGAGAGTCCCACGGTTACTTGGTCCGGGCAGGATCGAGGCCCCACGGTTGGTATTTCGTAGAATCCCTACATGGGGATCTCCTGTGACTTGCCGAACACGGTTGCCTGTGATCGAGTCGGCCTCGCTGTCTGGCTCCGGCGACCCGCGGTCGTGACCGCAACGATTGACGGGCTAGCTCTTCGCCTCAATGACCCAACGTGGAGCGGGGCTTCCCAACCGGCAGACCTCCACCTTCACGTATGCAGGCTTCTTGCAGCCAGCAGACATGTCGACTCGCTTGCATGTCCCGGCGAGCTCAATGTTGTTTGTCAAGCCACTACCGTCACCGAGCGTGTGGTTCCGGATCGATTTCGGTCACGGGAATGTCGTCCTAACTCACAAAGACGTGCAGTTAGAGCCTGGCTGGGGCTAAGAGCCCGGCCCAGTCCCCCCTGGTTGACGCCGTAAGTCGGTTCCTCGGGTCCGTCTCATCACCGCAGATGGTTGCCGCAGATGGTTGCCGCTAATGGTGAGCGGCCATATTTTCTCACCTCTTTCAAGTCGTAAGATTTCGTCGCCGACGCCATCGGACCATTCCAAAGCCAGCGGTAGCGCCGCGAACACAGAGTGACAACGACCGAGCGCGACCGAACTAACGACATAGAAGGCCGCCGCTCTTCGGGTCGTCCGAACACCGAATCTCCTAGGAGTACCCATCAGTGCCAACATCCCCGGATTTCGATCTGCGCAATGGCTGTTGCCTCGAGTACACAGCAAGCAGGTCGCGAAGAGATCACCGGCCGATAACCATCCCGTGACGGAGAGTTAAGGCGTTGCTGAAAAAGTTGCGGGGTTCTACCCGACGCCCCTAGGTTGCGGAGGCCCCTGTTGATTTGGCGTGTCCGCACAGTTGTGATCGCGAGTGTGTTGATGGCGACCACTTGCGGTTTGGGCATGACGACCGGGCCTGTGTCGGGAGCAACACCCGTCACCCTTTTTGTCGCCAACGCTGGAACAGACACCGGAGCGTGCACCTCACCTACGACGCCGTGCACGACCATCAGCTACGCCCTCAGTCAGGATGGAGGTGGGGGCGTCACCATCGATGTCTCCGGGACAATCAGGGACAATGTTGACGTCACTCCCGCGGCAAGCCCGTTTGCGGGCCAGGTCACGAGGCAGGCGGTTGGAGGGTCACCGGCTGTCATCGACGGGGGCGCCGCTGGGATCGTGTTCGCGATCCAGCCGATGGCTTCGGTCGTCCTCGATCATTTGCGAATTGAGAATGGGTCGGGCGGTGCTGTTGGCGGCGGGATCGAGGTCTTCGGGGATGGTGGTGTCACCGTCGAGGACTCGAGCATCACGGGGAACCTGGCCCAGAACTCTTCCTATCAAGGTGATGCTCAAGGAGCCGGCATCTGGGCTTACAACGCCGAAGTGACTATCTCGGACTCCACCATCTCCGGCAACGCCGTAATAGCGAACAACAATGGATCGGGCGAAGGGGGGGCCATCTACTCCTATGGCGGCGAAATGAGCATGACCAATTCGACCATCGCCGCCAATTCGGTCACGGGTGGGACCTCTGCCTACGGCGGAGCGATCTCCCTCGACGGTGGTAGCCAAAGCCAGATCGTGGCTTCCACCATCTCAGGAAACTCGGTCACAGCACCAAGCGTCATCGGCGGAGCCTTGTACAACACCTTCGGTACGTCGACGACGTTCGCCGGAGACATCATGGCCAGCGCAAGCGGACCTCCCGCGGCGGGCGAGTGCGGGGGCGGCGGCCAATTGACGGACGCTGGCTACAACATCGACGACGATGGGACTTGCGGCCTTTTCCGCAACGGCAGCACAGGTGATTCTTTGACCATCGATGGGTCACTTAGTCCTCTCGGCGGAAACGGCGGCCCCACTCAGACGATCCTGCCTGTGGCATCCAGTCCGGCAGCGTGGGTGATCCCCCCGAACACCACCGTGAGCGGCATTTCGCTTTGTTCCGGCGACGATCAACGGGGGGCGGGGTTCCCTAGGCCGACCACTGGGGCATCATCGTGTTCCCTTGGTGCGGTTGAGGCGAACAACCTCATTCCCCAAGCGATCAGCTTCACGTCGACTCCGCCTCCCTATCCTCAGGTTGGCGGTTCGTACGTGGTGACAGCAAACGGCGGAGGCTCGGAAAATCCTGTCCAATTCGCCAGCGCCACAACAACCGTTTGCACGGTCACCGGGTCGGACGTCTCTGTGGGAGTGGGAACGTGCAACATTCTTGCCAACCAGGACGGGTCGTCCGCTTATGCTGCGGCTCCCCAAGTGAGTCAGTCATTCCCTGTCCATCCTTCCCCGTCAGTAGCCAACGGGACTTTGGCCGCACCGGTTGTGGGCATGACGTCTTCAACCACGGAACCGGGTATTGGTTGGCCAACGCAGTAGGCGCTGTGTCGGCCCATGGTCGCGCCGCTGACTTTGGGTCGATGGCAGGCCAAGCCTTGGCGGCTCCCATATCGCATATCGAGGCTACGCCCGACGGTGGCGGCTACTGGCTGGTCGGCCAAGACGGTGGTGTATTTACATTCGGTGACGCCGGGTTCTTCGGCTCAATGGGTGGAAAGCCGCTTAACGCAAAGATGGTCAGCATTGCGCCTACCTCGGACGGCCAGGGCTACTGGCTTGTCGGAGCCGACGGTGGGGTCTTCGCCTTTGGCGACGCTCAGTTCCGCGGATCCGATGGGGGGTCGTGCCCTCAACCAGCCGATGGTCGACATTATCGCCGACTACTCCACCGGGGGTTACTGGGAAGTGGCAGGCGATGGAGGGGTTTTCACCTTCGGGGCACCATTCTTCGGCTCTACCGGTTCGATCTTGCTCAACAAGCCCGTCACAGGGATGTCGGCCACCTCGCCTAGCGGTGGCTATTGGTTAGTGGCCGCCGACGGTGGTGTATTTACATTTGGTGATGCCGGGTTTTTCGGCTCCATGGGTGGAAAGGCTCTCAACGCTCCCGTGGTGGGCGCGGCCAGCGACCTCGCCACCGGGGGCTACTGGGAGGTGGCGGCTGATGGCGGCATCTTCACCTTCAACGCACCCTTCTATGGCGCGGATTAATCGCTACATTAAGGAATCGGGCCCTAGGTAACGGCAGCCTGCCTTGCCCCATCTCCTACGGACGCGTACCAGTGGGGGTTGGTCTGGATTGACGGGACCTGCATCGGGCCATCCAGCAATTTGACACAGCGTTGGACGGCGCCGGGAGAGATACGCCCGATGGCGTAGTGACCAAGCGCCGGAATGAGGTGGAATCCGCAACTTCGCTGACGCATCAACTACAGACCACATATAGACCACATATAGACCACAAAAGGAGCGCCCGTCTGGCCTCTTGACCCGATTCCAGATCTCGCTCCATCGCGGCGGCATGTTCCGCACCGGTGCTCTCTTTCGGGCCTTCGCAGGCGGTCGACGAGGGCGGCCACGTCAGGCGAGATCCGTTGCTGAGCCCACTCGGTCCTCGAGAACGTCGCCATCGAGCACGACGGGTATTCAGCGGCACCGTCGAAATACCTCCGGTCGAAGACGCCCGAATAATGACCTCTTATCGACAGCCGCATTCTGGATAGATTTCGATGATTACGCGGGCGAGTCGCCGAAGATCGGGCTCCGTCTTCCGCACTCTGAATACCCGTAGTCCGTCACCTGAAATCAAGCAGATAGAAAGTGGTCTTCCACCCTTACCCGTGCGATCGCTAACGTTCTACTAACTATGACGGCCGGCCTTACTTCTGAACCCATCTCAGGCCTTGCCGGTTCCCCAGCAGAGAGTGCGGCCATTCGCGCTACAGGACGGAGCGACACTCAACTCGCCCAACCTGCTCGGGCGTATCTTCTCGCTGTTGTCGGTTACCTCGGGCTCGCCCTGGTGATCCTTTGGCACGTTTGGTCGCACCATCCGACTTCGACAACGACGTGTGGGTGCGGCGACACATCGCTCTTTACCTGGTTTATTGCCTGGCCGGCCTACGCAATCTCTCACGGATTGAATCCCCTGTTTTCGACGGCGATGTTCCATCCGGCCGGCGTGAATCTCTTATCCAACACTGGCGAGGTGGGCATTGGTGTGATTCTCGCTCCAGTGACTTGGTGGCTCGGTCCAATCGCATCATTGAATGTAGCTCTTACCCTAAGTCCGGTACTTTCCGCACTGAGCATGTTCCTACTATTGCGCCGCTGGGTGTCCTGGGCTCCTGCGGCATTCATTGGAGGTTTGGCCTATGGATTTTCACCGCTCATTATTATCGGTCTGACTGACGGCCATTTAATGGTGACAATGGCGGCTGTCCCGCCGCTGATTGTGGCCTGTCTCGACGAGATCCTCGTCCGACAATCTCGTCGCCCCCTCCTCACGGGCGTGATACTCGGCATCCTGGTAGCTGTCCAGTTCTTCGTGGGGACCGAAATTCTCGTCATCACGGCGATAGCAACAGGTGCCGGCCTTCTTGTTGCTCTAGCGATGGCCCTCCGACACCAAGAGCGTTTTCGGCGACGTCGCCGACACGCTGCCATTGCACTGGCCACCGCAGCTTCTGTCACGGTGGCTTTGCTGTCTTATCCACTTTGGTTCGCACTTGCCGGACCGGCCCACCTGTCGGACCCGTTTGGGGTCTTGGAGCTCCCATCGGCTATGTCGGCACTGTCGCCCATAGCTTCCTGGAACCAGCGGCCGCCATCCCGTTCGCCGGTTCGCTGACCCAACGATACGGTGGCTATCAGGCGCCGGTTCTCTCTGGTCAGTATCTCGGAATCGGCTTCGCGGTGGTAATAGTCTTCGGATTGATCGTTTGGCGGTGGGACCAACGATTGCGGATCTTCGGCATCGTCGGTGCGATATCGGTGTTCCTTTCGCTGGGCCTCAGCCCTCACTTTTGGACGCCGTGGCGGCTGTTTGTACGGCTCCCGTTGATGGAGAACGTCATCCCTAGTCGATTTCTGGTGGTCACGTATCTCTGCGCCAGCGCGATGCTGGGGCTGATCGTCGACCATGCGCGGACATCGTCAGCCCAAGGTCATCGTCAGTATTCCGCCTCCGCGTCCTCGGCCGAGTTCAATTACAATCCCGCTCGCTCCCGATGGCGCCAATGGACAGGTGCGTTCGTCGGCGTCGCAGTTGGCGCTGCTGCCCTGGCTCCGTGGGCCACCTACTACGACACGGGAATTCCACTGACGGTCCAGGCAGTCGAACTTCCGACCTGGTTTGCCAAGGTGGCCCCGGCACTTCGGGGCCATCATGTAGTTCTCGCCTTTCCAGTGCCATTCGCATATATGCAGAGTGCGATGACATGGCAAGCGGTAGATCGAATGAGCTACTCCATGGCAGGTGGTGGAGGGCCGAACGGCCTAATCAGCCGAGCTGGCGCGGAAACAGCCGGACAGACTCTATTGGGCGACCTCTCGACTGCGGATACCTCAAGGACGGCAATGGCCGTATCCACTGACGGGGTCAGGGCTGTCCGCCAAGCGCTCGCTGGCTGGGGTGTCACTACCGTTGTGCTGCCTGACACGAACCATCTCCCGTCGTATGTCCAGATCTTCCAGGTCCGGTCCATTGTCGTCTTGATCACGGCAGCGACTGGTCGAAACCCAATACGGCAAGCCAATGCGTGGGTATGGACCGGGGTGAGCAGAAGTGACAATGCGCCCGTACCCTCCGAAACCGTCCTCAGCGCATGTGGGGCCGGTCCGCCAATCGGAACAACTCCGTCCATCGTGCGGGCTGCTTCATGCGTCGTGGCCACCAACCGGAAGTGATCTGGGTACCGCAGACCACAAACAGACCACAGTTTCTCGGATATGAGCGGTCATTGTCGGTCAATCAGCGGGCCGCTTCGTCGGCTTAGCGGACGGCGACGGCCACCTCGAGCTCGACAGTGCCACCGCGCGGCAGCGAGGCGACACCGATGGCCGAGCGAGTGTGCCGTCCCGCCTCCCCGAAGATCTCGAACAGCAGTTTGCTCGCTCCGTCGAGGGCCGCCGGCTGCATCTCGGTGCCGGGAGCCACGGCTGCGAACCCGAGCACGGTGAGCACGCGCTCGATCCGGTCCAGACTGCCCAGCTCCTCTCGCAGCACGGACAGCGCGTTGAGCGCGCACACCTCCGAGGCGCGGCTCGCCTGTTCGACGGTAACTGTCTCGCCGAGGAGACCAGTGCAGGTTAGTTTGCCGTCGATCCGTGGAAGCTGACCGGAGGTCCGGGCCACCCCACCGTGGACAACCACACTCACGAGGGGATCGTGTGGAGGATGGGGGCCGTAGAGCGTGTATCCCAATTCGCGGATTCGCTTCTCGATCAGGTCCGCCATCAGCGCACGCTACCGCAGCACCTGGGGACAGCTCTTCGCGCTCCCACCGGGGACCAGGGGTTCACCAGACCGCCATTCGGGGAGTCGGCGCGCCCAATTAGGGCGCGCCGAACAATTACGGAGCCGTGATCATGCCGCGAACTCCCACCATTGCACCTCGCACATCATGGGCAGCAGGTACCGCACGTATACCGAGTGGATCTTGACGACCTCTTGGTCGTCCACGTGCAGGTCGATGAGGTCAACCCGGTCGTCCCGGCGCGGAATGCGACCGCCCGGTCCTGAACGCCCTGCAGTTCCTCCTTCGATCCCACGGCAAAGCCGAAATGGTCCATCCGTGGGCAACGCATCGGATCGTTCTCGGCCACGAGGAAGATGAACTGGTCCCAGTGCACGCACGACAGGATGAGGCGACGGCGGTCCTCGGTCATGACCTCTATCTCGTCGAACCCGAAGACCTCACTCCAGAAGCGGCAGATGTCACCGCGATTTTGTTCATCGAGCAGGTCGGCGGGCAGGCTCATGGCCACATGGTTGAAGTGCGGGTTGCCCGTCGGGTAATAGGGATGCGCCATCAGGTACCCCCGATTGCATTGCCCACAGCGCTAACCCCGTCGGAAAGCCGGGGAACGACCATGACCTTGCCGGCGTAGCGGCCCTCGGCCAGGCCCACCAGGGCATCGGACAGCCGGTCGAGAGGCACGTCATCCGCTTCGATCAGCAGGTCGGTCGGGAAACCATCGGACGCCAGCAGATCCAGCGCCCGCTCGAATCCATCCTTGTCGTAGACGAACGAGCCCACCACGTGCAGCTCGTTCAGGACGAATCGGTTGGGATCGAAGGTCGGGGGCTCCAAACCCGCACCGACCAGGGCCAGGGTGCCCCCTCGACGCAGCTGGTAGAACCCCGCCTCCATCGCCGCCTTCTTGCCCGAGCACTCGAGCACCACGTGGGCAGCCCGCTCGGCGATCCGCTCGGGCTCCCATAGCGGGAACAACTCGAGGTCGGCCGGGTCGAACACATCGGCGGCACCGAGGTCCCGGGCCAGCTGCTTGCGCTTCTCGCCGGGCTCCACCACCGTGACCGGTCCGATGCCCTTCGCCACCAGGGCGGCGATGGAGAGTGCGCCGATGGGACCGGCCCCGATGACCATCACGCTGTCGCCGGGGGCCGCTCCCGAGCGGGTGATCCCATGCAGGGCCACGGCCAGCGGTTCAGCCAGCGCCGCCTGGCGGGCCGTCAGCCCGGCTGGCAAGCGGAGAAGGGAACCGCGCGTGGACCAGCACGTAGCGGGCGAAGGCGCCGTCGTGGCCGTCGACGATCGAGCCCTGCCGGTTCTCGCACTGCGAGGGCTTTCCCTCCAGGCAGCGGCGGCACCGCCCGCACCTGGGGGATGGGCCTCCGACGATTGTCTCGCCGATCTCCCAACCCTGTACGCCGTCGCCGAGGGCGGCAATGGTGCCCGTGAACTCGTGACCGGCCACCAGGCCGGGCTTGTCGGCCCAACCGTCGAGCAGCAGGTGGATGTCCGAGCCGCAGATCCCGCAGTGGTCCACCTCCACCAGCACCTCACCGGGGCCGGGCCGGGGCACCGCGCGCTCTTCCACCACCACCTCGCCGGGCCGTTGGTAGACCGCGGCCGCCATTACCCCCGGTGGATCGTTCATGACGCCCCCTCCCCGGACGAACCCGAGGCCGCAACGGTCAGCGCGCGGCGAGATCCGATCCGGACCTCAATCTACGTCAGGTGCGGGCGTCGGGCACTCAGTGCAGCTCAGACCTGAACATCTCGAGCGTTGTTCCACATCGACTGCAGTACACCACGTCGATCGGAATCGGATCCCTGTCATCGTCACTCGGTCCGGGCGCCACGGTGATCGCACGAAAGCGAGCCACGTCGGCGAGGCCGGCATGGCACTGCGGACACGATGGGACAACGTTCGTCGGCACACCGGACCTGACCGGCCGCGAGGCGGGCGGGGTCTGAGGCCGCGGACCGACCGACGTCGCTCCCTTCGTACCCGGATAGGAGCTGGATGACCTTGTGACGAACGGTGTCCAAGTCGGCCCCCAGGCTCTGGAGGACCTGGGCGCCAACACCTTCGCCCTCGCGGACCAAACCGAGCAGCATGTGCTCGGTGCCGATGTAGCTGTGACCGAGCTGAAGCGCCTCGCGGAACGAGAGCTCGAGCACCTTCTTGGCCCGTGGGGTGAACGGAGGCGACCCGGTTGGCGGCGTGCCGGCCGCGCCGATGGTCTCCTCAGCCTTTTCTCGGACCTCGTCCACCTTCTCCCGGACAGCCCCCAACGAGACGCTCAGCGACTTGAGCACCTTGGCCGCCACGCCCCCATCCTCGTGGATCAGGCCCAGAAGGATGTGCTCGGTACCGATGGCGTGGTGGTCCAGGCGGCGGGCCTCACTCTGGGCCAGGACCAGAACCGATCGTGCCCGATCGGTGAAACGCTCGAACATAGTCAAAGGATACCGATCACCAGGCCAATGATCCCGGTCAAGTCGAAACACCTCGGAGTCACCGATGACAGGCCGATAGGTGCCTGACGAATTGGGCCCGTGGAGGCCGATATGCCAGGTGACCAGGCCGAGCACTACGCGTCGGAACCGGGAGGCCTATGACCAGCTGGCCGTGGTGTGGGCAACCACCACCGACGATGGCCCCTTTAACGGCCACCTGGAACGACCCGCCCTGCGCTCGCTCATCCCTCGCCCGCTCGCGGGGTCGACGGTGTTGGACGCAGGCTGCGGGTCCGGCGCCCAGTGCGAGTGGCTGATCGGTGAGGGCGCCGACGTGGTCGGGATCGACCTCAGCCCCTTGATGGTGGATGAGGCCAGGCGTCGATGCCGCGGCCGTGGACGGTTCCTGGTGGCCGACCTAGCCCAGCCACTGCCCCTTGAACCGGGATCGTTCGACGGCATTACCTGTTCACTCGGTCGCTGCACTATCTGGAAGATTGGCGCGTCCCCGCTCCACTCGTTCGCAACGCTGCTCCGGCCCAAGGGCTGGGCGGTGATCTCCCTCGATCACCCCTTCGCACCACCGTTGCCGTCTCAGAAGGGTGGCTACTTCGAGACCGAGCTCGTCTCGGATACCTGGCAGAAGGCGAACGTCGAAGTCACCCAGTACTTCTGGCGCCGACCGTTGTCCGCAGTCGTGGACGCGTTCGCCCACGCCGGTTTCGTGCTCGACGGCGTCGTCGAGACCCAACCGGGTCCGACCTCCCTGCACCGATTTCCCGAGGCTCTCGCTGGGGTCGTCGGGGTGCCCTCGTTCATCGTCTACCGGGTCCTCGCCACCTCCTGAGTCCTGGCGGAGTCTCAACGCAGAGCCTCCTTGACTTCAACCACAGTTGAAGGTTTACCTTGTGGCACATGCCACCGAGACTCACAGCTGATGACCTGGCTTACCTCCACAGCCAGACCTGGCCGCCTGGCCACGGTTGACCCTTCGGGCGCACCGCAGAACAACCCGGTGGGGTTCACGGTCGACGAGGCAACCGGACAAGTGCTCATCGGCGGGCTGGCCATGGGCCAAACCCGCAAGTTCCGCAATGTCCAGCGCAACCCGAATGTGGCCCTCGTCGTCGACGACCTCGCATCGGTGAGCCCATGGGTGGTGCGCGGGGTCGAACTGCGCGGCGTGGCCGAGGCTCTCGTCGACGCTCGACCCGCCGCGTGGGAGGCATGAGCCGCGAGGTGATCCGGATCACGCCTCGCTGATCCACCGGTGGGGAATCAGTTCAGCCGAGCAGGCGATCGCACGCTCCTGATCCCATGGCGGTCGCTACTCAGCGGTCGGTGCTCAACCCTGGCTCATCAGCGCGGCGGCGCGCTTCATCATCTCGTCCTCGGGTACGTCCTCGATATGGGTGGCTACGTTCCATCGGTGTCCGAAAGGATCCTCGAACTGGCCCGAGCGATCGCCATAGAACTGGTTCTCGATCGCTCGGAGCGCTGTCGCCCCGGCGCTGAGGGCCCGCTGGAAGACGGCATCGACGTCCTCCACGTACACCGAGAGGGTGACGGGCGTGCCCCCTACCGATTTCGGCCCGAGAAATCCCATATCGGGGAACTCGTCGGCCAGCATCACCACGGAGTCGCCGAGTTGCAGTTCGGCATGCCCCACCTTCCCGTCTGGTGAGTCCATCCGCATCCGGACGGAGGTGCCGAGCACGGCGGCGTAGAACTCGATCGCTGCCGCGGCCCCATCGATGACCAACGACGGGATGACACGGGGATAGCCATCGGGAATGGGCTTGACGTCGGCCATAGGTGCCTCCTCGTTCAGGCTCAGATTCACACGCCGGTCACGAAATACCGAACGTGTGTTCGATAGCGTAACCCGGGAGAGCAGAGCCGATCAACCCCCATCGAGGTCCCATTGTGGCATCGGGATCAGCTTGGGAGGGCATCACCTTGGAGGCTCCACCGGCATGAGCTGGGTCACTCGATCGAGGGTGAAATCGTCCGGGCGCCGGGGGTACATTGGGAGCGCGGAAGTACGTTTCCGCCTCCGTGAAGGAAAGGGGGTCGGCGATGCCGACGAACGCTTCGCACGAGGAGGAAGGGCCACCCGGCTAGGTCGGCTCTGACTGTCTCACCCGGGGACAGGCCCGACGTGGACAGTGGAGCAACCAGCACCCGATCGACCAAGGCCCTTTTCATTTCCGAGGCCGGAACGCGATCAGCTCTCGAGCTGACTTGCCGACAAGGTCCCCAACTATCAGACAAGGGCCGAGCACCGATTGGGAAACACGCGTACGAAGACGAAGGCCGGCTCATGGCCGGCCTTCGTCGCGCCAGAGCCCTGGGCCGCCGGTCCCGTGCCTCTCCCCCGTCCGCGGTCTGCCAAGATGACGCCGTGGCTGATGGAACCTCGCTGATCCGGACGATCGGCAAGGCCGGCCTGGGAACCCTGCCCGATCCGCTCAGACGCCGCGTCCAGGCCTTCCGGGGCAAGCCCCTTCCCCGCCTGGTAACCCTCGGCGATCTCGACGGAGAGCTCGATGAAGCCCGTCGCCTGTTCGCCGAGTCCGAGGATGCCGCCCGTCAATTCCTCCGAGGGTTCGAGATCGCCCCACCCGCGGATCGCCCCGACGATCCGTTCTCGGACGACTATCGGACCTGGGTATGGGATCTCTACGAGCGGATCTCGGGACGACAGAACTATTCGACGGCCAACGAGAGCTCCCCGTTCGACTTCGAGCACGCCCTTCGTCAGCCCTATCCGCACGCCACCGAGTCCTCACTCGTCGTAGGGGAAGAGCTGATCGCCCGCGGCTTCATCATCAAGACCATCGGGCTCACCCCGCCTGGACGGGTCGTCGAGTTCGGGCCCGGGGTGGGGGAACCTGACGATCGACCTGGCCACCATGGGGTTCGACGTCACCGGCGTCGAAGTGGAGCCTCAGTTCTGTGCCCTGGTCGATCAGCGGTGCCGTCGACCCGAGCAGTTGACGATGACCACTCAGGACATGCTGGGCTTCGATCCCCTTGTTCCCTTCGATGCGGCCATCTTCTACGAGAGCTTCCACCACTGCGCCGACCACCTGGCCATGCTCGAGCACCTGCACGATGTCATTCGTCCCGACGGCATGGTCGTGTTCGCGGCCGAGCCGATCGCGGCCATGTCCTATCCGTGGGGCCCCCGGCTGGACGGCTACTCCCTGTGGTCCACCCGCGTCTACGGCTGGCTCGAGCTCGGATTCGACGACTCCTACTTCACCGAGGCGCTCGAGCGCACGGGCTGGAAGGCCAGCCGGTTCCGCGCCCTCGACCAGTCGCCCCTGGCCGATGTCCTGATTGCCCGCCCCCGCTGACCACCGACGCCCTATCCCGGGTCCGTCTTGCAGGCGGGTAGGCCCCGGGCGCAATCGGTATCCCGCCGCAGGACCTTCAGGGCGCTGTCGCCCTCGCCGCCGTACGTATAGCCCTGGGTGTAATCCGTGCCGGTGGGACTGTCATCTGTCGAAGTGGCGACCCCGGGGACGGGCTCGACACCCGAGTCCTCATTCCACTCGTTCCATGCCGTCACGAAGATGATCGGCGCTCGGGCGTCGACGGTCGGCAGCGCCACCTTCCGGAACAGGTTGTCGAGGGTGGAGGCGGTACCGTCTCCGGGCAACCACTCCCGGGGCTGTGCCGGGTGGTTGATCGACAGTCGCACCCCGCGGTCGTTGAAGCCGGGGGTGATGTCGGGGATCACCGGCACCTTCCCACCCGTGGCCGCGCTGTACTTCTCCATCAGATTGCGCTCGTCGGCGGCGATGCTGGTCTTCCCCGGATAGCCCACGAAGTCCTTGGCCGGTCCGAGGGTCGGGGAGTTCCCACCGAAATACAAGGAGTAGGAGGTGATGGCGTCGAAGGCCTCGATCCGCGCCGCCTGGGGCTGGGTGGTGAGGGGCGATCCCCGTAGCCGGCAGTTGTGGCTTGGTGACCCGCCAGAAGATCTCGTCGCCGATGAAGTACGGGTTGTAGCCGTGCGCGGCGAGGAGGGTTCGGGCGCTGGCTCATCATCTGGGCCACGTTGCCGGTCAGCGTGCGGGTCAGATAGAGCACGACCACCGGGCGCCCGTGCAACCGGAGGTAGCTCGGGTTCTTGAAGTAGGTCTTGGCGAAGAAGCAGCATGTCGGCGTCGAAATGCTTCTCCATCGCCGGGGTGACCGGCGTGGACTCGTTGGCCGAATTGAAATCCAGGGCGTATGTCTCGTACATCATGCAGAACTTGATCTTGCTTGATGTTCGGGGCCTTCAGGAACGCGGCCATGTTGGCGTCCTCGGCCTGGCGGTCGGCCAAGGGTCGGCCCGTCCAGTTGGTCAAGGGCCACCAATCGAGGGCGAAGAAGTTCACGCCGGCCTGGTTGGCCTGGGTAATGGCGGTGGCCGCGGTGGCGGGATCGGCGGACACGTCGGTGGCCGGATTAGGCCCCTGGGGCGGGATCAGGTCGGCTCGGAGCGTCCCTTGCGCCAGGTTCTGCGGGAACCACAGGTAGTAGTAGCTGCCCACCAGCAACTTGGTCCCCGCATGGGCCTTCCACGGGGTGGCCGCGCTCGAGGAAGTGCCGCAGGCCGAGCACACCAGGGCGCAGGCGACTCCGACTACGCCCAACAACCAACGCATCGACCGACGCAGGTGGGTTCGTGGTCGATGGCGATGGGCGACGAACTGACTCAAGGCTCCCCCGTGTCCGTGCCCGTGGCGTCACAGAACTCCGGACACCCTAACAACCGATCCCGATGCCCCCGCCGAATCGCCGCCGGCGGGGCACGGATTACGAGGTCACGCCCAGCCTGACCTCGATGTTGCCCCGGGTGGCGTTGGAATACGGGCAGACCTGGTGGGCGTCTTCGGCCAGCTGGTGGGCCGTGTCGGCATCCACCCCGGGGATGGCCACGTCGATCTCCACGGCCAGCCCGAAGGCCCCCCCATCGATGGGGCCGATGGAGACCTCGGCCGTCACCGTGGAGCCGGAGGTATCGACCTTCTTGCGCCTGGACACGACGCCCAAGGCGCTCTGGAAGCAGGCGGCGTAGCCGGCGGCGAACAGCTGCTCGGGATTGGTCCCCCCGCCGTGCCCGCCCATTGACTCCGGTACCCGGACGTCGAGGTCCAGAACACCGTCGCTGCTGGTGGCGTGGCCATCGCGGCCTCCGGTCGTGCTTGCCTCTGCTGTGTAGAGCGCCTTGTTCAGCGTGGTCACCATGGGTTATTCCTCCTCAGTCGGCGGCGGAACGTGCTCCTAAGCCAACCCGGGGGTCGGGTCGATTGTTCCGCTGCCCCTGACCGCTCGACACCGACCGCTCGACCCCCGACCGCTCGACCCCCACCGCTCGACCCCCAACCGCTCCACGCCCGACCCCTCGACCCTCTGCGGCTCAGACGCTCCGGCCTCGCCCGATCCGGAAGTGGCGGACCAGCTCGGCGGTCGACCCGTCCTGATCGGACAGGTCGGGGGCGTGCTCGTCGATGAGCGCGGGAGCGAGCTGTTTGGCCATGACCTTGCCCAGCTCGACCCCCCACTGGTCGAACGAGTCGATGCCCCAGATCACCCCTTCGGTGAACACCGTGTGCTCGTAGAGGGCCACCAGTTGGCCGAGCACCGATGGTGTCAAGCGGGGGGCCACGATCGTGGAGCTCGGGCGGTTCCCGGGCATCACCTTGTGGGGAACCAATGCCGCCTCGGTCCCCTCGGCGGCGACCTCTTCGGCCGTCCGACCGAACGCCAGCACCTTGGACTGGGCGAAGCAGTTGGCCATGAGCAGATCGTGCTGGTCGCCGATCTCGTGGGTGGAGTCGACAAAGCCGATGAAGTCGGCCGGGATCAGCTTGGTCCCTTGATGGATCAATTGATAGAAGGCGTGTTGGCCGTTGGTGCCGGGCTCCCCCCAAAAGATCTCGCCGGTCTGGCCCCAGACCGGCGTCCCATCTCGTCGAACGGACTTCCCGTTGGACTCCATGGTCAGCTGCTGCAGGTAGGCGGGAAAGCGGGCCAGCCGTTGGTTGTAGGGCAGCACGGCATGGGTCTGGGACCCGAAGAAGTTGTTGTACCAGACGTTGAGCAGTCCCTGGAGCACCGGCATGTTGGCCTCAAGGGGGGCGGTGGCGAAGTGCTCGTCCATGGCGTGGAACCCCGAGAGCATGTCGGCGAAGCCCTCTCGCCCGATGGCCACCATCACCGAGAAACCGATGGCCGAGTCGTAGGAGTACCGTCCACCGACCCAGTCCCAGAACCCAAGCATGTTGGCCGGGTCGATGCCGAACTTGGTGACCCCCTCCTCGTTGGTGGACACGGCCACGAAATGCTTGGCCACCGCGACGTCCCCCGCTCCCAGTCCCTCGAGCAGCCAGGCCCGAGCCGCTGCCGCGTTGGTGAGGGTCTCCAACGTAGTGAACGTCTTGGAGCAGACGACGAAGAGGGTCTCGGCCGGATCGAGGTCGTGGGTCTTGTTCCACAGGTCGACCGGGTCGATGTTCGACACGAAGCGACAGGTGATTTCGGGGTGCACATAGTCGAGCAATGCCTCGTAGGCCATGGCCGGGCCCAGATCGGAGCCGCCGATCCCGATGTTGACCACCGACCGGATCCGTCGACCGGTGTAGCCCGTCCAATCCCCGCTCCGAATCCGATCGGAGAGGTCGCCCATGCGACCCAGCACCTTATGGACGTCGGCGACCACGTCCTGGCCATCGACCTCCAGCTGGGTTCCCGCCGGCATGCGCAGAGCCACGTGCAAGACGGCGCGGTCCTCGGTCGTGTTGATGTGGCGGCCGGCGAACATGGCATCGCGGTGCTCTTCCAAGCCGGAGCGGCGAGCGACGTCGACCAGACGCCCCAGGGTGTCCTCGGTAACCCGGTGCTTGGAATAGTCGAGGTAGAGATCGCCGGCCTCGACGGTCATGCGGGTGGCCCGGTTCGGGTCCTGGGCGAACAGGTCTCGGAGGTGGGCGTCCTTGATCGCATCGAAATGATCGGCGAGCGAGCGCCACTCCTCGGTTCCGGTGATGTCCACTACGTCAGCCATCTACGCCTCCTGGTCCGTGGGTCCCGTCCCCCTGCACCGTACCGCCACGGCCTGCAGTGTTCAGCAGGCTCGGCGTTCAGGAAACGGGTTCCAGGGACACCGGTCCTGGCTCCGGTTCCGACTTCGGTCGGCGGCGGACCATGGTGGCCGCGGCGTCGGCATCCTTGATGGAGAGGGCGACGACCGCCCCGATCAGCGACACGCCTGCAGCGACCAGGAAGGCCGCGTGGTAAGCGGCGAGGTTGGCGGTGGAGTGGCCGGCCACCACGTGGGTGGTGCCCACCGCGGCCAGCACTGTGGCCAGCAGAGCCACGCCGACCGCACTGCCCAACTGGCGCTGGCTGTTGAACAGCGACGAGGCATACCCGGTGTCGGCATGGGACACGGTGGCGAACGAGGCCGCCTGTGACGAGATGATCACCGGGGCCATGGACATGCCCATGGCGAACATGAGGACCCGCATCCACCACAGATTGGTGTCGAAGCCCACCTGGGTCATGAGCACCATGGCCATGGCGATCCCGATCATGCCCGACACCACCAGACGGCGCGGTCCGAACCGGGGATAGAAGACCCGGCTGGCCAACTGGGCCCCCACCATGACCCCGATCGCCTCGGGGAACGTGTTGAGCCCGGAGGCCAACGCCGACAGACCGAGGGCGATCTGGAAGAACAGCGGGATCACGAAGAGAACGCCAAGGAACGCGGCCATGGCAAAGAACAGGACCAGGCTGGTCGACCGGAAGAGCCGGTTGCCGAAGAGACGCAGTTGCAACAGGGGCTTTTCCGTCCGCATCTCCACGCGCACCAGCACGGCGATCATGATCAGGCCCACCACGATGCTGCCGTAGATCACGGGATTGCCCCAGCCGCGGCTCGGACCGTCACTGACGCCGAACATGAGCAGGGCGAAGCCCACCCCGGACAGGAGAAAGCCGGGAAGGTCGAATGAACCAGGATGGGGCTGGCGGTGCGCGTCCAAGAAGACGAGACCGAAGAGGAAGGCGAGGATCCCGATGGGGAGGTTGACGAAGAACACCCACCGCCATGACAGATCGGTGACCAGGAGTCCACCCAGTCACCGGACCGATGGCCGGCGCTACCGCGGTGGGCACGGTCAGGATGCTCGAGGCCCGTACCCGCTCCTCGGGGGGAAAGGTGCGGAACAACATGGCCATGCCCACCGGGGTGAGCATGCCGCCGCCCACCCCCTGGATCACCCGGAAGGCCACCAGCTCGGGCAGGCTCTGGGCCAGCCCGCACAGCACCGAGGCGCCGGTGAAGACGGCGATGGCGAACAGGAGCACCCGCTTGGACCCGAACCGGTCGCCCAGCCACCCGGCGGCGGGAATGAACACGGCCAGGCTGACCAGGTAGCCCACGGCCACTGAGTCGAGCGCCGCCGTCGTCTCGTGGAACTGGCGCCCGATTGCCGGGAGGGCCACATTGACAATGGTGATGTCCATTATGTTCATGAACATCGCCGCAACGAACACCACGCTGACGCTTACCTTGGGGTTGATGTGTATGCGAGGCAACGTTCGTTCCTGGACGATGGTGGCGGCAAGGTCGGGAAGGGCACCCGATCCAAATCTCGTCAACACTAGATAGCCGCTCGGTGATTCCTGAAGCGACCGCGGAAGTCCGGTCCGCGCCCGCTAAGGTGCCCCTCAGCCGTCGACGAAGCTCAGCCGGACCTGGCGGATCGGGTTGTCACCGTTGGTGTCGACCAGGACCACGCTCTGCCAAGTGCCCAAGAGCGGATGACCGTCGAGGACGGGGATGGTCAGCGACGGGCTGACGAACACCGGGAGCACGTGGTCTGCGCCGTGACCGGTGGCCCCGTGGCGATGACGGTACCGATCGTCTCGAGGGAGCAGGCGGGCGAGTACACCTTCGAGGTCGGCCTCCGACCCCGATCCGACCTCCATGAGGGCGATCCCGGCGGTGGCGTGGGGAGCGAAGACGTTGACCAACCCGTCGTTGTGGTTCCGGCAATACCGATGCAGGTCATCGGTCAGGTCGGTCACAGTCCGGCCAGTGGTGTCGACGGAGAGCAATGAGGTGTCCATTTCCTCATGTTCGCGCCGGCGTTACCGCTCGGTCCCGCTGCGTAGGCGGGGAATGGGGAGATAACCGAGGATTCACTCTCCGGTGACGCGATGGTGGCCTGCCGTTTACCGCCGTTCCATACCGTCTTCAGTAATGACCCCACCCGATCAGGACCGCTTGGTCACAGCATTCTCCCGGCCGACGTCCTCCTCCGACCTCGGGACCAGGTCGGTTCGTGGTGGCTCCCGATCCGGATCCCTTCGCCCTCTCACGGCGTTTCCCCCACCCGAGGATTGCCGACTGGTCCATCGCGGTCCGGTGGGCAATCCTCGGGTTGTCGCCGCGTTCGTCCCGGGGACGTGACCGTGGCCCTGCGGTCGTCCGAGCCGGTTGCGCCCGTCCCCGATGCCGGGGTCCGGATTCTGGTGATCGACGGTGATGCATCCAGCAGGGAGATGCTGTCTACCGGGCTGGAGGCCGAGGGTTTCGAGGTCGTGCTGGCCCATGACGGGCACGAGGGGATCCGACTCCTCACCGTGACCAGGCCGTCACTCGTACTCCTCGACATGTTCCTCCCCGACCAGTCGGGGATGGCCGTGTTCCGAAGGATCGAAGCGGTTTCGGCACCTCCCGGTGATCATGGTGGCGGCCAAAGACGACGAGATCGATGCAGTCCTCTCCCTCGAGGCCGGGGCGGCCGATCACGTAACCAAGCCGTTCCGACTCCGGGAGCTGACCGCCCGGGTGCGGGCTGTGCTCCGGCGGGTGGAAACCCCGTCGGCGACCGGGCCATCGGACAATCTGTTCGAGTCCGGCCCGGTCAAGATCGACGTCTCGGTGCGGGAGGTCACCGTCCGGGGCGTTCCCGTGGAACTGTCCCGGAAGGAGCTCGACCTCTTGGTGCTGCTGGTGTCCGAGGCCGGCCACGTCGTCACCCGCACCCAGTGCATGGACCACCTGGTGGCGCGACCGCGGTTGGCCGACAGCCGGACCCTCGACACCCACATCAAGCGGGTCCGCAAGAAGATCGAGCTCGATCCGGCACAACCCCAGCACATTCTGACCATTCGAGGCATCGGCTACCGGTTCAGGGCGTAGGGGCTCGTCCGCTGCGGACACGGCCTCCCTCCCCTCCCAGGCTGCGACAAGCGGTCGGGCGGGCCCCTACGCCCTGAACCCCCCTCGGGCGCGGCGCGTGGCTCTTCAGATCGCGGCCAGGGCCAGCCCGGCCGCCGCCGCCGCCGCCCCGATGACGACGCTCCCACCGATGTTCAACGCGGCCAGCCGCATCTCGCGCCGCTCAATCAGGCTGGCCGTCTCGAAGGTGAACGTGGAGAAGGTGGTGTAGGCGCCGATCAGGCCGACACCGACAATGAGGCGGCCGTTGGCCGGGAAGGCGTGATAGAGGACCAGGCCGGTGATGAGCCCGAGCATGAACGAGCCCGAGATGTTCACCGCCAACGTGCCGAACGGGAACGTGGCCTGGGCGCGGTCGCTGACGGCACCGTCGATCACGTACCGAAGGGGTGCGCCGATGGCCCCGGCAATGGCGATCACCACCCACAGCCACAGGCTCATGCGCCGGCCCCGCCACGATTGTGGCCGACATAGCGAAGTACGGTGACGTCCTCGACGATGACCAGACCTCCCTCGATGAGGTCGTCGAGCTGTGCGCCAAAGCGCCCGATCGCCTCAGCCGAGTCCACCATGACAATGCAGATGGGCAAGTCGTCGGAGAGGGACAGGATGTGCGCGGTGTGGAGATGGCTCGAAGCCCCATAGCCCTCCACCCCCCGGAACACGGTCACGCCGGCGATGGCGGATTCGTGGGCGCGACGAACTATCTCATGGCTCAGCGAATGGCCGCCGTGGCTGTCCTGCTCGCTGATGAAGATCGTCATTCGCTGTGCCGGCCCGGTGAGTTCCATCTCGCTTATTCTCCCCGTTGCCCAGTCTGGGAGCGCCTGCCGGCCGCCGGCACTCGGGCGAGGGCCATGCCGGCCCAGACGGCGACCATCCCCGCGGCCAGGCTGGCGGCCAGATAGCCGAGGGCCATGGCGGCGTGGCCGGCCTTGACCAGGAGATCGATCTCGACGACCAGGGTCGAGAACGTGGTCAGCCCGCCACAGAACCCGGTGCCGATGAGGGGCCGGACGTAGCGAGTGGGGGCCATCCGGTCGAGGACGAGCACGATGACCAGGCCAATGACGAACGCACCGGTGATGTTGGCCGCAAACGTCGGCCACGGAAAACCGTTCGTGGTGGTCGGGATGAGGCGGCCGAGCTCGACCCGCCCGAGTGTGCCCGCTGCGCCACCCAGTGCGATGACGGCAATCGTTCCCGGATGGAAGGCCGCCCCTCGCCGTGAGGCTTGGTGGCCTGCCCGCGGATCGGTCGAGGTCGGCGGGGCCGATGGGTCGGGCGAGGACGGCCGATCCGGGTCCACTGGCAGCCGAGGGCGGCGAGGCCCGAGCCGGGGCCGTGGCGAGCCGGGGCCGTGTGGACTTACTGGTTCATCGTCACCCACCCGCGGTCCTCCCTTGAACTTCGGGTAGGGACTGTCAGCCAGACATCGGGCGCTTCGGCGGTTCAGTAGGCGAGCCCCATCGCCTTGGGCGCCAGGATAGTCGTCGCCCCTCCCCGGCGACTGACTCACTGGATATCGCTGGATCGGACACCCCCTTCCACCAGCACACTTCGCGAAGTGTTCACACAACGATCACCATCGTGTCGCCTCGTTCTTGCGCACCGTTCACCTCCTCTCCCTACGATCCCGTCGGGAGGTCGAACCGCATCAATGTCAGCCACGGACCACAGCCGGACGACGACCAGGTCCGTGTGCTCGTCGTCGAGGACGAGGAGTCCTATCCGGAGGCCATGCGTCCGGCCTCCAGGTCGAGGGGTACCACGTCGAGCTGGCCGCCGACGGGACCGAGGGCCTGGCCCGCTTCACCGAGCGCCTTCCGGACATCGTCCTCTCTCGACGTGCTCCTGCCCGGCATCAGCGGCATCGAGGTCTGCCGGCGGATGCGGGCCATCGCCCCGGTCCCCATCGTCATGGTCAGCGCAGTCGACACCGAGCTCGACGTGGTCCTCGGACTGGAGCTCGGAGCCGCCGACTACGTGACCAAGCCGTTCCACCTCCGAGAGCTGGTCGCCCGGATCCAGGCCGTGCTTCGGCGGGTGTCGCCGCCGGGATCGGCACCGGAGCAACCCAGACGCCACGCATCCGGCCCAGTGAGGCTCCCCGCAACCCGGCCCGCCCCGAGGTCCGGCTCGGCTCGGTGGTGGTGGACTTCGCCCGTCGCAGCGTGACCGAGACGGCGTGCAGATCCACCTGTCACGACGGGAATTCGACCTCTTGGACGTGCTGTTGGCCCCTCCGGGCCAGGTCCGCACCCGGGACGAGCTGATCGACCTTCTCTGGCCCCACCGGGATCTGTCCGACAGCCGGACGCTCGACACCCACGTCCACCGGCTGCGGTCCAAGCTCGAGCCTGACCCGTCCAACCCCCGGTTCATCGTGACCGTTCGCGGCGTGGGGTTCCGCATCGATCCCGAAGGCGCCCGTCCCGTCCCCGTCCGGCGACCAGCGGACCAGGACCGACCGAAATGAAACGAACTGTTTCCCTGAATTCCACCTGGTTGTCACCTTTCGTTCCTATTGGGTTCATTTGCGATCGTTACGGTTCCGTTGCAGTGACCGGTTAAAAGGATGCGCCGCATGGATGAGGACTCCAGCAGACGTCAGCGGAACCCGGCACTGAGGTGCGCGCCAAATCCAGGGTTTCGAGTGAGCAGGACGGAGCGATCGACCCCGTCCTGGCCGCCCTCGACCCGGATCACGCCCGACCCCGCGAGATCATGTGCACCAAGGGCTTGCGGCTTCGGTTCGGCTCCAAGAAGATTCTCTCCGACATCAATATGGCCTTCCAGAGGGGCACCATCACCGCGCTGATCGGGCCGACCGGTTCGGGCAAGTCCACGTTCCTCCGCACGCTGAACCGGATGAACGACAGGGTCGCCGGGTTCGCATTCGAGGGCGACGTCACGTTGGACGAGGTGTCCATTTGGACGGCGCGACAGGACCTGCTCACTCTGCGCCGCCGGGTCGGCATGCTGTTCCAACGACCCAACCCCTTCCCCATGTCCATCCGGGACAACGTCGTGGCCGGGGTGAAAGCCCATCGCATCGCCAAGGGGAAGCAGCTCAACGTCATCGCTGAGCAGCGACTGCGCGAAGTCGGTCTGTGGGACGCGGTGAAGGACCGGCTGGGTGACTCGCCCTTCCGGCTGTCGGGCGGCCAACAGCAGCTCCTGTGCCTGGCCCGGGCGTTGGCCGTCGGGCCCGAGGTCCTGTTGCTCGACGAGCCGACGTCGGCCCTCGACCCGATCTCCACCGAGTACATCGAAGCTCTCCTGCGCAAGCTGACCCCGGCCCTGACCCTCATCGTCGTGACCCACAACCTCGGTCAGGCCCGCCGGGTGTCGGACAACACCATGTTCTTCTACGAGGGCGAGCTGGTCGAGCACGGCGCCGACCGAAGACCTGTTCGAACGTCCCCGCGAGAGCCACACCCAGCGCTACGTCAGCGGCCGCATGGGATGAGCGGCCCGGTCCGGACCGCGACGACCGAATCACCGACCACCGACCCGACCACCGCCGATCGCCGACCGAACCATGAAACGCCGACCGAATGACCGAACGACCGATCGCCGCAATCGCACCCGCCACCTTCGGCAACAGGCACCGACGCAATCGACAACAACGCAATCGACAACAAAAGGAGGAACAACTAGTGACTCGGATGCTCCGAGCTAGACGAGTGGTCCCAGCAGTCGTGGCGGCCACAGCCATAGCCCTCATGGGCACAGTCACCGCATCGGCGGCGACCGTGAAGATCCCCGCCAACGGGGTCGAGAAGCCGCCAGCAGCGTCCCTCACCGAGACGGGCAGCACATTGCTTTACCCGCTCTGGAACCTGTGGGCCCCCGCCTACAACCAGACCTACCCGAGCGTCAGCATCCAGACGGCGGGAACGGGCTCAGGCACCGGCATCACCGACGCCACCAACGGAACCGCAGACATCGGTGCATCGGATGCCTATCTCTCACCGTCACAGGTCTCGGCCAGCCCGACGCTGTTGAACATCCCGTTGGCCATCTCGGCCCAGCTGGTGACCTACAACATTCCCGGCGTCACCGCCCACCTGAAGTTGAACGGCAAGGTGTTGTCCCAGATCTACCAGGGCAAGGTCACGACCTGGAACGATCCCTCCATCACCGCGCTGAACTCCGGGGTCACCCTGCCGGCTACGCCAATCGTGACGCTGCACCGTTCGGACGGCAGCGGGGACACCTTCTTGTTCACGCAGTTCCTGTCCAAGACGGACGCGTCGGGTTGGGGTGCCACCATCGCCTACGGCACCACCGTTTCGTGGCCGAACGCACCAGGTGCCCTCGGTGAGAACGGAAACTCGGGCATGGTCGCAGGCTGCAAGGCCACGGTGGGCTGCATCGCCTACGTCGGGATCAGCTACCAGACCCAGGCCCTCCAGGCCGGACTGGGCTACGCACAGCTCCAGAACGCCAAGGGGAGCTACGTCCTGCCCACCCAGACCGCCATCGCCGCTGAAGCAGCCAGCTTCGTCAGCAAGACGCCCCCCAACGGCACCATCTCGCTGATCTACGGGCCTGCGGCCACCGGCTACCCGATCATTAACTACGAGTACGCCATCGTGAACTCCCACCAGGGTGATGCGAACAAGGCCAAGGCCATCAGGTCGGTCCTGGAATGGGCCGTCAACCTGAAGTACGGCAACGACCCGACCTATCTCAGCCAGGTGGCCTTCCAGCCCCTGCCGACCAAGGTTGTCGCCCAGTCGGTAAAGCAGATCATCAAGATCCAATAATCGGTGACCACCTACGAGGGGAGCCAAGCGCTCCCGTCTAGCCCACCGTCACCCCAGAGCGCCAAGACGATCCGCCGGGCCCCCGTGGCTCGGCGGATCGTCGCTGCTCTCCGTTCCCAAGAGGAGCATGCCTGGCGAGGTACGGCGCGGGTCGCCTCACTGATCCCGCTGGCCGCGCTGGTCTTCGCCATCACCGTCCTGGCCATCAAGGCCTGGCCATCCATCGTGGTCAACGGCACCGGGTTCATCACCGGCACGGCGTGGAACCCGGGGAGCACCTACGCGGCGATCACCCACACCCACGGCGTGGCCCACCCCGTGGGCGCCCACTACGGACTCTGGCCCCTCATCGTCGGCACCTTTCAGACATCGGCGATCGCCGTGATCATCGCCCTTCCCCTCTCCATCGGGGCCGCCTTCGCCCTCACCGAGCGCATGCCCACGTGGGTCTCCCGTCCTCTGGGATTCGCCATCGAGCTGCTGGCCGGAGTGCCCAGCGTGCTCATCGGCCTGTGGGGCGTGTTGACCCTGGGCCCCTTCCTGGCCAACCACGTCTATCCCCACATCGCCTCGGTCATGCCCGACGTGCCCGTGCTGAAGTACTTCCGCGCCCCCACCGGCCACGGGCTCGGCCTCCTGTCGGCCGGCATCGTCTTGGCCCTGATGATCGTGCCCATCATCGCCGCCACCACCCGCGACCTGTTCTCCCAGGTACCGCCGCTGCCCCAAGGAGGGGGCGTCCGCCCTTGGGATGACCGACGCCGAGGTGGCCCGCCGGGTCACCCTGCCCTGGGTCCGCGCCGGGATCATCGGGGCCACCGTGCTCGGCTTGGGCCGGGCGTTGGGTGAGACCATCGCCGTGTTCCTGATCACCGGGTCCATCCTCCACATCGCTCCCAACATCTACAGCCCGATGAGCACCATCGCCGCCCTCATCGTGGGCCAGCTCGACTCGGCCGGCACCGACGGCACCGGCTTCGCCGTGTCCGCGCTGGCCGAGGCCGGACTGGTCCTGGCCGTGATCTCGGTGGCGGTGAACCTGATCGCCCGGATGATCGTCAATCGGACCGGACGCCTGGCCGGCCCGGTCGGGGCGGGATGATGACGGGAAAGGGAACGAGATGACCGACACCAACCTCTCCTTCCCGAGGACGCGTGGGCGCCGGGTCCGAGAGGTGCTGTTCCGAGCCGCCACAATCGTGGCCCTGCTCCTGGTCATCGGGCCCGCCGTCTGGATCGTGGCCGAGATCGTGGGCCGGGCCCTTCCCCACTGGCGCTGGAGCGTCATCACCACCCCCCTCCATCAGACGACCGGAGGCCTGGCCGGACCGATCCTCGGGACCCTTATCCTCATGGCCGGCGTGCTGATTGTGGCCGGGTCGATCGGCGTCCTGGCCGGGATCCATCTGGGCGAGCTGGCCCGCACCCGGCGTAGCGGCAAGACCGGTGGCGCATCGCTGCGGACGGCCAGCGAGGTGCTGTCCGGGTTCCCCTCGATCGTGCTCGGGTATGTCGGCTACGTGGCCCTCGTAGTGGGCCTGCACTGGGGCTTCTCGTTGCTGCCGGCCGTGCTGATCCTGTCGATGATGGTGATCCCCTACATCGCCAAGTCCACGGAGACGGCCATCCGTCAGGTTCCCACCAACTACAGGGACGGGGCCGAAGCCCTGGGCATGTCGATGGGCTACACCCTGCGCAAAGTGGTGCTCAAGTCGGCGGCACCCGGTATCGTCACTGGGCTGTTATTGGCCCTGGCCATCGCCTGCGGGGAGACCGCGCCGCTCATCTACACCGCCGGCTTCAGCGACCACCTCACGGTGGGCCTGGTCCACACCCAGGGGTTCCCCTACCTCACCTATGCCGTCTTCAACTTCTTCCAGCTGCCGTCGAACCAGGCCCACTACCTGGCCTACGACGCCGCCCTGATCCTGTTGGTGATGGTCCTGATCTTGTTGATCTCCTCCCGGCTGATCGTGGCCCGCACCCAGCGATATGCCGAGGGCCGCCGCTAGCGGTTCAGGGCATTAGGAGCTGAGCTGGGCTGAGTTCAGGGCTCTTGGACCTGAGCTCGGAGCTACCTCAGGAGAACGGCCCAGCTCAGAACTTCCTCGATCTGGAGAACGGCCCAGCTCAGCCCCCCAGGCAGCCCGATCCAGGCGTCATCCAGGAATACCCGGCACCTGAAGTTGTTGACTAAGCAACGATTCATGCCAGGACCAATTGGAGGACCCATGGCAGAGCTAAGCCAGAATTTGCCGCTGTTACCACTGACCTCAGGAGTAGTGCTCCCGGGGATGATGTTCACCATGGCCCTCGAGTCCGAGGAGGCCAGGGCAGCGGTTGACGCCGCCGGTTCGGCCGACGGGCATTTCATCATCGTCCCCCACATCGACGGTCGGTATTCCGACGTGGGCGTGGTGGCCGAAGTAGTCGAGACGGGCGAGCTGCCCGGCGGCATGCACGCCGTGGTCGTTCGCGGCCTCGATCGCGCCGCCATCGGCCCAGCCGTGCCCGGTACCGGCCAGGCCCTCTGGGTCCAGGCTGACACCATCGTCGAGCCGTCGGCTACACCCGCCGCCACCGAGTTGGCCCGGGAGTACCGAGCCGTGCTCGAGAACATCCTGCACTCCAGGGGTGCGGGGCGGATCGCCGAGCGGCTGGCCGACATCACCGAACCAGGACGGATCGCTGACGTCGCCGGTTACTCGCCCGATCTGAACCTGGCCCAGAAGGTCGAGGTCCTCGAGACCGTCGACGTGGAGGCCCGGCTGCGGCTGGTCCTCGGGTGGGCCCGGGACACCCTGGCCGACCTGACCCTGCGCGAGCGCATCAAGACCGACGTGGAAGAGGGCATGGAGAAGACCCAGCGGGAGTTCCTGCTGCGGCGCCAGCTCGAGTCCATCCGCAAGGAACTGGGGCAACTCAACCCGTCCGATGAGGACGCGCCCGACGACTACCGCAAGGCGATCGAGGGCCGCGAGCTGCCCGAGGCCGTCCGCAAGGCCGTGGAGCGTGAGATCGCCAAGTTGGAGCGGACCAGCGAGCAGAGCCCTGAGCACGGTT
The DNA here is from genome assembly GCA_963717035.1 of uncultured Acidimicrobiaceae bacterium. Taxonomy (GTDB): domain Bacteria; phylum Actinomycetota; class Acidimicrobiia; order Acidimicrobiales; family RAAP-2; genus DASXMT01. Next base: position 8,030 of record CAVQVK010000031.1, on the reverse strand, counting down.
GGATCGGTACCTGGTTGGACACGGTGCTGGAGATCCCTTGGGGTGAGCTGTCCGAGGACCGGCTGGATGTTGCTGCCGCTTCCCGGATACTGGACGAGGACCATGACGGCTTGGATGACGTGAAAGAGCGCATCCTGGAGCACCTGTCCGTGCGCAAGCTGCAAGCGGACCGGGGCCTCGCGCCCGTCGGTGGTCGTGGGAACGGAGCCATCCTGGCCCTGGTTGGGCCCCCCGGCGTGGGCAAGACCTCGCTGGGTGAGTCGGTGGCGCGCGCCCTCAATCGCTCCTTCGTCCGGGTGGCACTGGGAGGTGTCCGGGACGAGGCCGAGATCCGTGGGCACCGCCGTACCTATGTGGGCGCTCAGCCCGGTCGCTTGGTGCGTGCCCTGCGTGAAGCAGGGACCATGAACCCGGTCATCGTGCTCGACGAGGTCGACAAGTTGGGCGCCGACTACCGGGGCGACCCGTCCTCGGCCCTGCTCGAGGTCCTCGACCCGGCCCAGAACCACACCTTCCGGGACCATTACCTGGAAGTGGAGCTGGACCTGTCCAGGGTGCTGTTCATCGCCACGGCCAACATGATCGACACCATCCCTGCCCCCCTGTTGGACAGGATGGAAGTCATCCGGTTGGACGGCTACACCGAAGAGGAGAAGGTGGCTATCGCCCGGCACCATCTGGTCGGGCGCCAACTGGAGCGCGCCGCGCTCCGCGAGGACGAGGTCACCATCACCGACGGGGCCCTGCGCGCCGTCGTGGGCGACTACACCCGGGAGGCCGGGGTCCGCTCGCTAGAACGCGAGCTGGGTCGGCTGCTCCGCAAGGTGGCCACCAAGCTGGCATCGGAGAAGACCACTGGGCCGGTCATCGTCGACACCGACGACGTCCGGGAGTGGTTGGGCCGTCCCGGTTCTTCTTCGAGACGGCCGATCGGACTGCGGTCCCCGGTGTGGCCACCGGATTGGCCGTCACCGGAGCCGGTGGCGATGTCCTCTACGTCGAGGCGTCGGTCATGGACGGTCCCGAGGGACTGACCCTCACCGGTCAGCTTGGGGACGTCATGAAGGAGTCGGCGGAGATCGCCCTCTCCTACGTGCGGTCCCACGCCGAGGCCCTGGGCATCGACCCGACCAGCTTCGCCGGCAAGCGGTTCCACCTGCACGTGCCGGCCGGAGCCATCCCGAAGGACGGTCCCTCCGCGGGCGTCACCATGACCACCGCATTGGTCAGCCTGTTGCGTGATCGGCCGGTTCGGTCGGTCGTGGGCATGACCGGAGAGGTCACCCTGCAAGGACGAGTGCTTCCCATCGGTGGCGTCCGTCAGAAGGTCCTCGCCGCCCACCGGGCGGGGTTGACCACAGTGGTACTGCCGGCTCGTAACGGCCCGGACCTGGAGGACGTCTCCGAGTCCGTCCGCGACGAGATGACGTTCCATCTGGCCAGCGACATCAACGAGGTGTTGGACGTCGCCTTGGCCGACGACGCCGAGCAGGCCGGACAGTCCGTGCCGGCCACGGTCAACGGAGCGCAGCCGGTAGCCGCCTAAGCCCCCCGCCGGTCAGGAGCTGGCCAGGAACTCAGTGAGGATCCTGGCCAGCTCCACCGGCCGATCCCCCTGAATGCTGTGGCCGGCGTTGTCGACCACGATGACGTCGGCGTCCGGACGCCGGCGCAGGAGCTCGGCCACGTCGTCGGCGTCGACCACCGGGCTCAGGCCCCCCCGCACGAGCAGGAGAGGCATGGCCGCCTTGGACAGGTCGTCCCACAACGACCCGAAATCGAGAGCGCCGTCGACGTGCAGACCGCCCGAGCCCGACGGACGCCCCAGCTGGTGTCGCCAGGTCCAGGTGCCGTCGTCCCGTTGCACCGCGTTGTGCAACACCCCCCGCCGCAGCGACGACTCCGATCGGGTCGGGTTGAACGCGATGGTCCGCTCCAGGATCTCGTCGAAGGTGGCGAAGCTCTCCGGTCCGGCCAGGAAGGCGGCGATATCCGAGCTCTTCTTTTCGTTCACACCTGGGGTCACGTCGACCAGCGCCAGCTTGGGCACCAGCTCAGGATGCCGAGCGGCGGCGGCCATGGCGGTGAGCCCGCCCAATGACATTCCCACCAGCAGGCGGGACTCGGGGGCCAACTCGGTCATCACGTGTGCGACGTCCTCGGCCATGGCCACGGGATCGAGGACCCGGCTGTCGCCGGGCCAGTCGGAGTGACCGTGGCCGGGCAGGTCGACGGCCACCAACGGACGCTTCAGGGCCAGCGCCACCGTGTCCCACGTGTGGGCATTCTGGCCGCCACCGTGGACCAGGACCAGATCGGGCGGAGCCTCCCCCCAGACCAGGGCGCTCAGCTGGCGTCCCGGGGCCACCTCGACCGACCGGCGAACCACCGTGGGTGGGCCGGACCATTCCAGGCCGGCCTCGGCGGCATTCTCGCTGAACAGCCCGAACTCGTCGTACACGTAGTTGCTCTCGCTCATCCACCCATCCTGTCTCGCCGACCGTACCGGCGTCGCCTCCGAGGAGGTGACGAGGTTGGGTCGGCGATTACGCAGGTCTCGACGGGAGGACGGATCAGCAGTCGTCCCGCTCAACCCAGCTGTGCTCAGGGATGGAAGAGCGGTGTCATCTCCGGCACAACGGCATCGCCAGCGTGGGCCAGCGGCGCCAAGCCGAAGGCCGCCTCATAGGAGCGGAGGAGGGAGTAGTGGTTGTACGCGGTGCCATCGGTGACCGGGTACGAGCCCTTGTTCGTGATCACGATGGTCACCACGTGTCCGCCCCCCGGGTCGGCTCCGCAGCAGCCGGTGCCGGGGAGGCCCTGGTCGGAGTAGTCGTCCTCGTCCCAGGTAATAACGATGGCGTTCCGGCCTCGATCCCACGCCTTCGACGAGGTGACGGCAGACACGGTATTCGCCACGTAGGCGTCACCGGCCGATATCAGCGAGTTGGTATCCGAGCAGGTACCCGTGCCGTGCATGTCGTGGCACTGGTCAGGGACGACCAGGCTGAAGTTCGGCAGCGTGTTGTTGGCCAGATCGGTGGCGAGCTGGGTGTCGGGGACCATGTTGGCGACCGCTCCCTGCGTCCCGGTGAAGTTCAGGAACGGATTGTGCTTGGAGGCGTACAGGGCATTGGCGCTGCTCGGGTACTTGAACGTGTAGGGCCCGTTGGCATTGGGGCCACTGGAGACGAGGGTTCCTGGTGCCGGAGTCGGAGGCAGGCTCTGGAAGTATCCCTTCCACGTCATGCCCGCGGCGGTGAGTTGGTCGGCAAGGTTCGGCGCGCTGACCGTGTGGTTCACAGTGGTTCCGCCGCAGTTCGGGTCGGTGCTGGCCAGGGCTGGGGTGCAGTAGAACTGGTTGTCGTCCTGTACCCCGAAGTAGCTACCGCCGATGTTGGCCAGGTAGTTCGGCTCGCTCGGGTGGGTGACCCCGAAGTAGTTCGTGGCCAAGCCATACTGGCTCGCCAATGCGTTGATCTGGGGGGCGTTGGCATTCCCGATGATGGTCCCGTAGCTGGTGTTCTCCATCATGATCTCGACGATGTGCTGGTAGTGGGGAATGGCCTTGGTGGGAGTCCCCGACGGTGCCGCAGCACTGACGCCACCCATGCCCACGAAGGAGACTCCGCACAGCGCAGCCGCGCCCACTGCCATCCTCTTCAGCTTCATCGTTGCCGCCCCTCTCCGTCATGCAGGTCGCGTGTGTGCGGCCTGCTCCATGGCAGAGGCTCCTCTGAGATTGCCGAGGTTCCTCTGAGCCCAAGCGGACGTTAACCATCAGAGGTTGACGTTCGGTTACACGAGGCTGATGGGTGGGTGAACCATTGGTAAGAAATATGTGGCAACTCGATGACCGCTGGGTGAAATTGTTCCGGACCTGCGGCGCCTATGCCGATGTCACCTCGGCGGCCGTGCCGGTGCCATCCCGTAGGGCGCGGACCAGCTCGCCCAGCGTCTCGGGACCGATGGCGTAGGGCGTGTAGAACCCGATCCGATCCACGTGGTCCCCATACCGCTCTTGGACCTGGGCGGCCCCGTCGGTGGGCGAACCGACGACGGCCAGGGCCGACACCATGGCGTCGTCGAGCAGGCCGGGCATCTCCGCCCAGCGCCCGCTCTTGGACATGGCGTTGAGCTCGGGTTGGAGGTCTTCCCACCCCTCCACTTCGAGGACCGGACGGTAGGCCGGCGTCGACGCGTAGAACGCCAGCAGGCCGCGGGCGCCGGTCATGGCCGTGGCCAGCTCGGCCTCGTCACGGCCGCAGGCCACGATGACCTCGGCGGTGACGGTGAGATCGGCCCGGTCCCTCCCGCCGCGGCGGAGGCCTCGGCCACCGCCGGCAGCGTCCGCTGGTGGAAGTGCTGCTCAGTGTTGAACGGCATCACCAGCAAGCCGTCGGCGATCTCGGCGGTCAACCGCACCATCTGGGGCCCCAGCCGCCGAGGGAGATCGGCGGCGTCCCGAACGGATTGGGGCCCGGGTTGAACGTCGGGGGCATCAGGGTGAGGGTGTAGAACTCGCCGCGGACATCGAGGCGCTCGCCCGTCTCCCAGGTGGCGAAAATGGCCCGGAGGGCGCCCACCAGCTCGCGCATCCGGGCGACGGGCCGTTCGAACTGGCTGCCGTACGCCGCTCGATCTGGGCCCGGATCTGGGTGCCGAGGCCCAGGGTGAACCTGCCCTTCGAGATGGTCTGGAGGTCGTAGGCCTGATGAGCCAGCTGGATGGGATTGCGGGGGAAGGCGATGGCCACGTTGGTCAGGAGCTCGAGCGACGAGGTGGCCGTGGCCGCCAGGATCAGCGGGGTGAAGACGTCGTGCGGGCCCTCGAAGGTGAAGGCACCATCGACCCCGAGGTCCTCGAGACGGCGAGCCTGGTCGGCCACGCCCTCGAGGCCGGACAGCATCGTGTCGATCTTCATGGCATCGGCCCCCGTTCCACGCCCGGAGTGTAGAGAACGACACCGGGATCTCCTCCACGCTGCAATACTCGAGGATGCCCCAGATGTCCCTGGCCAGTTTCAACGTGCACTCGGGCGTCGATACCCGGGGTCATGCCTATGACGTGGTCGGCGCCTGCGCCTCGCTCGACGCCGACGTGCTGGTGGTCCAGGAGTCCTGGCGGGCCGACGAGGAGGACCGAGAGCACAGCCGCCCAGGTGGCCGACCGGCTGGGCTACCGCCTCATCGAGCAGCCCATGGCCCGTACCAAGCTCCACGGCCCCGTCGACCAGCTGGCCCCCCGGGTGGGCTCGAGGCTCGGTCGGGTCTACGGGCCCCTGCTCTTCGAGGGAGAGGACCGGCCGGGCGCCCGCCGGGCAAACCAGGGCCGGCCGTATCGGACCGGCCGATGGGGAACGGCGGTGCTGTCGCGGCTGCCGGTCACGGACACCTCGCTACTCCCCCTGGGGAAGCTCCGCGGCGACTACGCCCAACGGGTGGCTATCCGGTGTGACGTCGAGGTCGATGGTCGACCGTTGACGGTCGTCGCGACCCACATGTCCCATCTCACCCAGGGCTCCCCCCTCCAGTACCTCCGGCTGCGTCGGCTGCTTCCCCCCAAAACCCAACCGGCGGTGCTGGCCGGGGACATGAACCTCTGGGGGCCGCCGGTGTCGGCCGCCTTCCCGGGTGGCGACACGCCGTACGGGGCCGGACGTGGCCGGCGGACCAGCCCCACAGCCAGCTCGACCACGTGCTGGTGACCTCCTCGGTGACGGCGATCGAGGGAGTGGTTGCCCCCGAGCTGGGATCGGACCATCGAGCCGTCCGGGTAATTCTGTCCTTCGCCTGATTCTGTCCGCCGGATTCTGTCCTTCGCGTGACGACCCGCCACATCTATGGTGATCGGATGCCCGACGAGCTCGATGGGTTCACCCGCAGCACCTTCACCGCCGGAGGCCGCACCAAGGACGTCTACCGGACCGGGTCGGGACCAGCCATCCTGGTGATCAGCGAAATGCCGGGGATCACCCCCGAGGTAGCCGCCTTCGCTCGGAAAGCCGCCGGCATCGGTTGCACCGCGGTCATGCCCCACCTCTTCGGCACGCCGGGCCGGCCGGCCACGGTCGGGTACACCTTGGACTCGTTGGCCCGGGTCTGCATCTCGCACGAAATTCTCGGTCATGGCCCTCGGGCAAACCAGCCCGGTCATCGCTCCGGCTGCGCGCCCTGGCCGGCGACGAGCACAACCGGTGCGGTGGTCCGGGAGTGGGCGTGGTCGGCATGTGCCTGACCGGCGGCTTCGCGCTCGGGATGATGGTCGACGACACCGTGGTCGCTCCGGTGGTCAGCCAGCCGGGCTTGCCCTTTCCGGTCTCTGCGGCCCGGAAACGAGTCCTCGGCATCTCCGACGGCGATCTGCGGCGAGTCCAGGAGCGGGCGGCGGCGGGCACCTGCGTGCTCGGCCTTCGCTTCAGCGGTGACACGTCAGCCCCCCTGAACGGTTCGACCATCTCCGAGAGGCGTTGGGCGACCAGTTCATCGCCATCGAGCTTTCGATTCCTCGCCGGGCAACCCCTATGGGCACAAGAAGGGCGCACTCGGTGCTGACCGCCGATCTGGACGACCGGCCGGGGACGCCCACCCGCGACGCGCTCGACTCGGTGCTCACCTTCTTCGCCGATCGCCTGTTGGCGTGACGACCTGGACCTCATGGGAGGAGCAGGGGCCGGCACCGCCGCCCTGGCCGGTCATGACGTGTTCACCATGGAGGTGCCGGCCGGGGGCGACGAGCGCCTGGGAGCCCTTTTGGTGCTGCACGGGTTCCCGAGCTCCTCATTCGACTTTCACCTGGTCCTGGACTCGCTGGCCGAGACACCGCCGCGTCCTCCTCATCGACATGGTCGGGTGTGGGCTGTCGGCCAAGCCCGACCAGGCGTACACCCTGGACCTCCAGGCCGACGCGGTCATCGCCTACCAGCAGGTAGGCCTCGACCGGCTGGCCCTGCTCACCCACGACATGGGGGACACTGTTGGGGGCGAGCTCCTGGCCCGACAGCTCGAGGGTAGTTGGCCGGTCGAGGTCACCCGGCGCCTGGTCACCAACGGCAGCATCTACATCCAGATGGCCCACCTGAGCGTCGGGCAGGAGGTACTGTTAGCCTCCCCGACGAGCGGCTGTCCGAAGGAGCCCCCCTCGACCGGCAGGGCCTCGAGGCGTCGCTGGCCGCCACCTTTAGCCGAAGTCCTCGGTGCCCGAAGACGAGCTGGCGGCCATGTCGGCGATGATCGCCCAACGTGACGGCCACCTTCTCCTCCCCCGGCTGATCCGCTACATCGAGGAACGACGGGCCCACGAGTCGCGCTACACCGGAGCCATCGAGGCCCACCCGTCGGCCCTCTGTTCGATCCTGTGGGGCGCCGACGACCCCATCGCCCTCGTGTCCATGGCTGCCCGCCTGCACGAGGCCCGCCCGACGCCGACCTCGACATCCTCGACGGGGTCGGTCACTACCCGATGGTGGAGGCCCCGGCTCGGTTCGCGGCGGCGGCCACTGGGTTCTGGGCTGAACAGCGCTGAGCTGAAACTCTCTGGGCTGAGTCACCTGTGCTGCTTGGCTAATCACCGACCGGTCCGCCCACACCGAGGACTCGGTCTGGCCAATGGCCCGTGCTCGGCCATCTCGCCCGGCAGATGATCTCCCCGTGGAGCACGGCGTACCGGCGTCGGCTCCGCCATCCACTTCCGCCAGGCGGCGGCGAAGGACTCCAGCTCCGCTGGGTGGCGTAGCCGTAGTCGACCAGCTGGAGGCCAGTGAGGACTGGGTCACCCGGTCGGCCCACAGGCTCCCCCACCAGGCAGCGATGGCCGGCGTGGCATAACACCAGGTGGATGCCGACGGAACAACATCATCGAAGCCGGCATGGTCGGCGCGGCTGAGCAGGCGGCGCCCGGCATCGGGCTCTACTCGTTGGCCCGGGCCGTCCAGCCGGTACCCTTCCAGCGCCCGAGTGAGCAGGGGGTGCTCGGGAAACCAGGTCGTTGATCGCGGCGTAGTCGGCGTCGCGGGCGGCCACGATGCCTCC
>CAVQVK010000030.1:0-13591 GCA_963717035.1 uncultured Acidimicrobiaceae bacterium | reverse complement strand
CTGTGTTCAGTAATTACCACATCTGGTCGTCGACGGCTGGTCGATGCCGATCCTGCTGCGGGAAATATTCGGTACCTACCACGGGCAGCGGCGACCTGCGCCCGGTCTCATCGCAGATTCCTTGCCTGGCTGGCCGATCGGGATCGCGAAGCCGCCCACGCCGCCTGGCGCGAGGTGCTCTCCTCGTCGGCTTTGACACCCCAGACTGGTCGGCCCGCCGGATCGATTGGGGCTCGGCCCCCGCGGCGTCACGTCCTTTCGGGTGCCCGCCGAGACCACGATGGCCCTCACCGAGCTGGCACGCTCCTGCCACACCACGGTCAACATCGTGCTGCAGGGCGCGTGGGTCAGTCGCTGAAAGAATGCGCCGACCGGCCACCACGATGTCGCCTTCGGCGCCACCAGCCAGAAAGCAACGGGCCGTGGTAGGGTGAGGAAGCGCTCTCGACACCCCGCTGCGAAGTAACCGCGGACACCGTCATGCCGGCGCACCTGATCCGCACCGGCGACCTACGATCCCGTCATCGTCCAGGGAGCGGTCATTTCGGATTGCGCGGTATATGCGCCTTGCAGGAAGCTGCGAACTGCCGCCACTGCATGGTCGACATGGTCCGGGGAGTCGTTCCATGGCTCGAGGACCCGACCGACGGGGGCCAGCGCAGCGATCTCGCGGCCAGTGGCCGTGGGGTGATAGCGGTCCGTGCCCGGAAGGACCAGCAGTGGGGTATTGCACGACCGGACGAAGTCGGCGCGACACGCTCACCACGAATCGTCTCGCCACATCCGTGTGCCGAACTCCTCGATCTCTCTCGCTGGTGAGGTCCGCTCGCCCCGACAGGCCGGCGGCCCAGGAACGCCACATCTGCTCGTACAGCGGCCCGTTGCCGTCGGTGATCCCGACCGGCTGCTCCAGGACAGCCGCGGCGACGCGAGCGGGTGCCTGCTCGATCAGCTTGAGTGCGAACGACCCTCCGATGCAGGCGCCCATGACGTGAAACCGGTCGACCCCCAGATGATCGAGGAGGGCCAGCTGGTCTCGGGCGTACGCGCCCCAGGGGTCGGACGGTTCGAGCGGTCCGATCGATCGGCCGGCGTTTCGCTGGTCCATGGCGATCAACCGAAACGTGTCGGCGTACAGGGCGAGCGGGTTGATCGTGGCGCCTTGCCCACATCTCGATGGCCGATTCCATCGCCCCCGGCGGCGATCAGCAGGACCGGGAATCCGCTGCCGTACTCCTCGAAGTGGATCGACGTGGAGTCGTACTCAAACTGGGGCATGGCTCATACCTCTCAACCGGTGGTCGGCTCGTCTTCGCTCATTGGCGCGCTACCGCTCGTGGGGGACTGCACTTAGAGCGGCTGGGAGAAGTCGAGGACCAACCGGCCGCGGATGCCTCCGGCGGCGAGCCGGCGATGTGCTTCAGCAGCCTCCTTCGCCGGTAGGACCTCGGCTACTCGAAGCGTGAGGATGCCCGCCTCGGCTTGGCTTCGAAGCCGATCGAAGAGCGCGGTGTCGGTCGCCGAGCCGAACGATGAGACGGGGTGGATCACGATCCCCCGCTCGGTCGGCCCGGCCCATCCTTTGAGCGTCACGAGGCCGCCGCCGTCAGCGACGGCAGGAAGAGCCGAGGCGTCGAGCGGCGGCACCGTCGATCAGCCCCGGCGCTCCCGAGGGGAGCTGGCTTCGGACCTGGCCACCGATGTTGTCACCGGGTTCGACGACCATGTCGGCGCCGAGCTCACGAACGAGCGCTTCATCGGAAGGGGCTGGCCATGGCCAGCACCGTCAGGCCGTCCGCCTTGGCCAGCTGGATTGCGTATCCCCCGACGGCTCCCGCCGCGCCCACTACGGCGACCGTGGTCCCCGGAGGCAGTGCGAGTGCGTCCAACGAGAGGCGCGCCGTGACCGCGTTGAGCAGCAGCGTGGACGCCTCAGGGAAACTGGCTCCGTGCGGCGCAGGAACCACCGAGGCCTCTTCGACCACGACCTGCTCGGCGTAGGTGCCACCGTGCGGGCCCATGGGAATGACGTAGGCGATGACCGAGTCGCCGACGCTGAGACGCCGTCGGTTCCTTCTCCAAGCTGGTCGATGACTCCGGCAAGATCCATCGCCGGGCACGTAGGGGGGGCCGGTCGGCCAGCTGGGCCGCTCTTCCGCCAGCCCGGAAGGTGATGTCGGTGGGGTTCACCGCTACGGCGTGAACGTCTAATTCGCACTTCGCCCGGTCCCGGCTGAGGTTCGGGGAGGTCGACGACGTGGAGAACCTCCGGCCCTCCGAACTCGATAAGCCCGATCGCCCTCATCGCTGCGGCGCGGCCGGCGGATTTTCGGCCAGCGTGCTGCTTGACTGCGAGCGCCTCTGCGATGTCGGATCCCGTATTGGCGTGCCCGTTGATCCCCCATCCGCCTTCGGGTGACTCGGTGATGAGCACCCAGGTGCGGTCGGCCAGTGTGGGGTCGCCAGCGGCAAGGGCGACTATATCGGTGAGTTCTTGGACGACCCCCAGCTGCTTCTCACGATCCAAGACCCCGATCGGTGTGAGGACCTGGACTCGGACGTAGTTGCTATCGCCGTCGACATTGGATACCGATTCGGCTGGCAGGTCGTGGACAGAAGGCCGCCGTGTTCTTTTTGAACAGGGGGAGATCCGGAACCTTCTCCCACCGCATGACGGCGGCGGCAAGGTTTTGGGCCAGGGTGTGCTTGTCGGCAAACGTCCCATCTGCCGAGTACACGTCGATCATGGGCATGGTCTCTCCTCGTCGAATGGATTGGGCGGTCGTTGCCCGATGTGCTCGACTGCCGAGCCGTTCATGCTCGAAGTCGAGAGACGAAAGACTGGTGGAAGGAGGGCTAGCGAGCTTCGGCCTTCTGTCGACCGGCCGGATTGCTCGCGGTACCCGACGTTCAGCCAGCGGATCAGCACCTCGCCGTAGAGATCCGGCACTTCCTCCCAGGCGAAATGCCCCGCGGCGAGAAGGTCGATCCGGCTGTTGGGCAGTCGGGAGTGAAGGAAGTCTTGGTTAGGCGTCGGCACCAAGGGGTCATCGTGTGCGCTCACGATCTGGACGGGCGTCTCGATAGATCGCAGCCTTTCGGCCAGCTTGGGCAGCTCGGTTGGATAGGTGCGCACATATCGCGCCGACTCGACAAACCTGTCCCCGGCGTAGGACTCCAGATAGTCGGCGCGCACCTCTGCCGGCAGAGCGCCGCCCGGAATGGCGTCGTATGATAGGACCGAGGATGTCCTTGGAGTCGATCTGGCGGTATCGCCTCCATGTCGGGCGCCTCGATGATGTCCTTCAGCGCACCGCCGACCTGCAATGGAACGGCCATCGCCCACCACCGATGGCCAGGCTGCGGACCAGCGCGGGATCACTGCGCCGCCGCCCACAACGCGGCCGACGTACCGACGTCGGGGGCGACGAAGTGCACGGGGCCCAGGTCCCACTCCCTGACCAACTGCACGAGAAAGGCGCCCATCGCCGGCGGCGACAAGAGGTCGAGTTGGCGCTCCGACTGGCCAAACCCGGGAAGGTCGATCGCAACCACGTGGAACTGCTCGACCAGGCGGTCCCACACCTTCCGGAATGCGAACAGGCTCTCCGGCCACGGGCTGGTCAAGACCGCCGTTTCGCTCCCACCCTGGCCGGCCTCGGCGAACCGGATCTTCACGCCATCTGCTTCACGGATCGCCGTATCCATCACCACGGTTCTCTCCTTCGGACGAGCGCAGCAGCCCTTCGAGGCCTACAAGAACTGTCCCAGGTGGCCGCGCCGTGCACACCGCGTGTTCGTGTCATATCTCCTCGGCCGAACCAGGCGCAGCTCGGCCCCACGCTGACCGGGAATCTCACCACGTCGATGAGCCTCTCGAACGATGCCCGCTCGGACTCAGGACCCTGAGTCGTGAATACCCGCCAGCCGGGTCAGCTCGACTCGCGAGTTGACGTCCAACTTGGCGAATACATGGCGAAGATGGCCGCTCACGGTGTGGGGCGAGACGAAGAGCCGCTCAGCCACCTCGCGATTCGTCAACCCTTGCGCGACCAGCCGGGCCACGGCCAGTTCGGAGTCGGTCATTGCCGCCCAACCTCTTGCCGGTCGCTGCGCGGCAACCAGGCGGCGCCGTACTCCCAATGCCCTCAGGCGGCCCCTCAGCCTGCCGGCGTCCCAGGCCGCTCCGGCCTGGGCGTACAGCTCGAGAGCCCGGCCAAATACCTCGACTCCTTCTTCGGGGGAGCCACCGTCGACGGCGGCGACACCCAGGTCCTCCAGTGCGGCGGCGAGGGCCAGTGGGCGGGGCCCACCGTCGTACAGTTCGACGGCTTCGGCCAGGCCCTCTTGACTGTTCTCGAGCAGGCCCCTGGCGTGGGCGGCAGCGGCGGCGATGGACCGAATGTCGGGGTTGAGCCGGGCTCGGCATCCGGGCCGCGGCGGCCGCGTGGGCTGCGAGTTCCTCGTCCTGGGAAGCGAGAGCGATGTGAATGAGGCGGGCCTCGTCGGCCACGTCCATCGGAAACAGCGGCACGATGGACATGCGCTCCTTCTCGCCCAACGCGCAGAGCCACTCGTGGGCGCCGAGGGCGTCGCCCTCCGCCATGGCCTGCAACGCCAGCAGCCACGCGGCGTGGCGGCGGACGCTGGGGGCGCTCTGGCCGAGCATGACTTGGGCAATCTCACGGGCCTGTCGAGTAAGGCTCGGATCACCCATGTGCAGGGCGACGCGCCCGAGAGCCACGACCCCTGCTGCGTCCAAGACGCTGACGATTTGGGGCGCCATGTCCACGGTGAGCTGTTCCTCGAGGGCGGCGGCGGCGTCGGCGAGTCGACCCATCTGCAGTAGCTGTCGGCCCCGCCCGGTCTCGAAGATGTTGAGCGCCCAGCCTTGCCGGTCACGTTGGGCCGAAGCGACCGCCTCCGTCAGCATCTGCAAAGAATCGTCGAGGCGATCGACAATGGTCAGTATGTCGCAACGCCACTGGTAGGCGAGGTGCTCCCGGGTGTCGTCGGTCGAGTCGAGACCGCTTCGCAGCGCCATCTCGACCATTTCGAGGGCCGGCGAGAACTTCCCGTCGGCATAGATGAGTCCGGATTCGGCCAATTCCAAAGCAAACCGTGCGGCGACGTCGTCGCAACCTTGGACTGCGACCGTCACCTCATCGAGCACGGCCCGGGCGTCGTCGATTCGGCCCGCAGTCACCAGGTTGTGGAGGAGGAGCGACAAATGTCGGGCGCGGAGATTGGCCGGCAGACCGGGAAGGGCGAGGGCTTGGCGGCCTTCCTCGGCGCGCACGTCGGCGGAGATGGCGAACATGCCGGCGATGCTGAGACGCACCTCGGCTTCCTGCTCAGGGGGAGCGCCTGGCGCAGTGCGGTGTCGGCGAAGGCTTTTGCCTGCTCGCCACGCCCGGCGGCGTGCAGCCAGACCGCGGTCTGAGCTACGAGCGGCCCTCGCAAGGGATGCCTTGGCGGGGCAAGCTCGAGGGCGCGGCTGGCTCAAGTCGGCGGCCAGCCCCGGATCGGTTGGGCCGAGGGTCTCGGCCGCCCTGAACAGGGTCGAGATGGCGACTTCATCCCCGGGCTCGGCGCTCTCGGCCAGCTGCGTTGCTACCTCCACCGGTAACGCCCCCCCGGCAAGCAGCACCGAGGCCGCCTGGCGATCGAGCGAGCGGCGCACAGAATGCGGGAGGCTGGCTCGCACGGCTTCGAGGATGAGGTCATGGCCGAACATGAGAGCGCCGTCGCATTCGGTTAACAGGTCGGCGTGAATCAGCTCGTCGACCGGCATGAGCAGCTCTGACGGCGACGCGTTGAGCATTGCCGCCACGTCGTCGAGGGAAACCCTCCGGCCGAGAGCAGCGGCCACGGTTGCGACCTGACGCGCCGGGTCGGACAGGCGCTCCAGTCCGCAGGCGCATGCTCTGGCTCACGCGATCAGGCAAACGCCACTCGACCAACTCCGCCCGCCCCGATTCGACCCGTATGAGGCCCTCTTCACGCAGCCCGGAAAGGAGCTCCACCAGAAGGAACGGGCTGCCGGCTGCCCGCTCCGCCATCGCCAACACTTCGCTGCCGGGTTCCGCTCCCAGGACATCGGCCGCCACCTGCGCCACCCCGGCCTGGTCCAGTGGGCCGAGAACGATGGTGGCCGCCCCGTGACGCTCCAAGAAGTCCAACGTGCTCCGCAGGTGGGGCGGCCCCTGACCGGGCCGAAGAGCGATGACCCAGCCGATCGGTACCGTCGCCAGCCGGGCCGGCAAGGCGCGGAGCGCCGCCGACGTGCCGCTGTCGGCCCACTGGAGGTCATCGAGGCATACCAGGAGGGGCGCATCGAGTGCGGCGCGCTCCAGGAGCGCTTCGAGATCCTGAAGCAGCCAATATCTCTGCTCGGGAGAGGAGTGTGCGTTGCCCAGTGCGGTCCGTTCGAGGATCGGTGGCGAGCCCTCCAAGAGGGCCTCGAGCAGCACGGACAGTTGGACGACGGTGTCGGCTGGGTCGGCCACACCGCATCCGACTCGTATCGACAGGCGGCCGGCCATCGCCGCCGCCTCTTGGAGGAGGCGGCTCTTGCCCATCCCCGCGCCCCCCTCGACCAACACCACCGTCCCTACGCCAGAGAGGAGCTGGTCGAGGTGCCGGCCCAGGACGGTCAGTTCGGCGTCGCGGCCACGAACCTGGTCAGGACCACTCTGTGGCGCACCAACCAACGGCCGTGCCACTAACAGCGTTCCGGCTGAGCAGGGCTTACGGGCACTGCCCCATCGTACGAACTGCGCACGGAGTATGCCCTCGGGGCCTCTGGGGGGCGGCAATACGAATGACACGATCACGTCGTGTGCGGGCGGGACCAGGCTGCCAATCTCAAACTGACCCGCCTGTCGAATGAACTGAAAAGAGATCGTCATGAACGCACAGCGAGACCTCGAAGGGAAGGGCGCCCTGGTCACCGGGGCCACCTCTGGCATCGGCCGGGCGGTGGCCGAGGCGCTCGGGCGGCGCGGCGCGGAAGTCGTCGTCCATGGACGCAATGCCGTCCGGGGCGAGGCTGTGGTCGACACCATCAGCGCCGATGGCGGCAAGGCCCGCTTCGTCGCCGCCGACCTCAGCAACACCGCCGAGCTCGACGAACTGGTCGAGCAGGTCGGGGTGGTCGATGTCCTGGTTAACAACGCCGGATTCTCGCGGTTCGGACCGACCGCCGAACTCGACGTGGAGACCTTCGACCGCTTGTTCGCCGCCAACGTCCGCGCTCCATTCTTCCTCACGGCGGCGCTGGCCCCGAAGATGGCCGAGCGGGGTAGCGGGAGCATCGTCAACGTCGCCAGCATGGCCGGACAGATCGGTCTCGCCGGCTCTGCCGCCTACGGCGCGACCAAGGCCTCGCTGGCGTCCATGACCCGATCATGGGCAGCTGAGTTCAGCCCCGCCGGAGTCAGGGTCAACGCCGTCGCCGCCGGACCCGTGTTCACCGGGGGCGCCACCCCTGAACGGATCGAAGCCCTGGGCGCCACCACCCTGCTCGGTCGGGCCGCCCAGCCCGCCGAGATCGCCGAGCTCATCGCCTTTCTGGCGTCCCCGAAGGCCAGCTACCTGGCCGGCGCAGTCGTCGCGGTAGACGGCGGCCGTACCGCCATCTGATACCCGTACGCCGCCCGCAAGTTCTTGGGCTCCACAGAGGAAGGGAACGTCGACCATGAGCAACAAGGTCTTCGGCATCTCGGTTGATTGCGCCGACGCCGCCACATTGGCCCGGTTCTGGGGCGCCGTTCTTGGCCGGCAGGTCGCGGACGGAGCCACCTCGGAGAACGCCGTCCTGCCCGCCAACGAAACGGCCGACGACGGACCGCGGCTTTCGTTCCACCAGGTGCCCGAGGGGAAGGTCGCGAAGAATCGACTCCACCTCGACCTCATCTCCGACGACTTGGACTCCGAGACCGTGCGCCTCTTGGCCCTCGGTGCCCAGAAGCTCCATGACTTCCAGGGCGCTAGCGCCAGCTGGACGACCTTCGCCGATATCGAAGGCAACGAGTTCGACGTTATCGACGGATGAGCCCCCTGTCTAGCTAGGTACTCGACCTCGCCCCTGGAGGACGCATCGGGACCCGCAGGTATACCAAGATGAAGGCACCGAAGGTGTACCGACGGAGGTGGAAGCCGATGGACATCCAGTTCGTAGCGAGCGTCGCCCCGATCGTGCGAGACGCTGACGCAGCCCGCTCGTTCTACCGGGACGCGTTGGGCCTGTCTTTTGAGGGCGAAGAGGGCGACTACGTGTTCACCCACGAACTAGAAGGGACGAAACACTTCGGGTTGTGGCCCCTTTCGGAAGCGGCGACCGCCTGTTTCGACACCACCGAATGGCCCGCCGACATCCCGGTCCCCCAGGCCAGCATCGAGTTCGAGGTCGCTGACGTCGCGGCCGCAGCCGCTGAACTCAAGGCCAAGGGCTATCGGCTCATCCATGAGGCCCGTACGGAGCCGTGGACCCAGATCACCGCCCGGCTCCTGAGCCCTGAGGGCCTGCTCGTTGCCGTCTGCTATACCCCGCAGTTCCACGACACACGCGACAGCTGAACTTCCTCCCCTTTCGCTCGCGACCGCGCCGTTCCGGACAGGCGTAGCGCTGTTCAGGTCGTGACGGGCGCGAGGAGCTCGATGATCGCCCGCTGTCCGAAGTGTTGGGCCCAGCCGAGCGGGGTCGAATCGAACCGGGCGTCTTTGATAGTGGGGTTGGCACCAAGTCCGAGCAAGATGCGGGCAAGCTCGACGTCGCCCCGGGCCGCGGCCTCATGGAGCGCGGTTTCCCATGCTTGTTCCATGGGGATGTCGGTTCGGCCGAGGGCGTTGACGTCGAAGCCGAGCTCCGCCAACAGCACGACCGCGTCGCGCTGTCCCCGCACCGCGGCCCACACGATGAGCGCTGGCCGCTCGGCGCGGGCGATGTCGGTGTACTCATAGAGGCGACGGACCGTTACGCGGTCCCCAACGAGGGCGGCGGCGATCAGCCCGTCGGCGCCGTCACGTGCGGGCCTGGCCGCTCCGTGCGCGACCAGCCATTCGACCAGGTCGGGGCAGCCGGCCAGGGCCGCAACCTCGACCGGAGTGCGGCCGTCGGAGGTCCGAAGGGACGAGGGCCGACCGCCGGGGGCGGCATAGGGCGAGTGAAAGTCGACGCCTTGCTCGACGAGTAGTTGTACCCGCTCGCGCATGTCGTGCACGATCGCCCACCACAGCTGGGAACGCACGATCTCCGAGGGCGTGTCGCTCGCATGGCCCATCCGGGCCCGCCACGGCCCGCCATCGCCGCGACCGAGCCCGTAGCGGAAGAGCAACTCGAGGTGGCTGTCATCAGTACCGAACTGTCGGTTGTAGAGGGCCTGGCCGTCGTTGGGGTCCGCGCCGGCTTCGAGGAGCATGGTGGCGAGGGCGGAGCCCCACGGGTGCTCGGGCTGGTCGCCCCCGCTGCTTCCTAGTGCTCCGGTGAGCGCAGTGAACGGTGGCCACAGTCCGTGCCAGAGGTAGCCGGCGTTCGGGTCGGCACCGTGAGTTAGCAATAGCCGGGCCGTGCCAAGCGTGTCCGCCTCGGAGACTGCCGGGTTGTGACGGGCGTAGGCGAGATAGAGGATTGGCTCCCAGCCATACGGCCCGCCCTCGCGACTGGCCACAGACGGGTCGTCGGCCAGCAACGCGCCCACGGCGACTTCGTCAGCGGCGGCGGCCGCAACATAGATGTTGGAGCGGACAATCGACAGGTTCCCGGCCAGCAATCGGGCGGCTCGCTGCCAACGGGCCGGAGAGTCGTCGCCGTAACGGAGACAGGCCAGCGTCAGGAACTCGTCGGCCGGGTCGGTCGTCTCGGCGACCTCGTCAGGAGCACGCCGGTAGCGGTCGATCGTCTCGAGGTGCGCTTTGAGGCGGGCCCAAGAGGAAAAGCCGTAGTGGCGGGCGACCACGAGCTGCGCGCCAGTCAGGGTGACGGGGTGGGCGCCTTTGGGATGGTGGGTTCCGACCAGGTCAAGGGCGCCCGGCACGCCGGCCCGGGCTAGGTCGCGCAGGTCCTTGGCCTGCTTGCGCAGCTGCTCGAAGCTGGGGTCGTCGGGGAGGGGAACAGTCGGCATCGCGACCTCCTTTCACAGCCTGCGGCCCGCGTCGTCAGGCCGAAAGGAGGATCAGCGGCCATACCGTCTCGTCACGTCCATAGTGGGTGGGCTCAGCCCTGTCCGCGGACCGGAGGCGCCCCACGCGCCAGTCCCGAGGATACCTCGGAGTTGACCTGGCCGGCAGCGGTGGTGGCGAAAGCTATTGCGATATCAATGCGTCTCGGACGAGCGTGTAGGTAACGAGCGTGAGCCCGTCACCGACGGTCCGGGTGTCGAGGAGGCGCATGGCCTTCTTGTCGCTGGTCTCCCCGAAGAAGCGTTGGCCCGCTCCGAGAACGACCGGGAAGACAACCAGCCTCAGCTCGTCAACCAGGTCGTTCTCGATCAGAGTGCGCCCGAGCTGATAGCTGGCGTAGACGACGATTTCCCCGTCTAACTGTTGCTTCAGCTTCGAGACCTCGGTCACCACGTCGCCCTTGAGGATCGTTGCGTTGCTCCATTTGGGATCTACGAGGGTCGAGGACACGACGTACTTCGGCAGACTGTTCAACCTGTCCGCCCACTCGCCAGGCCGGGATGACCACCGCGTGGCGAACCACTCGTCGCTTCGCCGACCCAGCAGCAGGGCCTCGGTGCCCAGCGCCTCGTCGAACGAGATCTTGCTCCACTCTTCGAGGTCCTTGCCGCCAAACTGGCCGAACCAGCCGCCCAGTCTGAAGCCCTCCCCACCGTCGGGTCCTGGACCACTCCATCGAGCGAGACATTCGTGCTGATCACTATCTTTCCCATTTCGGTTCTCCCCTTCTGCCTTGTGAGTTCTCAATGATGTAGACACCGCGACGTCGGGAAATTGGCCGCCCACCGACCGCTCAGTTCGCCCCTCAGCCGGTGTCTAAGCAGGATGGAAGTACCCTGGAGCGCAGTCGGTGAGGGAAACGAAGGGCGACCGGTCGGGTACCATCGTCGGCATGACGCCGGAGGAGATCGCCGACCTCGTGCACCTGCGCCGGGCGCGCGACCTCATGGACCGCGACTACGCAGCAGCCCCTCGATGTCCCGGCCATGGCCCGTGCCGCGCTCATGTCGCCCGCGCACTTCTCGCGCAAGTTCCGTGCGGCCTATGGCGAGACTCCCTACTCCTACCTCATGACGCGACGCATCGAGCGCGCCAAGGCTCTTCTGCGTCAGGGGAAGTCGGTCACCGACACCTGCGTCGCTGTCGGCTGCACGTCGCTCGGCTCGTTCAGTTCGCGCTTCACCGAGATCGTCGGCGTGACGCCGTCGCAGTACCGCGCCCGCGACCACCGCGACCTCGAGGTCGTTCCGTCGTGCGTGAGCATGTTCGCCACGCGACCTCGGCGTACCGACGATCACGGTCCGATCTGCAGCCGATCTGCGCCGACGGGTCGGCTGCGAACGGCGAGTGTAGGCGCACAGATGCCCGACCTCGCCCGGCACCGAGCAGGATCGGAGAAGCACGCGAGGGGTCGGTACTCCTACGGTTGTCGCATGGCAATCACCGTCTCCGCAATGTTCATCCCGGTCCACGACCCCGACGCTGCGCTGGGCTTCTACCGCGACGCGCTCGGCCTCGAGGTCCGCAACGACGTCGCGTCCGACGGCTTCCGCTGGGTCACCGTTGGCGCCCCGGAGCAGGACGTCGACATCGTCCTGTCCCAGCCGCACGGCGGTCGTTCACAGGCCGAGGGCGACGCCCTCCTGTCACTCGTGACGCAGGGGTCGCTGCAGGCGGCGATCTTCCGCTCCGACGACCTCGACACCACCTTCGAGAAGGTCCGGGCGTCGGGCGCCGAGGTGCTCCAAGAGCCGGCGTCCCAGCCCTGGGGAGTGCGTGACTGCGCGTTTCGCGACCCCTCAGGCAACCTCGTCCGCATCGCGCAGGCCTGACTTGCAGCTCGTCCCCGTTGGCGGCCACCTTTTCTGAAAGGAAGCGAGACTGATGAAAACAATGACATGCAAACAATTGGGTGGACCGTGTGACTTACCGCTCCATGGAAATACCGCTGATGAGGTGATAAAAGCGGAAGATAGCCATCTGAGAGAAATGGTCGCAGGCGGTGATGAAACGCACCAAAGTGCCTTGAAAGAGATGAAGGGTAGGTGGAAGAAGCCCATATCGGGGATGGGGTGGTACCGGAAAACCAAGCGTGATTTTGCTGCTCTGCCCGAAGACTGATCAGAGATCGACGCCCCCCACGACTTCGCCGAGCGTGATTCGACCACGCGTTGCCGCTTGACGAGGATGCAGGTCCGGACGCTGGCTTCACATCGCGTCGAGCCGGAGTCGACCTGCGGCCCCGCCTAACAGATGGAGACACGATGAGCAGGGCCACGAGGACAGACCCGAAATCGCCTGCGCGGCACGCCGCCGACAGCCACGATCTGATCCGTGTGCACGGCGCACGCGTGAACAACCTCAAGGACGTCAGCGTCGAGATCCCGAAGCGCCGGCTGACGGTGTTCACCGGCGTTTCCGGTTCGGGCAAGAGCTCGCTGGTGTTCGGCACGATCGCGGCAGAGTCGCAGCGGATGATCAACGAGACCTACAGCGCCTTCGTGCAGGGCTTCATGCCGACGCTGGCGCGGCCCGAGGTCGACGTACTCGAAGGGCTGACGACGGCGATCATCGTCGACCAGCAGCGGATGGGTGCCGACTCCCGCTCCACGGTCGGCACCGCCACCGACGCCAACGCGATGCTGCGCATCCTCTTCAGCCGACTCGGGCAGCCGCACATCGGCTCGCCCAACGCCTTCTCCTTCAACGTCGCCTCGGTCCGAGCGAGCGGTGCCATCACCGTCGAACGCGGAGCCGGCAAGACAGTGAGAAAGACCTTCACCCGCACTGGCGGCATGTGCCCACGCTGCGAAGGCCGGGGCACGGTCTCCGATATCGACTTCACTCAGCTCTTCGACGACTCCAAGTCGCTGGACGAGGGCGCGATCATCATCCCCGGCTATACCGTGGACAACTTCTTTGCCGTTCGGCCCTACATCGAGTCGGGCATCCTCGACCCGGACAAGCCGATCCGCAAGTACACCAAGAAAGAGAGGCAGGACTTCCTCGACCACGAACCGATCAAGGTGAAGGTCAACGGGGTCAACGTCACCTACGAGGGGCTGATCCCCAAGGTGCAGAGGTCTATCCTCTCCAAGGACCCCGACACGCTGCAGCCGCACATCCGGGCGTTCGTCGACTGGGCCGTCACCTTCACCGCCTGCCCCGAGTGCGACGGCACCCGACTGAGCGAGGCAGCCCGGTCATCGCGGATCGGCGGGATCAACATCGCCGAGGCGTGCGCGATGCAGATCAGCGACCTGGCTGAATGGGTCCGTGGCCTCGACGAGCCGTCGGTTAAGCCGCTGCTCGCCATGCTGCTGGTGACCCTCGACTCGTTCGTCGAGATCGGGCTGGGCTACGTCTCCCTCGACCGCCCGACGGGCACGCTGTCGGGCGGGGAGGCCCA
>CAVQVK010000029.1:0-275348 GCA_963717035.1 uncultured Acidimicrobiaceae bacterium | reverse complement strand
TTCTTCATAAGCCTGCTTCAACCATCGTATTGCTAGTAAAGCTCTCTTCTGATGCATGAATTTTTGAATGTACAAAGCATCTAGGGCTAAAAGTAGGGCTAGTTTCAACTTATAAGACATTGATTCTCTCCTATTCGACTAAGGCAAAAATAGCATATCGGCTAATTTAAGTCAGCCACCTTTTGCTAAGAGCCATTCCCGCTGTGAATTTTCAGAGGAGATTCGAAAAGATTTCAGAAGATCCTCGAAAAGGCGCAGCGGGAATGGCTCTAATATAAGCAATTGCAGTATAATGCCTTTAGGGATATGATCTTCCGTTCATCATCGGTGGCTTGTGGATAATCCACAATCATCTTAAAGAAGGTTAAGGTCCATAATCTTAAATCTGTGGATCTTACTCTAAACGCCAATGAGCTCGTTGTCTTTACCGGGGTCTCCGGTTCAGGCAAATCATCCCTTGCCTTTCGATACGCTTTATATGGAGGGACAACGTCGCTATGTGGAATCCCTTTCCACTTTTGCAAGAAGACAGCTGGGCGATATGGCCAAGCCCGATCTTGAACATGCTTCCGGCATTTCCCCCACTATTTCCATCGAACAAAAAACCGCCGGGCGCAATCCCCGTTCAACCGTTGGTACCTTGACCGAAATTTATGATTATTTCCGAGTGCTTTATGCCCGCGTGGGCATTCCTCATTGTCCTGTCAGCGGTGAAGCCTGTCTCGCCTCAAAGCCGGAAAGAATCATTAAGACCGTTCAAAGCTTTCCTCACAGGGCACCAAGCTCATTTTTTTGGCTCCCTATGCCAGCAAAAAAGCGAGAATTCAAAGAAGATTTTCAGGAGCTTCTGCGCAAAGGCTTTATGCGGGCACGAGTCGATGGCAAAATTATCAATTTAAACGATGAGATCACTTTAGACGGCAATGTGGCCCATGATGTCGATGTTGTGATTGACCGATTGACGTGTTCAGCAAGACAGCCATTCACGCATTGCCGAATCGATCACTAGCAGCTCTTAATTTAGGCAATGGAGTCTGCAGCGTTTTGGATGCCGAAACATGATGAAGAACAACTATTCTCCATGCATGCCTATTCCCCAAATCCGGCCTTTCCTATACTTCCTTGGAGCCGCATGACTTTTCCTTTAACAGCCCTTCCGGCATGTGTCCGCGCTGCAATGGCTTGGGCATCGTCAATGAATTTGATCTTAACCTAGATCATCGATCCGAACCTAAGCATCGCCGAAGACTGCTGTTCTGTCGGCCAGTTCCTATCAAACAGTCCGCTATGGAAATATCTATGACAATCTAGCCGAGCTTTATGACTTCAGTGTCAAATACACCCTGGAAAAAACTTTCTGAAAAAGCCAAGAAAGTCTTTCTGTATGGCACCGAGAAAAAATGGACGCGCATGCACTTTGTCCATCCTGTTACCGGCGCCACTTGGACGGACCATGTTCATTGGCGAGGTGTCTTGCATGATGCCCATACGCGCTTTGCTGAGGCCAAAAGCGACTCTTACCGCAAAAAAATGCAAAAGCTGATGCATCATACAGATATGTCCTGAATGCCATGGCGAGCGGTTAAAACCCTATCCTGCCGCCACTCTGTTAATGGCAAGCGCATCAAGAGCTGACTGCGATGACTGTCGCCGAATGCCTACAATTTTTTTAACGATCTTGCATCTGACACCCAATGAGATGCTTATTGCCGAAGAGCTTGCTAAAAGAAATCAGTCAGCGTCTGAAATTCTTGATGGAAGTGGGACTGCATTATCTAACTTTGGACCGCACCGCCCCGACGCTTTCAGGCGGAGAAGCCCAGCGTGTGCGCTTAGCCTCGCAAATTGGCTGCGGACTTGGTGGGATCACTTATATTCTGGACGAACCCTCCATCGGCCTGCATCCGCGCGACAATAAAAAGCTGATCGACACTCTTAAACACTTGCGCGATATGGGCAATACGCGTCATCGTCGTCGAACATGATGAAGAAACGATTTGGGAAGCAGATCGCATTGTGGATTTCGGACCCGGGCCCGGTGCCCGAGGCGGAGAGATCGTCGTCAATGGCGACCTTGACAGATCTGCTTGAAAATCAAAAATCGATTACAGGCGGCTATCTTACCGGCAAACTACAGATCCCTATTCCGAAAAACAGGCGCAAAGCCCTCTAAAGAGCCATATCCAAATTAAGGGAGCTACACATCACAACCTTAAAAATGTCGACGTCTAATTCCCCTTGGGAATTTTTATTGCCGTGACAGGGGTTTCAGGATCGGGCAAATCTTCTTTGATCACCGACATTCTTTATCCGGCCCTATCCAATCATCTGCATGGCGGCGAACATGCTGTTGGCGCCCATAAAGAAATCAAGGGCATTGAACACATCGATAAAGTGATTGCCATCGACCAATCTCCTATTGGGCGCAATCCCCGCTCCAATCCTGCAACCTATATCAAACTTTTCGATGAAATTCGCGATCTCTTTAGCCAACTGCCCGAAAGCAAAGCGCGCGGCTATAAACCCGGACGCTTTAGCTTTAATGTGAAAGAAGGCTCCTGTCCCCAATGCGAGGGCATGGGCATGATCAAAATTGACATGGACTTTATGGAAGATGCTTGGGTTGATTGCCCTCTTTGCAAAGCCAAACGTTTTGACTCAGGAAACCCTTTCGATCTTTTATAAAGGGAAAAACATCTATGACGTCTTGGAGATGGACGTCGCTGAAGCTTTCGAATTTTTTGCCAATATTCCCTCCATTCAAGCATAAATTGAGACTCTGAAAAAAGTGGGAATGGAATATATCAAACTTGGACAATCCTCCACCACGCTTTCCGGAGGAGAAGCTCAACGCGTCAAATTGGCTAAAGAACTTGTACGGCCTTCAACAGGTAAAACCCTCTATATCTTAGATGAACCCACCACAGGACTGCATTTTCATGATATCAAGCATCTGTTGGAAGTCCTGCATGCACTTGTCGAACGAGGCAATACCGTCTTGTGATCGAACACAATATGGATGTTGTCAAAACGGCTGACTGGATCATCGATTTTGGACCTGAAGGCGGAGATGAGGGCGGACAAATTGTCGCAACCGGCACACCGGAAAAGATCGCCGCTTTGGACACTCCTACCGGACATGCTGTTCATGACGCTCTTTATCCATGATATTAAGGACAAAATGCAACAGGCTTTGCAAGCGCAGCAAAGACAACCGCACAAAGACAAAAAGATAGCGGAAGAGGCATCTATCCACGAAATTACCGTCACATGGTGCCGAACAAAATAACTTAAAAATCTATATGTCACAATTCCGAGAGAAAAATTACGTTTGCACTGGACCTTCAGGATCAGGAAAAACTTCTTTTGCTTTCGATACTATCTATGCTGAAGGACAGAGGCGCTATATTGAATCCCTTTCTCCTTATGCACGTCAATTTGTCAAGCAAATGCCCAAGCCCAAAGTAGGCCATGTCGAAGGGCTTTCGCCGGCCATCGCCATCGAACAAAAAGCACATGCAGGAAATCCTCGCAGTACCGTCGGCACGATGACAGAAATCTATGATTACTTGCGCATCCTCTATGCACGCGTGGGCATTCCGCATTGCCCTGAAACAGGCGAAGTGATCAAAGCTATCAGCAAAGACCATGTGGTCGATCGGATCTGGCCTATCCGGAAGGAGAAAAAATTCAAGTCCTCGCGCCAATCGAAATCCGTAAAAATGAAAATTTGAAGATTTGTCGCCCGTCTGCAGCGCCAGGGATTTCTTCGCATCCGTTTGAATGGAGAATTATTTTGATCTGGATACAGGTCGGAGAATATCCCCTTTGACCGCAAAAGAAAAAATGAACTATTTCTGGTCATCGATCGTCTGAAAGTCAATCCGACCATCAAACATCGGCTTTTCGAAGCTGTCGAAAATGCTCGCATCAAGGCGGAGGAAATAATCATTGTTCGTTCGCGAAAACAGACGGATGTCGCTTTCAATCTTGCCTTTGCCGTTGAAAGCACAGGAAAATCCTATCCTGAAATCACCCCTCATACCTTTGCCTTCAATAATGCGGAAGGAATGTGCCCCGATTGCTTGGGATTGGGATATCAATATGGAGCCAACCTGATGCAAAAGCGGGAAATGATGGAGCAGTCCGTAGCAGGCTTGATTCATTTCCTTTGGCAGGATAGCTATAATGCCGTCGCCTTTGCCTTTGTGGAAGCTTTCCTGGAGGCGGAAAACATCGATGTCTTCGCTCCCCTGAATATGCTGCCAATAAAAAAACTGCAGTTAATTTTGAATGGATCCCCTGAAGAAAAATGGTATTCCACCGGTACAGGCTTGAAATTCCGCTGGGCCGGCATCAATGATGTCTTGGCCAAAGCAGGACGCAGCGCCCACTCCCACATTCGTGAAGCTATCACGCCTCTTCTCGATGAGCATGATTGCATTTCCTGCCACGGTTCGCGTTTAAACCCTTTAGCACGGCATGTGACCATCGAAGGCATCTCCATCAGCGACCTTTGCAAAATGCCAGTCGAACGGTCGCTTTACTTTGTTGAAAATCTAAACATCGATAAGCAGGACAATAAAATTCTTGAGGAAGTACATGCTCAGCTGCTGAGCAGACTGCGCTTCCTGGCAGCTGTAGGTTTAGGCTATATCGGCCTGGACCGCCGCGCTCCTTCGTTGAGCGGCGGTGAAGCGCAGCGCATCCGCTTGGCACGCCAGCTGGGCAGCGGTTTGACTGGCGTCTTATATGTTCTAGACGAGCCTACGATTGGGCTCCATCCGCGCGACAACGATCGTTTAAACCTCGCCCTCGAACAGCTTAAAAGGCTGGGCAACACCTTGTTAATGGTCGAGCATGATCCGCTGACGATTGGAACGGCCGACTTTATTATGGACTTTGGACCGCATGCCGGGGCATTGGGAAGACAATCACTGCCCAGGGCTCGCTCAAACAGATTATGAAGAATCCCGCCTCCCTTACAGGACAATATTTATCCGGCAAACTGACCATTCCGATCCTTGAAAAGCGGCGGACCGGATCAGCCGCAGGCAAATCCGTGCCCAACTCGACAGAGATGTTAGTCAGGTGCTCGGCCAGGGCCAGAATGTCATCCGCCGTGAATTTTATGTTCCGGTGATACTGCGGGATAAGGGCAGATTCCTCGCGAGTACTCGGCCAGATATCAATCCGGGCAGGATGGTTGACCCGCGTGTCAGCCGACATAACCAGCTTTGCTTTCTCAGCGAACCATCGGCCGATAAGTTCTAAGTCCTGTGAATCGACCGTGTGCCCATAACCCATGTCGTCACGGATTTCGATCCTCACAACTGACCCGCATTTTGCGTCATGATGGCTATCCCGAGCAGCTCGACCCACTGATCTTTGGTCAGCCGGATTTTCTGGCGGCCGAAGTCGTCAATCCCGCTGGTCTGAATATCGATCGAATCCGTGTCGGCCTGGACGGTCAGCGCGTCGGTGCGGATGAGACGGATCATGCCTCTCAGCGCCACCCCCGAGGACGAGCTCGACTGGCGGAGCAAGGCCGGACGGGTCGTGCCCGGGGTGGAGATCCGGATCTGCGCCGACGACGGGAGCGTCCTTCCCAATGACGGCGAGACGGTAGGGGAGTTCGAGGTTCGCGGCCCCTGGGTGACGGGTTCGTACTACCGCGAACCGAGCGAGGATCGCTTTCACGATGGCTGGTTGCGGACCGGCGACGTCGGCTCGCTCGACTCCAAGGGCTTCATGCAAATCAGCGACCGCACCAAGGACGTGATCAAGACCGGCGGGGAGTGGATCTCCTCGGTGGAGCTCGAGAACGAGGTCATGGCCCACCCCGGTGTGTTCGAGGCGGCCGTGATCGGCGTTCCCGATCCCAAGTGGAGCGAACGCCCCCTGGTCGCCGTGGTCCGGGCCGAAGGGGCCGACCCGAGCACGGACGAGCTGGTCGAGTTCCTGTCCGACCGGGTGCATCGGTTGTGGCTTCCCGAGCGCTGGGCGTTTGTCGAGGAGATACCCAAGACCAGTGTGGGCAAGTTCGACAAGAAGGTCATCCGGAAGCAGTACGCCGACGGTGAGCTCGACGTGGTCGAGGTGAAGGCCCAGCCGCAACAGTGAGCGAAGACCTGTCCGATGTGGCCGACCGACTGTCGGCTATCTCCGAATCACTGGCCGACCTGGCCATCGACCGGCTCCGACAGGCCTCCGACTCGGTCCGAGCCGGCGGTGAGCCCGATCCGCACCTGGTCGCCGAGGAGAAGCGGATAACCCGGGCCGCGCGCGCCGTGGACAAGGCGGCCACCCTGTTGGCCGGGAGTCCTGGAGCCGGCGGGTCCGCCTCCGGCATTGCGTTCGACGACGGCCCTTGAACGACGGCAGTCGGTTCCGGCCTTACTCGTCTCCGAGGACGAAGCGCTCGACGGCCATGGCGAAGCCCTCGTCCTCGTTCGACCCGGTCACCCGATCAGCTGACGCCTGCACCTCGCTCGACGCGTTGCCCATGGCGATGCTCAATCCCGAGTCGGCGAACATGAGCATGTCGTTGGGCATGTCCCCGATGGTGGCGATCTGGTCGGTGGTGATGTCGAACCGGTGCGATAGGAACGTCACCACGCCACCTTTGTTGGCGTCGGGATGGGTGATGTCCAAGTAGTAGGGCTGGGAGCTGGCCGCCGAGACCCGGGTCCCGAACTGCGCACGCGCCGCGGCTTGGCCGCGGGTCACGGCGTCGGGGTCGTCGCTCACCCCGACGATCTTGGCCACATCCGTGGTGAGCTGGTCGTAGCTGTCGACCACCGTAGGCGCGAAGTGCACGGTCTTGGCCTCCCGATCGACATGGGGGCCGTTGAGGTTGTGCACGTACCAGTCGGCGCCCCGGTAGATCCACCGGTCGAGCTCGAACGACCGCAACAGGTCGAGCACGGGCGTCACCTCCGAGGTATCGATCTCCTTTTGCTCGATCACCGACAGATCGGGGTTCACGATCAGCCCGCCGTTGAAGGCCGATACTGGCGTGGACAGAGCGAGCGGCTCGATGAGCATGGACATGCCGCGGGGCGGACGGCCGCTGGTGATGGCGAATAGGACGCCGGCGGCATGGAGCCGGTGCACGGCGGCGATGGCGCGGTCGGTGAGCACCTTGTCCTGGGTCACCAGGGTGCCGTCGACGTCGGCCAACAGCAGCCGGATGGTCCGATCCTTCACCGCGAACTCCCTTCGCTCAATCCGATACGACCAGGGCGGGAGCTGGGGCCAGGGCCAGGGCCCGATCGTCCGCGGCCCGCCAGCAGTACCACGCCACCAGGCTCCGGTAGGGCCGGTACGGCTCGCCCAGCACCTCTAGTTCCTTCGCCGAGGGTACTTCGGGCAACTGCCAACCGGCGGCGTAGCCCACTCGTACGCCGAAATCGCCCGTGGGCCACACATCGGGCCGCCCGAGGGTGCCGAGGAGGAACATCTCAGCCGTCCAGCGGCCGATGCCGCGCACCTGAACCAGTTGCTCGATCACCACCTCGTCGGGCAGCCGGCCGATCCGGTCCAGCGACACCTGGCCGCTCACGACGTGTTCGGCCAGGTCCACGATGGCTGCGGCCTTGGCCCGGCTCAGCCCGCATGAAGTCAAAAGGTCGGGAGCGGCGGCGAGAACCGAGTCGGCCGTGACCGTCCCATCCAACGGGGTCACGAACCGGGAATGGATGGCGGTGGCCGCCTTTCCGGCCAGCTGCTGGAAGAGGATGGCCCGGGCCAGCGCGTCGAACCGCTCGGCCGACGGCACGCGGGGACGAAGGGGTGCCATCCCGTGGCGCTCGATAAGTACCGCCATTGCCGGGTCGCGTCGGCCGAGCCAGGCCAGCGCCGCCTTTCGCTCCTGGCCGTTCATGCCCCGTCCCCGGTGCACTGGTTGAGGGCGTCGATCAGCTCGCGGAGCCGGCCGTAGTGGACCTGTCGAAGCGAAGGGCCAGCCGAGCCTGGTCGAGATGGTCGTTCCCGGCCCGCTCGGGCGGAAGTGGCTTGGTGGGACGGATGACCCCGCCGGCCACCATATCGCCGAACCGGCGGTTGAGCTCGCCCAGCTCGGACGCTGGGGGCGACCAGCAGGCGGAGGACCAACAGGTCGCCGACCCATCGGCACGACTGGTAGTTGCGGTAGAAGCCGGTGAGTTCCTCGGTGGCCACGCCGACGTCGTCGGTGATGGTGAACAGCGCCCGGTCCTCTGCGGAGATGAGCCCCTCTGATCGCCACCGCCCGCTCGACGAACCGGTCCCAGCCCATCCAGTAGTCGCCGCCGGGGATGTCGAGCAACACGACCGGAGCAGGTTCGGCCTTGCCGGTCTGCAACAGGGTCAGCAGCTCGAAAGCCTCGTCCAGGGTTCCGAAGCCGCCCGGGAGCACGGCGTAGCCGTCGGACTCCTTGATCAACATGAGCTTCCGGGTGAAGAAGTAGCGCATCTCGACCAGCTTGGGGTCCTGGGCGATGAACGTGTTGGCCGCCCGCTCGAAGGGAAGCCGGATGTTCACGCCGATCGACCGGTCCGTTCCCGCCCCTTCCATCCCGGCGGCCATGATGCCTGGGCCCGCTCCGGTCACCACCATCCAGTCGGCCGCGGCCATCGCCGGGCCAGGTTCCGCGTCATGGGCATAGGCCGGGTCGTCAGGCAGCCGTCCGGGCCGAACCGAAGATCGTCATCTTCTTGATCGCACGGAACGGGCGAAAGACCCGGAACGCCTCACCCATCTCGGCCAGCGCGGCATCGGCGATCTTGAGGTCGATGACGTCGGTGTTCTCCCGGGCCAGTCTCGGACAGTGGAGAGCATCGACCGGTAGAGGTCGCGCTGGGCCCTCGAGCTGGGCGAACCGACAGCTCCTCGACCAGCTGCTCGAATGCATCTTCGGTCGGTGGTTCGGCGTCGAACCGGTGGATCGGCGTTGCCGGGACCCCGGGGATGGTCACCTCACCGGGAGGCGGCGATGGGCCGGGTGAGTCGGCCTGCCACCCGGGTCCCGTCGGGTTGCCGGGACACCCGACCGTAGAGGGTGGTGCGCTGCACCAGCTGCGACCGAGCGGTGCGAGGATCGCCCGGAAACCTCGACGTCCATCCATCTGCCCGTGGCTCGCCCCGGCGGCCCGGGAGATGTTCTCGTCCATGAGCGTCCCGCCGAGGTCGTTGACCCCGGCCCGGAGCAGCTGGCGAGCACCCTCTGCTCCCGTCTTCACCCAGCTCGCCTGGATGTTGTCGATCGCGCCCCGGTAGGCGATGCGGCCCGACGGCGTGCATGAGGAGCGCCTCGCGGAACGTCGGGCCTCGCCGGGAGCGCTGCTGCAGGTAGATCGGAGTGGCCATATGGACGAAGGGGAGCGGCACGAATTCGGTGAACCCGCCGGTCTCCCGCTGGAGGGCGCGGGTGCGTGTCCATGTGGCGGGCCCACGACCGCGGCTGCTCCACCGCCCCGAACATGATGGTGACGTTGGAGCGCAGGCCGACGCTGTGCGCGGTGCGGTGGGCGTACAGCCACTCCTCGGTGTTGATCTTGTCCGGGCACAAGATCGCACGGACCTCGTCGTCCAGGATCTCGGCCGCAGTGCCCGGCAGCGTCTTCAGCCCGGCATCTCGCAGACAAAGTGAGGTACTCGGCCAACGACACCGCCGAGCGGCGCGCCCCCTCGGTGACCTCCAGAGCGGTGAAGCCGTGGATGTGGATGTGGCCGAAGCTTCCCGGACCGCCCGGATCACTTCGAGGTAGTAGTCGCCGTCGAAGTTGGGGTGGATGCCGCCCTGGAGGCACACTTCGGTGGCCCCCGGGCCTCGGCCTCGGCCACCCGATCGGTGATGTCGCTGAGCTCCAACAAGTAGGGCTTGCCCCGCAGGTTGAGCGAGAGCGGTCCCTTGGAGAAGGCGCAGAACCGGCATTTGAAGGTGCACACGTTGGTGTAGTTGATGTTGCGGTTGGCAACGAAGGTGACCTCCTCGCCCACGATCTCGTTGGCGCAACGAGTCGGCCACGGCGGCGACCGCCCGCACCTCGGGCCCTCGGGCGGCAAACAGGGTGACGATCTCGTCCTCGCCCACCTCCTGGCCGAGGGCCACGCCGGCCAGGACATCGCCCACTGCGCTGCCCGCCGAGGGCAGCGTGACGACCGGCGGGGCCGGCGGGGAGGCGGGGTCGCCCGGGGCACGGCGGGTGCGGCCGAGAGCGGCGGCGGGAACTCGCTGCCCGAGCACCAGGAGGTGGTCCCGGCCCAGTCCCTCCGCGTCGGCCACGTCGAGGACAGGAAAAGCGCATCGGCCGGGCAGCCACCGGTCGGGCTCAAGGGCAAATTCCGGATACAGCGTCAGACGGGGGGCGAGCGTGTGGCCGGCCGCCTCGGTCGCGGCGCGCGAGGATGCTCCAGGGCAGGCCAGGCCCGCTCCGGGTTGACGTGATCGGCGGTCACCGGGGAGACCCCGCCCCAATCGTCGATCCCCGAATCGAGCAAGGGGCCGAGGTCGTCGGACAGGTTGGGGGAGCCTGCAGGTGGATGTCGGTGGGCAGCACCAAGCGGGCGGCGGCGATGGTCCAGAGGAACTCATCGGTGGGGCACGGGGGGGCCCGTGCATCGACGTCCCCGGCTTGGGCAGGAAGTTTTGGACGATCACCTCTTGGACGTGACCGTGCCGGGCGTGGCTTGTCGGCGATGGCCACCAGCGTGGCCAGGCGGTCCGCCCGGCTCTCGCCGATCCCGACCAGGAGCCCGGTGGTGAACGGGATGGCGGCAACTCCCTGCGGCCTCCAGCGTGGCCAGGCGACGCGCCGGCGTCTTGTCCGGAGCCGACGCGGTGGGCGGCCAGGTCCGGATTGACCGACTCGATCATCATCCCCTGACTGGCCGACGACGTCCCGGAGCGCGGTCAGGTCCTCGGCGTCGAGCGCTCCGGCATTGGCGTGGGGGAGAAGGCCAGTTTCTTCGACGACCAGGCGGCACGCCTGGGTCCAGGTAGTCGACCGTGGAGGCGAAGCCGTGCTCGCTCAGCCAGGCCCGGGCGACCGGGTACCGGTCCTCGGGCCCCTCGCCCAGGGTGAACAGCGCCTCGTGGCAACCGGCGGCGCGGCCGGCTCGGGCAATGGCCACGACGTCATCGGGAGGGAGATACGGGGATCCGAGCCGGGCCGGGGCCTTGGCAAAGGTGCAATAGCCGCAGCGGTCCCGGCACAGCATGGTGAGGGGGATGAACACCTTGGGCGAGAAGGTGATCCGGGAGCCGTGGCTGCCAGCCCGCCGTCGCCGCGCTTCGGCTTGCAAGTCGTCCAGGTCGGCGTCGAGAAGCGCCGCGGCTTCAAGGGTCGGTTGGGTCGCTGAGCCGCTCGTTTCAGGCATTGGCGCCACCTTATCGGAGGCACCCCGACAGCCGACCGATGTCATCGTCGCTGGTCGGAGGGGAGTCACGCTCCGGCTCGGTCTCCGGCCGCGACCGGGTCGACCAGCCACAGCACCTCATGGGCCCGAACCCGGCCGGCGGGAAGGTCCTCGCCGTTCCGCACCCGCTCGAAGGCGGCGCGCTTGGACGCACCGGCCACGGTGAACACGACCAGACGGGCCCGGGCGATGGCCGGGAAGGTCAAGGTGATCCGCTGGTGGGCGTTTGCCTCGTTGGGATCGGTGTTGGGAAGGACGAGGACGTCGTCGGGGGCGTCCAGCGCGGCCGATCCCGGGAAGAGCGAGGCACAGTGACCATCGGGCCCCATGCCCAGGTGGACCAGGTCGTAGGCGTCCAGACCGGTCAGCTCCTTTTGGTACTCCGCGGCGGCAACGGCCGGATCACCGCTGGTGTACATGGGGTGGACGGAGCGCAGGGGTCCCACCGATCGAGCAACGCTTCCCGGCATAGGCGCTGGTTGGAGTCTTCGTCGTCGGGGGGCACGCAGCGCTCATCGCCCCAGTAGGCGTCCACCCGGGTCCAATCGATCGGCGGCGCCGTCACCGAACCCCCGGCCGAGGCGCCGGGCCCGGTGACCTGGGCCAGCCGCTCGTAGGCCGCCCTGGCCGTCGGGCCGCCCGAGAGGAACAGGGAGAAGCCTCCGTCTCCACCCGAACCCGCGGTCGTTCCCCGGGCGAGCGCCTGGCCGACCACTTCGGCGAACCGGTCAGCGACCGAGTCGACGACCTCTACCGTCCCCTGCATCGCCGGGCCCCCCCGTTCATTCCGGCTCGGCCAGGCGACCACCGGAGAGGTCGAGATCGAGCTGAGGATTGCGCCAATGGTCGCCGTGCCGCTCGACCAGGAGATCGGCCATGTGGGGTCCCCAGGTTCCAGCCGGGTACATGTACAGCGGTGCGCCCTCCGACCAAGCCTGCAAGTACGGGTCCACGATCCGCCACGCCTGTTGCACCTCGTCGGAACGGATGAACAACGTGGCGTCACCGACCATGGCGTCGTGAAGCAGGCGCTCGTAGCCGTCGGCCGCCTCATCGCCGGCGAACGTCTCGGCGTAGGAGAAGTCCATGGCCACGGTCCGGACCCGGAACGCCTCGCCGGGGACCTTGGCCCCGAATTCCAAGGTGATGCCCTCGTCGGGCTGGATGCGGAGGATGAGGACGTTGGGGCGCAGGGCCCGACTGCTTCGCCCGTCGAACAGGAGGTGGGGAACTTGATGGAACTGGAGGACCACCTCGGTGACGCGGGCCGGGAGCCGCTTGCCCGTGCGCACGTAGATCGGCACTCCCTCCCAGCGCCAGTTCTGCACGTTCAGTCGCAGGGCCAGGTAGGTCTCGGTGCACGATTCGGGGTCGACGTCCTGCTCCCCCCGGTAGGCGATGACCTTGTCCCCGTCGATGCTGCCGGCTTCGTACTGACCGCGAACCGACCGGTCGATGGCCTCGTCCGGTGTGGGAATGGAGATGGCCTGGAGGAGCTTGACCTTCTCGTCGCGGATGCGGTCGGCATCCATGCTGGTGGGCGACTCCATCAAGGTGAGGGCCAGCACCTGCATGACGTGGTTCTGGACGATGTCGCGAAGCGCTCCCGCCGTCTCGTAGAAACCGCCGCGGTGCTCCACGCCCAGGCTCTCGGCCACGGTGATCTGGATCTGCTCGATGTACCGACGGTTCCAGGTGGGCTCGAAGATGGCATTGGCGAAGCGCAGGGCCAGGAGGTTCTGGACGGTCTCTTTGCCCATGTAGTGATCGATCCGGAAGACCTGGCTCTCGTCGAAGGCGGCGTGGACCTGCTCGTCCAGCGCGATGGCACTGGCCAGGTCGCGCCCGAACGGCTTCTCCACCACCAGTCGGGCGAACGTGCCGCCCTCGCCGGGACGGGTACAGGCGTGGTCGGCCAGGGCCCCGGCCACCTGCCCGAACACGGCGGGAATGGTGGCCAGGTAGTAGAGCCGGTTCCCTCCGGTGCCGTCCTCTTTGTCGGCCACATCGAGCATCGACTTGAGCGAGGCAAAGGTGTCGGAGTGGCCGTACTCGCCGCTGACGTAGTGGAAGCGCTTCACCAACGCCTTCCACTTGTCTCCGGATCGGGGCGTGGACTGCAAGACGTGCTGTTGAAACTCCTCGTCCGACCACTTGGTGCGGGCCATGCCGATGACCACGAACCCGTTGTCGAGCGCGCCGCGCTCGGCCAGCCGGGCCAGGGCGGGGAAGATCTTGCGGGCGGCCAGGTCCCCCGAGGCTCCGAAGATGACCATGGCCACCGGTGGAGCCTTGGTGAACACGTCGGGCAGCGATCCGGTGATCGAGGTCCTCACGTCGGGTTCCGCGGTCTGGGTGCTCACAGCGGGTACCGGTGTGGTCGGGTTCGAGCCGACGACGTCGGGCGGCCGTCGTGGTCGATGGTGCTCCTCATGAGGAGCTCGACAGTCGGTTGGCCTTGTCAGACAGGCTCTGCATCAGCTCATCGAAGGACTTGGCAAACGACGCCACGCCCTCGTCCTCCAAGGTGGCCGACACGTCGGCCATATTGATACCGGCGGCGGCCAGGCCGGCCACCGTCTCATCGGCCTCAGCCAGATGGGTATCGATGGTGCGGGCCACGGTCCCGTGGTCGAGGAAGTCGGCGATCGTGCCATCGGGCATGGTATTGACCGTATCGGGACCGATGAGGGTGTCCACGTAGGCCAGGTCCGGGTAGGCGGGGTTCTTGGTGGAGGTCGACGCCCACAACGGACGCTGCACCCGGGCACCCTTTGAGGCCAGCGCCTCCCATCGGGGTCCGGAGAACTTCTCCCGGAACAGGCGATAGGCCTGGCGTCCCTGGGCCACGGCGGCCTTCCCGCGCAGGGCCAGCACCTGCTCGTCGCCGTGGGCCGCCGTCTCGATCCGCCGATCGACCTCGGTGTCGACCCGACTGATGAAGAACGAGGCCACGCTGGCCACGGTGGAGAGATCGGTGGCGCCCGATGCCAGATAAGCCTCGAGCCCCGACTGGTACGCCTCGATCACCTGCGCATACCGGTCCAGGCTGAAGATCAACGTGACGTTGATGCTCCGACCCTCGCTGATCATCTGCTTGATGGCCGGCACACCCTCGGCGGTGGCCGGGATCTTCACCAAGACGTTGGGCTGGTTGATGCGCTCATGGAGGGACCGGGCCGACGTGATGGTCCCGTCGGTGTCGCGGGCCAGCGATGGGCCCACCTCGACCGAGACGAACCCGTCGGTGCCGCCCGACGTGTCGAAGACCGGGCGCAGGATGCGGAGAGCGTCGTTGATGTCGTCGACCACCAGGTCCCAATAGGAGTCCTCCACGGACTTCTTCCCGATGAGGGAGCGGAACTGGTCGTCGTAGGTGTCCTGGCCCTCGATGGCCTTGGCGAAGATGGTGGGGTTCGAGGTGATTCCCCGGATCCCATCGGACACCAGCGAGGCCAGCGTGCCGTCTTGGATCCAGTCGCGGCGCAGGTTGTCCAACCAGGGACTCTGACCCTGCTGATCGAAGAGATCGTTGAGCCTTGTCATGGTCGTCCTTTCGGTGACCCTACGTTCCCGGGAGCCGGGATCGGGCCGTTGGCAAACGTGTCGGTCAATCAGTGTCGATCGGGAGTCGGTGTCAAGCGGGAGAGCGTGAGCCGAGCAACTGCTCGGCCCGAGCCGTCACATTGTCAGCGGTGAAGCCGAACTCGGTCATGTTGCGGGACCCCGATGCCGAGGCGCCGAAATGATCGATGCTCACCGAGTCGTCGGCGTAGCGCTCCCAACCAAAGGAGCTGGCCGCCTCCACCGCCAGCCGGGGCACCCCGGGGGGAACACCTCGGACCGGTACGACTCGTCCTGGAGCGCGAACAGCTCCCACGAAGGAAACGAAACCACGCGCGCCCGGATACCCAGATCGGCCAGTTGACTAACCGCATCCAAACAGACGTGGACTTCGCTGCCCGTCCCGACCAGGATCACGTCCGGCGGTCCACCGTCGGTCTCGGGACGGAGCACGTAGGCGCCGCGGGGAACGCCCTCGGCGGCACCGTCCACCGTCTCGGACAGCACCGGGATCGCCTGCCGAGTGAGGATCAGTGCGGTCGGACCGGTCGAGTCAACGGCGATGCGCCAGGCTTGCGCAGTCTCATTGGCATCGGCCGGCCGGATGACCCGCATGTTGGGCATGGCCCGCATGGCGGCCAGCTGCTCGATGGGCTGGTGGGTGGGCCCGTCCTCGCCCAGACCGACGGAGTCGTGGGTCCACGAGTAGATGACATGGGCGTCGGAGAGGGCGGCGAGTCGGACGGCGCCGCGCATGTAGTCGCTGAAGACGAAGAACGTCCCACCGACGGGGACCACCCCGCCGTGGGCGGCCATGCCCGTCATGACCCCGCCCATGCCGTGCTCGCGGATGCCGTAGTGGATGGTGTTGCCCTCAGGATGCTCGACCGACTGCGGGGTCGAGCCGTCCAGGGCCACTCCGGTGTTTCCCGTGAGGTCGGCGCTGCCCGGGATGACCGCCGGGATCATCGCGGCCGAGGCGTTGAGCGAGGCCTGCATGGCCTGTCTGGTCGCGATGGGCTTGCCGCCCGGCTCGAAGGTGGGCAGGGTGGACTCCCAGCCGGGCAGGCCCTTGCCCTCCTGTCCCGCCTCCCAGGCTTCCTTGTTTCCGTCCCAGCCGGCGAACCGCTTCTCCCACGCAGCCCGATAGGCCTGGCCCCGCGGGATGCACGTGCGGTACATGTCGAGGACGGCGTCAGGTACCCAGAAGGTCTCCTCGGGGGGCAGGCCGAGGATCTCCTTGGTCAGGCGCACTTCTTCCTCGCCCAACGGTGAGCCGTGGGCCTTGGCCGTGTCGGTGAGGTGGGGGGAGGGGTAGCCGATGTGACTCCGGAGAATGATGAGCGACGGCTTGTCCTCGACGCCCTTGGCTGTGAGCAGTGCCGACTCCAACACGTCCAGGTCGTTGGCCGACTCACCCAGGTTGTTGACGTCCCAGCCGTAGGCCTCGAAGCGCTCGGCCACGTTGTCGGTGTAGGACAGCTCGGTGGGACCGTCGATGGTGATGTGATTGTCGTCGTAGACGTACACCAGGCGGCCGAGCGCCTGATGGCCGGCCAGCGAGGCGGCCTCGTGGGAGATGCCCTCTTCGAAGCAGCCGTCGCCAGCGAACACGTAGGTGTTGTGATCGCAGACCTCGGGGGGTAGCGGGACCGGAGGAAGCGCTCGGCGATGCCCATGCCCACGCCGTTGGCAACGCCCTGACCCAGGGGTCCGGTAGTCACCTCCACCCCTACGGTGTGGTGGACCTCGGGGTGACCAGGCGTCTTCGAGCCCCACTGGCGGAACCCCCGGAGGTCGTCAAGGGTCAGGCCGTACCCGGTGAGATAGAGCATCGAGTACAAGAGGATCGAGGCGTGACCGTTGGAGAGCACGAAGCGGTCGCGGTCGGGCCAGTGGGGATCCGAGGGATCATGGCGGAGGACCCGGGTGAACAGGACGTGGGCCAGCGGGGCCAGGGCCATAGCCGTACCGGGATGGCCGGCGTTGGCATGCTGGGGGGCGTCCATCGCCAAGCCGCGGATCACGTTGATGCCGAGCTCCTCCATCGCTGCGTCGCGGGTGACTTCCGGTGGAGTAGTCATTGCTGGTCACCCTATCGGCTGGACGCCTGATCGGGAAGCTGGCCCAGCGACATTCGGCTGCCCGGAAGAGGTCAATCAGCGGTCACTGAAGAGGGCGATTGCCGCGGTAAAGCCGTGGACGAAGTTCGATCCTCCGATGGGCCCGAATTCACCGGCGGCGAAGAAGCCGGCGTTGGGTACCGCACCCACCATTTCCGACACGACGGACGCGTCGTGGTCGGGCTGGTCGAAGAGACGCTCGCCCCGGCCGTTGCAGGTGAACACCAGGGCGCCGTTCGCCTGCCGGGTGGCCAACAGCTCTCGCAGGTCCTCATCGGCCGTTTCGGCGTCCCGCACGTGGAATTGGACCGTGGTGCCGAGGGGAACCTCGTCGTTGACGGCCACCGCTCCCGTGGCCCGATCCACGCCGACCACATTTCGGACCAGGAAGTCCCCGCGGCCGAACTCGGATCGGTGCTCGTCGATGACCCGCCCGAGGTGCAGCCCACCGGACTCGAGATTGGCCACCTCGGCGACGGAGAGCCCTTGCTTGATCTGGTCGACCAGTCGCTCCATGGTCGGCTTCCCGGCCAGCTCGTAGATGACGTTGCGCTCGGACCGGGTCACGGTCAGGGGACTGCCGTAAGGACGGCAGCCCTGGGAGACCACCGTGGTCAGCTCGACGCCGCCCCCGATGATCACGCCGGCGGCGCCGTCGGTGACCGTCCGCCCGCGGGTGACGATGCGATTGCCGCCGGGGCCCTTGGCCGCCGAGGCGTTGCCGCCGATGACCGGCAGCCCGGGCGCCCGCTCGGCCACCCACGGGAAGAATTCCTCGGTGGGAAAGGTGAACGGGTCGGCGATCAGGAGGAGCGCTTGGGGCTCGAAGGGGATCTCCGGGGGCCAGCCGGTGAACTCCCAACTGCCGTCGGGGCCCTGGACGGCATGGAGGGACACGGGCACGAGCGGACCCAGCCGGGCCGCCCACAGGCTGATGGCCGGCGTCTCTTCGACCTCCCGGCCCGTCCCGAGCACGGATTCGGCCGCGCAGCCGATCATGGCCAGCGGATGGAGCACGGCATCGATGGCGGCCACGATGTCGTCCAGCGCACCGCTGTGCGGTGGCGTCACGCACACCAGTACCAGGTCGGGACGGTCCCCGATCGCTTCGAGGACGGCCCCCGTGACCTCTCCCGTGGCCTGCGTGGCGATGGGGTGCTCGGACAGAGCGCTGGCGAACGGCATTGCAATCGAGCGTACCGGCGTCGAACCGTCCAACCGGCCAACCGGCCGGACCGGCCCCGGACAGGCTCGGCGGCAGATAGGAGCGGCTCGACGGCAGATCAAGGGGATAGCGTCCCTTCGTGGCCGACCCCCGGATCCAAGTGCCGTCCAACAGTGAACTGACCCTGGGCATGGTCTGCGTGGACAAGTCGCAGCCGGGCCGGACGGTCTGGAGGATGGTGGCCGACGAACGGTTCGCCAATCCGGCGGGAATCGTCCAGGGTGG
Organism: uncultured Acidimicrobiaceae bacterium; assembly: GCA_963717035.1. Classification (GTDB taxonomy): domain Bacteria; phylum Actinomycetota; class Acidimicrobiia; order Acidimicrobiales; family RAAP-2; genus DASXMT01. The sequence continues at coordinate 256,810 of CAVQVK010000029.1, read as the reverse complement.
CTTCCTGGCCGCGTTTGCCGACTCGGCCATGGGTTCGGCCACCGTGACCTTCGCCGCAGCGCGCCAGCACCGGGTGTTCTCGGCCAACGTGGAGATGAAGACCAGCTTCATGGCCCCGGCCCGCATCGGCCAGGTGCTGGAGTGCGCGGCACAGGTCATCTCGGGGGGATCCCGGGTAGCCTTCGTCGAGGCCGAGGTGACCGACGGCACGGGTCGGGTGGTGGCCCGCTCCAGCTCGACCTACTTGTTGACGCCGCGAGAGCCCGGCGTGTCGCAAGGGTGACGGAACCGGTCGATGGCCGACCTGGTCAGGCGCGATGCGTATAGTTGAGCGGGCATAGGAGACCGATGGACCCGGGCTGAACGGCCTGCTGCCCGTGCACCCAACCGACCCGAGGAGGACTGTGCCGAAACGCCGTGCTGACAAAGGGGGAGACCTCTGGTCGCCTCCAGTCGAAGGGGACCGACGCCTACCAGCTGGTGATCGACTACGTGAAACAAGAGACCCTCGAGCCCCTCAAGGGTCTCGGCCGGTTCGTCCTCTTCGGCGTGGCCGGCTCGGTGGCCCTTGCTGCCGGTTTCGTCATCCTCGTCGTCGGCCTGCTTCGTTTCCTCCAGGGTGAGACGGGGACCACCTTTCACGGCAATCTGTCGTGGTTGCCCTACGTGATATGCGCCGTCGTCTCGATCGGCGTCGCCTTGGTCGCCGCCGTGGCCATCCGCAAGGGTCAGGCGCGACGTTCGTTGGCCCGTGAGAAGGAGACAGCATGAGCACCACCGATGAGTCCCGTATCACCCGTGACGACATCGAAGCCCGCTTTCGCGAGCTGAACGGCGAGGTCGGATCGGAGGTGGAGGCGGTGAGGCCCCAACTCCTCACCGTGGGAGCGGCCGTCGCCGTCGCCGTCATAGCCATCGCCTTCCTGGCCGGTCGGCGTCGGGGCCGCAAGCGTTCGGCCGTCGTCGAAGTACGACGGATCTGAGCGGTGGAGCGTCTCCTTCGTCTTGCCATCTCCAACGGTCTCCGGCGAGGGATGCGGGGCGGCAATCCGGCCTGGTTCGTCCTTGTCGCCTCGGCCTGGTTGGTCAACCGGTCCCGGAAAAAGCGCGACCAGGTCGTCTACCGGACCGTGCTCCAACCGGGTGAGGGCCTGATATTCACCTCCCGACCCCCTGTGTCCAAGAAGACCGGCGCCTGAGGCGCGTGGGCGACGAGGGCATCTCCGACGACCGGTCGATCCTGGCCGATGGCGAGCGGGTCCTGCTGGTCGACGCCAAGGAGCGTCGGTACCTGATCACGTTGCGGGCCGGAACCAAGTTCCACACCCACGTGGGGATCGTGGCCCACGACGACCTGATCGGCGCACCCGAGGGTTCGACCGTGCTCGGGAGTACCGGCCGACGGTTCGTGGTCGTGCGTCCCACCCTCTCCGATGTCGTGCTGAAGATGCCGCGGGGCGCACAGGTCATCTACCCGAAGGACCTCGCTGCCATCCTGGTCCTGGCCGACATCGCGCCGGGTATGCGGGTGCTCGAGGCCGGGGTGGGATCGGGCGCTCTGTCCATGGCCCTGCTGCGGGCCGGCGCCGACGTCGTCGGCTACGAGCTACGCGAGGACTTCGCCGACCGGGCCCGGTCGAACGTTGCGGCCTCGGCCGGGGAGGACGCCACCTACCGCGTGGAGCTGCGGGACGTCTATGCGGGCATCGACGAGACCGGGCTCGACCGCATCGTCCTCGACCTGCCTGAGCCCTGGCAGGTCTTGACCCACGCCACTCATGCCCTGCGTTCGGGGGGATCATCTGTGCCTACCTGCCCACCATCAACCAGACAGCACAGTTCCGGACGGCGTTGGAAGACAGCCCGTTCGGGATGGCCGAGACCCTCGAGGTCCTCCACCGGACCTGGCACATCGAAGCCCGCTCGGTGCGGCCTGATCACCGTATGGTCGGTCACACCGGGTTCTTGACCACGGCCCGGTTGCTGGTACCGCCCCCAGAATCGGCGCCGTAAGCGTGGCCAGGGCCTCGGAAACGACCGCAGCCGCACAAGCGACCGGGGTCGGAGAAGAGCTGCCGGTTAGCCCTGCTCGATGAAGATGCACTCGCCGGGGCACTCTTCGGCCGCCTCGACCACCGCGTCTTCGAGATCGTCGGGGACGCCGGCCATGCCCGCCGAGCCGCCGGGCTCACTCTTCACGTCCGCGCCCTCTTTGACGTAGGCCAGGCCGTCGTCGAGCAAGGTGAAGACCGCGGGGGCGATCTCCTCGCAGAGACCGTCACCGGTGCAGAGATCCTGGTCGATCCAGACCTTCATGAGTGTAAGTTCTCCTACCTACGTGCTCCCGGCGCGTTCTCGTGCCGGGAGGGCGGTCAACCGGGCCGCCCGTTTCCAATGGACGCGATCGACCCTGGTGAGGACCGACGACCCGCAGGAGTCGATGCTACCGCCTCTCCGGACAGGAGTGGTCCACCCTGGTCATGAGGTTCCCGGCCGCACCCAGGGCCGGCCTCGAGTGGTGCATGTTCTCCTCGCACCCCGGTGTAGGGTCGCTTAACAGGGACGAAGCACGGAGCGAGGTGATTCCGACGGCTGATTTCGACGAACCAGCAAACGACCAACGACCGGGTGAGGGCGAAGACCTCGACACCCTGCGGGTCCGCGCCCAAGAGGCCGAAGACGAGGTCACCGTTCTCCGGCGCCGGCTCCAGGAGAGCCCGAGGCGGGTTCAGACCCTCGAGGAGAAGCTGCTCGAGACCAAGGGGCAGCTGGCCCAGGCCATCTCCCAGAACGAGAAGTTGACCTTCACCCTGCAGACGGCGAAAGAGCACATCGCCAACCTGCGCGAGGAGGTGGAGAAGCTCACCCAGCCTCCCGCGGCCTACGGCACCTATCTCGGGGCCAACGACGACGGCACGGTGGACGTCTTCTCCGGAGGCCGCAAGATGCGGGTCTCGCTGCACCCTGACATCGAGACGGGCGAGCTCCGCCGGGGCAACGAGGTCGTCCTCAACGAGTCGTTGAACGTGGTCCTGGCCCGAGAGGGCGAGGGCTCCGGTGAGGTCGTCGTCCTCAAGGAGGTCCTGGAGGACAAGCGGCGTGCGCTGGTGTTCGGGCGCGCCGACGAGGAGCGGGTGGCCGAGCTGTCCGACGACCTGGTCGGTGTGAAGCTCCGGGCCGGCGACACCGTGCTCATGGAGAGCCGGACCGGGCTCCTCATCGAGAAGCTGCCCCGACCCGAGGTCGAAGAGCTGATCCTCGAAGAGGTCCCCGACGTCACCTACAGCGATGTCGGGGGGCTCGACACCCAGATCGAGGCCATCACCGATGCCGTCGAGCTTCCCTACCTGCACCGGGAGCTCTACGCCGAGCACAAGCTGCCCGCCCCCAAGGGCATCTTGCTCTACGGCCCTCCCGGGTGCGGGAAGACGCTCATCGCCAAGGCAGTGGCCAACTCGCTGGCCAAGAAAGTGGCCCAGGTGACGGGCAACACCAACACCCGGAGCTACTTCTTGAACATCAAGGGTCCCGAGCTGTTGAACAAGTACGTGGGCGAGACCGAGCGGCAGATCAGGCTGGTCTTCCAGCGGGCGCGGGAGAAGTCCGAAGAGGGCGTCCCCGTCATCGTCTTCTTCGACGAGATGGACTCGCTGTTCCGGACCCGGGGAACCGGCATCAGCTCGGACATGGAGTCGACCATCGTGCCCCAGCTCCTGGCCGAGATCGACGGGGTGGAGACCCTGCGCGACGTGATCGTGATCGGGGCGTCCAACCGCGAGGATCTCATCGACCCGGCCATCCTCCGTCCGGGACGGCTCGACGTGAAGATCCGGATCGAACGCCCGAACGAGGCCGCCGCCACCCAGATCTTCTCCCGGTACCTCACCGCCGACCTCCCGCTGGATGCCGAAGAGGTCCAGAGCCTGGGCGGGGGTGACCCGGCCAAGGCCACCCAGTCGATCATCGAGACGACGGTGACCGAGATGTACCGGAACGACGACGAGAACCGCTTCCTCGAGGTCACGTACCAGAACGGGGACAAAGAGGTCCTGTACTACCGGGACTTCGCCTCGGGGGCGATGATCGAGAACATCGTCCGGCGAGCGAAGAAGCTGGCCATCAAGCGGACCATCGCCGGGGAAGGCCGCGGTATCCGGACCAACGATCTGCTCGAGTCGATCCGCCAGGAGTACAAGGAGAACGAGGACCTTCCCAACACCACCAACCCCGACGACTGGGCCAAGATCTCCGGAAAGAAGGGTGAGCGGATCGTGTACATCCGTACCCTGATCAGCGAAGATCGGGAGACGACCGGGGGACGCTCCATCGAACGGGTTGGGGGCACCGGTCAGTATCTCTGACCGGGGGCGGGGCCGATCCACCCCCGCTGAGGCCCAGGGGGTCGTTTGCTGAACGTCGCCGCCGGGATAGGGTCACGTTCGTGGCCATCCCCAAGGTCTGCGGCATCGAGACCGAATACGGCATTCACGTCGTCGCACGGCGACGCGAATCCCATCGCCGCGTCGTCGGTGCTCATCAACGCCTACGCCGCAAGAGGTGGCCCGCAGCAGATCCGGCTGGGACTTCGAGGACGAGTCACCGGGCAACGACGCCCGCGGCTTCGCTCGCGAGGGGGTCGATGCCTCCTGAGATCGAGACCCATCTGGTCAACACGGTCCTGACCAACGGCGCCCGGTTCTACGTCGACCACGCCCATCCCGAGTTCTCCACCCCCGAGTGCTCGCGATGCGCTCGAGTGCGTGCTCTACGACCAGGCCGGCGAGCTCATCATCCAGCGTTCGATGGAAGCGGCCGACCGGACCGTGCACGACGGTCGCCGCCGTCGTCTACAAGAACAACTCCGACGGCAAAGGGAACTCGTACGGCTGTCACGAGAACTATCTGATGGACCGGGCCACGCCCTTCGCTCGCATCGTCACGGTCGTGTCTCCCCACTTCATCACCCGCCAGATCTACTGCGGCGCGGGCAAGGTGGGAGCGAGACGCCGACCCATGACGGTCGACCGGTGGACTTCCAGATCTCCCAGCGGGCCGAGTTCTTCGAAGAACAGGTGGGCCTCGAGACGACGTTGAAGCGACCCTTGGTCAACACCAGGGACGAGCCGCACGCCGATCCTCACCGATACCGCCGGCTCCACGTCATCGTGGGCGACGCCAACTTGGCCGAGGTGGCCACGCTTCCTGAAGCTCGGCACCACGTCGTTGGTGCTGGCCATGATCGAAGACGACATCGCCGGACCGCGAGCTGACGCCGGTCGACCCGGTCCGGGCCATTCATGCCGTCTCCCTCGACCGCGACCCTCACCCAACCGATGGAGCTGGTCGACGGCTCGTCGGCCACCGCGTTGGAATGCAATGGGAGCTCTTCTCGCTGGCCCGCAAGTACGCCAAGGATCGCGGTCCTCGACTGCATGGGCGACGTCGAGGTGGGCGAAGCGGTGCTCGACCGCTGGGAGTCGGTGCTGCACGGCCTGGAGACCGATCCCATGTCCCTGGCCCGCCAACTCGACTGGGTGGCCAAGCTGCAAGCTGCATCGAGGCCTACCAGGACCGTCATGGGTGCTCCTGGGCCGACCACCGCATGGCCGCGCTCGACCTGCAGTACCACGACCTGCGACCCGAGCGCTCCCTGTTCGCCCGGCTCGACACGGAACGACTGGTGAGTGAGGAGGACGTGGCCGCGGCGGTCACCGACCCCGCCCCGGCGACCCGGGCCTGGTTCCGGGGCAGTGCCTGACCCGCTTGCCGGAGGCCGTGATCACCGCCAACTGGGATTCGCTGGTATTCGATCTCGGCACCGACCCGCTGCGCCGCGTCCCTATGATGGACCCTCTGCGCGGCACCGCCGAACACGTCGAGGCGCTGTTGAAGAGAAGCACGAGCCCCGTCCGAGCTGTTGGACCGGTTGAGCCGTTGAGAGGACGTAGTGCACATGGCTGAACGTGAGCAGAAGAAGAAAGCAACCACCACCGAACGGACCGAGGAGCGAGGTCGATGGAGGATCTCCCGGCCACTTCGGCCACGGGCGAGAAGCTGAAGGCCGAGCTCGACGACCTCCTCGACGAGATCGACGAGGTCCTCGAAGACAACGCCGAGGAGTTCGTCCGCAACTACGTCCAGAAAGGTGGGCGAGTAGACCACGTGGCCCTGCCGCTCTTCAGTCCGATCGCGATGACCCGGGGCCGAACTTCGCCGGGCTGATCCCGTCGCATGCAGGTCGCCGAGCTGCTCCCCAGGGTCCGCCGGCCATGCCCGCGATTGCCGCTCGACCGCGGCCCGTTCGGCCCGGCCTCGGTGAATCCGGCACGGCACCACCGTGGCGGCGCTGCGGTTCGCCGACGGCGTGGTCATGGCCGGCGATCGCCGGGCCACCGAGGGACACGCCATCGCCCACCGGGCCATGGAGAAGGTCTTCCCCGCCGATCGTTATTCCGCCGTGGCCATTGCCGGAGCCGCCGGTCCGGCCGTGGAGATGGTCCGGCTGTTCCAGACCCAGCTCGAGCACTACGAGAAGGTCGAAGGGGTGGTCGCTCGAGCCTCGAGGGCAAGGCCAATCAGCTCGGCCAGATGGTGCGCGAGCACCTGCCCATGGCCATCCAGGGCCTGGCTGTGGTCCCGCTGTTCGCCGGATACGACCTTGCTCGCGGGACCGGGCGCATCTTCACCTACGACGTCACCGGCGGCCACTACGAGGAGACCGAGCACAACGCCACCGGGTCAGGCGGTCGCGACGCCAGGACGACGATCAAGCTCGGGTACCGGCTGGGATTGAGCCGGGACAGCGCGGTGGAGCTGGCCATCGAGGCCCTCTACGAGGCGGCCGACGAGGACTCGGCCACCGGTGGTCCCGATGTGGTGCGGGGGATCTATCCGCTGGTAGCCACCGTGACCGCCGACGGGTTCCAGGCGGTGACCGACGCCGAGGTGGCCGAGCGGTTCGCCACGTTGATCGAGCGGCGCCAAGCGGAAGGACGCCAGCCATGACGATGCCGTACTACGTGGCGCCCGAGCAGGTCATGAAAGACAGGGCCGAGTACGCCCAAAAGGGGATCGCCCGGGGGCGTTCGCTGGTGGCGACCACCTACGACGAGGGCATCCTCATCGTGGCCGAGAACCCGTCCCGGTCGCTCCACAAGATCAGTGAGATCTACGACCGGATCGCGTTCGCCGGCGTCGGCAAGTACAACGAGTTCGACCAGCTTCGGGTATCCGGTGTCCGCCATGCGGACACCAAGGGCTATGCCTACAGCCGGGAGGACGTCGATGCCCGCTCACTGGCCAACCTGTATGCCCAGTACCTGGGCCAGGTGTTCACCCACGAGATGAAGCCGCTCGAGGTGGAGATCCTGGTGGCCGAGCTGGGTACCGGTCTCCGGCCCAATCAGCTCTACCACATCGCCTATGAGGGAACGATCACCGATGAGGACCACTATGCGGTGCTCGGGGGCGAGACCGAGACCATCGCCGAGCGGGTAGAGGCGGCCTGGCGAGCGGACTGGACCCTGACCGAGGCGCTGGCCGGCACCGTCGGCGCCCTGGCCGGCCCGGAGCGGACCCTGAGCGGGAGTGACCTCGAAGCGGCCGTGCTGACCGGTGGCAACGGGCGTCGGGCCTTCGTCCGCCTGGTCGAAGACGAGCTCGACGCACTGCTGACTGATCGGGCGACACCCAGCTCAACGTGACTGACGGAGCGGGAAACGGCCCCTCCCACCAGCCCGAAGGTACCTTCCGACCGTGCCCGTCCGACCGGCGCAGCAGACCGGCCCGCGGACCCCTCGGGACCGCCGAAAAGACCATGCGACGTCACTGGGTGCAACCTGCCGGTACCGTGAGGGTCATGGACCGTCGGATCTTCGGCCTGGAGAACGAGTACGGAGTGACGTGCACGCTCCGCGGCCAGCGCCGTCTCAGCCCCGACGAGGTCGCCCGTTACCTCTTCCGGCGGGTGGTGAGCTGGGGGCGATCGTCCAACGTCTTTCTGGAGAACGGCGCTCGCCTCTACCTCGATGTGGGCAGCCATCCCGAGTACGCCACCCCCGAGTGTGACGACATCGCCGAGTTGGTCGTCCACGACAAGGCGGGGGAGTGGATCCTGTCCCAGCTGGTCGAAGGGGCGGAGACCCGGCTGCGCGAGGAGGGGATCCGGGGTGACATCTATCTGTTCAAGAACAACACCGACTCGGCCGGGAACTCCTACGGTTGCCACGAGAATTATCTGACCAGCCGGCGCGACGACTTCTCCCACTACACCGAGGTGCTGATCCCGTTCTTGGTCAGCCGCCAGATCTATTCGGGCGCCGGCAAGGTCCTGCAGACGGCGCGGGGGGCGGCGTTCTGTCTGAGCCAGCGGGCCGAGCACATCTGGGAAGGCGTCTCGTCGGCCACCACCCGAAGCAGGCCGATCATCAACACCAGAGACGAGCCCCACGCCGACGCGGAGAAGTACCGTCGGCTGCACGTCATCGTGGGTGACTCCAACATGAGTGAGTACGCCACCTTCTTGAAGGTGGGCACCACCAGCATCCTGCTTCGGATGCTCGAGGATCCCCAGACGGTGCTGCGCGACCTCACCTTGGAGAACCCGATCCGGGCCATCCGCGAGATCAGCCACGACATCACCTGTCGCCGGCCGGTGCGGCTGGCCAACGGACGAGAGATGAGCGCGCTCGACATCCAGTCGGAGTACCTGCAGCGGGCGCATCAAGTTCCGGGATCGCCAGGGCCTCTCCCCGCAAGAGGACCGGGCCCTCGACATGTGGGAGCACTGCCTGAAGGGACTGGAATCCGATCCGCTGAGCCTGCACCGGGAGTGCGACTGGGTGGCCAAGTACCGGCTCATCGACCGGTACCGGGCCCGCCACGACCTCGCTCTCAGTAGCCCGCGGGTGTCGCTCCTGGACCTGCAGTACCACGACGTGGACCGCAAGCGGGGGCTCTACTACCGGCTCCAGCGCCACGATCAGCTCGACCGCATCTGTGACGACGCCGACATCGTCGCCGCCATATCCACGCCACCCCAGACCACCCGGGCCCGGCTTCGCGGTGAGTTCGTCCGCCGAGCCAAGGAACGCCGTCGCGACTTCACGGTGGACTGGGTCCACCTGAAGCTCAATGACCAGGCCCAACGCACGGTACTGCTCAAGGATCCGTTCAAGTCCAAAGACGATCGGGTGGAAAAGCTGATCGAGGGGCTGTAGCCGCACCGCGGCTCGTCCCGTTGCCAGGGCCGGGTGGGCCTGCACTAGCCTCGGTCACCCATGGCCCCCGGAACGTCAGACTCGTCAGCTGGTGACGGGCCCCTGCTCGTGCCGGGCGACAGCCAGGGGTATGTGGCGGGCGAAGGTGCGGCGACCGATACCGGCGACCCCGAGACCCCGGTAGCGCCGGGAGAGACGAGCGAAGGGGCCGCCGAACCGGGAAGAGCGGCTACCAAGCACCGGACACGCCGGTCGTGGCTGGTGGAATTGGTCGTCATCGTCGTAGTAGTGCTCGGCGCCTCGTTCCTGGTGCGCACGTTCGTGGTGCAGACCTTCTACATCCCGTCGGGGTCGATGATCCCGACGCTCCAGGTGGGTGACCGGATCCTGGTCGACAAGCTCAGTTACCACCTGCACGGGGTGGGCCGGGGCGACATCGTCGTGTTCTCCAAACCACCCCTGGAGCAGCAGAACATCAGCGACCTGGTCAAGCGGGTGATCGGCCTGCCCGGCGAGACCATCTCGTCGGTGAACGGCGAGATCTACATCAACGGGAAGCCCCTGAAAGAGCCCTGGCTCCAGCCGGGGGTCAAATCGCTGCCCGGCCCGAATCCGGTACCGTTCAACCTGGACAAGCCGTACAAGATCCCCCCGGGTGAGTACTACGTGATGGGCGACAACCGGACCGATTCGGAGGACTCCCGATGGTTCGGGCCCATCCCCAGATCGATCATCGTGGGCAGGGCTTTCGTCCGGATCTGGCCCCTCTCCCACATCGGCGGTCTCTGACCGCCCGGCGGTCGGACCGGGCCCCGGCGAGGCGGCGGCGGCCGGCAATCGTGGTCTTCCCTCAGCCAGGAGCGCCGGTACACTGACAGCCGTGCCCTTCCTCAGTCCGGCGAAGCTGCTGGTGATCCTCGTTGTGGCGCTGGTCGTGCTCGGGCCGGACAAGCTTCCTCGCGTCGCCAAGCAGATCGGGGGGCTATGGGGTGATTTCCGCAAATTTCGTGAGCGGCTCGAGGCAGACGTGCGGGGTTCGTTCCCTGACCTTCCCTCCTCGGACAAGATCGCCCAGGCCGTTCGTTCGCCACTCTCGTTCCTCGACGACCTGGCCGCTCGCGACTCGACCGAGAACGATGCCATCGGGGTGGCCTCGGTAACGGTGGCGGGCTCCGAATCACCGGTGGAGAACGACAGTGAGCTCCAACCGTCGCCGAGTCCCAACCGACCGGCCGGGGTGGTGCGCGCCTCCTCGTCGGGCGTCTCGATTGCCGCACCCGGCGGCGTCAGCCACGAGGTCCGTCACGCGGTCACCGCGGTGGCTGACGATCCCGGCATGAACTAACCCATCGCGCCACCGGACGGGACGAGGACACTGGGGCCATGGCGATCACACTGAGACGGCGGCACGAGCCGAAGACGCCGCCCGACTCGATGACCCTGGTCGAGCATCTGACCGAACTTCGCCGTCGCGTCCTGGTCTGTGCCGTGGCCTTCATCGTGGCGGCCACCGTGGCCTTTCTGGTCTACAACCACATCCTGTCCTTCTTGCAGCACCCCTATTGCCAGGTCAACGGCAAGCACTGCAACCTGTACGTGACCAGTCCCCTCGACGGGCTCTCCTTGCGGGTGAAGATCGCCGCCTACGGCGGGATCTTCCTGGCCTCTCCGGTCATGTTGTGGGAGCTGTGGCGGTTCATCACCCCGGGGTTGAACCCGAAGGAGAAGAAGTACGCCATCCCGTTCATCGTCTCCTCCATTCTTCTGTTCGCGCTGGGCTGCCTGGTCGCCTACTACACCTTCCCCCATGCGCTGCAGTTCCTGGACCACATCGGCGGTCCCAGCCTCCAGCAGATCTACAACCCCAACAGCTACCTCAGCCTCATCCTCTTGTTGATGACCATCTTCGGTCTCACCTTCGAGTTCCCCGTGCTGCTGATATCGCTGGAGATAGCCGGGGTGCTGAGCCCCCAGACCCTCAGCAAGTGGCGGCGATGGGCCATCGTGGCCATCGTGGTGGTGTCCGGAGTTGTCACACCCAGCTCCGATCCGTTCTCCATGCTGGCCATGGCCGTACCCCTCTACCTCTTCTACGAGATATCCATCGTCGTTGGGAAGGTGCTCGTCCGACGATCGACCGGTGATCCCGTCAGCGAGATCGAGACGCCGACGGGGAGCCAGTAACGGACACCGCACCCGCAGTCAGAGACACGTTCCTCCACGAGCTCGGGTTCCCCCCGGACCCCTATCAGGTAGAGGCCATGGACGCGGTCGACGCCGGGCGCTCGGTGCTGGTGTCGGCGCCGACCGGATCGGGAAAGACGGTGGTGGCCGAGTATGCGGTGGCCCGAGCCATCGCCCAGGGCGGCAAGGCGTTCTTCACCACCCCGCTCAAGGCGTTGTCCAACCAGAAGTTCGGTGACCTCGCCGCCCGGTACGGCAAGGATCGCGTGGGCCTTCTGACCGGAGATGTCTCCCACCAGCCGCACGCGCCCGTGGTGGTCATGACCACCGAGGTGCTGCGGAACATGCTGTTCGCCCGCTCGGCGGTCCTCGACGGACTGGCCGTGGTGGTGCTGGATGAGGTCCACTACCTCCAGGACCCTTACCGGGGCTCGGTGTGGGAGGAGGTCCTCGTGCTCACACCCCGAACCGTGACCTTCATCTGCCTCTCGGCCACCGTTGCCAACGCCGACGACTTCGGCGCCTGGCTCACCTCGGTACGGGGGCCGACCCGGGTGGTGGTCGAGACCCACCGTCCCGTCACCCTGCATCACCACTATGCGGTGGCGGAGCGAGGACGCGACGGCTTGACCGTCATCCCCCTCCTGGTCGACGGGCGGCCCAACCGCGACGGTATGACGCTCGACGAGCGCCGGCGCCGCAACCCCCGTCATCGATTTCGAGCCCCTCGGCGGACCGAAGTGGCCGAGTACCTGGCCGCCCAGGGCATGCTGCCCGCCATCACCTTCATCTTCAGCCGGGCCGCCTGCGACGATGCCACCCAGCAGTGCCTGCGCGACGGGCTTCGCCTCACCTCTCCCGAGGAGCGGGGCCGGATCCGGGAGATGACCGAGGCTGCGGTGGAGGGCCTGTCCGATGACGACCTGCGGACCCTCGGCTATGGACCGTGGTCGGCCGCCCTCGAGGCGGGGATCGCCCCCCATCACGCCGGGCTGGTGCCGGCGTTCCGACAAGCGGTCGAGGCCTGCTTCTCCGCCGGGCTGTTGAAGGTGGTGTTCGCCACCGAGACCCTCGCCTTGGGGATCAACATGCCGGCCCGAACGGTGGTGGTCGAGCGGTTCGCCAAGTTCCGGGGCTCGGAGACGTCACCCCTGACGTCCGGCGAGTACCAACAGCTGACCGGGCGGGCCGGGAGGCGGGGGATCGACACCGTCGGACACGCCATGATCCTCTACTCGGCGGCGACCACCTTCTCCACGGTGGCCCGCATCGCCGCCGCCCGCCCTCCCGACCTCCGCTCGTCCTTCCATCCCACCTACAACCTGGCCGTCAACCTGGTCCGGCGATGGTCCAAGGATGAGGCCCATGACCTGTTGCGCTCGTCGTACGGACAATGGCAGGCCTCCTCGGGATCGGTCTCGCTTCCGGCCCAGCTCGACCGTCGCCTGGCCGTCCTCGGCTCGCGTGGCTATATCGACGGCTGGAGGCTCACCGACGCCGGAGCGGGCCTGGCGGCCATCTACCACGAGTGCGACCTGTTGGTGGCCGAAGGGCTGCGTCACGGCCTCTTCGACGACCTCTCGCCCTCCCGACTGGCCGGCGTGGTCTCGGGAGTCACCTTCGAGGCCAGACGGCGGGAGGACGAACCCCCGCTACCCAAGGACCGGGTCAGCGCGGAACGGCTGGCCGCACTGTCGGGTCTGGCCCAGGACCTGCGGTCAGAGGAACGGCACCACGGCTTGCCCCGGACCCGGCGTCCCGACCCGGGACTGGCCCGATCGGTCACCCGATGGGCGGAAGGAGGCCTGTTGTCGGCGGTGCTGTCCGACTGCGAGGTGGCCCCGGGGGACTTCGTTCGCAACATCCGCCAACTGATCGATCTGCTCCGCCAGCTGGCCCAGGTGGCACCCTCGCCGCCGACCGCAGACGCCGCCGAGCTGGCCGTCTCCCTGCTCCGTCGGGGGGTGGTGGCGGCCAACGATCCGGCGGACTGGGGATCCGCCACTGACCCGGCTCCCCGGCCGTAATGTGATCCGGGCATGTTCCCCTACGCCGTCGAGACGTTCACCTCCGAAGAGGAGGACATCCTGCGGCGTTACTGCACCAACCTGCACCTTCCGGTATTTGCCCTGGTCAACCTGCCTGAGGTGGTCAAGGGAGCCCTGTTCGCCCGGTACTCACGCTCGCCCAAGAGCCTCCGTCGCCTGTTCCTCGACGAATTCGTCGGCGAGCTGGATATCACCGGGGATGCCACGGTGGATGCCACCGTCGGCCTCAAACGGGCCGAGGAGCTCTACGAGAAGGTATTCCTCGAGTACGGCGACGATTCGGTGGCCCAGCTGGGCGGCGTCCACCTGGCCTGCGAACAGGCCTCCAACCTCCTGACCAAGGTGCTCGAGCGGGGTCGTCTGATGGCGTACCTGGAGCAGTCCACTCGCTACATCGCCTACGACAGCCGCCTCAGCACCGGCCACTACCGCTACTGCCGAGATCCGGGGCTGCTCGAGTCGTCGCTCGGGGCGAAGTACGTGGGCGAGATGGATCGCATGTTCGACACCTACGGTGAGCTCCTGGCCGAGGTGCAGGCCTGGTTGACCCGGCGGCACCCCCGCCAGTCCAGCGACTCCGACTTCGTCCACCGCCGCGCCGTGCGGGCCAAGGCGCTCGACGCCCTCCGGGGCCTGCTTCCCGGCCGGATCGCTGTCCAACCTCGGCATCTACGGGACGGGCCAGTCCTACGAGATGCTGTTGCTGCGGATGCGCTCGCATCCGCTCCCCGAGGCTCGGAACTATGCGGCCATGATGCTCGGTGAGCTGCGCAAGGTCATCCCGTCGTTCCTCCAGCGGGTGGACCGGCCCGAACGAGGTGGGGTGTGGTCCACCTACCTGGAGCAGGTGCGCGATGACACGGCCCGCACGGTGGAGCGCCTGTTCCCCGAGCTGGTGGAGCCGGAGGAGACGTCCTCGGTGGGACCGACAGGCGCCCCTTCGGTCGACTTGGTGGACTTCGACCCCGAGGGCGAGGAGAAGGTGATCGCCGCCATCTGTTACCCCCATACCTCGGCGTCCGAAGAGGAGGTGCTCGGGCGGGTCCGCCGGCTCGGCGCCGACGAGCGGCGTTCGCTGGTACTGAGTTATGTGGGGGACCGGTCCAACCGTCGTCATCGTCCGGGCCGGGCCTTCGAGCGGACTTCGTACCGCTTCGACGTGGTCACCGACTACGGCGCCTTCCGCGACCTGCAGCGCCACCGGATGCTGACCATCGAGTGGCAGCCACTCGGTCCGTCGTTGGGCTATGACGTGCCCCAAGAAGTGGAGGAGGCCGGCGTCGGGGACCGCTACACGGCTTCGCTGGAGCGGTCCCGTGAGCTCTACCAGGCGATGGAGCCGGCCTTCCCGGTCGAGTCGGCCTACGCTGTGGCCCTGGCCTATCGCATCCGCTACTCGATGCAGATGAACGCGCGCTCGGCCATGCACGTGGTGGAGCTCCGATCGAGCCCTCAGGGCCACCCGGCCTACCGTTGGGTGGCCCAGGAGATGCATCGGCTCATCGGGGAACGGGCCGGGCACCACCTGATCGCCGAGGCGATGTCCCATGTCGACTACGGGGACCCCGATCTCGAGCGGTTGGAGTCGGAGCGGCGCGCCGAGACGCGACGGGCCATGAACGAGAATTCCTTCATCACCCTGACCAGGGGCCCTTATCGTCGCCGCTGGTCATGGGTCAAGAAAGGCGCTTGACGGCGCCCCGGTCCCATGGCCTATCGTTCGCCTCAGTCCCAGATACCCTACGGAAGCATCGTGCGAACCTGCATCGCCGAGACGACCCGCGGGGGGATGCTGTGAGAGGCGGAGGGAGGCCTTGGGGTTCGAGTAGAGAACGCTTCTCGGCGGCCGGCGGCGTATGCCAATGGAGCGGGGAAATGGTGCCAAAGAACCCCGGGCCCTGCCGCCTGGACGAAGTAGCTTCGCCCACGAGGTCGCCCGCTCTGTGTCCAGCCGGAATTTCGCCGTCGATGGCCGGCGTGCACACCGGGGGAGCGGCGATTCATCTCATGCCCGCCGTGCCCGGTCAGGCACGTAACCCCCTGTACGAACGCCGCTCCCGACCGTCTATGCTCCCGCCCAACTCACCATTGAAGGGCCGATATGCCGCAAGAACTGGACGACGTGGAAGAACCAAACGGGCTGGCCGAGGAGGACCTCGACGAGCTGGAGGACGATGAGGACCTGATCGAAGACGAAGAGGTCGCCCTCGTTGACGAAGACGATGACGACGTGGTGGTCAAGGTCGAGCCGGATGAGGATGTCGCCGACGTTGTCGACGCACCCGTGGCGCCCCGGCGCCGGCTACGACCGACGACGAAGAGGCTGACGACGAAGAGGAGCCCGAAGACGAGGATGTCGAAGCCAGCCTGGACATGATCTTGAAGGAACGCCTTGTCGTCGAGGAAGAGCCCGAAGACGAAGAAGCGGTCGAGACGGATGAGAAGGCCGACGGTGTCGAGCGGGTGCTGCCCAAGCAACCGGACGAGTTCGTCTGTCGGTCGTGCTTTCTGGTGAAACACCCGAGCCAGCTGGCCGACCGGAAGAAGATGCTCTGCCGAGACTGCGTCTGAGAGGGAAGCCTCGCATGGAGCCGGCCGCTGACGATCCCACGACGGTGAGCGAACGACTCTTGGACGTCTTCGTGTTCGCACCGGCGGGCCTTATGGTCACGGCCGTCGAGGAATTCCCCCGGCTGGTGGAGCGGGGGCGGGAGCGACTCATCGGACAGGTCACCTCGGCCCGGGCGGTCGGAGCCTTCGCCGTTACCACCGGCAAGAGCCAGCTGCACAAGCGAGCAGAGGAACTTCGCCGGAGCCGGGCCAGTCTGCAGAGACGGCACCCGGCGAGGGGCCGACAGCTCCCGTTCGGCCTCGCCCCCAGTCGCGCCGGTGGTCCGGGCCGCAGCGACCCCGATCCGGTCGGCCAGCCCGGAAAGACGACGGCCGAGGACGACCCGGTGCTCGACGCGTGTCGTCGTTGGCCATACCTGGCTTCGACACCCTGTCGGCCTCCCAGGTCGTCCAGCGGCTCGATGGGCTCACCGCCGAGGAACTGGTAGCGGTGCGGGGGCACGAAGCCGGACATCGAGGTCGCCGGCTATTCTCACCGTCGCCGTCGAGCAGCTCCTGGACGAACGCTCGTAGCCCACGGGAGGCGGCGTGTCTCACGGCGGGTCGGGTCACCATTGCCGAGGAGGGCCTGTGGAAGCAGTACGGAAGGCGGAACCGGGTGACGTCCAAGACCTCGTCGCCCTGTCGGCGGCGTGCGGGCAGGCCCTGGCCGACCAGCGGGGCGGCCCGCTGTTGCTGGCCCACCACCGTCCCTCACTGGCCGGAACCTTCGAGACCGAGGCGTTCGCCGCCCTCTTGGCCGATGCCACCCGTTTGACGCTGGTGGGGACGATCGACGACGTGGTGATGGGCATGGCCCTGGGTCGCATCGAGACGCTCCGAGACGGCGACCGCCTCGGCCAGCTGGATGGCTGCTACGTCGATCCCGGCGCCCGCGCCGTCGGTCTCGGCCATCTGCTCATTGACTCGATGATGGCCTGGTTCGAAGCGGAGCGGTGCATCGGGGCCGACGGCATCGCCCTGCCCGGCGATCGCGATGGAAGAACTTCTTCGAGTCCGCCGGGTTCAAGGCTCGGCTGTTGGTCATGCACCGCGCCATCGGGCCGGGCTGATACCAGGGTCGATGGGCGCGCCCGCATCGGGGCCGGCTGTACGAGGTGTCGGGGCGGTCGTGGTGGTCGACGGCTCCATCCTTCTCGTCAGGCGGGGCCGCCCCCCGCAGGCCGGTCGCTGGTCGGTGCCCGGTGGCCACGTCGAGCCCGACGAGACGCCCGAGGAGGGCGTCGTGCGGGAGCTGGCCGAAGAGACCGGCCTGACCGGGATCTGTGGCCCCACCCTGCTCGACGTCACCGTGGACATCGAGGGCCGGCGGTACTGGATCACCGACTTTGCCGTCACCGTGCCCGGCAACCGTGATCCAACGCCGTCAGACGACGCCGAGGCGGCGGCTTGGGTGCCCCTGGATCAGGTGGGCGCTCTGGACGTGGTCGACGGGCTCGACCAACTCATGGCCACCCTCGTGCGCTGACGGAGGGGCTTCGGCAGCGAGCTCAGGCAGAGATGTTCAGGCAGAGATGTTCAGGCAGAACGACGGCCGCTCGAGGAGCGGGCCGGAACCGGTCGCCGGGGTCCGGGCGGGGGGGAATGGGAATACCGAGCAGCCGAGCCAGCTCCGGCACCATTCCCGAGGCCTGGCGAGCGGCGGCCAGGAGGGCTTCGTCGGGGTTGTGGGGGATTCCGGCCGGCTTCACCGTTCGACGGACCGGTGACTCGACAACGACCTCGAGGACGGCCAACCACTCGGCTGCGGGAGTCTCGGCCGACATCGCCTGGCCGGCCTGCTCGGAGAGGCGCACGGCGAGCTCGGCGGACAGCCGTGCCGCGGGCTCGGGCGGCCGGGCGGAGATGCGCAATGCTTCGGCGACGCGGCCCTCGTCGAGGGCGGTGCTCATGCGGGCCACCCAGCCGTCTCGAAGGGCGGTCACCCGCTGGTCGAGTGAGGTGCGCAAGGCGGCGGCGAACTCGCGACCCTCTTCGTCCAAGCTGACCGTGGATGCAGAGGCGACGATGGACCGAAGCTCGCGCAGAGCCACGTCCTTGCCCGCGTTCTTGGCCGCCGAGGCTCGGTCCTTCCAGTTGGCCAAGTTGACCGCGGGCAACAGCTCCTCGGCCATGGTCAGCAACGGGCCGGGGGTCACTTCGGCCCGACCGTCGGCGACGCGCTCGTTCTGCTCGTTGATGGCCTGGCGAACTGCAGGGATACCGCCGCGCAGCAACTGCTCGGCCACGGGCAGCTGCTCGGGCCGCAGGCTGGCCAGAGCGGCGTTGCGATAGGCGGTCGACGGTTGTGGACGTCCGGAGGCTCTCGCGACCCCCGCTCCGTCTGTACCGTCGTGTCCGCCTGCGCCGGGCCGGGCCGGGCGTCTCGCCGCCGGTCGTCGGATGGCGCCGCGCGCGCGTCCGTCCCTCACCCCGGGGAGGGGAACCGTCGGTCGACGGTTCGCTCCGTGCTCGCCCGCCCGCCGGGCGCCTCGCGCCGTCGGCTCGATCGCGCCGCGGTCGATCTCGGTCCGGTCGATCCCTGTCGCCCTCGCGTCGGCGGCCCTTGGACTTCCCTGCGAGCACCACTGACACGTCCGGTCCCGACTGGGGAGTCCCGGGAGGATCTCGATCCGTTCGATCGGTTTGGGCGTCTCCTTGCCCTTGGCCGGAAGCAGCGCGATGACGCTCATGCCATCGAGCGTCGACTCCACTTCGGCCCGGAGGATGGTCCCCACGGCCGTTCCGTCGGGCACGAGATCTCCGGCGACGGTGCCGCGGGCCGCTTGGCCCCGGCCGCTCGCCACGTCCACGTACCGTCTCGCTACTACTGGTCAGCTCGATCTCAATCCGGTGCGACATTCCGGCCGACACGCTACTGCCGCTGGCGAGGGTCCCGGAAACACTGTGCATAAAGGATGGCTAAGAAGGGCGTAAGAAGGGGATGATCAGGGCGTTTGGATGGGGTTGTGGCCGTAGTGTCGAGGTGATGGAGCGATGCCGGCCAACGCGGCCGACCAGGGGGTACAAATCGGGAGGGACGATCGTGGACAACCGAGAGCCGGCGAACGGCCGGCCTGGGGGTGAGGGCGCCGCTGAGCGACGCTTGGGGGAGACCGACGCGAATCCGCTGAGTGCTGGGTCCCGCTCCGCCTCAGCCGACGGGGATTCTACGGAGCCCGGGTCAACGAGGAGTCCGAGGAGCAAGTGGGGCCAGCAGAGAAGTCGGAGCAAGCAGAGCAGTCGGGCCGATCCGAGCCGGTCACCGAGCCAACCGCCCCGACCCCCGTCCTCGACAACACCGAACCGAAGGCCGAGTCCACCCCGACCAATGGCCGCTCGGACCTCCCACCCACGGCTGAAGTCCCACCCGCCGGGGCGCCGTACCCCGGTCTTGACCCCGCAGTGGCCGGTGCCCGGCGGGTGCGCCCGCGCTGGTCCCCAACGGTCCCGGGGGTGAACCGGGCGCCGGGCCACGCCGACCTTGGTGCACGTGGTTTGCCCGTTGTCGGCCCCTACGGTGCCCTCCCGGCCGGATATGACCTCCCTGCGGGGCAAGGTGGGGAGCGACCGCGACCGGCTCCGCAGTCAGGCGGAACCTGGCGTTGGGCCGTGGTCGCCCTGGTTGCTGCGCTCATCGGAGGCGGCGTCGGAGGCGTACGTCGCCGCAACCGCCAGCAACGGCCCCAACACGGTCAAAGAGATCGCCCCCGGACCGGCATTGCTCAACGGCACGACCAACGTCCAGGCCGTCGTGGCCAAGGTGCTCCCGGCCGTGGTGGCCATCGATGCCAAGTCGACGTCGACCGGCGGCAGTGGGGCTCGGTTTTCCGGGCGCCCCGGCCCGACCCAAGAAGACCAGGGATCGGGCATGATCATCACCTCGACGGGCGAGGTGGTCACCGACAATCACGTGATCGCTGGGGCCACCACCATCACCGTCACCCTCTACGGACAGACCAAAGCCCTTCCGGCCACGCTGGTGGATACCGATCCGACCAACGACGTGGCCCTCCTGCAGATCACCGGACAGGCCAACCTGCCCACGGTCAGCTACGCCGACTCGGACGCTGCGCAAGTGGGAGACGGCGTGGTGGCCATCGGCAACGCGTTAGGCCTCTCCCTGAGTACCCCGACCGTGACCCAAGGAATCATCTCGGCCAAGGGGCGCACGGTCACTGCCAGTGATAGCAGCGGCTCGGCCACCGAGACCCTCACGGACATGTTCCAGACCGACGCGGCCATCAACCCCGGAAACTCGGGCGGTCCCCTGGTCGACAGCTCGGGGAAGGTGATCGCCATGAACACCGCCGTTGCCGCCGCGACCGGCGGCGGGACCAGCGAGGCCCAGGGCATCGGTTTCGCCATTCCCTCCAACAAGATCCAAAACCTTCTCCCCGGACTGCGGAACCAGTCGATCGGCAGTCCCGCCAAACCCAGCACCGGCTTTCTCGGGGTGTCGCTCGAGTCGGTGAGCCCGCAACTTCGAAGCGCGTACGGATTCGTTCCGACCCAAGGTGCGGTGGTGACCCCAGGTGGAGTCGGGTTCGCCCGCCGGCACCGCGGGAATCCAGATCGGCGACGTCATCGTGAGCTTGGACGGCAAACCGGTGACCAGCGCCGACCAACTGGCGGTGGCCATCCAGAACGACATGCCGGGCCAGCATGTGAAGATCGGCATGTATCGAGGTCAGAAGCAGGTCACCGTGACGGCCATCCTGACTTCCAACCCGAGTGGCTCCAGCTGACGGGTAGCTCCGCCGCCGGCTGCACCCGGCGATACCTGCGTTCGGCGACCGCGGATTCCGCCCGGTTCTTAGGGGCGTTTGGGAACAACTGCGATTCCGTTGCTGCAGCTGCGGTTGGCGAGCAGGTGACGCCACCGTGGATGCGACCTGAGACCGGCCGAGCCGGACCGCCGGTTGCGCCGAGGATCGTTTACCAGGAACCCCAGCGGGCAGGGGGGCGCCGTACCCGGCGTCGGCTGCGCAGCGGCCACACAGATCCATGCGCCGGGACCCGGGGCGGTCGGACGCAGCTACTCGCCGCCATCCATAGCGCCGTGCCTCCTCCAGGCTGGCCGACTCCGACCATTGGGGCGAGGTCTGGGTGCCGCACTGCCCGCATGTCCGGATGAATACGTCGTCATCCTCGTAGAAGTCCACCTCCTCCTCGTCGTCGAAGAAGGTCGGGTCGTCGGGATCGAAGTCGAATTTCATGGTCGATGCTCCTGACCGCTCTGCCGTCGTTCATCTCCATTCTGGACTATCAAACCGGGGCGAGGGAATCGGGGCGCGCCGGACCCGGCCGTCGCGTCGCTGCCAGGAGTAGCCTCGCTCGGGCATGGATTCTTTTGAGTCCTTCGACGGGACGAGGATCGCCTACGAGCGATGGGGGCCGGTGGACGGGCACGGCCCGGTCGTGCTGGCTCATGGCTTCGCGGTGAACACCACGCTGAACTGGGAGGTGACCGGAGTAATGGACCACCTAGTCGCCGCCGGCCACCAGGTCATCGGGATCGACGCTCGGGGGCATGGTCAGTCGGCCAAGCCCCATGACCCGGCGAAATACGGCGAGGACCTCATGGCCGAGGACGTCTCGAGCCTGCTCGATGTGCTCGATCTGGCCGCGGTCGATCTGGTCGGCTACTCCATGGGTGCGATCGTCGCGTTGGTCATGGCTGCCCGTGATGCCCGGATCCGGTCGTTGGTTGTTGGTGGGGTGGGCGCGTCGGCGGTGGAGCTCGGTGGTGTCGACACCGGGGCGATACCCCTAGAGGAGATCGCCGCAGTACTGCTCGCCGACGATCCGGCCATCATTGCCGAGAGCGTGGCGGTCGGGTTCCGGAACCTGGCCGACCTGGTCCACGCCGACCGAGAAGCTCTGGCTGCGGTAGCGAGAGGTGCTCGATCCGGACCCTTGGACCTCGGTGCCATCACCGCACCGACCCTGGTGCTGGCGGGCACCGAGGACACCTTGGCTCGCCGCCCCGAGGTCTTGGCTGCCGCCATCACCGGAGCGAAGCTCGAGATGGTTCCCGGCGATCATCTGGCCGCAGTGGCTGATCCGGCGTTCGTCGGGGCTCTGGTTACCTTTCTGGCCCCGGATCGGTGATATGTCCTCGACGGTGATCGAACGGACGGCCCACCTGTGGCCGGTGGCTTCCATGTGTCGGGTAGGCCCCGAACGGGTATTCCCAGGCAGTGACCCCGTCGGCCCAGAAGAGAGTCGGGACCAAGAATGGAGTGGTTGGGCGGAAAGTCGCCGGGACCAAGAAGGTCGCAGCGACAAAGAAGGTTGCGGGTCAGCGGAAGGGCAACAGCACGGCGAGCGCCACCAAGCAGACCGGCCGCAAGGCGAGCCCCACGAAGCAGAGCGCCACCAAGAAAACTGCCACGAAACCTGCGCTCGAGACCTATCGGAAGAAACGAGATCCGGCCAAGACGCCCGAGCCCATGGGTTCGACCAAGCAGGGTGCGCGGTCGAAGCACGCCGGTCCCGTGTTCGTGGTCCAAGAGCACCACGCCACCGCGTTGCACTGGGACTTCCGACTCGAGCGTGACGGTGTGCTCGTGTCGTGGGCCATTCCCAAGGGCATCCCACTCGACCCGGGAAACAACCGCCTGGCCGTTCACACCGAGGACCACCCGCTCGACTACGGCACCTTCCAGGGCGAGATACCCAAAGGAGAGTACGGAGGAGGCTCCGTCATCCTCTGGGACCACGGCGACTACGAGTGCGAGAAGTGGAACGACCGCGAGGTCATCGTCGAGCTGCACGGCTCCCGCGTCAGCGGCCGCTACGTACTGTTCAAGACGGGAGACCGCAATTGGATGATCCACCGCATGGACCCCGCCCCGGTGGGGTGGGAGCCGATGCCCGAGGAGATCCGGCCCATGCTGGCCACGCCGGGAACGTTGCCGGGAAACGACCGTGGGTGGGCCTACGAATTCAAATGGGACGGGATTCGAGCCGTCACCTACGTCGAGGGCGGCCGGGTGCGGGCCCTCACCCGGAACGGCAACGACGTGTCCGATGTGTACCCCGAGCTGCGGGGACTGGGCCTTGAGTTGGGGGCGACGTCGGTCGTGCTCGACGGCGAACTTGTGGCCATGGACGACGAGGGGCGCCCCTCGTTCTCGAAACTGCAGAACCGCATGGGGGTGCGAGGCGCGGCCCAGGTCCGGCGGGCCGCGGCGAGCACTCCGGTGAATTACCTCATCTTCGACGTGCTCTACCTGGATGGCCGGCAACTGGTCAGCGAGAGCTATGACGAGCGCCGGTCTGCCCTCGAGTCCCTTGCCCTGGCCGGTCCGGACTGGGTGGTCACCGACTCGTTCACCGACGTCTCAGGCCAGAAAGTGCTCGATGTGGCCCGCTCGGGAGGGCTCGAAGGCGTGGTGGCCAAGTTGCGGGCGGGCCACTACCAACCCGGCCGGCGAAGCGATACTTGGATCAAGGTGAAGCTGACTCGGACCCAGGAAGTGGTGATCGGGGGGTGGGCTCCCGGAAAGGGCGGTCGCGAACGAACATTCGGGGCGCTCTTGGTCGGCGTCCCGGGGGAGAAGGGTCTCGAGTACGTGGGCAAAGTCGGTACCGGATTCACCTCCGAGCAACAAGAGGATCTACTCGGTACGCTGCGCACGCTGACCCGCACGACCAGTCCGTTCGCCGGGGCAGTGCCCAGCGCCCATCGAGCAGGGGTCACGTGGGTGCAGCCCAACCTGGTGGGTGAGGTGCGCTTCACCGAATGGACGAAAGACGGTCAGATCCGCCATCCCGCCTGGCGCGGTCTCCGCCCCGACAAGGATCCCAAAGAGGTTGTTCGTGAGTAAGGCAGGGACGGTTGACGTAGAAGTCGAGGGTCGCCGACTCACGCTGTCGAACTTGGACAAGCCGCTGTATCCCGGTGGGTTCACCAAGGGACAGATGATCGACTACTACGTCCGCATCGCCCCGGTGATGCTCGCCCATGTGCGAGACCGTCCCCTGACCCTGCACCGGTTCCCCAACGGCGTGGACGCCTCGTCGTTCTTCGAGAAGCACGTGCCTTCGCACGCTCCCGACTGGGTGCGGACGGTCGAGGTCCCGTCGACGGCCACCGGATCACGCGGCCGGTCCGGGAGCGAGAGCGTCGTGTACGCCGTGGTCTGCGACATCCCCACGATGGCCTGGGCGGCCAACTTGGCCACCATCGAGTTCCACGTTCCGTTGTGGCGGGTCGGCCGGCGACGTACGTTGCCAGGACCGCCCGACCACATGGTCTTCGATCTGGATCCGGGCGAGGGCAGCACCATGGTCGACTGCTGCCGGGTAGCCCGGCTCATCGATGAGGCGCTCCCCGGTCGAACCACCTATCCCAAGTCCAGTGGGTCGAAGGGCTTGCAGCTCTACAGCCGGCTGGGCGGACGTCCGACCTGGGACCGCGTCCGGGACGAGGCTCACGAGCTGGCCCGGACGCTCGAGAGCCAGCACCCTGATCTGGTGGTCTCCAATATGCGAAAGGAGCTCCGCCGAGGGAAGGTGTTGATCGACTGGAGCCAGAACCACCCGGCCAAGACGACGGTTGCCGTCTATTCACTGCGGGCGCGAGAAGAGCCAACCGTCTCCACGCCGGTCTCCTGGGACGAGGTGGACCGGTGCATAGCCGAGGAGGATCCCGGGGTCCTCCGGTTCACAGCCGACCAGGTCCTGGACCGGGTCGAAGAACACGGAGACCTCTTCGAGGACTTGGCTCGCTGACCTCGGGCCCTCCCGGCCGAGTGCGGGAATGCAGTACGGCGGGAATGCAGTACGGCGGGAATGCAGTGCCGGCCGGAAGCAGTGCATCGGGAATACGCGGGGCCGTTGCGGGTTGGATAGTTGTACCAGCAAACAACGCGGGGTGGGCCCAGGTCAACGGGGTCCGGCGTGGTCACGATGGCGGGGGGCATGCATATGAGTAGTGCCGAGCAGCGGCCGACAGGGATCCTTCCGGGTCGCGACCACGTAGCCCTCGACATGCGCCTCTCGGCCAGCGAGGTGGTCGGGATCGCCGGCCTCGCCTTGTACAACTGGTGGGTGGTGGTGCCGTTCGTGCACGGCATGTTGCCCTCGGCCAACGGGTTCTTCAGCGACATCGAGGCGTCCGGTCTTCCCCACGCGTCGTTGTTGCAGCACCTCGATCTCCTCTCTGGCGTCTTGTTGCTGGCCACGCTGGCCCTTCGGGGATCAGCGGGACTCCAGTACCGGGGTCACGAGTGGGGTTGGTTGCTCGGGTTCGCCATCGCCGCCGGAGCGGGCGGCAAGTTCTCCTACGCCTGCCCCGAGGGACTCGAGCGCGGTGTGCCGCGCCCAGGAACGAAACCTGCAACTTCCCGCCCACCATTACATCCACATCCTGTCGGGGGTCCTGGAGTTCGTCACCATCACCGTGGCGCTGTTCTTGGCTGTGCGGCGGACTCACGACCAGCGCACCTGGCCGCACGCGTCTACCGGAGCGTTCTGCGGCTGTTCTACCTCGCTTACCCGCTGCTGGGCCTGGCCTATCTGACCGATCGGCTGGGCGCGCTGATCGAGCCGGTGTTCTTCATTTCGTTCACTGTGTTGATCATCACCCATCTCTTCGAGGGAGGCGTGAACGTCGGACCGACACGAGCCGAGCTCCGCTCACGGCGAACCGCGTCAACGGGCCGCTCTGACGTAGCTGTTCCCTGATCAGCACGGTGGCCGGCGGCTCACCGGACCGCCGACACGTTGCGAACGATCACCGTTCCGCGTGACCACCGGCCACTGCTACCTTCGAGAGCGGCAACTACCTTCGAGAACGGCAACGAAACCGGCGAGCGCCGCGGGGTCCTGATCCGAGGAGCACGTTGATCGTTGCGCAGGACCGCTCGAATAGTGCACAGTGAGCAGTGCTTCTTCCAACGGCCATGAGGGCCGAGTAGCAGACTGAGAGGACGAGCGCGTGTCGAGTGAGGTCAAAGGTGTCGTGGCTCGGAGCCAGGGTCAGCCCGTCTCGCTCGAGACCATCGTGGTTCCCGACCCGGGTCCGGGCGAGGCCACCGTGGTTGTCCAAGCCTGCGGCGTATGCCATACCGACCTGCACTATCGCCAGGGCGGCATCAACGACTCGTTCCCGTTTCTGCTCGGTCACGAGGCCGCCGGCATCGTCGAGGCGGTCGGTGACGACGTGACCTCGGTTGCCCCCGGTGATTTCGTGGTACTGAACTGGCGCGCTGTCTGTGGTCAGTGTCGGGCGTGCCGGCGGGGGCGCCCGTGGTATTGCTTCAATACCCACAACGCCATCCAGAAGATGACCCTGGCCGACGGCACCCCGTTGGAGCCTGCTCTCGGCATCGGCGCCTTTGCCGAGAAGACGCTCGTGGCCTCCGGGCAGTGCACCAAGGTCGACCCGGCCGCCCGTCCCGAGGCGGTGGGGCTCCTCGGCTGTGGCGTCATGGCCGGTCTGGGGTCGGCCATGTTCACCGGTGAGGTCGGGCTCGGCGACTCGGTGGCCGTATTCGGGTGCGGGGGAGTGGGCTGCGCGGCCGTGGCCGGCGCCCTCCTGGCCGGCGCGTCCACCGTGATCGCCGTGGACCTGGATGCGAGCAAGCTGGCTCTGGCTCGCCAGTTCGGGGCCACCCACACCGTCGATGCTTCCAGCGAGAACCCGGTCGAGGCGATCCGGGGTCTGACCGACGGCAACGGGGCTGACGTCTGCATCGAGGCGGTGGGCAATCCAACCGTCATGGAGCAAGCCTTCTATGCCCGTGACCTGGCCGGAACCCTGGTACAGGTGGGCGTGCCCACCCCGGACATGCAGATCGAACTACCCATGATCGACTTCTTCGGCCGGGGCGGTCGGCTGAAACCCAGCTGGTACGGAGACTGCCTCCCGGAACGGGACTTTCCCGTGCTCGTCGACCTCTACCTGCAGGGTCGCCTGGACCTCGACCGCTTCGTCTCCGAGACGATTCCCCTCGACGGGGTGGAAGAGGCGTTCGGCCGGATGCAGCGGGGCGAGGTCCTCCGCTCCGTGGTCGTGCTCGACCGATGATCGAGCTCGTCACCACCTCGGGCACGTTCTCGCTCGACGGGCAGGACTTCGAGGTGGAGAACAACATCTGGTTGGTGGGGGACGAGCGCCGGGTAATCGTCATCGACGCGGCCCACGATCATCGCCCCATCATCGAGGCCATAGGCGACCGGCACACGGTGGCCATCGTGGCCACCCACGGCCACAACGACCACATCAACGCGGCGGGGGAGCTCTCCGACGTGCTCGATGCGCCGATCTGGTTGCATCCCGACGACCTGATGTTGTGGCGGCAGGTGTATCCGGACCGGGAGCCCGACCGGCCACTGGCCGATGGGCAAGAGCTCCAGGTGGGTGACATCAAGCTTCGAGCCATGCATACACCGGGCCATTCGCCCGGGGGAGTCTCCCTCTACGACGCGGCCGGCAGGATGGTGTTCTCCGGTGACACGTTGTTCAAGGGGGGACCGGGCGCCACCGGCCGTTCGTTCTCGGACTTCCCCACGATCATCGAGTCCATCAGGGAGCGCCTGTTGACGCTGCCTGACGACACCAGGGTGTTGCCCGGCCACGGCGAGGAGACGACCATCGGCGAGGAGGGCCCCGGCTTACCCGGGTGGTTGGCGCGCGGGCACTGAGGACGCCGAGATCGAGAATCGAATACACATTGAGATCGAACAAGCACTGAGATCGAACAAGGGGGACGGTATGGCAGTCGACGGTTTCGTTCTGGTCCATGGGGCCTTCCACGGGGCATGGTGTTGGGACCAGGTGGTCCCGAAGCTGGGACTCCCTTCGGTGGCCGTCGACCTGCCCGGGCGGGGGACCCGGCCCCGCAGCGACCGTCCCGTGACCATCGACCAGTGCGTGGAAGCCGTCATCGCCGACGCCGACACCGCGGGCTTGTCCCGGGTGGTGCTGGTGGGCCACTCGATGGGTGGGATCACCATCACCGAAGTGGCCAACCGCCATCCCGAACGGATCGCCCACCTCGTGTACCTGGCGGCACTGGCCCTACCCGTGGGTGAAACCGTGCTCGACTTCTTCTCGCTCGACGAGGCATCCGCCGCTGAGGATCCTGCCGGTGTCATACCCCTGATGGACGAGCCGATCGCTCATCAGATGTTCGCTGGTGATCTCAGCCCGGAGGCCTTCTCCGTGGCCCACGCACAGTGTGTCCCCGAAGCCGTCGGCATGTTCCGAGCGACCGTGTCAGGTTACGACTCGGGCGTCCCCGCCACCTACGTGCGCTGCACCCACGACGGATCCGTCACCGCCGAGGCCACCGAACCGATGGTGGCCAGCCTCCAGCCGGAGACCGTGCAGCTCCTCGATGCCGACCACGACATCATGCTGTCCCAGCCCGACGTGTTGGCCGACCTGTTGAACGGGGTGGCCGACAGATTGAACTCGGCATAGTCCGACATTTAGGTTGTCGCCCGGCGACAGCTGAGCCGGGCTAATATCATCACAGTGACGAAATCAGCGGAGTCGCCCAGATCCGCGTGGTGCCGCCGCCCGCTTCCTTCCCGGGACGGTCCGGGACGCCCTCGGCGGTTCTGCAGCCGGGCTCACCGCCAGCGGGCCTACGAGGCCCGTCGGAGGGCCGAGACCCTGAACCTTCCCGAGGGTCAGGTTGTGGTGACTGAGGCGGAGCTCCAACGACTGCACGACCGCCTGTACCGGCTCGAGGCGGCCATCGAGGATGTCGACGGGGACCTCTCCGGGCGCCCGTCGGCGCAGGCGTACCGAAAGGCGTTCGAGCATCTCTACGAGGCGGCCAGGGACGTAGCTGGGGTAGTCATCGAGCCGGCCACCGAGTGAGCCGTCGGCGGGGCATGCCTGGACTAGGCCTGGTCAATAACGCCGATAATGTACATTATGTCAAGTAACTCAGAATGTGGCAGTACCGGTGGGTCGGCCGGGCTCTCGGCCCGCTCTTCCCCCTCCGACCAGGCCTGTTGCCCCAAGAGGGCCTCCCTCTCGTCTTGCAGCGTGAAGCTTTAGACTGGGAGTACAACGTGCGTTCCAGGTGCCGCAGTGGGCACCGGGGTGCAGCACAGGTGAGGAGAACCCCATGGCCGAAGTACTCCAGCTCCCCAAGTCGATGAAATTCGATTCGCTCGACGAGGAGCGTCTCTACCGGAAGCAACGGCTGGCCGCGGGCTTTAGGCTCTTCTCCAAGTTCGGATTCGACGAGGGCATCGCCGGCCACATCACGGCCCGGGACCCCGAGCGCCTCGACCATTTCTGGGTCAATCCGTTCGGTACCCATTTCGGCCACATTCGGGTGTCCGACCTCCTCTTGGTCAACGACAAGGGCGACGTCGTGGTCGGAGACAAGCCGGTGAACACGGCCGCCTTTGCCATTCACAGTCAGGTCCACGCCGCTCGACCCGACGTCATCGCCGCCGGCCATGCCCACTCCATCTACGGCAAGTCGTGGTCGGCATTGGGACGCCTCCTCGATCCCATCACCCAAGACGCCTGCGCCTTCTACGAGGACCACGGGCTGTTCGACGACTACACCGGCGTGGTGGTGGACCTCGAGGAGGGCAAGCGCATCGCCCACGCCCTGGCCGACTACAAGGCCGTCATCCTCCGCAATCATGGACTCCTGACCGTGGGGCACTCGGTCGACGAGGCCGTGTGGTGGTTCATCACCATGGAGCGTTCGTGCCACGCGCAGATCCTGGCGTCTTCGGTGGGCACGCCGATCAACATCGATCCGGAGATGGCCCGGCTCACCGCCACGCAGGTGGGAAGCAATCTGGCTGGATACTTCAGCTTCCAGCCCCTGTTCGACCGGATCGTGCGGGAGCAGCCCGACCTGCTCGACTGAGTTCCCGACCACCCAAATAGTCGGTCCGGGGCCGGGGCCCCGAACGGACATCGTGGGCCGCGCTGCCTATCCTCTCCGGCGTGCCGTCACGCCTTCTCCGATTTCGGCCGGCGAAGGTGGTGGCAGGTTGGATGGTTCTCCTGGTGGCCGGGGCG
Organism: uncultured Acidimicrobiaceae bacterium; assembly: GCA_963717035.1. Classification (GTDB taxonomy): domain Bacteria; phylum Actinomycetota; class Acidimicrobiia; order Acidimicrobiales; family RAAP-2; genus DASXMT01. The sequence goes on along the minus strand of CAVQVK010000029.1, from coordinate 226,733 downwards.
GCCATTGCCGCCTGTTCGTCGGGATCGTCGGCCCCGCCCGCCCCGTCCCCTTCGGCCGGGATCCTGCAGAACCGGTTGGTTCCGTCCGTCCCGTTGGTGAACGAGCAGAACAAACCGACCACGCTCGCCGACTTCCGAGGCAAGACGGTGCTGTTGACCACGACCCTGACCCTGTGCCAGGAGATGTGCCCCCTGACCACCGAGAACCTGATCCTGGTCGAGCGGGCGATCAAGGCCGCCGGCCTCGGTAGCAAGGTGGAGATCGTCGAGTACTCGGTCGATCCGGGTCGCGACACACCGGCCCGGCTTCGGGCCTACGAGCACCTCACCGGCGCGTCGTGGCCGATCCTGACCGGCACCCAGGCCAACGTGGACGCCATGAACAACTTCTTCCACTTCTACGCCCAGAAGGTCCCCGAGGGCTCGCCCCCTCAGCTCGATTGGTGGACCCACCAGCCCCTGACCTACGACGTCAATCACTCCGATGGCTACGTGCTCATCGATCCCCAAGGCCACGAGCTGTTCGCCACCGGCGCCGCTCCCAACGTCACCAGCCACACGCTGCCCAAAGCACTGGCCAAGATGCTCGACAACCAGGGACAGCGCAACCTGAACGACCCCACCGGCCAGACCTGGACGGTCCCCCAGGCCCTGGCCACGATCGGCTGGATGGTGAAACAGCCCATCCCGGCCACGACCTGATCAGCCTGCCCCGAGCTTCCTGTCCGGCGCAGATATCGGCAACCGGCCTATCCTCAGCTGGGAGGCCGCCATGGGCACATTCTCTCGGAGGCAACGAGATCAAGACGAGTCGCCCCCTCCCCTGCCGCTACGGGCCGGACCAATCTCGAACGGTGAGTTCGTTCCCCGCCCCGACGCGCTCGTGACCGGGCGATCAACCAACTGATCCGATCGTCGATCGACGATTCGGCGCGCCGATTGGGCATGGACCGTCGGCGCTTCTTGCAGGGTGCGGGGGCGGTGGCGGCGTCCCTGGCCGCCTTCGAGCTCGCCGGATGCTCGGCACCGGCAGCGTCCAACCAATCATCGAATGCCCACCGAGGGGGCACGTTCAGCGCACCCTCGTCCACGGACACCGCGGCATGTCAACAAGCTCTTGGAGGCACCGGTGAGCTCATCATCGACGTCCACACCCACCACGTCGTTCCCACCGGTCCGTGGGTGCAAAACTCTCCGGAGACGGTCGGCCTCGTCTTGGGCATGCTGCCGTCCGGGTGCACGGACAACCCACAGCTCGATTGCGTCGATCGGGCAACCTACCTGCACGATCTGTTCCTGGCCAGCGACACCACCGTGGCGGTGCTGACCGATGTCCCCAACTCCGGTCCGTCGAACGCGCCGATACCCTTCCCGGAAGCACTGAGTACCCAGCAGATCACCGACGGGCTCGTCCACGGCGGCGCCAGCCGTCTGTTGGTGGAGAACATCATCGCCCCCAACGTCGGGCCCCTGGCCGCCACCCTCGACGAGATGTCGAGCGCGGTGCAAGCCGGTCCCCCTTCCGCGTTCAAGGTGTACACGGCCTGGAGCCCCACCGGCGTGGGGTTCTCGTTGGAAGACCCGTCCGTCGGCCTCCCCACCGTCCAGCACGCCCACGACCTCGGCGTCAAGGTCTTCGTGGCCCACAAGGGACTCCCGCTCGTGAATTTCGACCCCTCGTTCAACCATCCCGACGACATGGTGGCGATCTCCCGCCAGTTCCCGGACATGGACTTCGTCGTGTACCACGCGGCCTGGGACCCGTCTCATACCGAAGGTCCCTACGACCCGACCGCCACGATCGGGATCGACAGCCTGCTCGCCGCGCTCGATCGCCACAATGTGCCACCGAACGACAATGTGTGGGTGGACGTGGCCACCCTGTGGCGCCAGCTGCTCACCCAACCCGACCAGGCGGCTCACGCCCTCGGAAAGCTGCTCAGCCGGGTGGGCCAGCATCGGGTGATGTGGGGAACCGATGCCATTTGGTACGGCAGTCCGCAACCCCAGATCATGGCCATGCGGGCCTTCCAGATCACGCCCCAGTTCCAGGAGCTCTACGGCTACCCGGCGTTGACCGACGCAGTGAAGGCGGGGATCTTCGGCCTCAACGCGGCCACGCTCTTCGCCCTCGACCCGACGGCAACTCGTTGCGGCCTCACGACCGATCCCCTGACCGCCAATATCCAAGAGTCAGCCCAGCTTCGCCACGACGGTGCGTTACCGTCGGCCTGGAGCCCTCACGGACCGACGACCCGCCGACAGATCCTGCAGTGGCTGGCCTCGTCCACCACGAAGTGGACGCCGACGTAACTGGTCGACCTCGTCTACGGTCTGGCGTCGAAGGTGGGGATGAGGGTTCGAGCGGCTCGGGCCTCGTCGACCCGGCGCACCGGGGTGGGCCGGGGGGCCTCGGACATGGTGGCACCGGCATCGGACAACGCTTCGGCGGCGATGCGCTCGAGTGCCTCGGCCAGGGCCAGCAGGGTCTGAGGGCTCTCGGTCTCGGTCGGTTCGATCATCAACGCCTCGTCCACGATGAGCGGGAAGTAGACGGTGGGCGAATGAAACCCTTCCTCGAGAAGGCGCTTGGCCACATCCAGGGCCCGCACGCCATGGGGCTGTTTCAGGTTGCGGGATGACAGCACCGTCTCGTGCATGCAGGGTCGGTCGTAGGGGACGTCGTAGGTGCCGGTGAGGCGCTGTCGGATCCAGTTGGCGTTGAGCACGGCGATCTCGGCGATCCGGCGGAGGCCGTTGCCCCCGTTGGCTTGGATGTAGGCCAGGGCCCGGGCCAGGACCAGCGCGTTGCCGTGCCAGGAGTGCATTCGCCCGATGGAGCGTTCGGGCACCATCCAGCCGTAAGCGTGGGGGCCGTCACCTTCGAGGCGGGTCGGTCGAGGACCGGGGAGGAAGGGAACCAGGCGCTCGGAGACGGCCACCGGCCCCGCCCCGGGGCCACCACCGCCGTGGGGCGTGGCGAAGGTCTTGTGCAGGTTCATGTGCACGATGTCGAAGCCCATGTCCCCCGGCCTGACCACACCGAGGATGGCGTTGAGGTTGGCGCCGTCGTAATAGAGCAGTCCGCCGACCTCGTGCACCGCGGCGGCGATCTCGGCGATGTCCTCCTCGAACAGCCCCAGGGTGTTGGGGTTGGTGAGCATGATGCCGGCCACGTCCTCGTCCAGTTCGGTCCGGAGCGAGGCCATGTCCACACAGCCTCGTTCGTCGCTGGGCACGGTGACCACCTCGTAGCCGCCCAACGTCACCGATGCCGGGTTGGTCCCATGGGCCGAGTCGGGGATGATCACCTTGTGGCGGGTGGAGCCCTGGGCGTCGTGCCAGGCCGCGCATGAGGAGAAGACCGGTCAGCTCCCCGGCCGCGCCCGCCGCCGGCTGCAACGTGGCCGCCGCCATCCCGGTGATCTCGCACAGGGCCTCTTCCAGCTCGACGAGCAGGGCCAGCCACCCCTGAGTCAGCGAGGGGGGAGCGGCGGGATGGACCCCGGCCAGACCGGGGAGCCCGGCGATGGTGTCGCACATCTTCGGGTTGTACTTCATGGTGCACGACCCCAGCGGGTAGGCGCCGAGGTCCACCGAGAACTGGCGGTGGCTGAGCCGCGTGAAGTGGGCCACCAGGTCGCGTTCGGACACTTCGGCCAGCGGCACCGGCCCGGTGCGCCGGTGCTCGGCGGGGACCAGGTCCTCGATCGGCGTCTCGGGCAGGCCCGTGGTCCGAAACGACCACGCCTGCCGGCCGGGATGGGACAGCTCGAAGAGGGTGGGCTCGGCCTCCCGGCCCAACAGCGGAGCGCTGGTGGCCTGTCCCCCGGCTGCGGTCTGGACGACGGCGCCGGGATCAACGGTCGGGCTGGTCTCGGACATCAGGCCACTGCCTTTGCGAACGCGTCGGCATAGCCGTCGATCTCGGAGCGGGTTCGTCGCTCGGTCACCGCCACCAACAGACCGTGCTCCCCGTCGACGTAACCCTCGTCGAGGGCGATACCGGCCAGGAATCCCTCGTCGGCCAGCCGCTCGATCAACAGGTCGGCCGGTACCGGTGTGCGCACGGCGAACTCGCGGAAGACGGGGGCATCGGCATACGGGGTGACGCCGTCGATGGCCAGCAGTGCGTCCCGGCAGTACCGCGTGGCTCGCGCACACCGGAGACCGAGCTCGGCGATCCCCGACGTCCCCAGCCAGCCCAGCTGTACGGCCGCGGTCACCGCCATCAGCGTCTGGTTGGTGCACACGTTCGATGTGGCCTTTTCCCGACGGATGTCCTGCTCCCGGGCCCGAAGGGTGGTGACGTAGGCGCGGCGTCCGTCGGCGTCCACCGTCTCGCCCACCAAGCGACCGGGAAGGCGGCGGACGTGGGACTGGGCGCAGGCGAACAAGCCGAGATACGGGCCACCGAAGCCGAGCGTGGTCCCGAAGACCTGGCCTTCGCCCACCACCACGTCCGCGCCCCACTCCCCCGGCGAACGCAGGACGCCGGCGGCCACCGGATCGGCGGCCACGACGAGAACCGCGCCGGTCCGGTCGCAGATGCCCCGGGCGGCTCCGATGTCCTCCAGGCAACCGAGATAGTTGGGATAGCCGACCAGCACCACACCGGGTACGTCATCGCCGGTCAGGCCATCGTCGTCGGGCCACGCCGTTCGACCCTCCACGAGATCGATGGTCGACAGGCGGTGCCCGGTACCTGCTGCGCACGTGGCCAGCACCTGGCGCCAGTGGGGATGGATCCCAGCGGACACCCACACCTTCTCGCGTCCCGACGCGGCCACCCCGAGGTTCACCGCCTCGACGGCGGCACTGGCCCCGTCATAGAGGGAGGCGTTGGCTATGGGCAGGCCCGACAACCGGGAGATCAGGGTCTGGAACTCGAAGACGGCCTGGAGCACTCCTTGGGCGACCTCGGGCTGGTAAGGGGTGTAGGAGGTGACGAACTCCGACCGCCCGGCCAGCGCCTTGGTGACCGACGGGATCTCGTGGTCGTAGGCGCCGCCCCCGGCGAAGCACACCAGGCGGTCGTTGCGGGCCAGGTTGTGCTGGCCCAGCTCATCGAAATAGGCGAGGACGTCGGGTTCACCGGCGCTGTCGGCCAGCTCGAGGCCCCGCTGCAGGCGCAGTGCCTCGGGGACGACGTCGAACAGCTGGTCGACCGATTCCAGGCCCAGAAAGGCCAGCATGCTTGCTACTTCATCATCGGTATGCGGAATGTATGTGCCCACGGGCCTTGCACTCCTCGGTAGTTGATCAGCGGGTGCCGGCCCACTGGCCGGCATGGACGAACGGGGTTGCGGCGACGGTCGCATCCAACGAGCGCCCGCGCAGGGAGAGGGAGAACTCGGCACCCGGATCGGAGTCGACGGTCGCGGCCACCAGGGCCAGCGCGATGCCGTGTCCGAGCATGGGTGAGAAGTTGCCGCTCGTCACCGTCCCGACTTCGGTGCCGTCAGCGAGGACGGTCGAACCCTCACGTGGAGGCTGGCGCCCCGGCGTGGTGAGACCGACGAGATGGCGCCGGACTCCCGCGGCGCGTTCGGCCAGCAGGGCCTCACGTCCACGAAAGGCCTCCTTGTCCCAGCCCACGACCCAGCCCAGGTGGGCCTGGAGCGGGGTGATGCCGGGACCGAGCTCGTGCCCGTGGAGCGGGAGGGCCGCCTCGAGCCGGAGCGTGTCGCGTGCCCCGAGGCCGGCAGGCACGATGCCGGCGCCGAGCACGGCGTCCCAGAACCCTTCGGCGATCTCGGACGGGACGGCACACTCCACTCCGTCCTCGCCCGTGTACCCGGTCCCGGCCACCCGGCACGACACGCCCTCCCAGTCGAACGTGCCCACCTTGAACCGGGGAACGGCGGCGGCATCGGGGACGAGGGTGGCCAGCCGGCTGCGGGCGTCGGGCCCCTGGATGGCGATGATGGCGCGGGTGTGCGTGGTGTCGGTCCCGCCGATGGCCGACACCACCCGCTCGGTATTGGAGGCGTTGGGCATTACGTCGAACACCCCGTCCTCCACCCACCAGACGATGATGTCGTCCACCACCGATGCGTCGTGCTCGTCGAGTAGGTGGGTGTACTGGGCTCGCCCCGGGCCGATCCGTCTCAGGTCGTTGGACAGGGCAGCCTGGAGTTGGTCGAACGCGCCGGCGCCCTCGACCCGGACCGTGCCCAGGTGGCTCACGTCGAAGGCCACGGCGCCGGTCCGACAGGCGCGGTGCTCGGCCAGGGTCCCGTCGGGGTAGGCCAAGGGCATCTCCCAACCACCGAACTCGACCAGCTTGGCTCCGAGACGTCGATGGGCGTCCACAAGGGGACTCTGGCGAAGGACCGGTCGATCACTTCGAGGGCCGGCGGAGGTGCTGCTCGGTGGTGCGTCGGTCACGCCGCCACACTAAACGGTGGGACCGGAACGGGCGATCAAGCGGGGAGGGCGAAGCCGCCGGACCGGCTCACGCCCAGTCCGTCACCCACGAGCCCGTACTTGGCCAGCAACGCGAGGGTGTCTCGCTGGTAGAGCACTTTCACCCGGATCTCCGGGTAGAGCTCTCGGAGCCGGCGGACCTTGCCGTTCTTCTTGGTGACGAGCGGCTGGTTCATGGTGGTCAGCTCGACGAAGAGCCGACGGGCCGGGAGCCAGAAGTCGGGCCGGAACCCAGCGGTGGGCCTTCCCTGCTCGTCCCACCGTAGGGCGAACTCGACCGGTTCGTATTCCCATGACACTCCGTAGAAGTCAAGGATCCGAGCGAAGCGACGCTCGGAGTCGTGGGCGAACCGAGTTCCCTCGGTGATCGACAACAAGCCCTGATTTGGAGTCGTTGCCGATCCGCTCAACGCTCGGCTGCCTCGGATGTGGCCAAGTACTGAGCGGCCGGATGGCTCTCGGGAATGCGGGCGCGATCGGTGGGCTCACTGATCTTCACGATGGCCGCCTCCAGTTCCTTGACGACACCGGAAAGCGGGAGCACGTTGAACACGCCTTGCCCGCCGGCGAGGAGGTCGACCACCTCGCCGTTGGAGTGGGCCAGCACCGAGCGCGATCCGGCCATCACCAGTTGGGCCGAAGCAACGTCTGCTCCGAGATCATCACGCAAGCACTGGACGGCTTGACGGGCCTGCTTCAACTTCAGGCCCGCGTCGAGCAGTTGCTTGATGACCTTCAGCTCCAACACGTCGTTGTACGAGTAGCGACGCTGACTGCCGCTGCCGCGGGCGTCAGCGATCGACGGGCGAAGGAGTCCGGTTCGGGCCCAGTAGTCCAATTGGCGATAGGTGATACCGACGAGCGAGCAGACTTGCGGTCCCCGAAAACCGTCTTCGGGCACATCGCTGATGGTGCGTGCCGTCATCAACCCTGCTCCTCCACCTCGACCGGAGGTTGACCATCAACCGAAGGTTGAACGTCAACCTGAGACCCCACGGTACCACACGCGTGTTATTACGGTGGTGTGACATGTCACAAGGAAAACGACAGGTGAAACCGGCGATTTGGAAGCGCTCGATGATGCGGCAATGATCGTGCCATGACCGTGATCAAGATCAATGCCATCACCGTTCCTTCCCAATCGGGGGACGAGTTGGCCCGTCGCTTCGCCAACCGCGCCGGGGCGGTGGACGGCGCCGACGGTTTCGAAGGCTTCGAGCTCATGCGTCCCGTCGATGATCGGGAGACGTGGCTCGTCGTAACCCGCTGGCGTGACGACGCCGCGTTCGAGGCGTGGGTGGCATCTCCCGCTTTCGGTCACGGTCATCGTGGTTCCTCGGAAGGTTCCGGCGGCGCGCACGGCGCGCGACAGCTCAGGCAGCGCGCACGGTTCGGGCGGCGACAGTGGCGACGCGCCTCCGGTGTCGATGAGCAGCGAGCTGTGGGCCTACGAGGTCGTCGACCTGTCTACCCCCCAATGAGCGTCGCTCATCCGGACACCCCGGTGCCGGTACATCGACGGTCCATCGAATACGAAGCGTTCGATGCCGGCGATTCGCTCACCGTGGTCGGGAGGTTGCAGGACTCTCGACCGTGGGCGGAAGCCCCGGCCGTGGAACGCGTCCACGACATGGAGTTGCGGGTGACCGTCCGCATCGCCGACTTCACCATCACCGATGCCGAAGCGGAGATGCACACCTTCCCCCACACCGAGTGCCCGGCCATCGTCGAAGCGTTTCGCGGCCTGGTCGGACTGAACGTGGCCCGGGGCTACACGCGAGCGGTGCAACAGAAGTTCGGTGGCGTGTCGGGTTGCACGCACCTGGAGCACTTGGCCCGTTCGCTCGGGCCGGTGGTCGTCCAGGCCGCCACCTCCCATCTCGCCCGGACCCGGGCGAGCGGCGCAATGGACGAGGGAGCTTCCGACTTGGGATCGAGCAGGCTGGCCATCCGCAATACGTGCCACGTCTGGGCGGAGGATGGGGTGGCCGAACAGAAGCTGGCTCTGGGCTGGCGGCCCGGTACCGATAGCTACCCGGCGCCGGCCCTGGTCCACTTCACCAAGCGAGCCACCAGCGGCAGCTGACCCTGCGGGCGCTCAGGAGGAACGGAGCGACCCGGTGCACTGGGACTGTGCCATGGGGACGGTGCCATGATGGAGGCGTGTCCGACACCAACGGCTCCTCGGTGCTGTCCCTCCGATCGGTAGGTTCGGTGCTGTCGATCAACTCGAAGGGTTCGGTCCTGTCGATCAACTCCATCGGGTCAGTACTTTCCGTCGGATCCATCGGGTCCGCCGGCTCAGTCCTGTCCATCGGCAGCTTCTTGGGGGTCGGATCGATCCTGTCGGCGGTTTCGGTCCTCTCGATCCTGTCCTGGCGTTCGTGGCGCGGCGTGCTCGGAGCCGGCTGAGCTCGGAGCACCTGACCCACTCGTGCTGACGCGGGCCACGGCCCCCAGTGGGCGACCCCTCGTAGCAGGGTGCCGTGATGCACGGGGTTTGTCGGTGAGCCCACGATCCCGGGCTGGTGGAGGTCCGAGCGACGGACCCGCTACGAGGTAGTCGTCGTGGTCGGCGGGACCGTGGTGGTGGTCGGCGGGACCGTCGTGGTGGTCGTGGGCGGCGGGGGCGCGGTTGTCGTGGGCGGAGGGACCGAAGTGGTCGTCGTTGGGGGCCGGGTCGGGGTGGTGTGAGGCCGAGTCGTCGTTGTCGTCGAACTGCTCGTCGTCGTGGTCGTCGGGCTGTTGGAGTTGGATCCGGACACGATGAGGACGATGACCAACACGATCAAGATGACAGCCAGCCCGGCAATGAGCCATGGCCACCAATTCCGCTTCTTCTCGCCCCCCTCGTCATCGCTGCCCCCCGGTGGCGGTTGTCCTGGGGGTTGGTGCGCGCCGGCGGATGCTGCCGGTACGACTCTGGTGGCGTCGCCCGGGCCGGTGACCGCTTGGGTGGGCTGGTCGGCGGGTGAGGGAACTGGGCCTCCCACCGGGTTCACGGCTTGGGTGCGACCGTAGGGGTCGGCGGGCGACGGCCCCGCGTGGCCGGGGGGCGGGGGTGGCAGGCTCTCATAGTCGGGGTGCAGTTCGGGCGGGTACCACTTGCGGTCAGATGCCTGCCACCACCCCGATCCCTCTGAGTAATCGCTCACCGGTGCATCACCCTCTGTCCCCGATCGAAGAGCAACATGTGGGGCTGGAGCTTAGGCAATCGGGCTCTGGGGCCGGCGGATGGCGGTCCCCCGCCGACCCCAAGACGCCGCCCGCCATCGGCAGCGATTACCGTGATCCGACATGAACTCGTACATGGGGCGCCAGTGGTGATCGACGTTGATCTGGCGAAGGTGACGAAGGTCCTGTTCGGGAACGAGTGGTGGGACGTGCATCCGGGCTCGCTGGTCATCGATCACGTGACGTTCGCAACCGAGGGTGACCCCCGGCCTGGGGACGAGGCCTCCCAGATGGCCTTCCGCTTCGTCGGGTCCTCGCTCGGCGAGTCACGGGTCAAGGGTCAGGTGACCGGTGTGCTCTCCGCCCTGCAGGCCATGATCGAATAGCGACGCCCGGCGACCCGCTCCGGACCGGAGGACCGGCGAACGGCCTAGAGTCCCAGTGGCGGCGCGCTTTTTTCATTACGTGAGAGAACAGGATTGTCCCATCGAGCCGACTGAACTTCTTGCCCGAGTGCCCGCGGAGGCCGATGCCATGGTCGCCGCCGCCCGTTCGGCCGGCCTGGATGCGCCGGTGGCATCGTGTCCCGGTTGGGACGTGACCGCATTGCTGCGCCACGTCGCCAAGATCCACCGCTGGGTAGCTCAGGTGATCGCCACGGGCGACATGGACGTGGCTCGGCCCGAGGGCAACGCACCGCGGGGGCCCGAACTGTTCGAGTGGGTCCGAGATGGGGCCGGCCGGCTGTACGCCGCCGGCATGGAGAAGGGCCCCGCCGCTCCCGTGGGGAACTGGGCACAGCAAACGCCGACGGCCGCCTTCTGGTTCCGGCGGATGGCCAACGAGACCGCGGTGCACTCGTGGGATGCTCGGGCCGCGGCCGGGAGCCCCGAGCCGATCGAGGCGGAGCTGGCCGCCGACGCCATCGACGAGTGGCTCACGGTCATGGGGCCGATGCGTCCTCCCGAGGGCCTGTCCGGAACCGTCCACCTTCACTGCACCGACGTGCCCGGCGATTGGACGGTGGACCTGGCCGCGTTCACCACCGTGAGGGGCGGTGCCGATACCGACGCAGACGCCGAGCTTCGTGGGCCGGCATCGGCGATCCTGCTCCGGCTCCTCAACCGGGCCGAAGGCGGCGACATTCTCGGCGACGCCTCGGTCCTGGACCACTGGAGCGAGAACGTCCGGTTCTGACCGAGCCCGGTTGCCTCAAACTCACGGTCTCCGCGGGGAGCCGTGCGGTCCGACCGGTTAAGGGCCGGGGTGGGCGACCAGGGACCACAGCACCACGTAGTAACAGGCCGTGGCCACGACCACCATGGTGTGCCACACCTCGTGATAGCCGAAGACGGCCGGATAGGGGTCGGGACGTCGGACGACGAGCACCAGTGCGCCAAGGGTATACAGAGCCCCTTGGACGAAGAGGAGGGAAAGCTCCCGAGCATCGAGTCGCCGGACAACGGCGGGGAGCATGGCGATCGCCAACCAGCCGAGCACGATGTAGAGCGTGCCTGCGAGCACCCGGGTCCGCTCCAGGCTCACCATCTTGATCGTCACACCGACAGCGGCGCCGACCCAGGCCACAGCCAGGAGAATCTTTCCGTTTGTTCCCGGGGCGACCAGGAGGCACAACGGTGTGAAGGCCCCGGCGATGAACACGTAGATCACCGCATGGTCCATCCGGCGCATCCAAAAACGAGCACGGGCGGTCATGGGAAGGAGGTGGTACGCCGCGCTGACGCCGTACAGCGCGGCCAACGTGACCGCGTAGAGGACGATGCTCCCCTGGTCTCCCGACCGTCGCACCAACAACAACCCGGCCGGCAGCGCAGCCACGAAGGCGGCGAGGTGTAGCCAGCCTCGGAGCTTGGGCGATCCATCGGCGCCGCTCAGCCTGATCGGCGGTGGCGACGGACGATCGGCTCGAGGGATCCCACGGCCCAGGACGATCGAGGGTCGCCAACCGGGGAAGGACGATGTCACCGATGCACTCGGTTGGGCTGGATCTGCGTGGTCATCCTCCCGGTCCCACTGGAGCTGAAAAGACCCTACCGGCTCAGGTCTGGGTTGAGAGGGCGGATTCAAGGGGTCCGCCGAGGTATTCCCGGGCCGAGTGGGGCCCGCCCGCTCAGGAGGTGGACGGGTGCGGCGTGCCGATGAAGGGGAACTCCTCGAGGATATCCGTATGGGGCGCCAGGCCATCGGGCGGAATCTCTCCCTTGGAAAGGAAGGAGAGCCGGTGATCGATGACATCGTCGGCGAACACACGGCCATTGGGGTACTTGGCCGGCTTCGACGGGTCGTAGGTCAGCATGTCAGGCAGGATGCCGTGAGCATCGATGGCGGCGATGGCTTCCTCCCGGGAGTAGTTGCCGGTATGCCCCATGAGGTGGACGAACTGTTCGGTCCAGCGTTCGCGATCGTTGACCGGCTCGCTGGCGTTGAACTCCAGCTTGGTGTCGTCGGTATTGAAGAAGCTGCTGACCGAGGGGTGACCGGCCCGATCGACATGGAGGAGCTTGCCGTCCTGCAGCACGCTGCACCGCCCCCAGATGCGCACCTCGGGACTTGCCCCCAGCTCGCTCGTGGGCAGCTCCATCACCGTCGAAAAGACGTTAGCTTCGGTGTTTGAGTCGACCCCGGTCCAGGGAGACGTGCCGCCCAGGTGGAGATCGGTGAAGTTCTTCGTTCCGCTCGTGTCGTACAGGTTCTTGATCCCGTCGTAGTCGAAGAAGAACGCGTCGCTGCGACTACCGGCGAAGAAGGTGTAGCCGTCCGACTTGACGATGTTGGGCGTCGCCCCGAAGGAGACCTCGACGTCGGCGAAGATCTTCTTCCCCACCGCTTCGACCGACTGCGCTTCCTCGCCCGTGGCCAGAAAGACGTTGACCGTTTGTTTGCCGTCCCGTGGTGGGGAGAACACGTAGCTGAAGGCGATGTTGTTCAACAGGTCGCCGTCGTTGTCGATGGCGAGGCGGTAGATGGCATCGGGATGAAGCGCGTCAGCCTGCGGATTGGCATTGAGGATGAGCACGGTCCTCTCAGGGTCCGTGGGCGACTGGAAGGCATAGAGGTCGCAGAGGTCGAGTCGTTGGTCGCCGAGAGGCGGGCCGAGGGAGAGACCAGTGAAATGGTTCGACATAGCAAATCTCCTTTGAGATCAGGGTGCTGGCCGTGGGCCGGTGAGGACTACGGTCCAACGTAGGTCTATTCATAGCCATCGTCCAAAACGGCAACGGCCCCTCGAACGGTGGTGGAAATAGTTCGCGGCTGGTTTGCCGAACGTTCACGTTGCCTGGGTCGGCCACGGTAAATCGATCAACCCGCTCACACTCGCAGCATTGGCAACCCGTGTGCAGTAGACAAGGACGGCTATGAGCTCCGATGACCCTCTGGTTAGGTCGCACCGGCCCACCAGCGTCGGTGGGGCGTGGGTCCGGCTGGCGTCCACCGTGACCATTGTCGGAGCCGGAGTGGTCGGCGCACTCGAGCGGATCTGGTTGCTCGCCCATCTTCACCTCTCCGGCGACGAGGCCGTGGTCGGCCTCATGGCCAGGCAGATCGGGTCCGGTCACCTGACCACCTTCTACTGGGGCCAGACCTACGGCGGGGTCGAGCCCTACGCCGCTTCGCTCATGCGCCTCGTCAACGACGGGCCAGTAGGCCTGAACGCTGCGCCCGTGGTGCTGTCGGCCATCGCCTCGGTGCTTATCGGAGCGATCGTCGCCGACGTGACCGGGTCTCGGCGCCTGGCGATGCTCGCCGGGGCGACGGCCTGGGTATGGCCCTACGCCTATGTCTGGAACTCGGTCCGTGAGGGGGGGTTCCGGTTCGTCACCTTGTGTTGTGGGCTCGGAATGGTGCTCTGCGCCCTCCGCATTCGAGGAGGGCAAGACGGCAGGTGGACCTGCCTGTTGCTCGGGCTCGCGGCCGGGCTCGGATGGTGGTCATCGCCAGAATTCGTCTACTTCGCGGTTCCCGCTTTGGTGCTCATCGTGACCACGATCGCCTCGGAGATGAAGGCAGGGAATCGGAATGTCGCGGGCCGGCCGCCGTGGTACCGAGGGCGCGTCGCATTGGCTCTACTCGGCGCGGTGGTCGGAGCGATCCCATGGATCTACACCAACATCGGCAACGGATTTGCCTCGTTGAACTATGGCGCCCAGGTGACTGTCTCGCAGTCGACGTACACCGGCCGCCTATCGATCTTCTTTCACCAGGTCCTTCCGATGCAGCTCGGCCTCAAGACCCTGCTCACCGGAGCATGGATCGGCGGACCAGTCCTCGGTCGCGTCCTGATGGTCGCCGCCGCGCTGGTCATCGGGGCCGCAGGCGTGCAAGCGGTACGGTCAGCTCGGAGCGGGGACGTCCGGCCTCTGGCCCTCGCCCTCGGGGTGGTGGTCTTGCCCTTTCTGATGGCGGCCAATCCCGCGACCGGCTATTGGCCCGACGGTCGGTACGGCGTCTACGTCGGCCCCATCATCGTGACCTTCGTATTCGCTGCCGCGGGTGCGGGACCCATTGGAAACGAGGAAGTCGCTCCCCGGCACCGGCGGCACCGTCTCCGGTCGGGCCGACAAGCCGCCGCCCTCCACACATTCACGGCACTGGCGTTGGGCGCCCTCGCCATCGCCGCCACCGGCCTGCTCACGATCATCGACGGGCAGATCACCGCGGCCACGCCGGTGATCGGATCGAGTGCATTTTTCAGTGCCTGGCATGATCCCGATGAGCCGATACGTCAAGCGGTCACCAACATGGCCAACGCGCACATCCGCTACGCGTACGGAACGTACTGGACTTCGTACGACCTTGATTTCCTGGGACCGGGCCGAGTGGTGGTAAGTCCGTCACCTCTCGACGTCAATCGTTGGACGACAGCAACGGCGGCGGTGGCCCATGCCGCCCGGCCGAGCTGGCTGTTCTTTCCGCCCGGTCGGACTGCCGCAGCGACCACCGTGTTCACCGATTCAGAGACCGGGCCCGGTGGGTACACGGAACCGGCGTTCGTGGCTCTGTTGCATCACCTGGGGGTCGGCTACCACGTGGTTCACCTCGGCATCCTCGATGCCGTCACGCCCGACCGGGCGGTGTCCCTCCCGTAGACGACGTGCCTCAGCTTTGGTCAACCGAGCTCGGTCAGATTCGTCCACTCCTGCTGATCTCGGTTGCTTCGACCTTGTCGGCGAGGAAAGCAGTTGACTGGTTGAGCCGACAACATCCGAGATAAACTGCGTCCGAGTTGAACGTCCCCGATCCGAAGGAGGTGAGCCAAATGAAATCCGAACCTCCCAGTACCTGGCTCCCTCCATCGTTCGATCAGGTTTGACGGCCTCCTCACCGAACACCATTTCTTGCTGACCCCTCGCTAAGGCGCATCGGTCCAGTTCTGGAGATTCGTCTGGCTGGGTCGCGGGTGGCCTTCGAGAGACGTTGGAGAGCCCGCTCGATCATTTGACGCGCCCCGTGCGTCATCCCTGGGGACTCTCTGTCCCGTTCCATGTCCATTCCGCACCGCTAGCTCGCACCCCTTGGTACAACGCGCCCACGTTTCCTGAAAGGACACTTCCATGACTCTTCCGATCTCAACTCGAACGTTCGTGACCGCGCATCAGACGCGGCTCGCCTCGATAGCACCCTCAATCCGCCTGTGCGACGGCGCACCCCGTCATGTCTTGGAGAGGTGCCGTCGATGAACACTGCGCTCGACACCACTCCATCCGAGGACACCGCTGTCCTCGACCAAGCTCATCTCGGTGACATCCGCGGCGCCCTGGGCACCATCGCCCTCGGAGACACCGCTCCCCGTCGTCGCCTCTCGACCAAGGCAAAGACACTGTTCGCCATCATTGGGCCAGGACTGATCGTCATGGTCGGCGACAACGATGCCGGTGCGTTCAGTACGTACGGCCAGGCGGGACAGAACTACGGCACCCACCTGCTCTGGACGCTGCTCCTGCTCATCCCGGTCCTCTATGTCTGCCAGGAGATGGTGCTTCGCCTTGGCGCAGTGTCCGGTGTCGGGCACGCCCGGCTCATCCTTGAGCGCTTCGGAAGGTTCTGGGGAGCGTTCAGTGTCATCGACCTCTTCATCCTGAACGCCCTGACCATCGTGACCGAGTTCATCGGCGTCACCCTTGCCGTCGGGTATCTCGGACTCCCCAAGGTTCCATCGGTCATCCTGGCCGGAATCGTCATTGTCGGAGCAGTGAGCACCGGGAGCTTCCGGCGTTTCGAACGGATCTGCCTGGTCTTGATCGTGGGATCGCTCGTGCTCATCCCGATCTACCTCATGGTGCATCCGCCGATCGGCCAGATGGCCCATAACTTCATCGTTCCGGGCTTCCCGCACGGCGCACAGGTCTCGACGGTGATGCTCCTCGTCATCGGGATCGTCGGCACGACGGTCGCCCCGTGGCAGCTCTTCTTCCAGCAGTCCTACATCATCGACAAGCGAATCACCACCCGATTTCTCAACTACGAGCGGGCAGATCTGTGGATCGGGATCGGGATCGTGGTCGTAGGCGCAGCCGCCATCTTCGGCTTCTCCGCCGCTGTCTTTGCTGGGCATCCGGAGTCAGGAACCTTCACCAATGCTGGAGGCGTGGCCGCCGGACTCGGGAAGTACGTCTCTCATGTAGCCGGTGACCTCTTCGCCATCGCCCTGCTCGATGCCAGCATCATCGGTGCCTCGGCTGTGGGCTTGGCCACCGCCTATGCCAGCTCGGACGTCCTCGGCTTCAACCACTCACTCCATCGTCCGGTGAAGAAGGCCAAGGGCTTCTATGGCTGCTACGCCGCGCTGATGGCCGTGTCTGCTGCTTTGGTCATCATCCCCGGTGTGCCCCTCGGCCTGCTGACTGAGGGCGTGCAGACCCTCGCCGGCGTGCTCCTTCCTAGTGCGGTCGTCTTCTTGCTGCTGCTTTGCAACGACAAGGCTGTACTCGGACCGTGGGTCAACGGCAGGAAGCTCAATGCCCTCACGTCGGTTGTCATCTGGGTGCTGGTGTTGCTATCGGTCATCCTCACGGCCAGCGTGTTGTTCCCGAACATCACCGGCAGCGAAATCGAGCTCATTCTGGGCGGGGGTTCGGCCTTCGGGCTCCTCATTGGCGTGTTCTTGCTGGTGCAGGCGCGGCGGACTTCTCGGCAAACGGTGACAGTTCCCGTCGAATGGCAGGACCGGCGGTCGTGGCGGATGCCGGCGCTCAACGTGTTGGCCAAGCCCGTCATGTCAACGCAACGCAAGATCGGGCTCATGACGTTACGCGGCTACCTGATAGTGGCCTTCGCCCTAGTCGTGGTCAAGATCGTCGACGTCGCGGTCCACGGGTGAGAGGGGTCTACCATGAACGGCTTCCTTATCAGCGCTCCGACGAGCCCGCTGCTCGACTTCGCCGATCGTGCCACGATCGCCCTTGCTCTCGGGGCCCTCATCGGTGTCGAGCGCCAATGGCGCCAGCGGATGGCCGGGCTTCGCACCAATGCCCTCGTCGCGCTGGGTGCGGCGCTCTTCGAGCTCTTCGCCGTCCTGCTGAGCGGGAAGCAGGGCGTTGACCCCACCAGGATCGCCGCCTACGTGGTGTCAGGTGTCGGTTTCCTCGGCGCCGGCGTCATTCTGCGTGATGGGGTTAACGTCCGGGGGATCAATACGGCGGCCACCATTTGGTGCTCGTCGTCGATCGGGGTGCTGGCCGGAGCGGGCTACATCATCGAAGCTGTCGTCGGCGCATTGTTGGTCGTCGTCGCTCACGTGGCGCTTCGCCCGGTGGCTCGACGCCTCGATCGGTTGCCGGCCACCGAGGACACCGAGATCGAGACTGTGTACCTGTTCCGCGCCGTCTGTCATTCGGCCGACGAAGCCCACATCGGAGCACTGGTCGTCCAAGCCATCTCGCGGGATGAATTCGTCCTTCGCAGCGGTCCGTAGCGAGGACCTCGATCCCGGGACAGACCTCGTCGAGGTCGAAGCGGAGCTGCAACGGTTCGGGCGCGACGACGTCGCCCTCGAAGCGGCAGTGAGCCGTTTGAGCCTTGAACCGAGCGTCAGCTCGGTCAGTTGGACCGTTGTCGAGCCGACCAGTGTGGCGCTCGCTGGTGAAGACTGACGCCAATCCCCCATGATGGCCCGGACGGATTCAGCCCCCTGCATTCCATTCGGTTCCACCACCGTCAGCACCACCACCGGCCAATGTGTTCGCCTGGGCGATGAGGGACTCACATGATCGGGTTAGGTCCTGTCGGTCGGGGATGTTCCGGCCGGAGAAGGTGGCTGCATCCAGTTCGTCCTTCATCTGCTGGGCTACGTGGTCGCGCTGCTGGTCGAGCTGGGTGAGCTTGGAAACCGTCGCGGTATAGGCGGCATCGCCGGCACTCGTTCCTTCGATAGCCGCAGTGTCGGCCTTGAGCGTGGACGTTCCAAACTGGCCCACACTCGAGTCGAGCTGCTTGTAGCACTGTGCGAACTCCTCGACTCGGGGCGAATGGAGCTCGCCGTGGTTGTCAGTGAGGACTTCGGTTATCACCCGCCCGTCGTGCTGGTAGTCGTCGGTGAGACCGGTGAGGTGCATGAGCGTCGGTCGCACATCGGTCTCGTCGATCCACGTGCCCGTGGTGCCGCTTCCCGGGATCGTCGTCTGGCCGCTCTGTGCGCCGGCCGAGTTGGGTCCGGCATTGGCCGGAGAGCCGTCGAGTCCCAGCCCCGCTACACCCGGCCCCACCAGGCCGAGATAGTTGGTGTTGATCTCCGCGGCGTAGTCACCATGGTTCCAGGCGTATGACGGGTTCTGGTCGACACAGTCGGCCGGGGATGGTCCGGTGGCGTTCGCGCAGGTCGCGTTGCCCTGCGAGACGTAGTAGTCGGGTTTGGCGAACATCGCGAAGGTCGGTGTTCGTGCCGGATCGGCATTCACCATATGCAAGATGGCTTCCTCGGTCGGATCCGCCAGATAGTTGGTGATCTGTTCGTTGGGATTGCCCGAGTAGGGGTTGCTGGCCGTCAACCCGGCAACGTCGTGCTCGAGGGTGCGCACCGCCGTCGTGCTCGGACCGGGATTCCCGGTGACATAGAACTCGGGTGCCGTGTCATTCTCGAGCGAGAACGGGGTGGTGTCGTTCTTCTGGGTGGCCAAGAGACCGTTGACGTTTGCCGCGAGCTCGCCAAACGAGCCGGCCGGGTACGTGCAGGGGACATCGGGGGTGACCGTCGCTCCGGTGACCGTCGCCCCGTCACAGGTCGCCGGCGTCGGCTGGATGGCACGGCCGACATTGGCCGCGGCCTGGTGGTCACCTTCGTCCGAGCTCACGACGAACTCCGTGTTGGCCGGGGTGATGCCATCGGCCGCCAGTCGCTGAAGGAAGAGCCCGAATGCCTGGTTGTAGTACTGGGCCTGAGCGACATAGCAGGGGTTGCCGCTGCCGAGCGCCGCCGGAGCGCCGTTACAGGCCGCGAGGCCCGGAATGTGCTCGTTGCCATGGATGTCAGAGATGTACCCGTAAGTGACGGGGACCCCGGACTCCTGCATGTCCGCCATGTACGCCAAGGTCTGGGACGCGTTGATGCTCCCGAAGCCGGGGAAACCCGGGTGGTTGTTGACGTAGGCCCCGTCGATCTCGTTGCCATTCAGGTCCACCAGGTTGGCGGCCCCATTGGTGACGGGATAGCCGTTTCGAGTTAGATTCGGGGTTCCCGCGCCCAGCTGAGAGGCCAGGTATTTATGGCCGAAGAGGGCAGTGAAGCCGTTGTAGCCGCCGGGCTCGGTCGGCAGGACATCAGGGACTGCGGTTGGGCTGGCGGTGGTCTGTCCGTATTTCACCGCCTTGGCCGATGAGCACGTCGGGCTGGTCTGGGCGCAGTGAACGCCGAGACCGACGTAGTCAGCCGTCTCGGCGTCTTTGTACGAGTCCTGATCGGCGTTGAGTTGCGCGACCTCGGGTGAGTTGGCACCGAAGACCTTCGACAGATCCACCGAGGTGTTCTCGAGCACGGTATTCGCCGTTGCCACTTCACCGACGTCGCATCCGGCGCGGGTGAAGGGTACCCACGGCGCCGGCGTGATCTGATTCGGGGTCGGAGCGGGCGAGGTGGTCGCCGGCGGCGTCGCTGAGTAGACCATCGACGGGTTCGTGTCATGGCCGGTAGTCGGGGTCGACGCCGTGTTGAATACCGGATCGGTCCAATAGGCAAACGAACCGGCCGGGTCGGTCGTGCCGTTCGTGTTGTAGCTCTGGTAGGAGTTGCTCACCGGCATGCCCTGGCGGTCGCCGTACAGGCCGGTGTAGGTGGTCAAGCTGTCGTTGGCCGTGTGGGCGATCAACGGGGTGTGGTTGTTGGACAGCAACGTCCCGTTGCTCTCGATGAAGTTGAGGAGATTGGGCATCATCTCGAGGTCGGAGGGGACGTTGGGATTGTCCCGGAAGAAGTGCACGTTGTCGAAGGTGAGCTCGACGACGTGGGTGACCCCGTTCCCCAACTGGCAACCGGCCGGAGAGGCGGATGACGCGGGTGACGCCGACACGCTCGGCTCCCCAGCCTGGCCCACTCCCACCAGGGAGAGCGTCAGGGCGCCTACCCCGGCTATGACGGCTCCGATCATTCGCCCGGTTCGCGTCGCTGCGTTCATCGGATCGATCCTCCTCAGGGGGATTCAGCTGGACAGGCGGGGAACATGTCGGCGGTTCCGAGCTCCGGCGATCCTCAGCTCGTCGTACCCGGGGTGAACGACACGCCGCGCAGGACTTCCCCGTAGCCGGCGGCATCGACGGGCACGAAGCTGTCAGTGGCTGGCATTGCGGTCGTGCCCGGCGGGTCGGTGACGGCGAAGATCTTGTTGGGGTCGGCGCCCTGGTCCCCATTGCCGCTCACGGTCGAGGTGACCGCCCAGATGGTGGCCGTCCCGTCGGCGTTGACCCGCCCGGTAATGTTCCGCAGACCCGCGGTCGCGGGCGCCCAGGGAAGCCCGGTCGCGGGATTGTTCCCGCTCGGGTAGCCGGAGACGGTATACGGCTGACCCAGGTTCAGCCCCTGCTGGATGGTGTAGGCCAACTTCCACGTGCCCGAAGCGGTGTCGAACACCCACTTTTGGAGTCCGGCTTTGGTCTGGGCCGCGGCGGCCGTGTACTGCCCGGTAGTGGCCGAGTAGGTATTGTTCCCGTTGCCCTCGTCGGCAACATAGAGGGTGTCAGGGTTGGCAAACCACATGCCGAAGGGAAACGAGTCCGTGCTCGTCTTGGCCAGCGTCGTCGGGAAGCCCCTGAGGATGCACATGTTGTTCGGCGTCAGACCGGTGGTCGCGTCGTAGGCCAGCGTGGTGGTGGGCAGCGGTGCGCCTGGTGTCGGGAGGCCTACTCCGGTCGGGCACGCCGTGCCCGTCGTGTCGAGGAAATAGACGGTGTTGACGCCGTTGCTGCCGCTTCCCTTGCTGTAGTAGAGAACGTTGTTAGAGATCGTCAACCCGCGGAAGTTGTCGTCCTTGCCCACCTTGTCCGCCTTGTCGCCCAGCTGGGTAATGCTGAAGCTGCCCACCGGGGTTGGTAACCCGGGTTGTTGGGCGACCTCGGCCCTCGTCTCGGGGTTGAGGAGCTGGGCACCGGCACCGAGGACCACCCCTTCGGGCTGTGGGTTCGAACCGTTGCCGGCATTGCCCGCCGTGTAGAGCGTGTCCGCACCCCAGTCATCGTTGAGGATCGCCGCCCGCCCGTTGTTCCCGCTATAGGCGTTGGTCTCGGTGAAGTGGAACTTTCCGTGGCTATCGAGCTGGGCCACCATGCGGTAAGTCGCACCGGGCACAGGATTTGTGGGGTCGACAGCTCCGGGGGTGTTGGAGTTGGAGACGTCAAGTGCACCCACCGGCGCGGCGTAGCCCATGAAGGTCACGTACCGACCGTCGGTGGAGAGATTGAGCGCCATCTCGGACTTCGACGAGAAGCTCGTGACCATCTGGTCCTTGGTCGATGGCACCCCGTCCTGCGTACTGTTCGGCACCTCCAACGAGTTGACGGGCGCACCCGAGGGTGTGAGTTGGTCCAGGAAGATCCTCGAGGTGACCCCGAAGCTCCCGTCGACGGTGTCGTTGTTCCAGACTTGTGGATAGGTACCGTCAGCAGTGGCGACGGCACATCCGCTCACGCACCCCGGGGGCAATGCGGTGGTGCCGGCGACGATGCCCGAATCGTTCTCGTAGACACTCCGGCTGACGAGCAGATTGCCGGGCTCGAGGTCAGTCCGGCCCGGCCCCTGCCCGTTCCCGCCGCCGTTCCCGTTCCCGTTCCCGCCGTCGGCGAACGCAGGAGAGGCCATCACTGGCCCGAGAAACACCATAAGGGCCACCACGCAAGCCAACCGACGGCGGACAGTGCGTGGGACGAGACGAGTCCTGGACATTGGTCTCCTCTACAGGGTCGAGCGGTTGGCTGACGGTGGATCTACGATCGCCTCTTGAACGTTCGACGGTGCCCGTTCCCGCTCGAGAGGCCACGGTTTCTCAGCTGAGAAAATGGTAACGATGCGATCTGAACCTCAGTTGACCGCTTTGCTAACAGACGGTAATTATTTGGAGGAAGCTGTGGTGCTGCCTTCCGCTACCTGACGACCAGCCTGGATTGAACCGTTCCCGATTTCCACATCGGCTTGTGGATTGGCATTGAGGATGAGCACGGTAGTGCTGGCACGAGACAGCAAGAGGGCCGGCGACCGTACCCGGCAACCGGCCCTCACCTGCGTGGTCGGGCTGCCGGGATTTGAACCCGGGACCTCTTGACCCCCAGTCAAGCGCGGCTAACCAAGCTGCGCCACAGCCCGCACTACCAACCACCAGGTCAGGGGGTATTTCTACCCTGACCTGTCCTACCCACTCCGGAAGTAAGCAGCGCCGAAAGTAGCAACGCTGAAATTGGTCTCTGGAATGGTCGCCTGAGCATCGTACTCGTCCCCTGGGATAGCCCTGGACGGCGAGCACGGTCCGCCGGGACTTGCCCTAGCGCGTCCGGGACGAGGACGCGGCCCTCACGTTCCCTTCACCGCCGCTTTTGCTCTGCCCTTCTCGGAATCAGGCGTCTGGGTCGAACGTCGCTGCATACTCGCACGGGCGTCCAGGCCGAGCTGGCCGATGGTCGGGAGGACCCGGGGCTGCAGCCACTCACCACCCGGCTTCGAGATGTGGATGCCGTCCGGCCACCGGACGACGACCCTGTCGACGTCGGTCTGGAAGTGCCCGTGGGGGTCGAGGATCTGGTTCAGGTCGATGACCGTCACCACCCCGCGGTGGTGTGCCGCTACCACGTCCAGGATGTGGTTCCACTCGTCCACCCGCGTCGGGCTGTCGTAGGGCGAGAGCGATCCGTTCAACGTCTCGTTGAGCGGATCGATGTAGGGCATGGTGAAGAAGACCACCTTCGCCCCGTGGGCCGACAGCACTGTGACCACGTGGTCAAGCTCGTCGGTGAGATCCGCGTCCCACGCTGGCTCGCCGATATGGACGAGCTGGTTGCCGTCGACGTGGTCGAGGATATCCCACCGGCCCATCAGCACGCCCACGACTTCGGGCCGGGTCGCGTCGATCTCACCGGACCACAGCGTCTCCCAGTGGGAGCACGAGGTGACGCTCTGGTCGGGAAGGTCCTCCTGGCCGTTGGTGGTGGAGATGGTGGGGAGATCGTCGAGGTCACAGCCCAACTTGGCCTCGTTGATCACCTTGACGCCCCAGCGGTGCACTGCGTCGACCTCCAAGCCGACCTGCAAGGTCACCGAAAGCGAGTCGCCGACGAACATGAACCGCACCGGACGGGTGGTGAAGGCGTGGGCCGCCTGTAGCGCCTGGCGCTCGGCCGACGGGATGTGTCCGACGGATGACACGTTGACGGCCGCGGCCGCCGGCGTCACCGTCCCGACCACGATGACGACCACGGTGGCCCCCATGGCCAGCGCCGCCGGCCAGGCGGCCTTCAGGGTGCGCCAGAACCCCTCAATGATCGGGTGCCCTCGTACGCCGTGACCTTCGCCTACCAGCTCCCCCTGTTCGACGCCGTACATGGTGACCCCTCCCCCACGCCCCCGACCATCACCGCAACCTGTCCGATGGTTCCTACAGGGTGCCAGCGACGCTCAGACCTGCTTGACATCAGTTATACGGGCGAAGGAGCCGGTCCGGAAACGTCGCGTTGCTCGATGACCTCCCGACGTCACACGTGGTGGACGACCCAGGTCACCCCTTGGTAGGCCCGGTAGCCCAGGTAGATGATCGTGATGTAGATCATGATCTTGAACTGCCAGGGGATCCTCCGGTGCTGGGCCACGTGCTCGCCGCAGGTCAGGCACTCCCCCTCCTCACTCACTTCGTCGTCTTCCACCTGACGATCGCAGGTCTCACACCAGGGCACGATCCACGCTCACTCTCGTCAGTAGGGTGATCATCGCCGTCGACCCCCACCTCCGTTGGGTCCCTTGGCTCGCACCCGCAGCTTGATGGGCGTCGGTCCGAGCTCGAACCGATCCCGCAGCCCCCGCTCCACGTAGCGCAGATAGGTCGCTTGCAGGCGGCCGTTGGTGAACAACGTGAACGTCGGCGGGTCGTTCGCTCCCTGCACCGCGTACTGGATCTTGGCGCCGACCGGTGGGTGCGCGGCCTGGATCGACTTCATGGCCCGGTTGAGCTCCCCGGTGGGGATCCGGGAGTGGTACGCCTCTTCGGCCGCAGCCACCGCCGGGAGGATGCGGTGCACGCCCAACCCGCTCAGCGCGCTCATCTTCAGCACCGGGGCATCACCCAGGAAGGCCAGCCGGTCCCCGATGTCCTCCAAGATGTCGTCGCGATCCTCGGTGGGAACGAGCTCCCACTTGTTGAGCACCACCACGGTCGGGCACCCGGCCGCCCCCACCCGTTCGGCCAGGCGCTGGTCCTGATGGGTGACCCCGGCGGTAGCGTCGATGACCAGCAACGCGATGTCGGCCCGGTCGAGCGCCTCCAGCGCCCGCAGCACCGAGAAGTACTCGGTTCCCCGTTCGGTGCGCGACTTGCGGCGCATGCCCGCGGTGTCGATGAAGCACACCGTTCCCTCCGGCGTCTCGACCACGGTGTCCACCGCGTCCCTGGTCGTGCCCGGCGCGTCGTGGGTGACCGACCGCTCGTCGCCTACCAGGCGGTTGAACAGCGTCGACTTTCCCACGTTGGGCCGGCCGATGATGGCCACCCGTGGCATCGGGGGCGCGTCCTCTTCGTCGGCCGGTTCGTCCTCGTCGCCTGCTCGCCCGTTTTCGGCCGGGCCCTGCACCCGGGGATCAGGCAGCAGGGACACGACGTCATCGAGCAGGTCGCCCGTTCCTCTCCCGTGCAGTGCGCTCACCGGCCAGGGATCGCCCAACCCGAGCGAGACTGCCTCCCAGGCGTCGGTCTCCCGCTGGGAGGAGTCCACCTTGTTGGCCACCACCCGGATGGGCCGCCCCGAGCGACGGAGGAACCGGGCCACGGCCAGATCCTCGTCGGTGAGGCCCACGGTGACGTCGACCACCAAGAGCACGACGTCGGCCTCGGCGATGGCCCGCTCCGCTTGCGCGCTGATCTGCGCGTCCAGCGGATCGTCCGAAGTCAGCCAACCGCCGGTGTCCACCACGGTGAAGGGGTGGCCGCACCACTCGGCATCGAGCTCCTTGCGGTCGCGCGTGACTCCGGACCGTTCCTCGACCACCGCCGCCCGGCGACCGACGATCCGATTGACCAGTGTCGACTTGCCCACGTTGGGCCGACCGGCGATGACCACCAGCGGACGCTCGCGACCGGAGACAGCTGAAGCTGGCGCACTCATCGGGATGCTCCCAGGCTGACCGGTACCCGGGGGTGACGCGCGGTCCCGTTGGCCACCGGGGCCGGTCCGTCGAGGGCCCGCCGGAGCGAGAGGCCGTCGGTGGCCACGACCTCGACCGGATGCGGGAGGTCGTCGACGGTCAAGTCATCGAGGAAACGTCCTTGCGACAAGCAGGCGTCGGGCAGCAGGTAGCGATGGCCCGCGGGCTCGTCGGCGAGAACACGGGTGAGGTCGGTCCCGGTCAGCAGCCCCGACACGCCGATCGTGCCCCCGAAGTAGTCGTTGCGCACCGGGATCAGCCTGATGTCGTTCCGGTCCAGTTCCGCCACCAGCGGGGCCAGCACCGTGGCGCCGAACTCGCCGGTGAGGATGCCGACCGGGGCTTGGCCGCTCGACCGGTCGCCCCGTCCCGTTCCCCTTGGGGCCCGGTAACCGAGCGGTGGGGCACCGTCCACCCAGGCGAAGAAGCCGGGCCTGACCCCGAACGCCGAGGTCTCGTCCCCCCGGAACGCCCCCTCGAAGGCCCGGGCCATTCCCAGCCCGTTCTCGTGCTGGGGGAATCCTTCGTACGTCTCGGCCTCAGGGAAGGGGCGTCCGGCCATGACGTAGTACTCGTCGGCGGCGAAGACCATCCGTCGCCCGAGGGCGGACAGGAACGTCTGTTGCCACTCGTCGACGATGTCGCACACCTCGGCCGCCTCGGCCTGGGTATGGGGCCGCATCGCCCCCTCAGTGGAGTACCGCGAGAGCCCGAGGGGCACGCACGCCACCGTGGCCATCGTCGGGTACCGGTCCAAGACGCCGGCCAGCGTGTCGGCCAGCACGTCGCCGTTGTTGCGGTCCGGGCACACGACCACCTGCCCGTGGACCTCGATCCCGCCGTCGAGGAGCGCCCCCAGCCACCGAAGGCTCGTGGCCCCTCGGCGGTTGCGCAGCAGGTTGGCCCGGATGTCCGGGTCGGTGGCGTGGATGGAGACGAAGAGCGGGCTGAGCCGTTCGGTCAGCACCCGCTCCAGGTCCATCTCGGTGAACCGGGTGAGGGTGGTGAAATTCCCGTAGAGGAACGAGAGCCGGTAGTCGTCGTCCTTCAAGGACAGGCTCCGGCGCATCCCCTTGGGCAGCTGGTGGATGAAGCAGAACTCGCAATGGTTGTCACAGGTGCGGACCCGGTCGAACACGGCCGAGGACACCTCCGCGCCCAGTGGCTCACCGTGTTCTTTGTGCACGACCAATGGGAAGGGATCCCCGCGCCCGCGACGCTTGACCACGAGGTCCAGATCGGCCTCGTCGACCAGAAGGCTGTACTCGATGACGTCGCGGGGCGACCGCCCGTTCAGAGAGAGGAGCTCGTCCCCAGGCCGGAGCCCGGATCGGTCGGCCGGCGACGCCTCCGACACGGCGACCACGCGGGGTGCCGTGGTGTCCCGAGGCACCGACATTTCTCCAGGTTACCCGGTCAGCCGGTGCTTCCCGCCCCGCCCCCGGGGTGGCTCGGACGCCACCGGGCGCGACGGTAACCTGGTCTTGTGCCCGTCGACCGAGTACTCCTTGCCGAACCCCGGGGCTTCTGTGCCGGCGTGGAGAAGGCCATCAAGGCTCTGGGCTGGATGGTACGGATCTTTGAGCCTCCCGTGTACTGCTATCACGAGATCGTCCACAACCGGCACGTGGTGGACGAGTTCAGCAGTCTGGGCGTGGTCTTCGTCGACGATGTCGGCGAGGTCCCCGAGGGCGCCCCGCTGATGCTCTCGGCCCACGGGACCGCCCCCGAGGTGGTCGTCGCCGCCCGCGACCGGGGACGGGTCGTGGTCGACGCCGTCTGTCCCCTGGTGACCAAGGTCCATCACGAGCTGAAGGTCCGGGCCCGGAAGGGCTACACGGTGATCTACGTCGGCCACCATGGCCACGAGGAAGCAGCGGGCACCATGGCGGTGGCGCCCGATTCGGTTCGGCTGGTGGAGACGGTCGAGGAAGTCGACGCCCTGGCCGAGCGGGAGACCTCCAGGGCCGACGCCCCTCCGATGGCGTTGTTGGCCCAGACCACGTTGAGCCACGACGACTGGGCCGGCATCGTCGACCGGGCCCGTGAACGGTTCCCTGACCTGTGGATGCCCAACCGGAGCGACCTGTGCTTCGCCACCACCAACCGCCAGGCCGCACTCAAGGCCATCGCCGGCAAGGCCGATGCCGTGGTGGTGATCGGCTCTCCCAACTCGTCGAACACCATCGCCTTGGAGAAAGTGGCCGTCGCCTTTGGCAGCGCCCGGGTTGTGCGGGTCAACGATGCCTCCGAGGTGCCGACCGATCTGACCGGGACCGTGGGCGTCACCGCCGGCGCCTCGGCTCCTGAGTCCCTGGTCCAAGCGGTGGTGGAGCGGCTGGCCCCCCAATTCGGTGTCGAGGCCATCCCGGTCACGGTGGAAGAGGAGTACTTCCCTCCCCCACCCGAGCTGCGGGACCTGTTGAAGGGCCTGGCCACCACGGTGGCGTTCCTGGCCGCCGCTCCGGTCGCCGACACCGGTCCGATCCTGGGCGACGATCGATCGACAGCCGCGGCCGACGTCCTTCGGGCGCTGGCCCTCTGAGCAGCCAACGTCGACTGCATTTCGGCGCGAAACTGTAACTATGTCGATTGCCCCGAGCTTTCCCAGCATGGACGTCTCCACCGCCGAGCAATGGGCGGTCATCGGCCAGGAGACGATGAACAATCAGGACCGGGTGGCCGATCGAATACTGGGACTGCTCGAGTCCCTGGCCGAGGTCACCGACGGGTTCGCCGTGGACCAGCTGACCCACTGCCTGCAGACCGCCACCCGGGCCGAAGAAGCGGGGGCCGACGACGAATGGGTGGTGGCCTCCCTCTGCCACGACATCGGCAAGGCCATCTCGGTGCCCAACCACCCCCGGATCGCCGCCGAAATGCTCCGGCCCTACGTGGACCCGGCCATCACCGCCGTCATCGTCGCCCACCAGGATTTTCAGGGGCAGCACTACTACCACCACTTCGGGTTGGACCCCAACCAGCGCGACCAGTACCGGGACGAGCCCTGGTTCGCCGATGCCGAGCGCTTCGCCGACGAGTGGGATCAGAACAGCTTCGATCCGGACTATCCGACCGAGACGCTCGAGCATTTCGCACCCAAGGTCCGGGCGATTTTCGGCCATCCCCACGTGGCCTGATGGCCACCCAGCGCCATCGGTGGTTCACCCGCCCCGGAAACCGGGAGAGCCGTCGCCGGGCTGCTCTGTGGGACATGGCCATGAACCTGGCCCGGGCCCAGTTCGCCGACCGTTACCCGGACCTGACCTTCGAACCGGTGGTCGCCGTCATCGCCGCCTACGAGGAAGAGGCCAACCTGGGCGACGTGTTGAAGTCGATGCCCGATTCCGTCCAAGGTCTGGGCATCTCCACCCTGGTCGTGGTGGACGGCGGCGATGACGCCACCGACCGCGTGGCGCTCGAGGCCGGCGTCACCACCTGCATCCTCCCGGTCAACCTGGGTCATGGTGCGGCCCTCCGCCTGGCCTATGAGCTGGCGTTGGCCCACGGCGCCCGCTACGTGGTCACCCTCGACGCCGACGGCCAGAACGACCCCACCGAGATCGACACCCTGCTGGCCCCCCTGCTCGATGATCAGGCCGACTTCATGATCGGCTCCCGCCGGCTCGGGGTGGACCAGACCACGGACCGGTTCCGTCGGGCCGGGGTCCGGCTCTATGCCTCGGCCCTCAACGCCATCACCCGCCAGCACCTGACCGACACGTCCAACGGCTACCGGGCGTTCCGGGCCGAGACCATCGCCGACATCCTGCCGTTCCTCCGCGAGGACCAGTACCAGACGGCCGAGGTGGTCATCACCGCCGCGGCGCGGGGGTGGAGGATCGGTGAGCGCCCGATCATCTGGCACCCCCGGGCCTCGGGCCAGTCCAAAAAGGGCGGGAACCTGTTCTTCGGGCTCCAGTACGCCCGGGTGATCCTCACCAGTTGGGTGCGGGTCTCGTTCGGCCGTCGCCGCTGATCAGAAGGTCAGGGGTGGCCGGTGGTGGCCACGGCCCGTTGGTAGAGGTCCTGAAGTGACGCGCGCAGGTCCTCGGTCACCTGGTGTACCTGACTGCGGGGCACCCGACCCGACGCCGACCGGGCCGGCGCGGCCAGCGGCTGGCCCACGATCATGTGCACCTTGGAGGGTCGCGGGTAGCGGGTCCCCTTGGGCATGACCGAGACCGTCCCCCCGATGCCCACGGGCACGATGGTGGCGCCGGTGCGAGCAGCCAGGAAGGCGGCGCCCTCGAGGAGCTCGTCCACCGTCGAGCCAATCCGACGGGAGCCTTCAGGGAAGAGAACCAGGACCTCACCGGCCTCGAGGACGTTCTGGGCCCGACGCAACGCCTCGCGATCCGCTGACCCCCGGTGCACGGGAAATGCGCCGATGGACAAGAGGAAACGACCGAAGCGCGGTCGCTTCCACAAGCTGTCCTTGGCCATGTAGTGGAGCTTGCGACTGGTCACCTCGGAGACCACGAAGAAGTCGACGAAGGAGCGATGGATGGGGGCGATGATCACCGGGCCGTCGGCGGGCACGAGCGCCTTCCCCTCCACGGTGGCGCGGAAGAGAAGCCGGTTGACACCCCGCACCAACAGGCGCAAGAACCGGTAGATCGGCGTGAAGCGGGTGTCGACGGCCACCTCTCCCGGGGAGAATTCGCCGGGGTCTGCCTCTGTGCCCGTGTTCAAAGCCATCCCAGGACCTCCTTCACCACCTCGTCCACCGGGCGACCGGTGGTGTCCACCACTTGAGCACCATCGGCGACCTCCAGGGGGGACGCGGCCCGGGTGCTGTCGAGCCGATCCCGTCGGGCCACGCCGTCCGGACCTTCTTCGGAGCGGCGGCGCGCTCGCTCCTCGGGGCTGGCGGTCAGGAATACCTTGAGGTCGGCGTCGGGGAACACCACCGATCCGATGTCTCGCCCCTCGACCACCCCGCCACCATGGTCGAGGACCCACTGGCGCTGCCGGGCCACCAGGGCGGCGCGGACCGCCGGGTTGGCGGCCACCACCGACACCGCCCGGTTGACGTCGGGCTGGCGGATGAACTTGGTGACGTCGGTGCCGTCGGCCACGACCCGCTCCCCCACCTCGATCCGGATGGTCTCGGCCAGGCGGGCCAGGGCAGCCTGGTCGTCGAGATCGATGTGGCGCTGGAGAGCGGCCCAGGCCACCGACCGGTACATGGCCCCGGTATCCAGCCGGTCCAGACCCAGGTGCTGGGCGACGGCTCGGGCCACCGTCGACTTCCCGGCTCCGGCCGGGCCGTCGATGGCGATGGTGGGTCCGGCGGTCACGTGCCCACCGCTCTCGCCTCGGACAGCGTGGACAGGTCGATCGAGAAGCGGGGATAGCTGGTGCCCACCGAGCCCCAGCCGATGATCGTGGTGACATCGGATGACGACGGGCAGGCCACGCCGCCGATGGCGGTGGCCATGGCCATCCGGTGATCACCGCGCGAGTCGAACTGCCCGGCTCGGAACGTGGCCCCACCGGCGACCACCAGGTCGTCCCCCCGTACCTCGGACTCGGCGCCCAGCGCGGCGAGCATGGCCACCGTTGCCGCCAGCCGGTCGGACTCCTTGACCCGCAGCTCGCCGACGTCGCGGAAGCGGGACTCGCCCTCGGCCACGGCGGCGGCGATGGCCAGGATGGGCACCTCGTCGAGAGAGGGGATCTCCTCGGCCCGGACCTCGGTCCCCGACAGCGTCGCCGTGCGGCTGACCACCGTGCCCGTCTCCCCCGATTGCTCGAGCACCTCGATGTGGGCGCCCATGCGGCGGAGGACGTCCAGGTAGCCGGCCCGTTGCCGGCCCAGATAGACATTGGGGACGGTGACCGTGCTGCCGGGGACCACCAACCCGCCCACGATCCAAAAGGCGGCCTGGGACGGGTCACCGGGAACCAGGGTCATCCCGGGGCGGAGGTCGGAGCGCCGCACTCGGATGACCCGCTCCCCGCCCTCGTTCGACACCGAGATGGTCGCCCCCGCCGCCGCCAGCATGTCCTCGGTGTGGGTCCGGGTCGGGACCGGCTCTCGGACGATCGTCTCCCCCTCGGCGGCGATCCCGGCCAACAAGACCGCCGATTTGACCTGGGCGCTGGCCATGGGCGGGCGATAGTCGATGCCGTGCAGCCGACCCCCGGTGATCTGGATCGGCGGCAGGCACCGGTCCCCGTGACCGGTCACGGTTGCCCCCATCAGCTCGAGGGGCTCGGCCACCCGGTCCATCGGACGGCGGGTCAGCGAGTCGTCGCCGGTCAGGCCGGTGGTGCCCGTGAGCCCGGCCAGCACCCCGGCCAGCAGGCGCATACCGGTGCCCGAGTTCCCGAGATCCAGGGGTTCGCTGGCGGGGTGGAGGCGAGAGCGACCCCCCGTCACCCGGACGGTGCCGTCGTCCTCGACCACCTCGGCACCGAGGGCGTCGATGGCCGCCAGCGTGCGATGGACGTCGTCGCCGTCGGACAATCCGGTGATGGTGGACCGGCCGTCGGCCAGCGCGGCGAGCAGCAGGGCACGATGGGAGATGGACTTGTCCCCGGGGACCCGGACCGATCCCACCAAGGCGTTGCCCCCCCGGACCTGCATGGCGTCGCTCGCCCCGGCGCCGATCCTGCTCATCAGGTCGGGCCCAGCTCGCCGCTCGACGACCGGTACCCCCGCTCGGTCAGGGCATCGACCAGGGTTGCCGTCGACTGCCCGTCGATGGTGAGGACCAGGACGCCGCGATCCCCCTCGACCGAGTGGGCAATCTCTACGTCCACCAGGTTGACCCCCAGCTCGGCGGCCAGGGTGGTGATCTCGGCCAGCACGCCGGTCCGGTCCGGGACCGGGACCCGGACCTCAACCAGGCCGTCAGGACGGGGGACGAGCGCGGCCAGGCCCCGGCGGGCGGTGGCCGCCCGGGTGAGGACCGAGAGCAACTCGGTGTGATCGTGGTCGGCCACCCGGGTTCGCATGGTGCGGAGGGCTTCGATGAGCAGGTCCAGAGTCTCCACGATGGCCGTGGCGTTGTCATCGCAGATATCGGGCCAGATGGAGGGCTGGCCGGCGGCGACGCGGGTCATGTCCCGAAAGCCTCCGGCGGCCAGCTGCAACAGGGCGGCATGTTCCTCGCCCAGCCCGGCGGCCAGGTCCATGAGGGTGGCCGCGGTCAGGTGGGGCACGTGGGACACCACCGCGAC
Source organism: uncultured Acidimicrobiaceae bacterium (assembly GCA_963717035.1). GTDB lineage: Bacteria > Actinomycetota > Acidimicrobiia > Acidimicrobiales > RAAP-2 > DASXMT01. The sequence goes on along the minus strand of CAVQVK010000029.1, from coordinate 194,098 downwards.
CAGCGAGTCGTGCTGGGCCGGGGCCAGGGCCACGACGTTGGCGCCCAAGTCGACGAGCAGGCTCCGCAGCCGCGTATAGGCCATCGGGTCGGTCAGGGCGGTGGGCGTCAGCACCCAGGTGGCTCCGACGAAGAGGTCGCCGTTGGCCCCGTCCACCCCGACCTGCTCGGAGCCGGCCATGGGATGGCCGCCGACGAACGAGGGATGGTCGACTGCGGCGACCAGCGGGCCCTTCACGCTTCCCACGTCGGTCACGATGGCGTCGGGCCGCCGGCCCGGACGGCCCAGGACGTCTCGGATCACCGCCTCGGAAGCACGCACCGGAGTGGCCACGAACACGACGTCGGCATCGTCGTCGAACCCCTCGACATCGAGGGCGCCCAGGGCCACGGCCCGCTTGGCCATGCCCGGGGCGTCGTCCACCCCGCTCACCGTCCAACCCCGTCCCCGAAGGGCGATCCCGATCGACGCGCCGATGAGCCCGGTGCCGACGATGGTGGCGTGTCCCCCCCTCGCGGGTTCTGCCGCCGGATGGTCGTCGTTGCTGGTTCGGGGCGCGTCGGGACCTTCGTCGTCAGTCGGGGAGGTCGTCACGGAGCCCCTTGGCACCCTCGAGGTAGACGTGGTGGATGTCGTGGCGCGACCGCTCGGTGTTCACGTGGAGCATGACCCGGATGCACCGGGGCACCGAGCCGGTGACGGCCAGCTCGCGAGCGCAGATCAGCGGCACGGCACCGAGCCCCATCGAGCGCGCCGCGGTGGCCGGGAAGGTGGAGACGATGTCCTCGGTGGCCGTGAACAGGATGGAGATGATGTCCTCCTCGGCCAGCTCGTTCTGCTTGAGCACCTGTTCCAACAGGGCGACCACCCGCTCGCGGATGGATTCAACGGTATCGGCGTCGACGGTGGTCGCGCCCCGGACGGCTCGCACGGAAACAGGCATCGGCCGGCCATATTACTCAGGGACGGCTCGCGCCCCCTCCTCGTTCTCATCCCGGGGCACCGCCGCCGCGGCCAGGTTCCGGACTTCGGCCGGCGTCAGGCGGCGCCAGGACCCCGGAGTGAGCGATGGATCAGCCAGTGGGCCGATCCTGGTCCGGACCAGGCGCCGGACGGGATGGCCCACGGCCTCGCACATCCGTCGGACCTGCCGGTTCCGCCCCTCGTGGATGACGATCCGCAAAAGGGTGGGGGCCACCACGGCCACCCGCGCCGGAGCGGTCATCCCGTCGTCGAGCTCGATGCCCTCGCGGAGGCGCCGGATATCGGCGGGTGCCGGCTCGCCCTCCACTTCGGCCAGGTATTCCTTGGGGACGCCGAAGGACGGATGGGTCAACCGGTGAGCCAGCTCGCCGTCGTTGGTCATGATCAACAAGCCCTCGGTGCCCATGTCCAGGCGACCGACGGCGAACACTCTCGGCTCCGCCGGCACCAAGTCGACGACGGTGGGTCGGCCCTGGGGGTCGTCGGCCGTGGTGACCACCCCGGGCGGCTTGTTCACCAGGTAGTGAACCAGTCCGGGTAGGACCGGGAGCGGCACCCCGTCGAGCTCTACCCGGTCCACGGCGATGTCCACCCGCCGACCGAGCACCGGGATCTCGCCGTTGACCGTCACTCGACCCTCGACGATCAGCTCCTCGCACACCCGTCGCGACCCCAGCCCGATGCGAGCCAGGACCTTTTGCAACCGCTCGCCCTCGTGCTGGGGGGCGAGCGGTTCAGGCATCCCCAGCCGGTCGGAGCTGCTCCTCGAGCTCGGCCACGGCGTCGGGTCCCGGCAACAGGTCTTCCACCGGGGGAAGCTGCTCCACCCGGTCGAGGCCCATCCGCTCCAGGAACGCCTCGGTCGTGCCGTAGAGCACGGGCTGCCCGGGACCGGGAGCCCGCCCCACCGCGTCGATGTAGCCGCGATGCTCCAAGAGCCGCACCACCCCGTCGACGTTCACCCCCCGGAGGGCGGCGATCTGGGCGCGGGAGACCGGTTGCTTGTAGGCCACGATGGCCAACGTCTCGAGGGCCGCGGCCGAGAGCCGCGAGGACACGCCGACGTTGGCGAACCGCTCCACGTAAGGCGCGAGGTCGGGATGGGTCTGGATCCGGTAGCCACCGGCGATGCGCACGACGGCGAACCCTCGATTGTCCTCGCGGCACGAGTCGATTAGCTCGTCGCACAGGGGTTCCACCCGGTCGACGGGGATCTCCAACAACTCGGCCAGCAATCCGGGTGGGACCGGCTCCACGGCCACGATCAGCACGGCCTCGACCGCCCTGGCCTCTTCGGACAACGCCACCGCTCAGCCCTCGTACTCGTAGTCGGATGCGCCGACGGACACGGTAGTCGGCGCGCCGGCCACCCAGGACACCTCCAGCTCGCCGAAGGTGTCCCCCTGGTCGAGGGAGACGCGGCCCTGCTTGCACAGCTCGAGCAGGGCCAGGAACCGGACGATGACCTCGATCCTGGTGGTGAGGTGGCTGGTCAGTCCCCGGAAGGTCGCCGTCCCTTCCCGGGGTAGCCGGTCCTCCAACTCGGAGACGGCTTCGGACACTGTGACCGCGTCCACGGTGACGTGGTAGAGGTCCACCACCGGCGCCGGTCGGGCCGCCGTGGCCCGCAGGTAGGCGGCCATCATGTGGCTCGGGGTGACCCCCTCGAGCAGGTCCGGCGCGTGCACCACGAAGCCGTCGTCGAGCCCGGTGTTGCGGGGCACGGACCGACCGGCGTACTCCATCATGAGGGCGAACGCGTCTGCCGCGGCCGAGTAGGCCTGGCACTCGAGCAGCCGGGCCAACAGCAGGTCACGCTCTTCCCAACCGGACAGCTCCTCGTCGCCCTCCACATCGTCGGGGCCCGGGAGGAGTCGCTTCGACTTGAGCTCGACCAGGACCGCGGCCACCACCAAGAACTCCGACAGACTGGAGAGGTCGACGCCATCCCAGGTGGCGATCTCGGCGACGAAGGCATCCACCATGTCGGCCAGCGGCACGTCGTAGATGTCCATCTGATGGGAATTGACCAGTTGCAACAACAGGTCGACAGGCCCCTCGAAGACGGGCAACGAGACGGTGGCGACCACGACCCCGACGATACCGGCTCGCACCCCGCGGGCCGCGCACCCCCACCGGTGTTCTCGGTCGCTTCGGCAGGCCCCTACGATGACTTCCCATGTCCAGGGTTCTTTCCGGTATCCAACCGAGTGGCGAGCTCCATCTGGGGAATTATCTGGGTGCGGTGCGGAACTGGGTGGCCGACCAGTACACCGACGAGGCCTACTACTGCATCGTCGATCTGCACGCCCTGACCTCGGATATCGAACCCGCCACACTCCGGGCCCGGACCTGGGATGCAGCGGTCGACTTGCTGGCTGCGGGACTCGATCCCGAGTTGTGCACCCTGTTCGTCCAGAGTCACGTGGCCGAGCACGCCCGGTTGACCTGGCTGCTCGAGTGCACGGCGACCATGGGTGAACTGCGTCGGATGACCCAGTTCAAAGAGAAGGGGGCGGGACAGGAGTCGGTGCGGGCCGGGCTGTTCACCTATCCGGTGCTGATGGCCTCGGACATCCTCCTCTATGACGCCGACCGGGTGCCGGTGGGAGACGACCAGCGCCAGCACCTGGAGCTGACCCGGGAGCTGGCCGTCCGGTTCAACCACCGTTATGGCGATGTGTTCGTGGTGCCCGAGGCGGCCATCCCCCGCATCGGGGCGCGGGTCATGGACCTCCAGCACCCCGAGCGGAAGATGTCCAAATCGGTGAGCTCGCCCCTCGGGACGGTACAGGTCATGGACGAGCCCGCCGAACTGGAGCGCAAGATCAAGCGGGCGGTGACCGATGCCGACGGCGAGGTGCGCTACGACCCCGAGGCCAAGCCCGGGCTCTCCAACTTGTTGGAGCTCCTGGCCGTGACCACCGATCGCACTCCCGTCGAGGTGGCGTCGGGCTATCAACGCTACGGCGACCTGAAGCGAGACCTGGCCGAATCACTGGTCGAGCTGTTGCGGCCGGTCCGAGAGCGCCGGAAGGCACTGGCGGCCGATCCGGGAGCGGTGGCGGCACTGCTGGCCGTTGGTGCCGACAAGGCCCGCGCCGTGGCCGGAACCACCTATGCCCGGGCCGCCGACTCCATGGGCCTGGTCAACCCGTCCTGACCGGCAGAGGACTTCGGCGCCGGCGCCGGCGCCACCCCACCAGGGCGACGGCGCCGCCCACGACCAGGGTCAGCCCACCGACGACCGAGAGGCCGATACCGACCAGGGCGCTCACCGGGGCGTAGTGGAACGTGACTACGAAGTCCCCGGCCGGCAACTCGACCTGCTGGGTCACCCCGGAGGAGACCACCGGCGCCGACATGGTCGGCCCTGACCCCGTCCCCGTGGCATCGGCCCGTTGGACGGTGGCGTGCCAGCCCGGTGCGGGGGCCTCGCTCCGCACCAACCACACCGGATTCTGGGCCCGGACGAGGAACCGCTGGGTGCCGTTTATCCCGGCGCTGAGCTGTCGGACCTGGCCGGATCGACCCTCCGGGGATTTCGGCGTGGTCCAGGCCCAGCCCCGCGGGCTGGCGTTCCGGAACACGCCGAACGAGCCCACCGTCCCGGTGAAGGTCCAGTGCGGCGGGGTCACCGCGCTCTGCATGCGGCCATCGAGGGCGACGGTGCCATCCTCGATGGTGGTGACTTGAGGGGCCAGAGCGGTCACGGGCTGGCCGGGGCCGTTTTGGACCACGATCCCGGCGGCGACGGTGGGGGCGGGCAACTGAAAGCGGAACGCCGTGGCCGCCGCGGGGGACCCGCCGGCGTGACCGGTGGTGGCCCGGGCCGACGGGGCCAGCCAGCTCACCGAACCCGACGATGTGACCAGCCCGATCCGGGCCGAGGAACCGATCGCCGCCCCCTGGACCGGGATCTCGCCGCTGGTAACGGTGAGGGTGCTCCCGAAGTACCAGGTGTGCCGGGCACCGTCGGCCAGACGGACCGGGTTGTTCGCCACGTTGGGCCCACCCACGAACGCCGGCGAGCCCGGTGGTGGGAACGGGGTGGCCAGTGGGTTCGAAGGCGTGCTCGACGGTGTGGTCGGCACCGGGGTGACGAAGTAGCTGGGGATCGACAACAGGACGGTCACGTTGAGCTGGTCCCAGGTGCTGCCGCTCAGCGTGTACGGGTTGAGGTCGTTTAGGAGATGGGCGCCGGTGGTCCGGTAGTAGTCGCCGTTCACCAACGCGGCGTAGCCCTGGGCGCTCCGTGTCTTTGTCAGCACGTTCAGGTCGGTTTCGCCCAGCGTGAAGAGCTCGCCTTGGAAGAACAGGTCGGGGTCGTAGATGATGAACCGGCCGTTCCCGGTCAGCGCAGTCAGCCGGGACGCCTCGGACCCTTGCGCGTGGGCGGTCGAATGGGTGACGGGCCCATGCAGGGCCATGGCGGTGAAGAACACGAGATCCACCGCCATCACCACAGCGAGGGCGCGGCGCAGTCCCACCCGGGTAAACCGACCGGGGAACAACGCGACCCACGTGGCCGCGGCGGCAATGACCACTCCCCCGGTCAGGACCCAGGACAGCGCCTGGCGCATGCTCGAGCTCGAGGGGAACTGGATGCCGATGGCCTGCTCCAGGCCCGATCCCCAGAGCCAGGACCCGACACAGAGCACGGTGACCACGACGAGCGGGATGCAGGTGAGTGCCACCTCGACGCGGCGGTTGCGGCGTTGGCGGGGACTCGATGTCGGCGCCCCGGTCGTGATGGCGTCGACCGGTGCCGGACCGGCGGCTTGGACAGTCGTTTCGGAACGGGACTGTCCACGCTGGGCCAGCATCATGTGCACCCACCAGGCCAAGAGGGCGGCCAGGGCGAAGTCGACACCGAGTAGGTTCCGGTTGAGGAGCCGCTGGCTGTTGACCCCGGGGATCAAGAAGAGCACGTGACCGAAGGGTGTATCACCGCCCCACGCGGCGATAAGGCTGACGACCAGGACGGCGTACCAGACCCACCACCGAGACGCTTCCGCCCGGCGACGCCACCGGGCGGACAGGAGGGCGAATGCGCCGATCAGGGCCAGGATCCCAACGTAGCTGGTGACCTCGGGAAAATTGTAGCCGCCGAAATAGCTCGAGAGCTCGTACTGGTTGGTGCCGAGCACGAAGGGCGAGAAGGCCAGTACGGTCAGCCGCCAAGGCAGCGATCCGGTGGAGAAGAACTGGTAGGTGGGAGTGGCTCGCTGGGACTGGGCGGTGAACACCAGTCCCGGTAGCCACTGGGCCACGCTGGCCACCAGCCCCACCGCGATGCTGACGACCAGGTAGCCGAGGGGCGCCCGCCAGAGCGCTGGCGGACACCACGCCGTGAATCTGACCGCCAGTACTGCCAGTACCGCCAGATTAGGTAGATCACGACGACGATGGCGGAGTCGAGGGCCGACTCGGGGGCGCCGGCCAGGATGGTCATCGCCGTCGCCGCGGCCAGCAACACGGCCCACCACCACCGGGGCGCCGGGCCGCTCTGGACCGGGCCTGACGGTGCGATCGTCCGGCCCGGTTCGGTCAGCCCGTGCACGGCGAGCAATAGCCACGGGAGCCAGGCCGCCCCGGAGATCAGGTCGATGTGGACGATCTGCCCGCTGAGGAAACCGGCGAAGGCGAACGCGGCGGCGCCGAAGGTGGCCGCCGTCGCCGACACCGGCTGTCGGCGCATGAAGAGGTACATCCCGACCACCGCCACCTCGTAGGTGACGATCAGGTTCAGTGTCCACGCCAGCTCAGACGGCAGGATGGCGAACAGCCAAGTCAGCGGATAGGCCGCCCCGGCGTTGAAGCCACCGAGCAGCGGGGCGCCACTGAAGATGTACGGATTGAGCAGGGGCAGGTGCCCGTGGATGAGGTCTTGTCCCACCAGCACCCGGAGGGGGAAGTTCTGGATGAGGTTGTCCCCGTCAAGGAAGACCTGTCCGTACAAGAGGGGCACGCCGAACACCAGCACCGGGACGATGAGGAGAACGACCAGTCCGGCATGAGCACGAACCCACACCCGGATCCTGCGGTCGTCTCCTCGGCTGGTCGTGACGTGAGGATAAGTATCAGTCATCCGCGTGCTGTGGCTCAGACGAATATCCCTTGCCACCACGTGATCACGTGGTTGATGAGATCCGACCACTGGTTGCGGAACAACAGGATCAGGATGAAGGGCAGGAACATCAGGAACGGCTGCATCTGGTAGTAGTTGGGCAGCAGCCGGGCGGGCAACAGGCGCTCGAGCACGGCAGCGCCGTCCAACGGTGGGCACGGGATGAGGTTGAACACGCCCAGCACGATGTTTGCGATACCGCCGTAGAAGAGGAACTGCGAGTACAGCGGGAACCCCCCGTTGGCCGGAAGGGTCTGGCCATAGGCCCACCCGAGCAGCGCGGCCAGCGCGAAGTTGGTCAGCGGCCCGACCAGCGACACGATCACGATGTGATTGCGTGGGCTGCGGAGCCGGTTGGCATTGACCGGTACGGGCTTGGCCCAGCCATAGGCTCCGATCCCGGACAGGCTGAGCAGAGCGGGGACCAACAAGGTGCCGACCGGGTCGATGTGGCGGACCGGGTTGAGGTTCAGCCGGCCCGCCCGCTTGGCGGTGTCGTCACCGAAGGCGAGGGCGACCACGCCGTGCGAGATCTCGTGGAGGATGATCGACGGGATCAGCACCACGAAGTAGATGAGCTGGGCCTGGCTGATCCGATGGGAGCGGACGAGCAGCACCATGACGACCACGGCCACCGCCACCGCCACCCACATCAGGGGCGTGCCCGGTACCTGCCACTGTGATGTTCGGCGGGTACCTCCGGTACCACCCCACCCCATGGTCGACGCGCTCGCTTAGTGCCGGGCAGCGTGACTGATGCAATAACGCGTCGCCGGCATGGCCTCGAGCCGGGCCGGGCTGATGGGTTGGCCGCACTCCTCGCACGTGCCGAAACTGCCATCGTCCAACTTGGCCAGCGCGTGGGCGACGTCACCCAGCGTCTCCTGCAGCTGACCGCCCAACACCTCTGCCTCACCGCGCTCAGCGGTCACCTGGCTGAGATCGGCAAAATTGGGGTCATAGGTCGGCCCGTCGCTGTCCCCGAACCCAAGTTCGGACAGCTGCGAGCGCAGCTGGCTCCGCTCCTCTTCGAGGAGGGTTCGGTAATCGACAGTCGGGGCATCGCTGGGCACGCAGCAGAGCCTAGTTCTCCCGATTGCGTTGGGCGCGCGGGTGGGCACTTTGGTAGCCGCCCCGGAGGTGTTCGGACGACAACCGTGTGTAGAGCTGGGTGGTGGCGATCGATACGTGGCCGAGCAGCTCTTGGACCACCCGGATGTCGGCGCCGTGGGCCAGCATGTGGCTGGCGCACGAGTGGCGTAGTACGTGCGGGCTGACCAGGTCGGATAGCCCGACTCGCTCGGCGTGACGCTTGAGGATGGCCCAGGCTCCCTGGCGGCTCAGACGACCACCCCGCGTGTTCAAAAAGACGGCCTCGGCGTCGTCACGGCGTGCCCAGCGATCCGGCGCGACCAGCTCCCGACCCACCGGGGAGAGCCAGGCCGTCAGCGCCTCCCGGGCCGGCCGTCCCAAGGGGACCAGCCGTTCCTTGGACCCTTTTCCGAAGACCCGGATCAGTCCGTCGTCGAACTGGAGGTCGCCCAGGGACAGCCCGACCACCTCGGAGATCCTGGCCCCTGTGCCGTAGAGCACCTCGAGCAGGGCCCGGTCCCGAAAGTCCAAGGGACCGATCCCGGTCACCGCCTTCAAGAGGGAGGCGTCTGGCCCTCGCTCAGCGCCTTGGGCAGGCGCCGGGCCAGCCGCGGCGACTGGAGATCGGCGGTGGGGTCGGCGGCGATGGCCCCCTCGTCGTAGAGGAATCCGAAGAGGCCCCGGAGGCTGGCCAGGCTCCTGGTCACGGTGGCCGCTCTTGCCCTGGCTACGGGCGAACTCCAGGTACCGCTCGAGGTGATCGGCACGCACGGCGTCGGGTTCGATGCCGGCACTGGACAGCCACTGCTCCCAGCCGACCAGGTCCCTCCGGTACGAGATGATCGTGTTCGAGGAGCGACCCCGCTCCACGGTCAGCCAGGACAGGTACTCCTCGGCGCCGAGCGACAGTGCGGTGCTCATCGTCCGACGGGCTTCCGATGGCCGGTCAACCGGCTCGGGCGGGACCCTGTTGGTCGGGAGCGGGCCGACGGCGGGCCAGGTCCACCCCGAGGATGGTGACGGCATCGACGATGGTCCCGTCATCGACCAGCTGGTCGAAGCGGGACAGCGGTATTTCCTCGATGCTCATGAACCCCTCCTCGAGGCCCTGCCGGTTGGTCGGCACCGGGTGGAGGCCGGTGGCCAGGAACACGGTGGTCACCTCGTCGCAGATGCCCGGCGTGTTGAGGCACTGGGTCAACAGGACCAGCCGGTCGGCACGCCGGCCCAGCTCCTCGGCCAGCTCCCGGTGGGCCGTGGTCTCGGGCGGTTCACCTACGACGTCGCGGGTGCCGGCGGGCACCTCGAGGAGCCACCGGTTGACCGCGGGCCGGAACTGATGGACGAGGAGCACCGAGTCCGCATCGGTCATGGGCACGATGGCGACCGCTCCGGGGTGGCGGACTACGTCCCGTTCGAACGAGACCCCGTCGGGATCGACGAAGGTGGCCTTGACCGTGGTGAAGATGAACCCCTTGTGGACCGTCTCGTCGCCGACGTGCCGGAAACCCCGGGTCGAGTCGGGCGCGGCCGTGGCGAACGGGTCTGGTCGGGGGCCCGGGTCCCCCTGGTCAGGGGAGGGGCCCAACGTCGATCAACCGCGGCTCGCGACCCTCGGCGCGGGCCAGGGCCGCACCCACCAGCTCCCGGAACAGCGGGTGGGGCCGGTCGGGCCGGCTCTTGAACTCGGGATGCGCCTGGGTGCCCACCCAGAACGGATGGCCGGGGAGCTCGATGAACTCCACCAGCCGCCCGTCAGGGGAGGTTCCCGAGCAGACCAGGCCCGCTTCTTCCAAGCGGTGCCGGAACCGGGGGTTGACCTCGTAGCGATGGCGATGCCGTTCCGAGACCACCTCGGTGCCGTAGGCGTCGGCCACCTGGGAGCCGGGGAGCAAACGGGCGCCGTAGGAACCGAGGCGCATGGTGCCGCCCATGTTGACCACGTCGTTCTGGTCGTCCATCAGGTCGATCACCGGTGCCCGGGTGGTGGGATCGAACTCCCGGGAGTTGGCGTCGTCCAGTCCGGCCAGGTTGCGGGATACCTCGATGACCATGACCTGGAGGCCCAGGCACAGCCCGAGGAGCGGGATCTCGTGCTGGCGGGCGTAGCCGGCGGCGGCGATCATCCCCTTGACGCCGCGCTCTCCGAACCCGCCGGGGATCACGAACCCGTCGAACTCGCGGAGCCGGTCGTGGGCCAGCAGGTCGGGCACCTCGGCCGCCTGGATCCACTCGATCTCCACCTTGGCCCCGTGGTGGAACCCGGCGTGGCGCAGTGACTCCACCACCGACAGGTAGGCATCGGGAAGGTCGATGTACTTGCCGATGATCCCCACCCGGACGGGCCGGGTAGCCGCCTCCACCTGGGCCACCAGCCGCTCCCAGTCGGACAGGTCGAGCGGGTGGTCCTCCTCGGAGAACCGGAGCAGCCCCAACACATAGGTGTCGAGACCCTCCTCGTGGACGACCAGGGGGATCTCGTAGATGTTGCGGGCGTCGATGGCTGAGACCACCGCCTCGATGGGCACGTCGCACAGCAGGGAGATCTTGCGCTTCAGGTCGTCGGAGATGAGCCGGTCCGACCGGCAGACGATCACGTCGGGCTGGATCCCCCGGCTGCGCAGCTCGGTGACCGAGTGCTGGGTGGGCTTGGTCTTCTGCTCCCCCGACGTGCCCAGATACGGGACCAGGGTGAGGTGCACGTAGCAGACGTTGTCGCGTCCACGTCCCGGCGGAACTGGCGGATGGCCTCGATGAACGGGACGATCTCGATGTCGCCCACCGTGCCGCCGATCTCGACGATGACCACGTCGACGTCGTCGGTGCCCAGCTTCCGGATCCGGCCCTTGATCTCGTCGGTCACGTGAGGGATCACCTGGACGGTCTTGCCCAGGTAATCGCCCCGCCGCTCCTTGGCGATCACCGACGAGTAGATCCTTCCCGTGGTGGTGTTCGACTCCTTGTGCAGGTCCCGATCGATGAACCGCTCGTAGTGACCAAGGTCGAGGTCCGTCTCTCCCCCGTCCTCGGTGACGAAGACCTCTCCGTGCTCGAAGGGGTTCATGGTGCCCGGGTCCACGTTGATGTACGGGTCGAGCTTGCACATGGTGACTTCCAGCCCGCGGCACTTCAACAAGCGACCGAGGGACGAGGCGGTCAGGCCCTTTCCCAACGAGGAGGACACGCCGCCGGTGACGAAGATGTACTTCGTCTCCCGTCGCTCAGGCCCCTCGAGGGTCGGCGTCCCCCCGGCATGGTCTCCGGAGGGAATCGGCGAGGATGGCGTGTCGGGCACCCGTCGAGACTATCGGAATCGGCCGAGGCAACGGGCGGACCATCGTGTGCGGTAGGGAGGGACTCGACCGGCCGGGGCAGTACTCACTGCGACGCGGTTCGCCCGGCCCGGGAATCCTCGATCAGCTCCCGTGCATGTCTCCGGGCCGTGTCGCTGTCCGGGCTGCCCGAAAGCATGCGACTCAGCTCGATCACCCGTTCATCGGAGTCGAGCTCGGCGGTCACAGCCACGGTGCGACCGTCGACCTCGTCCTTGCGCACGGATACCTGTCGGTCGGCATGGGCCGCCACCTGAGCCAGATGGGTGACGACCAAGACCTGGGTACGCTCGGCCAACGTGGCCAGCGCGGCACCCACCGCCGTGGCGGCCATGCCCCCGATGCCCGCGTCGACCTCGTCGAAGACGATCACCCCCGGCGAGCCGGTGAGGGCCAGCCGGACGGCCAACATGGTCCGGGCCAGCTCACCCCCGGAGGCCACCTTGGCCATGGGCAGGGCGGGCTCGCCCGGGTTGGCCCCCAACAAGAACGTGACCTGGTCGGCCGGTCCCTCCCCGGCCACGGAGACCTCGAAGCGGGCCGCGGGCATGGCCAGCGTTCGGAGGGTCGACTCGATCTGCTCGGCCAGGACGGGTGCGGCCTGGTGTCGGCGGCGGGCCACGAGGGCCTCGGCCTCGGCCACCTCGGCGGAAGCACGTTCGATCTCCCCGTCCAGGGCGACGGCCCGGGCATCGGCCGACTCGAGGGCGGCGAGCTTGGCTCGGGCCTCGGCGGCAAAGGACAGGATCTCGCTCGGGGCGCTGCCGTACTTGCGCCCGAGCTCGTGGAGCAGCTGTCGCCGGGCCCGCACCGCCTCGAGCCGCTGGGGATCGTCGTCCCAGGTCTCCACCACCTGGCGGAGCTCGGTCCCGAGATCGGCCAGCTCGGCCATCATCGCTCGGCTGCGCTCCTCCAGAGGAGCCAGCGGGGCCCGGTCGGAGAGAGCACCGGCGGCCACGGCCACTCGGTCCTGTGCGCTGTGGCCCTCGCCGTCGCTACCAGTTCCGGTCAGGGCCTCGAGGGCGATGGCCGCGGCCTCCCGATGGGCGGACGCCGCAGCCAGGCGATCCTCCTCCGCCTCCAGGCGATCGTCCTCGTCCTCATCCTCCAGCGCCGCGGTTTCGATCTCCGCCACCTGGTAAGCGAGCAGGTCGGCGTCGCGGGCGCGTTGGAGGGCATTGCCCCCCAAGTTGGCCGACTCGGTATGGAGCACCCGGAGCCGGTTGGCGCCGTGTGCATGGGCATCAGGTCGATGTCGGCAAAACCATCGAGGGCAGCACGTTGGGCGGCACCATGCACCAGTGACTGGTGCAGGTGTTGGCCGTGCAGCTCCACCAGTTGCGCACCCACCTCGGCCAGACCGCTGACCGATGCCATCCGGCCGTCCACCCAGGCCCGGCTGCGCCCGGCCTTGGCCACGGACCGGGCCATGATCACCTGTTCGTCGGCCCCCTCGGCGAAGCGCCCCTCGACCATGGCCTCAGTGGCGCCCGATCGCACCAGGGTCGGATCGGCCCGGCCGCCGAGGAGCAGGGCCAGGGCCTCGACCAACAAGGTCTTGCCTGCACCCGTCTCGCCGGTCAGCGCGGTCATCCCCGGTCCGAGGGTCACGGTGACGTCGTCGATGACCCCGAGGTTCTGCACCCGCAGCTCCCACAGCACGATGATCTCCCCCCCGGTTTTCGCTACCGGTCGGCCAGGCGGAACTTGGCCCGGAGGATGGCATGGAAATCCGCGTCGGAGAACATGACCAGGCGGGCTGAGCGTTCGCCTTCCCTGCAGGTCACGGTGGACCCCGGCCCCAGGGCGGCGACCGTGAACCCGTCGACGACCAGAACGGCCGGTCGGGGCTCCAAGATCTCCAACGTGACCCACTCGGACGGGTCAAGGACCAGGGCCCGATCGAACTGCATATGGGGAGCAACCGGTGTCAGCACCAGCGCCCGCATCCCGGGCGAGAGGATCGGTCCCCGAGCCGATAGGTTGTAGGCGGTGGAGCCGGTCGGCGTGGCCACCAAGAGACCGTCGGCCTCATAGGTCATGAAGGGGCGATCACGGATGGACGACGCGATGCGCACGGTGTGGCCGGGGAGGTCCTTTTCCACCGCCGCCTCGTTCAATGCGATCCGCTCGATCTGATCGGCCCCGTCGGCCCCGGTGAGCGTGACCCGCAGGGTCATCCGCTCCTCGACGGTGTGCTCGCCGGCCAGGAAGGCCTTCAGAGCCTGCTCGAGCCCGGCCGGCTCGATCTGGGTCAGATAGCCCAGTCGACCCATGTTCACGCCCAGCACCGGCACGTTGTCGACCATGGCCACCTCGACCGCTCGGATCAGCATCCCGTCGCCGCCCACGCTGACCAGGAGATCCGCCCCCGCCGCGGAGACCGTTCCGTCCGGTTGCGTGACCGAGACGGCCTGGTGCCCTCGGGCCGTCAACCATGCCGATGCCCGCGCCGCCAGCTCGGCTGCGTGCTGGCGCTCGGGGTGGGCGAAGAATGCGATTACCGCCATCGGGTACCCATCATGGCGTTTCGCCGTCGATGGCGGGCGAATCCTCGAAGTTGGAGTCGTGGGCGGCGGACACGGCTGCGTCGAGCATCGGTTCGATCTCGTCGCCGGCGGCCGCGCCGGTACCGATGTGGGCTCGGGCATGGACCAGGAACTCGATGTTGCCGGCATGACCGGTGATCGGCGAGGGCATCGCCCCCATGATGACCGCTCCTTGCTCTGCCAATGCGCTGCACACGACGCCTAGCGTACGGCGATGGACGGCGGGCTCGCGGATGACCCCGCGTCCCTTGGACGCTTCGGCGCGGCCCGCTTCGAACTGGGGCTTGACCAACACGACTAGGTCGGCGCCCGGGCGAGCCAGCTCGCCGGCCAACATGGGCACCGCCCGGGTCAACGAGATGAACGACAGGTCGGCGGTCACCACGTCGTAGGGAGTCCCGCCGGCATCGTCCAAGGTGTAGGTGCGGATGTCGGTTTGCTCGCGCCCCTCGACCCGATCATCGCGGCGCAGTCGGTCGTGGAGCTGCCCGCGGCCGACGTCGAGGGCGGTGACCGAGAGGGCGCCGTGCTGCAACAGGCAGTCGGTGAACCCGCCCGTGGAGGACCCGGCATCGAGCGCCCGGGCTCCGGACACATCGAGCCCGAACCGGTCCAGGGCCGCAGCCAGCTTCTCCCCGCCCCGGGACACGTAGCGAGCCGGCGGCCCGGTGAGGTGGATGGGCTCGGAGGGCCCCACCAGCCGCGACGCCTTGACGGCGACGGTGCCCGAGACGAGAACGCCGCCGTGGTCGATCAGGTCAGCCGCTTGTTGCCGGCTCGATGCGAAGCCCCGTTCCACCAGGACCTGATCGAGGCGGCGCCTCGTGGACTTGGTCAGCCGGCCGACCCGGTGGACTTCTCGGCCGCCGCCTTCTTGGCCGGGGCTTTCTTCGCCGCCGCCTTCTTGGCCGGGGCTTTCTTGGCCGCTGTCTTCTTGGCCGCCGCCTTCTTCGCCGTGCTCTTCTTAGCCGGGGCCTTCTTGGCCGCCGCCTTCTTGGCCGGAGCCTTCTTCACCGCCGCCTTGGTAGACCCAGCCTTTTTCGCCGGGTTGGTGGAGGACGCACGGCCGAGGAGCGAGGCCACTTGGCGGGCCAGGTCGTCCAGGCTTCCGATGCCCAATGAGGACAGCTGGTGGGACACTTCGGCGTGTACTACCGACAAGAGGGCCTCGGTGCTCTTGCGGCTCCGCTCGATCAGGTCGTCCACCTTCGTCTGCGCTTCTTTGCGCTGGATCTCACCGTTCTTGACCAGCTCTTGCACCAGCTCTTCCGCTCGAGCCTTGGTCAGCTGGGTCAGGGCGGCCCCAGCATCGAGATAGCGCCGGAATGGATCGTTGTCGGCCATGGTCCCAGGATAACCACAGTGCCAGCTTCCAGCAGGCACTTTGGTGGTATCGCCGTTGTTGACGTCCGCGTTCAGTGGTGGGCCAGACACTGGTCGACCAGCGCGGCGAAGTCCTTGGCCCGATGAGCGACGGGAACGTCGGTGACCGCGACCCCGGCCGACGTCACCCCCGAATCGACCAAGGCAAAGGGCACGCCCAGCTCTATGGCCAGACGTCCATCGGTCATCGGCCGATCCCCCACCATCATCACCGGTCCCGCCGACCCGCCCAGGTCGAATCGCGACCGCAGGAGGGCCACGGTGGCCGGATGGGGCTTGCCCGCTATCTCGGGTCGGACGCCACCGGCGGTGGCCACCGCAGCCAGGAGGGCCCCGGCACCGGGGACGGGACCGGTGGGCGTGGGGTAGGTGGGGTCCTCGTTGGTGCCTATCAGGCGGGCGCCGTCCCGGACAGCCCCGGACACCCTGGTCAGCGACTCGAAATCGAACTGATTGGTCCACCCGACGACCACGGCATCGACCGGTCCGGTGTCACCCACCGAGACGCCGCGGGCCTCGAGGGCTTCGAGCGCCCCGCCTCCGGCCAGGACCATGGCCGTGCTCCCGCGATCGAGGAGGGAGGCGGCGGCCTGGGACGAGGTCACCAGGTCGTCGCTGGTGGCCGGGATCCCGACGCGGCCCAATCGGGCCACCAGCTCACTGGTCGTAGGGGCGGAGTTGTTGGTGGCGAAGATGATACGGACGCCGCGATCCGCAACGTCGAGACCGCGGTGGCCACCTCCCCGATCGGTTCTCCGGCCAGCCACACCACACCGTCGAGGTCGACGATCCACGTGGCCCCGTCGGCCGCCAATCGATCGTCTTCGGTGGCCAAGTCCATCAAACGGGGGCGTCACCAGTCGGAGTGCTCCGGGACGACAACACGGCGCCATCTCGCATGCGGCGTGAGCTCGACGCCAGCTCGTCAGCTGACTCCATGGCCCGGTGGATCAAGCCGGAGAGCGCCTGGCGCGGACCGGCCGTCTCGGATTCGATGAGCGGGTCGCCTGCCGGGTCACCCAGCGGGTCGCCTGCCGCGTGGTCGCTTACCGCAGCATCGGCGACCGGTGGGGCGACAGGAACAGTAGAGCGGAGCGAGCCGACGCCGTTGCTAGCCGATCCGGCCAAGCGGGCGGCCCGCTCCCAATAGGACCGGAACATCCCGATATCGAAGGCGCCGTCGCGCAGCCGGGACTGGGTGAGGAGCCGGGCCGGGGGTCGCTTCACGTCCCGGACGATGTGGAGGGCGGCCAGCCCACGCAGTGCGTACCAGGTCATGTCGATCTCCCACCACATGAGGCCCTGGCGGGCCGAGGCAGGAAGGTAGTGGTGGTTGTTGTGCCAACCCTCGCCCCCGGTGACCAAGGCGATGAAGAGCGAATTCCTGCTGGTGTCGGGGGTGGCGAACCGGCGGCGACCGAAGACGTGGGCCAGCGAGTTGACGATGAAGGTCCCGTGCCACAACAGGACAGTGGACAAGAAGAAGCCGATGATCAGCCCGCCCCACCCGCCGACGATCAGGCAGACGACACCGAGGACCCAGGGACCGACCCAGTGAAACCGGTCGAGCATCCTCAACTCGGGATAGGCGGCAAAGTCGCGGATGGCGCTCTCGTCGGTGTCCTTGTAGCGGCGGGAGAGGATCCAGCCCACATGGCTCCACCAGAACCCGTCTCTCGGCGAATGGACGTCTTGGTCCGTGTCGGTGAACCGATGGTGGATCCGGTGGTGACCGGCCCACCACAGCGGACCCTTTTGGGCCGCGGTCGTCGCGCCCAGGGCCATGAGGAACTGCGGGACCCGACCCATCTTGTAGCTGCGATGGGCGAAGTACCGGTGGTACCCGGCGGTGATGAGGAACATGCGCCCCACATAGAGCACGGCGCACAGGACCCAGTCCTGCCACGTCACAGTCACGAAAAAGGCCAGGAAGGGAACGAGGTGAACGAGCAGGAAGGGAATGGCCGACAGCCAGGCCGTCCCCTCCGCGGTGACGGCGACTTCGCCGACAATGTCGTCAACCATGGTGTCGCCGGTGTTCGGTTCGTTCACGGCGTCCTCATGAGGCTCGGGGCCCGGCCCGCCCTGGCCCGCTCCACCCCGAATCGGTCCGTCCGGGGATCATGGCGTCATCGTACCGTGCCCTTGCCCGCCGGGCGAAGGATTCCTGGGCCGGGACGGTCTCAACCGTCGACATAGAGACTCCCGTTCGCGGCGCTCACCGGGATGTGGGTGAGGCCCCGGGTGGCCGGCCCCAGCTCGACGGCGCCGGTTCTGGCGTTGAACTCGGACCCGTGGCAGGGACAGGCGATGATGTCGTTCGACGAGGCGAAGGCCACGGTGCAGCCGGCGTGGGGGCAGATGGCGTTGAAGGCCACGAAGGTCCCGGCGTCGGGCTGGAGGACCAGACCAGGAGCACCACTGGCCGGATCGGTGAACTGCGCGGCCCCGCCGACGGGAACGTCGGCCGCCGGTCCCAGGCGGTGCCCGGCCGGCTTCGGCGCCGTGGTGGCGGCGGGACCCGCCGTGGTCGGGGTCGTGGCCGGAGCCGGGGCCGTCGTGGTGGGCGACGAGGGGGAGATGGTGCCGGTACCCTTCTCGGCCGCGGAAATGGCCTTGGTGCCGCCGGCCAAGCGCCCGATCCAGGCCACCAGCCCAGCGGTGGCCAGGACGACAGCGGCCAGCACGCCGGTGGTGGCGCCCCGAGCGAGCAGGGCCCGTCGGTCGATCACCGGTCCGCTCGGTGCCGGTCGCAGGCGTCCCAGGTAGGTGTCGATGGCCGGGGCGCCCCCTGCGCCGGCAATGAGCAGCGGCGTCCAGGCGAAGAAGAAGACGATGTCGGACCCGGTGAAGTAGGGCGACGAGTGGAAGCTGACACTGAGGAACAGGCCGAAGGAGATGGCAATACCGCCCAGCGCGGCGATGCGGGTCCACAGGCCGACCAGGACCCCGAACCCGACGGCCACCTCACCGATGGCGATGACCAGTCCGACCGCGGGGGCGACCTGCAAGAGATGGCCGAGCACACTGTGGATCGGGCTCGTCCTGCTCGGCTCCGAGCAACTGGGCCCGGATCGAGATGGGGCTGTTGTTATTGAAGAACTCCGGATTGGCCAGCTTCTGGAGCCCGGCGAAGAGGAAGGTGACCCCGAGGAACAGCCGGAGGGGAATGAGCACCCAACCGGCGTTCCTCATCACCTCGGGCGGAGGCCGCCACCATGGTCGCGTGCCTCAGGTCGAGGGGTCACCGATGGGAGCGCTGTGACGTCGCGGGGCCTGACGTCGTGGAGTGTCGGAGCCGCGGTACCCGGCCCGGGCTGTTCGTTCACGGCCTCTGTTCGATCAGGTCGAGGGTTCCCGCACCGGGAGCCCGGCCGCGGTGAAGACGGCGTCGATCACGGCCATGTTGGCCACGGCATCGGCGGTAGTGGTGATCACCGGTCCATCGGCCAGCACGGCCGACGCGAAATCCTCGAGTTGGTACTGAAAGGTGGAGGGCCGGTCACGTGCTCAACCCGTTTGCCCGCCGGTGTTCGCACCACCAACCGGTGATAGTGCTGGGGGGATACCGGATTGAGCACTCGGAGCTCGCCCCCATCGCCGATGACCCGTACGCTCACTCGCAGCAGGCTCGATGACAGCATCGAGGTGTGCATACGGGCGGTGCGACCGTCGGCGAAGGAGAGGTCGGCCACCATGGCCTCGGTCCACGCCGGGCGACGACAGCTTGGCCTGGGCCGAGACCACCGTGGGCTTGGCCGCGGCCAGGAACCGGATCATGTTGACGGCGTAGCAGCCCGCTGTCCATGGCGGCGCCACCGGCCAGATCGAGTCGGTAGCGGATGTCCTTGCGGGACAGGAGCGGGAAGCACAGCCAAGCGTCGATGTGACGCACCTCACCGATGAGGCCCTGTTCGACGACCTCTCGCATCCGGGCGGCCAGAGGATGATGGCGATAGTGGAAGGCCTCCATGACGACCACCCCGGCCTCGTCGCCGGCTCGAGAGACCACGGTCGCTTCCTCGGCATTGGCGGTGAAGGGCTTCTCGCACAGCACGTGCTTGCCCGCGGCCAGGGCGGCCAGGGTCCAGCGACCGTGCAGGCCGTTGGGCAGCGGGTTGTAGACGGCATCCACGTCCGGGTCCTCGACCAGTGCCTCGTAGGTGGGGAGGACTCGCTCGATGCCGTGCTTGGTGGCGAAGACCCGCGCTCGTTCCGGATCTCGAGCGGCCACGGCCACCACATCCACGTTGGTCAGCGCCCTCGACGGGCGTATCAGGGCGGCCGGGGCGATCTTGGCCGCGCCGAGAATTCCGATGCGGAGGCGATCCATGGTCTCCGACGTTACCGGGGCCCGCACCAGGCATGGAGTCGCCACGACCGGGAATCCGGTCCCCTAGCGTCTAGCGCATGGTCGATTGGTCGACGATCGCATCGGTGGGCACGGCCGTGGGCACGCTGGTCCTGGGCATCGCCACCTTCTCATCGGTCCGTTCTTCCAACCGGACGGCGAAGATCGCCGAGGAGAGCCTCCAAGTGGGACTCCGCCCCTTGCTCGTCCCCACCCGGCCCGACGACCGCCCAGAACGGGTCATGTTCCAAGACGATCGCTTCGTCATGGTTGACGGGGGCCGGGCGGCGATCGAGTGGGACGGCGAGGTGCTCTATTTCGTCATTCCCGTTCGTAATGTGGGCAATGGCGTGGCCCTGCTCCACGGTTGGGAGGTGATACCCGGGCGGTTGATCGGTGAGCAGGATCGACCCGATCCCGACTTGTTCCGTCGCATGACCCGGGACCTGTACATCCCCAACGGCGACCAGGGCTTCTGGCAGGGAGCCATGCGGGACTCGGGTGACCCCGTGCGCCCGGCGGTCGTGCGAGCTTTCGAGGAACGTACTGCGATCACCATCGATCTCCTCTACGGCGACTACGAGGGCGGTCAACGAACCATCACCCGCATCGCGCTCGTCCCCAAACACGATGCTCCCCAGTGGATCCCCAATGTCTCCCGCCACTGGAACCTCGACCGCTCCGACCCCCGCTGAGGGCCCGAGCCGATTCCGGCTACCGCTAGTCGTCGCCGAGTTGGGGAATGACCAGGTCGGTGAGCCCTTCTCGCCAGACCTCCTCCTCGACGAGCTCCTGGCTCCGCCATCCCTCGCTCGTCCTGACCAGTGAGTGGTTGTAGTAGCCGCCACCGGGTGCGTAACGCTGGGATCCGTCGGGGTTCTGCAGGTACATCGGGTTGAAGAAATAGGCCCGGACCGAGGCAGTGTCGCCGTCGAGGGTAACCCGCTTGTTCCCGAGGAGGTGCTGGCGGACGGGGAAGGCGGCCAAGGCGAGGGCGAGCCACTCCTTTATCTCGGTACGGCTCCCGGCGATCCCGCCGGCCGACGTGTAGTCGATGCGGGCGTCGGGGGTGAAGACGGTGTCGAGCAGCTCCCACTCGGCGGCGTCAACGGCGATGGTGTACCGGGTCAGGAGGTCGTCGATGGCGACGCGATCGCTGAGCTCCTGCACCGATGAGTCGGGGACGGACATCACGCTGCCTTTCCGATGACCTGATCGGCAAACTGCTCCATCAGCTCTATCTTCGCTTCGATTGTCGAGTTGTAACTACGGTCGGCGTCCTGGTTGGCCACCATCCACGGCGCACAGATCCAGTCGGTCACGCCCGCATCCTCGAAGCGCCGGATCAGGTCGGGTTCGGGCTGGGCGGCCACCGTGGCGAAGATCCGGAACCCATCCAGGGTGCGACCGGCGTCGGCCAACGCCTGCTTGACCGTGTCGATCTGCTCCATCGCTTGATCGGGCGGCAACACCCGCGCCGCGGCCCAGCCATCGCCCAGAGCGGCCATCCGACGGAAGGCGGGGGGCGAGTCGCCCCCGATGATGACGGGTACGGGCTGCGTCGGTGCCGGGTTGACTTGCATCAGCGGGACGTCGTAGTGCGTTCCGTGGTACTCGACCCAGCCGCCGTGCCAGAGGGTACGAAGGGCGGGGATCATGTCGTCCAGTCGTGCGCCCCGATCAGAGAACTCCTGTCCGGTGAGGTCGAACTCCTCTTTGCACCACCCGGCGGCCACCCCCAGGTTGATCCGATTGCCGGACAGCACCGCGGCCGTGCCCACCAGCTTGGCCACCGTCACCAGATCTCGGGCCGGAGCGATGTACACGCCGGTGGTGAACTCGAGGGTGCTGGTCACCGCGGCCATGGCCGAGATCGTGCACCAGGAATCGGGCCAGTCGCTCTCGGGGGCCCACACCGGCGACCCGTCGTCGTAGGGCGAGTACGTGTACCGGGACCTGAGGTCCTTCGGATAACAGAGATGGTCGGACACGTACATCCCCGAGAAGCCCAGCTTCTCTGAGGCCGAGGCCATGGGCAGGTACTGGTCGGTCTCGAGGAAGGCCACGCTCTGATGGAATTGCATCGCACTTCTCCCCCACTGCTCGTTCGACGCTGCCCACTGGGACGGTAAGCGTGTCGACGGCGCCCGTCAACTCGTGACCGCTCGATCGCCGCGCCGTCAGTCGATGGGTAGCTTCGGGCGCCGTGACCCGCCGCTCAATCGTCGGACGGCGGCAGTGGCGTTCCAGCGCACGGCGCCGGCCAGGTCGATGGCGTGCTCCAACGGCGTGTAGTCGGGCCGGGCGGCGGCGGCGGCCAGGGCCCGGTCGAGGTCGAGGTCGTGCTGGTCGAGGACGATGGAGAAATCTCGACGCATGGGCTCGGCCAGGTCGTAGCCGAACGATCGATAGACCCGGGCGAAGAGCGGCTTGTACAGCCGTACCCACTCGTGCAGCCCGGAGGAATGGGACATGGGGTTCTTGGGACGCCGCCGGATGTAGTCGGGCAGGAGGTCGGCAAAGGCCTGGCGGATGACCCACTTCTCCTGCCCGTCACGCACCTTGAGCTCGATGGGCATGCGCATGGCCAGGCGGACGAGGGCGAGGTCCAAGAACGGCACCCGGGCCTCGACGCCGTTCCCCATGCTGGTCCGGTCCACCCGTTGCAGCTCGGTCCGGCTGAGGTTTCGGATCTTGTGCTGAAACAGCCGCTGGCGCAGATCGTCGCCGACTTGGCGGTACATGTCGTAGCCACCGAAGAGCTCGTCCGATCCGTCTCCGGACAGGACGACTTTGACCCCGCAGCGATGGACCCGCTCGAAGAGCGGCTTGGACACCAACGCGTTGATGATGTCGCCGTACTCGGTCAGCTCTGACATGCCGATGGCGGCGCGGACGTCGTCGAAGCGAAGCTCGCCGGGCCGAAGCTCGATGACCTCGTGGTGGACCCCGAGCTCGGCGGTCAGGCGCCGGGCGTACCGGAGATCGTCGCTGTCCGCCGTGCCCACGGTGAAGGCGACGCAGTCGGGATGCATGGCCTGGACGTGGAGCAGGGTCAGCGCACTGTCGACCCCTCCCGAGAGGATCACGCCCACCGTGAGGTCGGTGTCCACCCTCACCCGGATGCTGTCCTCGAGGGCGGCTCGCACCAGCGCCATGGCCTCGTCGGGATCCTCGATCGGGTCCTCGCCCTCGCCCAACCGCATCAGGTCGACGTAGGGCGAGAGCTCGGGCGCCGAGCTCGGGCTGCCCCATCCGTGATGTCCGGGAGGAACCTCGGTCACCGCCGCCCCCACGGGAACCAACGACTTGACCTCGGAGGCGACGTGCAGGCGGCCCCCGTGGGCCGACCAATAGAGGGGCTTCACCCCGATGGGATCCCGGGCCAGGTACACACGCCGGTCAGCCGCTCCACCAGCGCGAACGCGAACTCGCCCCGGAAGTGGTGGACGGCCGCGTCGCCCCATTCCAGGAACGCCTCGAGCACCACCTCGGTGTCGCTGGAGCTGCGCAGCTGGTGGCCCAGGTCCATGAGCTCGGTGCGCAGCTCCCGGTAGTTGAAGACCTCACCGTTGTAGCAGAGGGCCCATCGGCCGTCGGCCGAGGTCCACGGCTGCACGGCACGATCCCGGTCGACGATCTGCAACCGCTGGGTGCCCAGCAAGGAGCCGTCCGCGCACAGGGTCTCTTCGACGTCACCCCGGGGGGAGATGGCCGCCATCATCTGGTCGAAGAGGGCCCGGTCGGCGCCATCGCCGAGGATGAGAGCGATGCCGCACATCGCCCTCAGCCGCCGAACGCGGTGGTGTAGTCCTGCTCGAGCCGGGGGCACGCCCCCGGAGCGACGCACACATGCCACGCCTGGCCTTCGTCGATGACGTTGACGTCGCCCTCGTCCTGGCGTTGCAGGAGGACCGCGGCCAGGATGCCGTCGGCATCGAAGCGCCGGAACCAGCGCATCTCCACGTCCATGGCGTACCCGGCACAGTGGGCGCTGGGTATGACGGCGGCATAGCCCAGGGCTCGGAGACGGTTCTGATGCCGGACGCTGCGGACCAGGCTGGTCACCCACAGAGCCGGCGTGTCCGGCGGCGCTTTGGTGGAGAAGTCCCGGGCCAACTGGTTGAGGAGCACCACCGACTCCGGCCGCGCCCGGGTGAAGAGCAATCCGGCGGTATGGGGTTGGCGCCCCGGCCACGTTCGTCGCATACCCCAGTCCCGGGCCCGACCGGGGAGGCCCCGGGGCTGGCGCCGGTAGCGAAAGCCCAGGAGGCGGCGGGTCCGGAGCGGGTCCAGGTCAACCAAGTCGTCCGAGCTCAACACGTCCTCGTCGGTATCGAAGGTCGGCGTCCCGTCCCACCAGGCTGCGTCGATCTGGGAGAGCAGGTAGATGCGGATCAGGGCGGCGAGACTCTCGGCGCTGCTGGCCGGGTTGGGTCGATAGTCGTGGACATGTCGGAGGAGGCGGTCGGCGGCGGCGTCGATGCCCCCGGGCACCCGGGTGAGCACCGGTTCCAGTTCCGAGGAGAGCAGTCGGGCGTCGACGACCTTCTCGACTGCGGGTCGGTCGGCATCGTCCGGACCGCTGACCAGATCGGCCTCGTCGACCAGCTCGGACACGGCCGACCGATACGAGTTCAGGTGGGCGCTGGACGACAGTGGGTCCGACGGCTGGCGTCTCGATGCGGGCATGTCTCCAACCATGAACGAAATGTGCTCCCAAATGGAGGTGCGCCCGCTCCTGCGAAAGCTCGCCTCCACGCCGGGCGCATGTGACCCCTCCGAGTCAGGAGAACCATAGCGCCACCGCGATCATGAACGGCTCATCGAACGGCCTGGTGGGGCCGGGTACCCTCGTGACCTGGGCCTATTGTCGACCACCCCTATCGGGGAACCGGATCGAGCAGGCCGTCTCGGCCGAACACCGGTCCTGAGCCGTTCCTGAAGGTCAGGTGCCGATTCGACAACGCCTGGTCGGGGTATCGTTTGCGGCGACCTCGTTCATCGGGACCCGTCGCCGGGTGGGTCATCTTGGAGGAGACACGTGGGATCGCCCATCACCGTGCAAGGAGCACAGAACATCCCTGTACGGCGCTCGTTGAACCCGCTGTCCCCCTGGGTCGCCCTCGGCTTCTGCGGGTCGGTCGGGTTGGCCGTGACCGGTACCAGCGTGGGGTCGGTCACCGAGCCCAACCATGCCCTGTGGTGGTTCTCGATACCCAACGGACAGTCGGTCCTGTTCACCACCATCTTCTATGTGGCCCTGGCCCTGTTGGTCGTCGGATGGCTGGGCGTCGGCAACCAGGCCCGCCAGGGGCTGTTGACCACCCGGTGGGCCTGGCTCATCCTGATCGTCTGGGGCGTGCCCCTGTTCCTCGGGCCGCCGCTGTTCAGCCGGGACATCTACAGCTACATCGGCCAGGGGTTGCTGGCCCACCATGGTCTGAACCCGTATTCGGTGGCCCCCAAGGCGCTGGGTCACGGTCCGCTGCTCTCGTCGATTGCCAGCGTGTGGCGCTCGACCGCCTCCCCGTACGGTCCGCTCTTCGTGGGCGCCGCCAATGTCGTCGCCGGCATTGCCGGGAGCTCACTGGTCGCGCAGGTCCTGGCCTTTCGGGTCCTCGAGCTGATCGGTGTGGTCCTGATCATGGTCTCGCTTCCCCGACTGGCTCGCTACCTCGGCACCGACCCCGGCATCGCCCTGTGGCTCGGCGCCCTCAGCCCGCTGGCCCTGTTCAGCTTCATCGCCTCCGGGCACAACGACGCGCTCATGATGGGTCTTCTCCTGGCCGGCGTCACCCTGGCCGTCGAGGGTCGCCTGGCCTGGGGCGTGGCCCTGTGTGCGCTGGCGGCGGCGGTGAAATTGCCGGGCCGCCGCGGCCATCGTCTTTTTGGCCGTCGACCAATTCCAAACCGCACGCGGCAACCAGCGATGGCGCGTGCTGGCCGAAGCCGTAGTCATCCCCATCGTCGTCCTCGCCGCGGTGACCCTGGCGGTAGGTCTCGGTTGGACGTGGCTGGGACCCAGTGCGTTGCACGTTCCCACCGAGTTGAAGGTGCTGTCGACGCCCGCAGTGGCGCTGGGCGTGTTCTTCTCCCACCTCCTCCACGTGATCGACATCCCGGTACGCCAGGCCACCATGATCACCGTGGCCCAGGTCATCTGTGGCGCCGGCGCGGTGCTCAGTTCCATCTGGCTGCTCATCAACGCCCACAAGCTCGACGTGATCCGGGTCCTCGGTATTGCCCTCTTGCTGATCGTGGTCGGCGGCCCGACGGTGTGGCCGTGGTACCTGATGTGGGGACTCGCCCTCCTGGCGGCCACCACCGCCCAACGGTCGAAAGTCCTTGCCGCGGTGGCCGCTCTGGCCATGCTGGTGGTCGGGCCCAGTGGTCATCCCCTCCTCAACGGCAACGTCTATCTCGTTATCGCGCTGGTTACGCTTGGCGCATGCGTGTGGCTGGCGCGAGATCGGCATTGGTATCGCGTGGTGTCGGGCGATGGCTCCTGAGCTGAGGGCGGCCGGCGCCGTCAACGAGATGACCGCGGTCGACCTTCGGACCCCCAGGCACCTGAGCCCTCGGCGCCGGACCACGATCACCCCGAACGGGCCGAGCCGAACAAGCGCCCGATCATCGCCGCCCCGAGCCGATGGCCGCGATGGGTCCTTCGGCCCGTGGTGATCTATCTGGCCTCGCGTGTCGTCACCTATGCCGCGCTCGGCGTGGCCACCGCGATCTCGCACAAGAGCCTGCGAGGAGAGATCGACCTCTGGGACAGTCGCTGGTTCATTCGAGCGGCAAGTCAGGGGTGGCCCAGCCATCTTCCGATGTACCACGGGCACGTCGCCGCCAATACCACCGCCTTCTTCCCGCTGTTCCCCCTGTCGTTCCGGGGGCTGGCCGACATCACCGGAACCTCGTTGCTGACCGCCGGCGCCATCGTCTCGGGCATCACGGGCATGACGGCGATGATCGCCGTCTGGGCCCTGGTCCGTCACTACGCCGACAGTCAGGCGGCCGACCGCGCCACCCTGTTGCTGGCCGTGTTCCCCGGGGCATTCGTGTTCAGCCTGGTCTATTCGGAGGGCATGACCATCACCTTCATCGCCTTCGGCCTCCTCGCCCTCATGCGGCGACGCTGGCTGCTGGCCGGTGTCCTCGGTCTGCTGGCCTCGGCCACCTCCCCGGTCGCCGTGGCCTTCACCGTGAGCTGCGCATGGTGCGCCTACCGGGAGATCAGGCGCGACCGCAATTGGCGGGCCATCGTGGCCCCGGTGCTGGCCCCGCTCGGGTTCATCGGTTATCTGGGCTGGCTGGCCTGGCACTCAGGGGGGATCTCGGCATGGACGCAGACCGAGCGATACGGATGGCACAGCTACGCCTCGGTCTGGTATCCGATCCATCTGGTCATCTCGTTCGTGGCCGACCCGGTCGCCCCCAACCAGACCAACGACATCCTGGTGGCCGGCATCGTGCTCGTGGTCATCTGCGCCACCGTGGCCATCCGCGATCGAATGCCCGCCCCCGTCCTCCTCTACGGTCTGATCGCCGTGGCCATTGCCGCGGTGACCGCTCCGGTGGGATTGCGACCCCGGTTCATCCTGTTGGCCTTCCCGCTCGTGCTCGCCCTCGGGACGCGCCTCCGGGGGCGGGCCTATGGCGTGGTCGTGCTGGTATCTACCGCCCTGCTCATCACCTTGACCATCTACACGGTGTCTTCATACAAAGTGTTCCCGTAACCGGCTCGGGAGAGCCACCGTCGCCGCCGCCAGGCATGGGGGCCGTTCCCGAGTGGACGTCGCGGGAGCGTCCCGGCCACAATCGCGTGACGATCGAGGGAAATGGATCACCGGTCACTCGACCTGAGTGGTCCTCGAACGAGACGATGAGGGCCAGAGCGCCGGAGTGGGGAAGGTCCGCCTGACATGCGAAGGTCACCCGATGATCTCGCCGTCGCGCCGCTAACTCCTCCGTCCCTGATCGACGAGGACCCGTCGGGCACGAGCGCGGTCATCGAGCGCGGCGCGTGGAGCCTGGTGTGGCTGTCGGTGCTCACCGGCGGGATCAACCTCTGGGGGTGGTGGCCGTCGTGGTCGGCCGCTTCGGTGGTGGGTCCGGCCCTGGTGCTCGCCGGTCTCGTCGGCTTGGCCGTGACGTGGCTCATCCCGCGACCTCGGTCACTGCTCTACCAGGTGGTGGCCATGGGCCTGACCCTCGGGTCCATGGCCATACCCCAAGCCATCGGCATCCACGTTCGCCAGTACTACAGCACGGACTCCGGTGCGTTCAACCAGGTGGCCGCTCGGGTCCTGGTACACGGGAACAACCCGTACACCGCCTCGATGGCGTCGGCGGCTCAGCTTCTCAAGACTCCGGAGCTCTTCTGGACCTACATCGTCAACGGCAGCTACGTGACCCACGTGTCGTACCCGGCGGGTTCGTTCCTGTTCGAGGTCCCCGGACTCTGGTTCGGGTTCCATCACCAGGTTTCGGACTGGATGGACCTCTACGCCTGGATCGTCACCGGGATCCTGCTCTTCGTGATCATGCCTGCCGCGCTGCGGTGGTTGGCCGCGCTCATCGTCGTGATCCCGATCTTCGTGGGGGTGTTCAGCTCGGGCGGGACCGATGCGCTGTTCGTGCCCTTCTTGGTCCTGGCCGTCTGGCGATGGGACCGCTTCGGAACCGGACGGCAGGCGGGCATCGCCCGGTGGATGGGGCCCATAGCCCTCGGTGTCGCCTGTTCCATCAAACAGACCCCATGGTTCTGCGTGCCGTTCCTCGTGGTGGGAGTGGTCCTCGAGGCGCGACGGACCGATCGCCCTCCGCTACGGCTGGCCTCCATCTACCTCGGGATCGTCCTGCTCGTGTTCGCCGTCGTGAACCTCCCGTTTGTCATCTGGGATGCCTCGGCGTGGGTACGCGGCAACCTCATACCCTTCCGCCAGCCGCTGGTGGCCGATGGCCAGGGGCTGGTGACGCTGGCCCTGCACGGCATCACGCGGGGGGTCACCCTCCCCCTGCTCACCATCGCCAGTGGCCTGGTCTACCTGGCCCTGTTGGTCGCCATGGTGATCTGGTTCCCGGCTATGAAGCGGGTCTGGCTGTTCCTCCTTCCCGTCGTGTATTTCGTCGCCGCCCGGAGCCTGACCAGTTACCTCGTCGACTTCTTCCCCGCCGCCATCGTGGCTGCCCTCACCGTGACCGCGGTGGGCACCCGGGTCCCGATCATCGCCGCCGTGCGGGTCCGCATAGCCCTCATGGCCACGAGCGCCGCCGCCGTCGTGGCCGCCATCGTGGTCGCCTGCCTGGCCTTCGTGTCGCCCCCGCTCCAGCTGGCCGTCCGGGGGGTGAAGACGTCGAACCAGGCGACCACGTTGAACGCGGTGACCGTCACGGTCGACAACCAGACCGCGGGCACGGTGACGCCTCATTTCATGGTCATCGTCGGGAGCGGGCACCCGACCGGCTACTGGACCCGATCCGACCATCGACCGGTGGTGCTCCCGCCCCATGGTGCCGCCACCGTCACCTTGTACCCTCCGGTCTACATCGGAGCGCCCAATCACGGTGACCATTGGCTGGTGGCCGCCTATACCTCCACACCCCAGGCCCTCAGTACCTCGCCCTTGCAGTTCTGGAAGCTGGGCAAGCAGAAGTAGCCGTTCCCGTCCTACCCGGTCAGCCCGCGTTGGTCAGGTGAGCGGGCAGGGGGTGGCGATAGAGGTCCGCCGCGTTCTGGTAGGTCATGAAGTCGGCCTCGCTCGTGGGCACCCCGTGCAGTTGGGAGGCCACGATGGCCTGGGTGTCGGGCCACGAGGAGTCGGTGTGGGGGTAGTCGGTCTCGAACATGATGCGGTCGACGCCGATCTCATGGCGCAGCGCCAGCGTGCGCTCGTCGGAGAAGGTCGTGAACCAGAAGTTGCGGCGGAACACCTCGATGGGAGTCAGGCCGCCGAACGCGGCTCGACGATCATCGTCTCGTCCCATGTAGCTCAAGCGGTCGAGCAGGATCGGTACCCAACCGATCCCCCCTTCGGACAGGACGATTCTCACCTCGGGAAACCGCAGCGGGACCTTGGCGAACAGCCAGTCGGCGGCGGCGGCGAAGGCGTTGATCGGGAAGAGCACCCCGAGCACGGCCAGATCGGAGTCGGTCGACGGGAACATCGTCTCCGACGACGAGCCCACGTGGAGATTTATGACCGTCCCGGTCTCGGCACAGGCGGCGAAGATGGGATCCCAGTGCTGTTTGTAGATCGACGGGAAGCCCAACTTCTCCGGGTTCTCGCTGAAGGCCACCGCCTTGAAGCCGCGC
This sequence comes from uncultured Acidimicrobiaceae bacterium, assembly GCA_963717035.1. Lineage (GTDB taxonomy): Bacteria > Actinomycetota > Acidimicrobiia > Acidimicrobiales > RAAP-2 > DASXMT01. The sequence goes on along the minus strand of CAVQVK010000029.1, from coordinate 163,956 downwards.
TCGGCGTTTCGTCGGATCTCAGCGGCGGCGATCTCGGGATCGGGGAGCCAGGTGATCTGGCAGGGAATGATCCGATCGGGGTGGGGTGCCGTCCAGGCTTCGATGATCCAGTCGTTGTAGGCCCGCATCGAGGCCAGGCCGAGCTCGTGGTCCCGCATGCGCATGAAGCGCTGCCCGGCGAATCCGAAGATGGCTGAGGGAAAGTTCAACGAGGCGACCACCCCGTTGGCATCCATGTCCTTGACCCGATCGTCGATGTTCCACATCCCGGGACGGAACTGATCGAAGGTGATCGGGCCCAGGTGGCCGTGGCCCGGCTCCCAGCTCTGGATGCCCTCGACCCCGAGGAGGGGCACTCGCTGGTCCTCGAAGACCCAGTAGTCGACCTCGCCCTCTCGCTCGATGCGAGGTCCGCTAGACACGAACCTGGCCGGGAGGCGACCGGAGAAGGTGTCCGGTGGTTCGATGGCGTGGTCGTCGACGGAGACGATGGGATGGAGCACCGGTCCGGGTGTCGGATCGGCTCGGAGCACCACCTCCGCCTCGGGCCCGCCCATGTTCAGCAACATCTCGACGATGTCCACCATCACGCCCCCCGGTGGCTGCTGGCCAGGATGGCGCCCGGCAGGCGTTCGCAGGCGTCGGGGGCCGGGGCGCCGTCTCCTCGGATCGGGACGCCGTTCACCAGAACATGGTCGATCCCGGAGGGCTGGTCGGCGACGAGGCGCTCGCCTCCCGCGGGGAAGTCGCACACGCGTCGGATGGGGCCCGGCGACAGGGCCTCGTAGTCCAAGACCACGACGTCGGCGGGGGCACCGACCCGCAGGTACCCGCGGTCCAGCTCGAGCACGTCGGCGATCTCACCGGTGAGCTTGCGGATCCCCTGCTCCACGGCCATGACCTCACGGTCGCGCACCCAGTTGGCCAAGAAGTCGGTGGGCATCACCGCATCACATATCTGGCTGACGTGGGCGCCGGCATCGGACAGGCCGAGCATGCAACCCTCTCCCTGCAACAGGCGGGTGACGGCGTCGGCGTCGTCGTTGGCGAAGGTCATGCGGATGCGGGTGGCCAGCCTGTCCTCGACGGCCAGATCGCAGAGCGCCTCGAAGGGCGAACAGCCTCGTTCGCCGGCGATGTCACCGATCGAGTGTCCGATCAGGTGTGGGTGCGTCGGCGACTCGACCAGGTGGGTGTGGGCCCAGCGACTGGTGAGCAGCCCGCTCCGGTCGAGGTCGTCCTGGACCCGACCCCGCCAGGCGCGGTCGGTGTACAACCGGGTCCGCCCCTCGGGTCCGAGGGCGACGAAGTCGGCGAACGCGGGCATCGAGTAGAAAGCGGTGGGCTCGTCCATGCGCAGCACTTGCTGGATCGGTCGGCACGAGACCTGGACCCAAACGTTGACGCCGTCCCGCCGCTCCGATTCGTGGTGGGCCAGTTTGTCCCAGTGCGACCGGCGCGACCCGGCTTCGGGCGGGTAGCTGAGGATGGACGACCGGTTGACCGGCCGCCCCAGTTCACGCTGCAGGGTGTAGACCCATTCGTAGTCCTCGCCGGCAGCCACGTGGACGGTGCCCTGGCCGATCTCGGCCGTGACCCGGATCAACGCCTCGGTCTCGGCCGGGCTGGCCACCATGGACGGGACCGGCCGACCGCCGTCGCCCAGGTGGTAGCCGGCCCGATCGGTGGAGAAACCCAGCGCCCCACCCCGGATGGAGTCGGCGACCAGGTCCTTCATGCGGGCGATCTCGTCGTCGGTGGCCGGCCGCTCGTAGGCGTCCTCGCCCATCACGTACAGACGGACCGGGGTGTGGCCGACGTAGCCGCCGAAGTTGATCAGGGTGCCTCGGCGACGGACGGCATCGAGATACTCGGGATAGGTCTCGAAGTCCCAGGTGATCCCGGCCTCCAACGTGGCCACCCGCATGTCCTCGACCTTGTCGAGGGTCCGCAGCAACGTGCCCCGATCCCCCGCCCGCGTCGGGGCGATGCTGTAGCCGCAATTCCCGGCCACCACGCCCGTCACACCGTGCCAGCTCGACGGCGTGAGCTCGGGGTCCCAGAGGACCTGGGGGTCGTAGTGGGTGTGGATGTCCAGAAACCCCGGGGTGACCAGACGGTCGCCGGCGTCGATCTCTTCTGGCGCGGTGATCCGCTCGCCGATCTCGACGATCACCCCCTCGGTGATGCCGATGTCGGCTAGGCGGGCCGGTGCGCCGGTCCCGTCGATGAGGGAGCCCCCTCGGATGGCCAGGTCAGCCACGGACCGCCACCGAGGCCGGTGCCGGGTGACTGGTCGCGGGAACGTCAAACCCGTACAGGCCGGCCGCGTTGGTGCGCACGATGCGGTGGGCGTCGTCGTCCGGGACCCCGGTGAGGATGCGGGCCAGGACCTCCCGGGAGCGGGGGAAGGTCGACTCCGTGTGGGGATAGTCGCTCCCCCACATGAGCGTCTCCACCCCGATGAGATCGCTCAGGCGGAGGCCGATGGCGTCTTCTTGGAAGCTGGCGAAACAGTTGGTGCGGAAGAACTGCGAGGGCACCGCGTCAGGATCGGCGAAGCGCTTCCACTCCGGGCCCCGGGCGGGCCGATCGGTGTAGGTGTAGTCGAGCTGGCTCAAGAAGAACGGGATCCAACCGAGCTCGTGTTCCACCGTCCCGATGCGGAGGCCGGGGTGGCGCTGAAAGACGCCCGAGAAGATCAAGTCGGCCAGCGTTCGCCGTACCTGGTAGTCCATGGTCACGAACAACGAGGGTGGCGCGTTCTGTACTCGAGCCGCGGGGGGTCCGACCTCGGGTCGGCCCGGTCCGTGGCCGTATGGAGGCTGAGCGGCATGCCCAGCTCGGATGCCGTGGCCCAGAAGGGGTCCAACTCGGAGCTCCGGTACGGGAGCCATGCCGGAGGGGCGACGGTGATGAGGGCGCCGGCCAGGCCGAGGGCGTGACAACGGCGGAGCTCGGCCGCCGCGGCCACCGGCTCGTCGACGTTCACCATTGCGATTCCCTTCAGCCTCGCGTGTCCTGAGCGCAGAAGGCGGCGATCCAGTCGTTGTAGATGCGCATGGCCTCGGTCACGACCTCGGTGTTGGGCACGCTGAAGAGGACCAGGCCCTCGGAGGGGTAGATGACGCTGCCCCACACGCCGTCGGACTCGTTCGCCGTGATGTAGGCGGCGGGGTCGGAGGCGGCCGGGCCGACCTCGGCAAACGTCCCCGAGATGCGCAGCTTGGTGGGGTCCTTGTCGAAGCGCATGCCCGGTTGGATGCCCGAGGAACGACATGGTCTTCCGGCCGTCGATGTACCACCAGTCGCCGTCGTCCTCGTGGACGACCCGGGGAAGCCGCTCGGCTCCGGGAGCCCGCGCCGACCACAGATCCGGCGGCTCGACGATGTGGGAGTCCGAGGAGATCAACCAGCTCGACGTGGTCACGTCTCCATCCACTGCATCATCCACTGGATCCCCTCCCTGCGACGTATGCAGCCAGCGTAGGGATCAGGCTTGTAGAGTGCAACTCTTGTGGCATACATGTATAGGCACCGGCGAAGTGGATGGGAGCCATGGCCAAGTTGAAACAACGACCGGCCCGACGCCCACCGGGTGGGCCGGGTGCCGATACCCGGGACTGGACCGAGGAGAGCTCCCGCGCCAGCTTCGAGCTGTTGGGCGACCGGGTCATCACGGCCACGCGACGGTGGCTGCGAAGCGGCCGCCGGCAACGCCTCCAACACGACCTCTATACGGTCAACGGCATCGAGCTCTCCCTCCCCCAGATCGATGCCCTCGAGGCCGTCTCGGCTCAGGACATCCGGATGCACGAGCTGGCCGAGCGGCTCCACATCGACCCGTCCACCGCCACCCGGACCACGGCACCGCTGGTGGACCTCGGCCTGGTGGAGCGTCAGCCCGACCCGGCCAATCGCCGCTACGTCATTGTGCGCTGCACCACCTCGGGGCGACAGGCGGCGACCAGGATCGCCGCTGAACGCCGCCAGCTTATGCGCAACGTGCTCGACCCGATGGCCCCCGATCGCCGACTGCTGTTCGCCGAGCTCTTGGAGGAGTACCTCGACCTGGTGGACACCTATCCGTCACCGGGCGACTCGTGATCAAGGAATTGGACCGAACTAGCGTGAATCTCGTCGGCGCGATCTGAGGGGGTAACCGATGGGCCAGCTACCGGATCAGCAAGTACCCCCGGCGCCGACGACGTGGCCCTCGCTGCCGGTGTCCGAGTGGCAGCCGACCCGCGACACGCTGTTGTTGTGGACCCAGATAGTGGGCAAGGTCCGCCTGGCCCACTCGCCGCTGTTGAACCACTGGTGGAACGTCCCGCTGTACGTGACGGCCCGGGGGCTGACCACCTCGCTCATGTGGACGGATGACGGGCGCGGATTCCAGATCGACTTCGACTTCGTCGACCACCAGCTCGACATCGCTGCGTCCGACGGCAATCGGCGCACGGTGGCGCTGGAGCCCCGTTCGGTGGCCGACTTCTACGGGGAGGTGGTGGCTCGCCTCGAGGAACTGGGTGTGGACCCGGAGATCTGGACCATGCCGGTCGAGATAGATGGCGCCGTGCCCTTCGAGGACGACGTCGAGCACCGGTCCTACGAGCGAGACCAGGTCGAGCCGTTCTGGCGGCTCCTGATCAGCTCGGCGCAGGTGTTCAACGAGTTCCGGACCACGTTCGTGGGGAAGTCCAGTCCCGTCCACCTGTTCTGGGGCGCCCTCGACCTGGCCACGACGAGGTTCTCCGGACGCAGCGCACCGCGCCACAGCAACGGGGTCCCGCACTGCGGTCCTCACGTCATGGAAGAGGCCTACTCGCAAGAGGTCAGCAGCTTCGGCTATTGGCCCGGCGGCACCGAGGAAGGATTCTTCTACTCGTACGCCTATCCGGAACCGGAGGGTTACCGGGACACCAAGGTGGCACCGGCGGAGGCGTTCTACGACACCGAGCTCGGAGAGTTCCTGTTGCCCTATCGGGCGGTGCGAACCGCCGATGACCCACGTCGCGTCCTGTTGACCTTCCTCAACAGTGCCTACGACGCGGCCGCCGACCGTGGCCATTGGGACCGGGCCTTCCTCGATCGGGAGACGCCATCGTGGGCGCCGAACTCCGTGGCCCGGACCGGTCCCCTGTCGGGTGTGGCACCCCGCCGGTAGATCGCCTCACGCGGCGTCGTGGAAGACCAGGCCCAGGGTGTGGCGAATCCCCGTTCGCACTTCGTTCACGCCATGGCGCATCGGCGCCCGGGCCCAGCCCCGCTGGGTGGCCATGGGTCGTTCGCGAGTGGTGAAGATCAGACCGTGGCCCCGCTCCAGGCTTCGGACGATGCCCCGGGACTGGGACCGCGGTCGCTGTTCGACCAGGAGGAACTCGCCGCCGGAGAAGTCCCTTCCCGGTTCGTTCAAGCCGATCACCACCTGCATCGGGAAGACCAGATCGCCATACAGGTCACGGTGGAGGGCATTCCAATCGCCGGCCTCGTACCGCAAAAGGATCGGCGTCGGCTTGGTCTGACCGGCGGCGTGGCACTGCTCGAGCCATTGGTCCAAGGTGTCCGGCCACGGCGCGTCGGCGCCGAGCCGATCGGCCCACTGGCGGGCGATGGGAAGCAAATGGGGATAGAAGGCGCGGCGCAGCTCGTCGACCATCGGCGGCAACGGGTGATCGAAATAGCGGTACTCGCCCCGGCCGAAGCGGTAGCGCTCCATGTCGATGGTGCTCCGGAACCGTCCCGCATCGGCGTACAGGTCGGTGAGCCCGGTGCACTCGGTCGACGCCAGCAGCGGGCCGGTGCCAGCACACCCGTCGTTGTTCATCTCACCGGCCAGGCTTTCCCAGTCCAAGCCGGCGACCCGCATGCCGATATCGCCAGTTTCACCTGTTTCGCCCAGCGCCCCCACGCCGTCCCCTGCCTCGCGGTAGCCGAATTCCACTCTAAAAGAGAGTCTGTTCGGCCACCGGCGTGGGGTTCTCCAGGGCCAAGAGGAATGCCTTACGCTCCAAGCCGCCGGCGTACCCGGTCAGCGAGCCGTCGGCCCCGATCACCCGATGGCAGGGGATGACCACCCCGATGGGGTTGCGCCCGATGGCCGTGCCCACCGTTCGGGCCAACCTCCAGTCGGCATCGGGGTCGGCCACATCGTGAGCCACCTGGCCGTACGTGCGGGTGTGCCCATAGGGAACCTGAGCGAGGAGACGCCAGACCGACTGCTCAAACGCGCTCCCCGACGGGCTCAGCGGTAACGAGAATTCACACCGCCCCCCGAGAAGTACTCGGCCAGCTGTTCTGTGGCCTGCTCGAAGCCGGTCAACGCCCTCGGGCCGAATCGGGACGGGTCAGGCCGATGGTTCTGCCCGTCCATGTACAAGCCGCTGAGGATGCCGTCCGTGTTCACCAGGGTCAGCGGGCCCAGGGGCGAGTCGATGATGGTGTGTGTTCGCATGCTGCCTCCCATCACAGTAGACGCCGCGGTCATCCGGTTCGTGAGCAGCTACCTGCCCGCGGGGTCAGGTTCTTGGGGGCGGCTCAGCGCGAGCTCTTGTCTCCGGTCAACACCTCGGGGTTCACGATGTTCAGCGGCGTGTCCCCGCGGAGCAGTCGCTCGAGGTCGTTGGCCACCGTCAGGGTGTGATTGGACTCGGTGTCATAGGTTGCCCCACCGATGTGCGGCGTGAGCACCACATTTCCAAATTGGGTCAGCGGGTGATCAATGGCCAGGTTCTCACCTACGAAATGGTCGAGTCCGGCCGCCCCCACCTGGCCCGAACCCAGCGCCGCCACCAGCGCGTCCGTATCGTGGAGTTGGGCGCGGGCCGTGTTGATGAACACCACGCCCTCCCGCATGGCCTCGAACTGATCGGCCCCGATCATCCCCATCGTCTCCGGGTTGACCGGGGCATGCATCGAGACGACGTCGGAGCCGGCCAGCAGCTCCTCGAGCGAGGAGGTGGCATCGTCGGCGTAGGGGTCGTAGGCCATGACCTGCATGCCCAGTCCTTCGAGGCGCCACCGCAGGGCCCGGCCGACCGCGCCCAGGCCCACCAGGCCGGCCGTCCTTCCCGCCAGCTGCCAGGCCCGATAGCGCTGGTAGGGAATGAGACCGTCCTTGTAGACATCACCGCGCCGCACGTCGCCGTCCGCTTGGACCAGGCCCCGGGTGGCCGCGAACATCAGGCCCACCGCCAGTTCGGCTACGGCATCGGCGTTGCGCGCCGGTGCTCGCAGGATCGGGATGCCGGCCGCCGTCGCCGCGGCGACATCGACGTTGGTCGGGTCGCCCCGGCAGCTGGCCACAGCCAGGAAGGGTTGCTCGAACACGGGCCCGGCGCACTGATCGGTCTCGACGATGAGGATGTTCGCCGACTCGGCTGCCGCCCGTTCGGCCAACTGCTCGGCGTTGTAGATCCGCAACGGTTGATGGTCGATCCACGGATCAATGACGAGGTCGGCGAGCTCTCGCAGCTTGTCCAGCCCCGGTCCACGCACGGGTGCGGTGACCAGCGCTCTCGGGCGTTGCTTGTCCATCAACCTTCCCCTCCACCGGTTTCGTCATCCATAATGTCCATTCATGACAACTGCGCCGACATCATGACACCTGACCACCGCCATGTGCCGGTTACCGTGGGCATCGATATCGGGACCACATCGGTCAAAGCGTTGGCCGTGTCCGAGGAAGGCGAGGTCTTGGCTCGGGCCCGAGTTCCACACCGGGTCATCCACACCTCGGCCGATCACATGGAGCACAGCGCCCTGGCGGCCTGGCGTCGCGGTCCCCTGCGGGCGTTCTCGCTGGTTCGAGATGCGCTGGCCGGTTCCCTGACCACGCCGTCTGGCGCGGCCGTGCCGGCCTACATAGCCGGTCTCTGCGTGGCCGGGATGGTTCCCTCGCTCACGGCCGTGGATCGCCGGGGCATCCCGCGCACGCCCGGCCTTCTCTACGGCGACGCCCGCGGGCGCGGCGCACCCGGCGCCCTCGTTCCCGGCGACAGCCAGGGCGCGACCATGCCCGACGCCGAGGGGTTCCTCCACTGGACGGCGCAGCAGATGCCCGATGCCTTCGGGTACTGGCCGGCCCAGGCCGTAGCCAACCACGCCCTGACCGGACAGGCCAGCATCGACACCGCGGTGGCCTCCACGCTCGGCGAGCTCCATCAGTTCGGTCAGTGGAACGAGGAGATCCTCACTCGCTGCAAGGTGGAGGTGGACCAGCTGCCCCAGGTGGTACTCACCGGTCAGCCGGCCGGCACCCTGCGCCCCGGCCTTACCCGGCCCCGGGGTGCGGCGTCGGCGCCCTTCGCATCCGGAGGTTCCGACTATCCCGAGACGGTGGTCGCCGGAGGCACCATCGACGCCTTTTGCGATCAGATCGTGGCCGGCGCCAACGAGGTCGGAGACGTCATCGCCCTCTTCGGCGCCACCATGGTGGTGTGGGTGGTGACCGACACGTGGGTGGAGGTCCCCGGGCTGTGGACCGTGCCCCACACCGTGCCCGACCGGGTCCTGGTGGGGGGCCCGAGCAACGCCGGCGCCCTCTTCGTCGATTGGGCCCGATCGCTGCTCCGAAGCGACCGGAAGGCGATCCCGGCCGACGATGGACGGACGGGAGACCCGGGGCGGGTACCGGTATGGCTTCCCTACGTCCGGGGCGAACGCGTCCCCTTCCACGACACGACGCTTCGAGCCGCGCTCTTCGACCTCGACATCACCGACGGCCCGGCCGGCATGGCCCGCGCCGCTTACGAGGCCAGCGGCTTCGTGGTGCGGAGCATCCTCGAGCGTTCCGGTGTCAAGGGGCGGCGGGTCGTGGCCAGCGGAGGGGGAACCCAGCTGACCGCCTGGATGTCCGCAGTCGCCGATGCCACCGGCCTTCCCGTCGACACCGTGGCCGTTCCCGAGGGGGCCGCCTTGGGGGCGGCGTTCCTGGCCCGCATGGCCGCCGGCCTCGAACCCTCGCTCGACGGCTCCAAGCGATGGGCCCGCCCCGGCCGGCGGGTCCTCCCCGATCAGCACTGGCAGGAGGCGGCCGAGGGCCGCTACCAGCGTTTCATCGCCCTGGGTTCGGGGCGCTGAGCCGGCGAGTAGCCGTTCAGTTCTGGCTGGCCGGCTCGAAGGCCACCTTGATGGCTCCGCTCTCGTCCTGATCGGCCAGGGCGCGGAGGGCGTCGTGCCAGTGGTCAAGCGGGAACCGGTGGGTCAGCATGCCGCGCAAGTCGACCCGGCCGGCGACCACCAGGTCGAGGTAATGACGGATGGCGTGTTGGCGCACGCCCTCCACCTCTTCGATCCCGAAGGCGTTGGAGCCGACGATCGACAGCTCTTTGAAGTAGAGGGGCGTGTACTCCCAGCGGCCCGGGGTGTGCACGCCCGTCTGGACCAGGCGGCCCCGCTCGGCCAGGACCCGGACACCGACCTCGAGGGTCTCGGGTCTGGCCACCGTGTCGTAGACGACGTCGATGCCACCGGGGTGGGCCATGGGCAGGCCGGCATAGGCGGTGTGCAAGACGCCCCCCGACCAGTCGGCCAGGGCTTCGACCAGCTCGAGCCGGGGCTCGTGGGGAAAGACCACGCTGGCCCCGAAGGCGGCGGCCAGCTCGGCCTGGGCCGGGAACCGGGCCACCACGCCGATCTCGACCTCGGGATAGAGGGCCCGCAGCACGGCCACACTGGTCACTCCCGACGCGCCGGCGCCGTAGATCAGAACCCGGCCGCTCGGCGGGGGCGGGTGGCGGACGATGGCGTGCATGGACACGGCGAAGGGATCGGCCAGCACCGCGACCTCGTCGCTGACCGAGTCCGGTATGGGAATGAGCATGGAGTCGTGGGCGGCCATGAAGTCGGCCCAACCCCCGGGGGCGTCGGTGGTCACCCCGACGTGGACTCCGGGCCCGAGGGCGCCGGTGGTGAAGCTCCAGCACAGGTTCAGGTCCCCGCTCCGGCACGGCGGGCACGGCGGGTCGATCCCCCGAGGCCCACACGTCAGCCACGGGTTGAGCAGGACCCGCTGGCCCACTTCCAAGCCGGTGGCCTCGGGTCCGAGCGTGGCGACCTCAGCCACCACCTCGTGTCCGGGGATGTGCGGGATCGACGAGAACGCCGCCATGGGGTTGTCGATGTCCCCCGTGTCGAAGTCGCCGAGCACCAGCTTGGTCTCGGATCCGCACACCCCCGAGAGGCGGGGACGAGTGATCACCCAGTCGGGACGGACCAGCCTGGCGTCGTCGACCTCGCGGAGCCCGAACGGGAGCGAGGCCAGGCGGGCATCGAGCTCGTCGCCGCCGGCGTCGCCGTCCTCGTTCGCCTCGGGGGGCAATCCGAATACGAGTGCCTTCATGAGCTCGGTCCTCCGTTGCTGGTTGGGTCCGGTCCATCGGGGGGGCCGTCGGCCATGGCCAGCATGCCGGTCATGAAGCTGTCGATATCCGCCGTCTTGAGCTCGACCACCGCCTTCAGGTCGGGAAGGTAGTGCTCGAAGTGAGGACTGTCGATGGCGTCGGCGATGCCCACGGCCACTTCTCCCGCCGGGGTGAGGGGGCCCGAGTAGAACGCCGGATCGTTGTCCGGTTGGTCCCAGATCTCCGTGTCGATGGCCCCGGGAAGTACGAGGCGCACGGTGACCCCGGTACCGGCCAGATCGGCGGCCATGACCTCGCTGAAGCCGCACAGCGCGAACTTGGACGCCGAATAGGCCGCTTCGCCGGCGATCCCCAGCCGGCCCCCCAGGCTGGACACGTTGACGATGGTGCCCGACTCCGCTTCGATCATGCGGGGCACCACGGCCAGGGCCATGGCCACGGGCGACAGGTAGTTGATCCGCATCACCCGCTCGACGTCTTCCACCGAGAGGCGGGTCACCGGGCGGCGCATGGGGATTGCGGCGTTGTTGACGAGCACGTCGAGGTGGCCCAGCTCGGACCAGGCCCGCTCGGCCAGGGCCGCCGCCGCCGCCGGGTCGGACAGATCGACGGTCCACGCACGAGAGGCGGGCGCGTCGACGCGGCACGCCTCGAGCACCTCGGCCAGCCGGTCGGCCCTTCGGGCGACGATGCCGACGGTGACCCCTCGGCCGGCCAGCTCCCGAGCCAACGCCGCGCCGATCCCCGACGATGCCCCGGTGATCAACGCGATCCCCCCGTCGTCCCTCATTGCCGACACGGTAGCCAGTCCCCCGGATCGGTGCGCCTCGAGCCGACCGTCATCCGAGGAGTGCGGTAGCCGAGCGGGCGGCCAAGGCGGCCAGGGTGAGGGTGGGTCCGTAGCCGGAGGAGGTGACGAAGACCGAGGAGTCGGCCACGATGACATTGGGCACGTCGTGGAACCGCCCGCAACCGTCCACCACCGATGTGGCCGGGTCCTCCCCCATCCTCACCGTGCCCATCACGTGTCGGCTCATGGGGACGCGGGGCATCGATGCTCCCCGGGTCCGTCACCAGTGCCCGGAGAGGTGACGATCGAGCGTCCACTCCGCCCCCAGGCTCTCGAGGACGGCGGCCAGCCGGGGCCCGTGGTGGGCCGAGGCCACCAGCTCGTGTCGATGGGGTCGGTAGGTGAACCGGGCCGCCGGGAAGCCGCGGACGTCGTGTACCGATGGGTCGAGATCGATGCGATTGGTGGCCAGGGTAGGTCCTCCCCCTGCATGGTGAAGGCCCACAGTCGGTCACGGAGCGGAGACTCCCGCATGTGGGCCTTGTGGAGCGGGCCCCAGCGGTAGAGCTTCGCCTCCAGGATGGGAAGGCTGGGGCCGCCGTGTTCGACCATCCTCCCCGCATCCACGGCAGTCCGGCCTCGCCGGCTGCGGCCCGGGAGGCGTCGTCGGGGATCATCGGGTCGTCGTGGACGTGGGTCACCGCCCTACCCCGTTCCGTGTGGAACCGGAGATCGGCGAACCCGCCAACCACGATCGTCTGGAAATGGACCATCAGGTGCCGCCCGATCAGGGGATGGTCGAAGCCGGACAACAACAGGAGTCGAGGGGTCTCGACCGCGCCCCCGGCCACCACGACGTGGCGGGCGTCAAGGGAGCGCTCGACGCCGTCGGGTCCGATGAAGTCGACCCCGGTCGCCCGGTGGCCCTCGGTCCGGATCCGCGACACGAACGTCTCGGGCCGGATCTCCGCGTTCCCGGTCAGAAGGGCTCGCTGGAGCATGGCCACCGGGTCGCCCTTGGCGTGGATCGGGCATCCGAAGAACGAGCAGAACCCGCAGTTGTTGCAGGCTGGTCGCCCGTCGTAGGCCACCGAGTTGGTCGCCCCCGGAGCGGGGTACGGGTGATAGCCCAGCTTCTCGGCCGCGGCCGCCGACAGCGTGGCCCCGTACATCGCCGGCCCAGGGGGCATCGGGTAGGGGCCCGATCGCCAGGCGGCGAAGGGATTGGTTCCGGCCTCACCGGACACGCCCATTCCCCACTCCACACCGGTGTAGAACGGCTCGAGGTCCTCATAGCTGAGCGGCCAATCGGCCACCGAGGCCCCGTCTTGGGGACCGTAGGTCGACAGCATCCTGAAGTCCTCTTGGCGAAACCTCGGCACCTTGCCGTCGGCGTGGGTGCCGCCGCCTCCGACGGTGGACGGGACCGAGTTCACGTCCCCGACGAAGGAGTGCTCGCCCTCCTCGGAACCGGTGCGGAAGGTGCGCGGCTCGAGGAACGGGTCCGGTCCGAGGAAGTGGCGGAACACGAACTTGATCTCGTCGTTGGAGAAGTCGGTGGCCAACCGGGTCGGGTCCTCGAGATCGAGGAGGTGGTTCCGGCCCTTCTCGAAGATGACCACCGACCACCCGGCCGCGGTGAGGATGTCGGCGGCGGTGGCCCCTCCGGGACCCGACCCCACGATGACGGCGTCGACGGTCACGCTTGGGACACCTCCTCGTCAGTCCAGCCGCGAGGCTCCACGTCACCGGCGAACCCGATACCCGACCACCCGAGCCCGTCACGGTTCCCGCCGTACTCGGGGGCGCCGTACATGCCCTCGCAGGCGTGCTCGTAGACCAGGCGGGTGAACGGGACGTTCGCCCGCAGTCGCCGGTCTTGTTCGCCGGGGTCACAGGCGTCGAAGTCTTCCCCAGCGCGGCCAGCCCGGCGCGGTACGACTCCTGCCAGCCGGTCACCGGCCCGTTGAACTCGCGTTCGGGCCGGCCCTGGGATCCCTCGATCCGGGTGCGCCAGGCCAGTTCGTCGAGGGCGGTCAGCCCATGGAAACGGGCAAAGCCGTCGGGTCCGCCGTGGCGACCCGACGACGGCCCCCCGGCCCAGATCCGAGGCGGGTCGACCGAGAACGCACCCAGGAGCCCGTCGATGTAGTCGGCGACCCCGGCCTCGGTCGCCCCCGGGGTCTCATCGGTGGGAATCAGGTGCTCGCACACGGCGGTGAGGGTTCGGTATTCATCCCGGGTCAGCCAGGCCGGCACCGGTCACCTCCTCGATCCCTCAGCGCGGCCCACACCCCACCGGCCCCGCCGCGCCGGAACCGGTTGCTCAATGCCCTGGTTCGGGATCGCGAGGGAGGCCGAGCAGCCGCTCGGCGATGACATTCCGTTGGATCTCACTTGTGCCGCCGGCAATGGTCAGGCACCGGGTGACCAAGAACCCGTAGGTCCATCGTTTGGCGCTGTCCTCCGTGGTCGCCCCTTCGGGGCCCAACATGGCCAGGCCCAGCTCCTGGGCCCGCTGCTCGTGCTCGGCTCCGAGGAGCTTGGCCACGCTGGTCCCCGTCCCGGGATCGGCGCCGGCCAGCGATCGCAGCGTGGAGCGGTGGCCCATCAGCCTGATGGCCTGGGCCTCGGCCAGCAACGAGCCCAGCCTGAGGGCCATCCCCGCGCTCAGGGGCTCCTCCCGCGTTTCGGCCAGTTGGAGCAGGGCTTCGACCCCGTTCCCGAACGTCGCCCCCGACGACATCGATACCCGCTCGTTGGCCAGGGTCAGCCGGGCGATCTCCCATCCCCTGTCCACCTCGCCGATGACGCAATCGTCGGGGACGAAGACGGCATCGAGGAACACCTCGTTGAACATGGCGTCGCCGGTCAGCTCACGCAACGGTCGAATGTCCAACCCGGCCGAGCGCATGTCGACGATGAAGTAGGTGATTCCCTGATGTTTGGGGGCCGACGGGTTGGTCCGGGCCAGACAGATGCCCCACTGGGACTCGCGGGCCAGCGACGTCCACACCTTTTGGCCGGTGAGGTGCCAGCCCCCGTCGACCCGCTCGGCCCGGGTGGTCAGACTGGCCAGGTCGGACCCGGCTCCCGGCTCCGAGAACAGTTGGCACCAGCTCAGCTCGCCCAGCAACGTCGGGAGTACCCACCGCCGGCACTGGTCCTCGGATCCATGGGCGATGATGGCCGGCAGGGCCCAGGCCCCGACGGCCAGGTGCGGACGCCCGATGCCGGCGGCGGCCATCTCCTCGTCGATGACCAGCTGCTCGACGGCCGAGGCGTCCCGTCCCCAGGGACTGGGCCAGTGGGGGACGGCCAGACCGGCCTCGACCAACGCCCGGCGGCGATCCCCGCCCTTGCGCGCCTTCAGGTCTTCGACCACCGGGGCCAACTCGGCTCGTACCCGCTCTGCTTCGTCGGGGAGGTCGGCGACCAGCGTCCGGCGAACGCCGCGACGGGCGAGGTCGACTACGTCGGTCTGGTACTCGTCGGACTGTCCGAACAACTGGCGGGCGGCGACGGCCCGCTTCAGGTGCAGATGGGCGTCGTGCTCCCAGGTGAACCCGATCCCGCCCAGCAGCTGCACGCAGTCCTTGGCATTGCCCGCGTACCCGTCGAACACGACGGCACCGGCGACGGCGACGGCCAGGGCCGACTCGGGGACGCGCCCGCGGTGACGGCCAGTGCGGCATCCCAGGCCAGTGCGGTGGCCTCCTCCACCGTGACCAACATGTCGGCCAGCCGATGCTTGACGGCCTGGAACTGACCGATGGGCCGGCCGAACTGGTTCCGGACCTTGGCGTACTCCGCCGCCGTCTCGAGGCACCACCGGGCCCCGCCGGCCAGTTCGGAAGCGGCCAAGGCCACCGCCACCTCGTGCACCCTCGAACTGGTCAGCGCGGGAAGCTGGCGTTGCGTCCCGACAGTCACTTGCTCCGCGGACAGGGCACCCACTCTCCGGGTGGGGTCGAGACTGGCCAGCGGTTGCACCCGGAGCTGATCGACATCGAGCAGGCACCAGAGGGTCGGGTCGCCGTACCGCCCGGCGGGGACGAGCGCCACCGATGCCGTCGTCGCGCTGAGCACCGGTCGAAGCGTGCCCGAGACCTGGACCGTCCCGTCGCCTTCTCGCCCCACGATGTCGAAGCGGGAGGGGCCCAGGTACACAGCGGCGGTGCGGGTGCCGTCGACCAGCCCGGGCAGCAGCTCGGCCGCCTGAGCCTCGGTACCGGCCTCGGCGAGTACGGCAGAAGCGACCACGGTGGGAAGGAGCGGTCCGGGGACCATCGACCACCCGGTCTCTTCCAGGATCACGGCCAGCTCCAAGAGGCCGTACCCCTGACCGCCCCAACGCTCGGGGATGTGAATGCCCAACCAGCCCTGGGCGGCCAGCTCTCGCCAAACCGGCAGGAGCTCCTCGTCCTCGGCGTCCAGGAGGGCCCGGGTCACCTTCGGTTCGCAGTTGGTGTCGAGCCAGCGGCGCACCCCCCGCCCCAGGGCGTCGTGCTCCTCGGAGATGGCTATGGGCACAGTCGTTCCCCTCGAGGACGTCGAGCAGTGGACGACAGTGCCATCAGGGCTCGACCTCGATGCCGTCCCGCCAGAGAGAGATGGCACCGGTCGGGCAACCCTCACGAGCTTGCATCAGCTGGTGCTCGTCAGCGTCCCCCGGCTCGAGCACGACGGAGATACCCTCGTCGTCCAAGTCGAATGCCTGCGGTGCCCAGAACACACAGTTCCCCGAACCCATGCACTTGTCGCGATTGATCTGAATCTGGATCGTCAAGGCGATAAGCCTGCCATCTCCGCATGTCCCCTGCACCGCTCACGTGGTCCGTGGCCGGGTGGTGGCTCAGGGGACGGGGAAGGAGACGGGTAGCGACGTCGGCGACCGGAACGCGAACCCGTGGATATGGGGGTCGTCATCGGGACCCGGATCGAGGTGGATGTCGTCGAGGCGGTCGAAGAGGGTATTGACCGCCACCCGCGACTCCATGCGAGCGAGATGCATTCCCAGGCACATATGGACCCCGAAGCCGAAGCCGACGTGTTGTTGCGCCTGGCGGAACACGTCGAACGTGTCCGGATCGGTATACCGGCGCTCGTCCCGGTTGGCTCCGCTCAGGAACAGCCCGACATCGGTATCGGCGGGAATGGCCACCCCGCCCAGCTCGGTCTCCTTCAGGGTTCGACGAAGGATCATGGTGACCGGGGGCTCCCATCGGAGCGACTCCTCGAACGCCGCGGGGAAGAGGGAGCGGTCGTTGCGAACGGCAATGAGCTGCTCGGGACGCTGCAAGAGGCCGAAGAGCAGGTTGCCGGTGGCCCGGTACGTCGTCTCCACCCCGGCGGGCAACAGAAGTCGGAGAAAGGCCAGGATGTCCTCGTCGCTGAGCTTCTCGCCGTCGATCTCGGCCACGACCAGGTCGCTGATGAGGTCATCGCTCGGTTGACGCCGTCGTTGCTCGACGATGGCCATCAAGTACGAGCGAAGTGCCTCCGATGCCGCGATCCCCCGCTCCCAGTTGGCCGCCACACTGATCAGCTCGAGCGTCCACTGCTGAAACCTCGAGTAGTCCTCCATCGGCAGGCCCAGGATGCGGGCGATGACCCGGACCGGGAACCCGAACGTGAACTGGCGAACGAGGTCGGCGTGGCCCCGGTCGGCGAACCCGTCGATGAGGTCATCGACTACGGATCGGACGAGGTCTGCTTCCCAGCGCTCCAGTACTCGGGACCGGAAGGCCGGCGAGACCAGGGCCCGCTGCAACTTGTGATCAGGAGCGTCCATCTGGAGGATGGTCCGTCCCATGACCGCACCCATGATCCCCTCGTAGACAGTGGACGAATAGGTCTTGTCGTCTCGGAGGGCAATGACCACCTCGTCGTGACCGAAGACGGAGACGGGCGGAGGGCGGCCCGTGTCCACCGGAGGCGCCATGACGTCAGAGGCGATGAAATCGATCTGGCCCACATGCACGGCCCCTTGCCGTCGTAGCTCGGCTAAGCGGGGATAGGGGTCACGGATGTCGCCGGTGACCGTGTCCTGCAGCTCGAATGGGTTGAAGGAATCGTCAACCCCTTCTTCGACCTTCACATCGAGGGCAATGCTCATGGTCAGCCTTCCTGTCGGCGTGGCCGGCCCAGGAAGTCCGAGACCACCTGGCGATTGAGAAACATTCTAGCCGTATGTAAACCGTTCTACAAGTATGCATCGGTTAACTCTGTGTATGACCAGGTACGCCGTCAGTGCGCCCCCCGTTGTTCACCGAGTACGACAAGAGAAATCGCGAGGACGAGGACCGGAGAACCTCCTTGGGGCGTGTGGCCACCAAGGTGGATTCCGTGGGCCGGAGGCTCGTTCGCTGGCGGCCGATAGCCTGACTTCGTTGATGCGGGTTCGGACGCTCGGACTGAGGGGGCGTACGACCTGCGTACGTAGCGTACGATCAGGCATGGGATGGAAGGACGGGGCATGGCGTTTGCGATGACGGGGACAGACGCGTGATGAGCCGTCGCCAACCCCGCGGTCAAGAGACTCGAGAGCGCATTCTGGCCGTCGCCCTCAGCGAATTCGCCGCCCGGGGCTACCACGCGGTCAGCGTCGAGGACATCGCCGCCGCCGCGGGCGTGACCAAGGGCGCCGTCTACTACTGGTTCACCGACAAGGACGACATCGGCCGGGACCTCCAACACGACCTGTACGAGCGCCTGGCCCGTGACGGCCTGGCTGCACTCGAACCCGACGCCGATACCGTCACCAGCATCCGGCGGGCGTTGGAGGTGTTCATCGACACCCTTGACAATCTCGGGGAGGCGCAGTTCTTCCTGCGCGACGCCTGGACGATCCCCGAGCTCGACGTCGGCACCATCGCCGACGGGCAAGACGCGTTGGCCTTGTTGCGTGGGGTGTTGGTCGGGGGCATGGCCCGGGGCGAGATCGTCGCACTCGACCCCGACGCGCTGGCCCGACGTCCTCTTCGGCGCCCTGACCGAAGCCACGCTGTACGTGCTGACCACCGGTGAGCGCACGGCCACCCTCGCCGCCATCGACCACCTGGTCGAGTCCCTCGGGACCGGCAGCAAGTCGCCGAGCTGACGCCGACGGCCGCCAAGGGCGAGCGTGAATGAGACGGCGCCACCAGTCGAAGGAATGAGGCATCCGCTCGAGCCCATCACGGCTGAGGAGATCCGCACCGCGGTGAAGACGGTGCGGGCCGATCCGCGGGTCGAACGACGGTGCCCGCTTCGCCACCGTCACCCTCGACGAGCCGTCCAAGTCGACGCTGTCCGCCTACCGGCCCGGTGATCCCATCGAGCGTCGGGTGCACCTGGTGATCGTGCCTGGCCCCGAGAGCACCGTGATCGAGGTCGTGGTGGCCACGCCGGGGGCTGACGCCGACCCGGATGCGGCAATCGTCTCGTGGGTCGAGCGGTCCGACGTGCGCCCCGCCTTGTTGTTCGAGGAGTCCGTACGGGCCATCAACGCCCTCAAGCGCGACCCGGACTGGCAAGAGGCGATGCGTCGCCGCGACATCACCGACTTCGACAAGGTGCAAATCGATCCGTGGCCCACCGGCAATTTCGGCCGACCGGAAGAGGAGAACCGGCGAATCGCCCGTTGCCTCTCCTACTACCGGGAGAACCCGGCGGACAACGGCTATGCCCGTCCCATCGAAGGGGTGATCGCCACGGTGGACGCCGCTCGCGGCGAGGTGCTCGACATGCTCGACTACGGGGTCGTCCCGCTCCCGAACGAGACCGGGCAGCTACTACCCCGAAGATCACGAGCCCCTGCGCAGCGACCTCCTGCCCCTGGACATCGTCCAGCCCGACGGGCCCAGCTTCACCATCGACACCAACCTGATCAGCTGGCAGCGCTGGTCACTGCGTGTCTCGATGGATCCTCACGACGGCTTGGTGCTGCACACGCATCGGCTACGAGGACGGCGGACAGGTGCGACCGATCCTGCACCGGGCGTCCATCTCCGAGATGGTGGTCCCCTACGGCGATCCGGGGCCCATGCACGGTTGGAAGAACGCCTTCGACGTCGGCGAGTGGGGGCTCGGTCGCATGGCCAACTCCCTCACCCTGGGTTGTGACTGCCTGGGCGTCATCGCCTACCTCGACGCCACCTTGCCAGCGAGCAAGGCGACCCCTACGTCGTGCCCAACGCGGTGTGCATCCACGAGGAGGACTACGGCATCCTCTGGAAGCACCAGGATCTCCTGGCCGGACGCACCGAGGTGCGGGGTCCCGGCGTCTGGTCATCTCGTCCATCGCCACCGTGGGCAACTACGAGTACGGCTTCTACTGGTACTTCTACCTCGACGGTTCCATGCAACTGGAGATCAAGCTGACCGGGATCATGTCGACCCAGGCGTTGGCCCCCGGCGAGAGTCTCCGTACGCCACACCGATTGCCCCCGGTCTCGCCGCCCCGGTGCACCAACACCTGTTCTGCGCCCGCCTCGACGTCGAGGTCGGTGGGGCCGTCAACGAAGTCCACGAGGTCTCGTGTGAGGCCCTACCCGTCGGCGACGCCAACCCCTGGTCCAATGCCTTCGTGTCCGTGGACACCAGGCTCGAGTCCGAGTCGCAGGCCCGCCGGGACATCGACCCCGCGGCCAGCCGCCACTGGAAGTTCGTCAACCCGAACGTTCACAATCGCCTGGGCGATCCCATTGCCTACAAGCTGGTGCCCGGGGCCACGCCCACCCTGCTCGCCCATCCCCGAGTCCAGCGTGGGTCGACGGGCGGCGTTCGCCCGCACGATCTCGGGTCACCCCCTACGCACCGGACGAGAGCGCGGCGCCGGCGACTACCCCAATCAGCACGCAGGCGGCGACGGGCTTCCCCTGTGGACGGCGGCAGATCGATCGCTCATCGATACGAGCATCGTCGCCTGGCACACCTTTGGCGTCACCCATGTTCCCCGCCCCGAGGACTGGCCGGTCATGCCCGTCGAGTACTGCGGGTTCCAGCTCGTACCGGTGGGGTTCTTCGATGCCAACCCCGCCCTCGATGTACCGTCATCGAGCCACTGCCACTGAGTCCCGCCCCAGTTCCCTGAGACTCCGGGCCAACCCTCCCGTCATCCGGTTTTGGCCGTCCGACCGGTCTCGGGACCGAACAGGGCCCGGTGCACGAAAGTGGTGAGCGTGTCCAGGGCGGCCTCGTCCACCGGCCGGTCCACCAACTCGCGCATGAAGTGGAATCGGTCGAGCATGGCCAGCACGGCCATGCTGGTCACCTCGGGATCGAGGTCGGTGGCCGGGTGGGCCGCGGCTAACTGCGACGCCATGGCTTCAGTCAGCCGCGGTGACCATCCGCCTGATCTGATCACCGACGCCCTCGTCGATGTCAGCCAGGTCGGTCCAGGACCGGAACAACGGCGCGTAGCGCAACCACAGTGACGAATAGTCACCGATCCAACCCGCAGATGGTCCCAGCTCGTGTCGTCGAGGGCACTCCCCGCTTCGACCATGGCGTCGTGGGAGAGGCTCGAGGCCTCAGAGGCCGCTTCGATGGTCAGAGCCCGGACCAGATCCTCCTTGTTGGAGAAGTAGAGGTAGAAGGTGCCGTGCGAAGTGTTGGACAGGTTCACCACGTCCTTCACCCGGGTTCCGTGATAGCCCCGTTCGTCGACGCGGTCATGGCCGCGTCGAGGAGCTTCTGCATGGTCCGCCGTCCCTGGGTGCGCAGCGCCCGCTTGCTGGCCGGAATGCCGACCGCGGGAACCGACGTGCGCCGATCGCCGGAGTGCGGGCCCCGCGAGCATCGTTCAAGGTTGCGTTCGGGCTCCTCGGCCAGAGAGCACGTTCTCCATCGCGGCCAGGGCCTGGTCGGCCGGGCCCGCATAGGCGACACCCCCGTGCTCGAGGATGACCGCGTCGACGGCGAGGTCGAGAGCCCTGTCGACCTGTTGCTCCACCACCAACAGGGCGGTTCCGGCCCGGTTGATCTCCCTCAGGCCGTCGTAGACGGCCTCGATCACCACCGGGGCCAGACCGAGCGAGAGCTCGTCGGCCACCAGCACCTTGGGCGGAACGACCAGCACCTTGGCCAGGGACAGCAGTCGTTGTTGGCCGCCTGAGAGCGTCCCGCCGGCCTGCTTGCGACGCTCGCCGAGGACAGGGAAGGCCTGGTAGGCCCGCTCCAGCGACTCCGGCACCCGTCGGCGCCCGGCGCGTTGGCGGAAGGCCATCACCAGGTTCTCCTCGACGGTCAGGTTGCCGAAGATCCCCCGTCCCTCGGGAACGTGGGCCATCCCCGCCCGGGCGATCTTGTACGCGGCATGGCCCGTCATGTCGCGACCGTTCAGCCTGATGGTCCCCTTCGTGGTGGGGACCAGGCCGCTGACCACCCGGGCCACCGTCGACTTGCCCGCTCCGTTGGAGCCGAGCAGGGCGGTGATGCTCCCGGCCGGCACGGCGAAGGTGACGTCGAAGAGGGCACGGTAGGGGCCGTAGGCCGCACAGACAGAGTCCACTTCCAGAGCCGGGGTTCCATCGGGAGCACCGGTATCCCCGAACGTGGTGGTCGACCCCGACGTGGTCTCGGTCATCCCGTGATCCCCAGGTAGGCATGGCGAACGGTGGGGTCGGCCATCACCTCGTCGAAGGTCCCATGAGCGATGACCGCGCCCAAGTCCATGACGATGGTCCGGTCCACGACGTCGGCCACCATCTGCAGATCGTGCTCGACCAGCAGCACGGTCATCCCCCGCTCGCGCTGGAGGGTACGCAGCACGTCGGCCAGCTCCTGGGTCTCGGCGACGTCGAGCCCGGAGGAAGGCTCGTCCGCCAGGAGCAGGATCGGATCGGCGACCAGGGCACGGGCCAGCTCCACCAGCCGGCAGGAGCCGAGCCCGAGGGCGGAGACAGGGGTGTCGGCCCGATCGGCGATCCCGACCAGGTCCAGTATCTCCCCCACCCGAGCCTGCTCATCCGGCTCGGGCTGACTTCGGTTCCGCAGGTCCCGCCACAGCCGACGGTCGCCGCACCGAGCCCTCTCGGCCACCAGCAGGTGCTCGCAGACCGTCATGTCCGAGAACACCTCGACCCGCTGGTAGGTGCGGCCGATCCCGAGCCGCGCCCGCTGGTACGTGGGGAGACGGTCCAACGACTTCCCGCTCAGAGTGATGGTGCCGGCGTCCGCTTGGAGCTGGCCACAGATGCAATTGAAGAGCGTGGTTTTCCCGGCCCCGTTGGGACCGACCAGGCCGACGCTCTCTCCGCTCTCGATGGCGAAGCTCACGTCACGCACGGCGGCGATGCCCCCAAAGGACTTGGTCACCCCGGCCACCGACACCAGCGAGCCGCCGTGAGGGGCAGCGATCGCCGCGGCCACCCCGTAGGGCTGTGCGTGCCTCGCGTTGGCGGGAGAACCTACGCGCCTTCATGGCTCACCCCGCTCTCCGGTGCACCGACACCGGTGAAGCTGCCGTCGACGGTGGACAGCGCCGATGGGCTGCCCTACCCGGTCACCGGTCCCGCCTGCATCGCCTTGTGGGCCGGGCAGACCCGTTGAGGGACGATCGCGGAACAGGAGCCGTTCGAAGCGCAAGGTCCACAACCTCTTTTGGAACTCGACGACGCCCTCGGGGTGGGCGGCGTAGGTGAGCGACCCGAAAGCGAAGAGCACGAAGGCGAGCCCGCTGCCCCCCAAGCGGGCCGGGAAATAGGTGAGGATCTGCTGGATGACGACAAAGCCCATCCCGGCCTGGATGGCGCCTTCGATGGTACCCACGCCGGTGGTGACGACGACCACCACGAAGACCAGCGACAGCTCGTAGTTGAACTCCGCCGGGTTGACCGACTGTTGCTGAATGGTGAGGAGGGTCCCCCCGATCCCGGCTACCACACCGGAGAGGGCAAAGATCAGGATGCGCTGCCAGGTCAGGTTGATCCCGATCCCGGCCGCCGCCGTCTCGCTGCCGCGCATGGCGGTGAGATAGCGACCGGTGGTTCCGTTGCGCACCAACGTCACCCCGACCACGCAGGCGACGAGCACGATCATGGACAGCACGAACAGGGCGTGGCCATTGGCATCCAGGATCCCGAAGCCGACCCACTTGGCCGGCACGATCAGCGCATGCCCGTGGGCCTGCCCGATCTGACTGAAGACCGACGTGTCGAAGAACAGGGCGGCGGCGATGGTCATGAGCACCAGTCCCAACCCCCTGAGTCTGAGCGAGGCCACGGCCAGCACGATCGCGACCACGGCGGCCAGGGCGGCGCCGACGATTGCGCCGAGCAGGAAGTTGAGACCGATGTGGTTCGCCAGCTGGGCGGCGGTGAACGCCCCCACCCCGGCCAGGGTGGCCTGGGCCAGGGAGAGCTGGCCGCCCATCCCGGTGATCAGGGTGATGGACAAGAAGATGGTCGAGAAGGCCAGCCCGGAGTTGAACACGCTCTCCCAGTTCTGGGGTATCCACGACAGCATCGAGACGATGAAGCCGGCGAGGAGCAGGTACCAGGCGATCCTGATCACCCGACTGAGTTGTGGCGCTCGCAGTGCGGCGATGGCCGGCGGTGGGGGCGGATCGACCGAGGCCAGCGGGTCCTCGTCGTCGTGCAGCTCGCGCATGCCCCTGACGAACAACAGCGCGGCGACCAGGACGATGAAGGGCAGGGAAGGAAGGACGGCGGCTGACCAAGGGCTCGAGGCCGGTAGGTAGCCCTGGAGCACGGTGTCGGCCACGCCCATGAGGATCCCGACCAGAACGGCGATGGGCATGGAGCGCAGTACGGCCCAGGCCGCGGCGGCAAACGCGGCCACCAACAAGGTGGCGTAGTCCTGGGCCTGGAGCTGACCGTAGATGGGGGCCAACAGCACGCCGGCCAGGCCGGCCAGGAAGCTCGACACCGCCCAGGCGATGGCGATCACCCGGCCGGAGTTCACCCCGTCGAGTTGGACCAGGCGGCGGCTCTCGACCGCCCCCCGCATCTGCAGGCCGAGGTTGGTGAACCGCATGAGCACGACCAGAGCGACCAGGACGACGGCGGTGACCACGACCGAACTGAGGTAGATCCCGTTGATGGGCGTGCTCGCCACCCGGAAGTACACGGTGTTGGGATTGAACAGGATGCTCGGGGAGTTGTACTGATTGGCCGACCCGAACAGGACGGTCAAGAGCGCCGGAAGGCCGACGAAGATGCTGATCCCGGTCACCAACTTGGCCGTGGTGTTGGTGTTGCGGATCTTGCGGAAGAGGTAACGGTCGAAGATCAGGCCGAGCAGCGGTGCCAGCAGCACCACCGAGATGACGAAGGCCAGCCAGACGGGGAAGTTATCGTTTTGAACCAGCTTGGTGTAGACGAAAGCTGAGGTGTAGGCCTGGGCGCCGAAACCGAAGTTGAAGACGCCGGTGGCCTGATAGGTGAGCACCAGGCCCACGGCGACGATGGCGTAGGTGCAGCCGTAGGGGATGCCGGGGATGGCATAGCCGATGAAGTGCTCCACTGGCCGCCGCTCCTAGGTGGCGACGACGGTGGGCGCCGGTTTGGGGATATGGCCCAGGTTCCGGCCCGAGAGTCCGGCGTGCCGTTCGCCCCTGACCAGGTTCACGAGCCCGGAGTCCCCGCCGGCGCCGCCACCAGGACCGGGTTCTTGACGTTCACGTTCTTGTTGAAGCAGGCGAAGACCTGGTGGCCCTTGATAGCCACCGGCACGAACTGGGAGCCCTTCACCTTCACGAAGGCGCTGCACGTCGGATAGGTCTGGGTGGTGTGCAGCTTCGTCCAGTCCACCGGTGCCGAGATCCCTCCGGCGGTGAAGTTGGTGATCAGGTTGGACTGGGCGATGATGTTCTGCGGGGTGAGGTTGGTCCCGGCCTTGGTCACGCCGGCGGCCAGGAGGGCGCCGGACTGCCATCCCTGTATCGCCTGGTCCGAGTAAAGGAACTTGGGTTCGTACTTCTTCATGGCCGTGAGGTACTGCTGCATCCCCGGATAGACGCCGGGGAACGACTTGGTCACCTGGAACGGGACGTTCCCGTTGACGTTGAGGTAGACGCCCTGCATCAGCGAGCTGTACTGGTTCAACAGTGATTGGTCGTAGCCGCTGAGCCACAGCTGGTGGACCTTCAGCCCGTACTGCTGGATGTCCCGGGCCAAGGTGATGTTGTCCGAGGACTGCATACAGGTCAGCACGAAGTCGGTCCCGGCCTGTTGCATCTTCTGGACGGCCGAGCTGTAGTTGCCCCCCAGCCCGGCCGACAGATCGGTGTAGCTGACATTGATGCCGCCTGCCTTCAGGCCGTTGGCGAAGGCGTTGCACGCGTCGTAGGAGGAGGTGATGGCTGATCCGTAGCTCATCACGGCCACCGACGACGAATGGGTCTGCTTGAGCAACCAGGCCACCGGGGCCACGCCGGCCTGGAGATTCTGGACCGAGCCGCCTGCGGCGAACAGGTTGTCCGGACCGTTCCAGTTGCCGCTCACGTTGTACCCGTAGGTAGGAACGCCCGACTGGGCATACAGGCTCGGGTTGAAGAAAAAGGTGGAGATGCCCACGGCAGACACATGATCCTGGTTGAGCAGGGTGTGGGTCAACTGGGTGAATTGTGTGGGGCTCCCGCCGTCGTCCAGGTTGGCGGCCAGGACGAGCTTGTGCCCGTTGACGCCCCCTTGGGCGTTCACCATGTCGAAGTAGGCCTGCAATCCGGGGACGAAGCCGTCGAAGTCGGCGGCTATGGGACCGGTCAACGAGGAGATGGCGCCCACCTGAATGCTCGAGCCGGAGGCCGCACCCGCGCTCGAGCTCGACGCACCGGTCACCAGGGTGGCCGCGGTAATCACCGCAGCGACCGTCACCGTCAACTGTTTCATCGTGCTCCGATGGACTCGCATATTCCCCCCAGTCCCCCGGCTTTCGCACCGTGGTGCCGGCCGGTTCATCTTGCCCTTCGTGGAGGGCCTACGGGTAGCGGGGGCCAGATGCCGGCGCCGCTCGTGGTCCTCACGACTGGGTTGACTATACGTGTTTTCCGTACTCGCTTCTATGATACGCGTGTCAGGGTCCCGGAGGAAAGGGCTGGTCGAGGAACCGAGCACGAACCTCGTCCTTCAGCACCTTGCCAGCAGGATTGCGGGGCAGCTCGTCGATGAACTCCCACCGTCTCGGCACCTTGTAGGCGGCCAAGGACATGAGGCAGTGCTGCCGAAGTGCTTCGCCACCGATGTCTTCTCCCGGCCGAACCGCCACCACCGCGGCCACGTCCTCGCCCAGGACATCGTGGGGTACCCCGATCACCGCCACCTCGGCCACCGCCGGGTGCGAGAGGATGACGTGCTCCACGTCGACGGCGTAGATGTTGCTGCCACCCCGGATGATCACGTCCTTGGCCCGACCTCCGATGTAGAGATAGCCGTCTTCATCGAGCCGACCGATGTCACCGGTTCGGAGCCAGCCGTCCACCCACGCCTCCGCGGTGGCGTCGGGGTCGTCGAAGTACTCGCGTTGGCGACCAGGGATCCGCAGCCTGACCTCGCCGTAGTGGCCGGGCGGGACGGACGTGCCGTCACCGTCAACACAACGGACCTCGGCCGGAGGGAGCGGCTTGCCGACCGATCCGGGCCGACGGACGGCTTCGCCCGTCGGCATCAGGCAGTAGACCGATCCGGCCTCGGTCATGCCGTAGTTGTTGGAGACACTTGCGTCGGGCATGCGTTGCTGTAACCGGTCAATAGCCGCCGGCGCCAGGGGCGCACTGCCCACCGAGCAGATCTGGATCGACGACAGGTCCGCATCGTCGAAGTGCGGATGGCTCAGGAGCAACTGGACCATGGCCGGTACGAGGAACACGGCTAGCGGGCGGTCGGACTCGACGAACCCGAGCCACCGTCCGGCGTCGAAGCGGGGTTGATAGACGCTGGTCATCCCCAGCTTCATCGGGGTGTACACGAACGTCACGCCGGCGAACGTGGCCAGGGGGCTGGCATGTAGCCACCGGTCTCCGCTCCACGAGGGTGTGGAGTTCGGGACCGACGAGGCGTTGGCATGGCGCACGGCCACGCCCTTGGGATGTCCCGTCGTCCCCGACGTGAACAAGACCTCGGACAGGTCCTCCTCGTCAACGGGAACCTGGAAACCGGACTCATCATCGGCCAGCGCCTCCTCCCAGGGGATGCGCCGCGGCACTCCCCCGTCGCTTGGCCCTCCCCCATCGCGCACCGAGGACGGCCGGCCGTTGCCGATGGCGGCGATCGAGGAGTCGATCACCGCGGACAGAGCGGCGAGACCCTCTGGGTCCTGGGCCACGATCGAGAGCACGCTCTCGACCCGTTCGTCGTCGGCGACCACGGCCACCACACGGGCGTGGGCCAGCATGTGAGCAACTTCTCTCGGGGCCAAGCGAGGGTCGATAGGCACGGCCGCCGCTCCCGCTTTGTGGACCGCGGCGTAGGCGATGACCCAGCGAAGGGCATTGGCGCCGCTCGTGCTGATGGCAACGCGGTCGCCACGGCGCACTCCGGTCGCCACCAGGCCGCGGGCCAGACGGTTCGACCGGGCGTCCCATTCCCGGAATGTGAGCTGCCCGCCGTCGACGACGCGGTAGCCGATCTCGTCCGGGTAGACCTCCGCCATGCGGGCCAGTTGCGCGACCTGCAGGCCGGATCGGCTCGGCGTCGAACCACTCATCGGCGATGGCCACCTTTCCTCAGCGATACCCGGCGAGTGCATCAGGGCCGCGGTACCGTCGTCTCGGGATACATCATGAACCCTCTGGCCTCGTGCCGGCATCTTGCCCGGACTGAAGGAGCCATCCATGCCTGATGATGCTCAATTTGGAGGCCGGATCGGAGACGACTGGCGAGATTCGGAGCCGTGGTGGCCGCCTGGGCCCGAGCCGCCCGAGGGTGCTCCCAATGTCGTGCTCGTCGTGCTCGATGATGTGGGCTTCGCCCAGCTCGGTTGCTACGGCTCGGACATCGCCACACCGGTCATGGACCGGCTCGGAGAGGGCGGGGTCCGACTGGCCAACTTCCACACCACCGCGCTGTGCTCACCGACTCGAGCCTGCTTGCTCACCGGGCGCAACCACCATCGAAACGGCATGGGGCGGGTGGCCGACCTGGCCGTCGGGTTCCCCGGCTACTGGGGCAGTCCCCCCAAGGAGAACGGGTTCCTGGGCGAGATCCTCCGAACCCGGGGCTACGCCAGCTACGCAGTGGGCAAGTGGCACCTGACTCCCGAGGACGAGACGCACATGGCCGCCCCGCGCTCCACCTGGCCGCTGGGCCGAGGCTTCGATCGGTGGCACGGGTTCCATGGCGGCGAGACCCACCAGTTCGTTCCCGCCCTCTACCACGACAATCACGCGGTCCGGCCGGCGAGGTCGGTCGAGGACGGCTATCACCTCACCGAGGACCTGGCTGATCGGGCCATCGAGTTCCTCTCCGATTTGCGGGCGGCGGAGGGCGACCAGCCGTTCTTTCTCTATTTCGCCACCGGCGCATGTCATTCGCCCCACCACGCCCCCGCCGAGTGGATCGATCGGTACGTCGGCGCCTTCGACGACGGCTGGGACGTGTGGCGCGAGCGCACCCTGGCCCGCCAACTCGAACTGGGGATCGTGCCGGCGGGAACCGCCCTCAGCCCTCGACCGCACTGGGTGCCGGCGTGGGAGACCCTCGACGATCAACACCGTGCCGTGGCCGCTCGGTTCATGGAGTGCTTTGCCGGTTTCCTCTCCCATACCGACCACCAGCTCGGCCGGGTGGTCGACTTCGTCGACGACCTCGGGGAGCTGGACAACACCGTGATCCTGGTGGTGTCGGACAACGGTGCCAGTGCCGAAGGTGGCCCGGAGGGGTCCATCAACGACGTGCGGCTCTCCAACCTCGACCCGGCGAGTACGACCGAGATGTACGCCCGCCGGGGGGAGATCGGTCGTCCGTCGAGCCACAACAACTACCCGTGGGGCTGGACCATGGCCGGCAACACCCCGTTCAAGCGGTGGAAGCGCGAGGTGCATCAAGGGGGTGTGGCCGATCCGTGCATCGTGAGCTGGCCGAGCCGGCTGGCCGCCAACGCCGGAGAGATCCGACATCAATTCGCCCACGCCATCGATGTGCTCCCTACCGTGCTGGAGCTGACCGGCGTGGTGGCGCCCGACGAGATCGAATCGGTGCGCCAATCTCCCATCGACGGGACGAGCTTCGGCTACCTGCTGGGACCCGATGGAGCATCGGCACCCGAACAGCATGTGACCCAGCACTTCGAGATGTTCGGGTCTCGAGCCATCTACCACCGAGGGTGGAAGGCCGTCACCTTCCACCCCGTGGGCCCTCTCTATGACGACGGGCTCGATCCGAACGCGTCCTTCGAGGACGACGTGTGGGAGCTCTACCACGTGGCCGAGGACCTCTCCGAGTCACGTGACCTGGCCGGTGAGGAGCCGGCGAGGGTGGCCGAGCTGGTGGCGCTGTGGTGGGAGGAAGCCCGTCGGAACCAGGTGCTCCCGCTGGACAATCGGGTGTTGTGGGCCCTCACCCACCCCAAGCCCGATCACCGACGCCCCCGAACCAGGTTCCGGTACTTCCCGACGCTGCCCCGGTGCCCGAGCAGGTCGCCGTCAACGTTCGGAACCGTTCACATGCCATCTCTGTCGATGTGAGCATCCCAACTGGAGGCGTCCCCGAGGGAGTGCTGCTGGCCTTGGGGTGTGCCCTGGGAGGGTGGTCGCTCCACGTGTTCGAGGGTCGACTCCGGTACGTGCACAATCTGTACGGCAAGGAGCATCACGTCGTCACCGCCCACCGCCCGCTCCCATCGGGCGACCACTCCGTGTCGTTCGAGTTCGAAAAAGACGAAGGACTGGGCGGGGACGTGCGGTTGGCCTGTGACGGCGAGACGATGGCCCGAGGGGTGGTGCCCCGATTCACGCCCTCCGGTTTCAACGGCGTGGGAGTCGGGCTCACGTGTGGCTACGAATGGGGACCAGCGGTCGGAACCGACTACCGGGCCCCGTACCGGTTCAACGGGGTGATCACCAGGGCCATCGTCGAGACGACAGGGCCGATAGTCAGGGACCCCTTGGCCGAGCTGGCCGCGATCCTGGCCGAGCAATGACCGCCTCCCACCGACCGGCACGACGGGGCTACCAGAACCGTCTGCTCAGCCGCCGAAGCGGGTCATGGTTCCGTCGGCGCCGACCAGGGCGTAGCCGTTCCCGGTCGGCGTGGTGATCAGCCCGACCGTCTCGACCCCCGAGATCCGGCCGCCCGTCGAGCCGAAGAACGAGGCATCACCGAAGGAGAAGACGCCGCCGTCGGAGGCCACCAACCAGTAGCCCTGCCCGTCGGGAGTGGATGCCATCCCCACGACCGGCTTGTTCAGCGAGGTTCCTCCCATCGAGCCGAAGAAGGAGGCATCGCCGAACGAGAAGACCCCGCCGTCGGAGGCCACCAACCAGTAGCCCTGCCCGTCGGGGGTGGATGCCATTCCGACGACCGGTTTGTTCAGCGGGGTTCCTCCCATCGAGCCGAAGAAGGAGGCATCACCGAAGGAGAAGACCCCGCCGTCGGAGGCCACCAACCAGTAGCCCTGCCCGTCGGGGGTGGATGCCATCCCGACGACCGGTTTGTTCAGCGGGGTTCCTCCCATCGAGCCGAAGAAGGAGGCATCACCGAAGGAGAAGACCCCTCCGTCGGAGGCCACCAACCAGTAGCCGTTCCCGTCGGGGGTGGCTGCCATCCCCACCACCGGTTCGTGCGGTTGGCCCTCGAGGGACCCGTGGAAGACGGCGGTTCCATAGGTGGCCACCGACCCGCCACCCCGGGCGATCCAGTAGCCGGAGCCATCGGGCGCGGCCGTCAGACGGGCCCCGGCGACAGCACTGTGGGACCGGCGCGGGGATGCCCCACACCCAGGTGTCGGCGAGCTTGCCGTTGGTCGTCGGGTCTCCACCGAAGAGGAGCAGTTGGCTGGTGGCTGCGTCGTAGGTGAGGGGAGCCGAGTACCGGACGGGCGGGCTCATGGTCGGCAACCATCGCGTCCAGGTCGACCCGTCCCAGGTCCACGTGTCCCCGAGATGGCTGACGCCGTCGGATCCCCCGAACAGCACCAGCTGGCCGGTGGTCGGGTCGTCGGCCATCGAGGCCGCATCGCGGATCGGTGGGCTGGTGGCCGGCGACAGCTGTGTCCAGGTCGTGCCGTCCCAAGCCCAGGTGTCTCCGAGGTAGGTCCGACCTGCGCCTGTTCCGCCGAATAGGATCAGGTCACTGCTGGTCGAGCTGTCGTCGTTGGCCAACCCGGCGAACGACCGAGCCGAGGGGCTAGTGGCCGGAGACAGCTGTACCCAGGTAGAGCCGGTCCAGGTCCATGTGTCACCCAGCGGGGTGCCGGCGGTCCCCGTACCGCCGAAGAGCACAATCTGCCCGGTCGACTGGTTGTAGACCATCGAGGAGAAGGCCCGAGCCGGTGGGCTGGTGGCCGGAGCCTGTTGCACCCAGGTGGTGCCGGTCCACACCCAGGTGTCGCCCAGCGGGCCTGTGGTACTCGACCCGCCGAAGAGCACCAGTTGCCCGGTCGACTGGTCGTAGGCCATCGCCGCGTAGTTACGGGGCGACGGGCTGACGGCCGGCGCTAGCTGGTTCCAGGTAATGCCGTTCCAAATCCAGGTGTCGTCGAAGTTGCCCGTGTCGCTCCGTCCGCCGAAGAGGACCAATTGAGCCGTGCCCGTGTCGTAGGCGACCGCCGGCGAGTCACGCGGTGCCGGGCTGGTCGGTGGGGACTGCTGGTACCACGTCGGCATCGACGTTGACGGCGGGGTGGCGGCGACCGCGCCGGTGACGGTGCCCGTCATTGTCGTCGCCAGTCCGGCCATGAGGGCCAGTGACGCGGCTACGGCAACGGCGGCCGCCGTTGCCCGGCGCAGGCGGCTGTTCCCCCCATGGTGCCCAATACGAAACCTCATCATGAACCGCGTCCTCTCATCCCTGCATCTGGTTGTCGCACCGGCCCGATCGTGGGCTCACGCTACAAGAACAGTGTTTCCTCCCGCCCTAGCCGCGACGTATCGGCACAACCGACGCGAGCAGATAGGCGGCTCGGACGATCGTTCAGGCATCTTCACCCGTGAGAGCGGGGTCGTCGACCACGCGTGGTCCACGCCCGGCTATCGGCGCCCACTCATCAGCTTGGCAACCAGTTCTACGAACTCATCGACGTCTTCCTCGGTCGTATCGAAGGAAGTCATCCATCTGACGACCCCGGAGCGAGCGTCCCAGACGTAGAACGGGAACCGACCCTGCAACTGCTCGGTCACGGCACCGGGAAGGGTGGCGAACACCCCGTTGGCCTCGACCGGGTAGGCAATGGTCACGCCCGGAATCCGGGCGACACCGGTGGCCATCCGAGTGGCCATCTGGTTGGCATGGTCGGCGTTGTCCCGCCACAGGTCGTCGGACAGGAGCGCCTTGAACTGGGCGGCGACGAATCGCATCTTCGAGGCGAGCTGCATGGACTGCTTGCGAACGAAGCGAAGCGACGATCCGGCGGCCGGGTGGAACGAGACGACCGCCTCTGCACCCATGGCGCCGTTCTTGGTGGCCCCGTAGGACAAGACGTCGACCCCCGCACTCGAGCCGAATGCCCCCAATCCGAGCCCGAGATGTGCAGCCGCGTTCGACAATCGCGCACCGTCGAGGTGCAGCCACATCTCGTGGTCATGGACCCGGTGAGCAAGCGCGGCGACCTCGTCAGCCGTGTAACAGGTGCCGACCTCGGTGGACTGGGTGATCGACACCACCCGCGGCTGGACGCGGTGCTCATCGCCCACGCCGGTCACAGCCGCCTCCACCAGGTCAGGGGTGAGCTTCCCGTCCGGGGTGGCCACAGGGATCAGCTTGCTGCCGAGGAAACGCTCGGGTGCGCCGCACTCGTCGACGTAGATGTGTGCACTCTCGGCGCAGATGACCGCCTCGAAGGGGCGAAGGAGCGATTGGAGCCCGACCACGTTGGCGCCCGTCCCGTTGAACGTGAAGAAGACCTCCGCAGCATCTCCGAAGTGCCGGCGAAACAGCTGGGTGGCTTCGGCGGTCACCGGGTCGGCCCCGTAGGAGGGGGCGTGGCCGACGTTGGCCTCCGAGATGGCTGACAAGACCTGCGGATGGATGCCGGCGAAGTTGTCGCTGGCGAACGTGCGTTGAACAGCGGTCATGGTCGATTCACCCTCGTCTCTGGCAAAGTTCACTCAATGCTGGCAGATCCCTCAGGCTTGCCGACCCATGAGAACAGGTGGGCTGCCCGCCTGGCTCCCGTCGGGCTCAGTCGCCAGATCTAGACTGACCGGATCCGGCGACAGAGGACCAAGACCGCTGGCGATGTCCTCGTAGGGGGTCCGGTGAGCGTTTCCGTGAAGGTAGATGAGGTCGAGCCGCTCGTCGCGGGACTGGTCGGAGGCATTGATGTCGACGGTGGCCCAACTGATGAGCAGCTGGTGGTCCTGGAATCGATCACCTCGGACCTGTGGAAACGATCTGATCTCAGCCTGAATAGCATTGCACCGCTCAGCCCTGACGATGCCGCCAAGGCGCTTCTGCGTCCCGATACTCGTCTTCGCTTCTGCGAGATCCTGATGGCCCTCGAGCTCTGTCGTCATCCTCAGTCCGAGAACCAGGTCGAAAAGGTCGAGGAGTACGTCGCCGCGCTGGGAATCAGCGACATCGAGATCAAGACCACTCGAGAAGCGCTCGAACAAGGAGCCGATGAGGCGTCGAAAGACCTCGAACGCTTTTATGGGGGGATCCTCCCGGAGATCTCTGAAGTATCCCTTCGGGACAATTACCTCCGATTGACCGAGCCCGATCACGGCCTCGCCGAACGACTGCGCTCGCTTCATGATCTCCCCGTGGGGAGCCTCGGCCACGCCTACCTCGAGTTCTACCGGCGCAACGACATCACCTTGCCTGGCGACGACATCCATCTACCGGCGCACTATGTAAACCACGATATGAACCACGTGATCACCGGATACGAGCCAACCGCTCCCGGGGAGATCGCCCGATCAGCCTTCCTGTGGGCGGCGGACGACAGCCGACGGAACTGGCTCGAATTCCTCATCACCATGTCGATCCATGAGACGGGCGTCCTCAACCATGGAGCCATCCGGGCCAAAGTCGCCACCTTGGACCGCCAAGGAGTCCCTGAGTTGTTCGGCGAGGGCCTGGAACGGGGCTCCCAGTGCACCGTCGACTTGAGCCAGATCGATCATCTGGCCCTGGTCGAGATGCCACTCGACCAAGTTCGAGCCCAGTTCAACGTGGTTCCCCTGGCCCACCCCATGGTGTGAGCCGTGCCGGCAGATACCGGTCAGTTGGTCGGACTGGGTTCGTCGTCGAGGATGATCGTCTTCGACTCGAGGAAGGGCAGGAGACCCTCTGACCACCTTCGCGCCCGAGCCCGGACTGCTTGAAGCCGCCGAATGCGATGCCGAAGTCGGTGCGGAACGAGTTCTGGCCGACCGTGCCCGAGCGAAGCTGGCGAGCCACTTCGTAGGCTCGGTCAGCATCGTTCGTGAACACCGAGTTGTTGAGGCCATAGATGGTGTCGTTGGCGATCTCGATGGCCTGGGCCTCGCTGTCGGCGGGGATCACACTCAGCACCGGTCCGAAGATCTCCTCTTGGGCGATGGTGTACGAGTTGTCGACGTCCCCGAAGACGGTGGGCTCGATGAACCAGCCGCGGCTGAGGCTGGTGGGTCGATTGCCGCCGGTGGCCAGGGTCGCTCCCTCGTCGATGCCCTTGGCGATGTACCCCTCGACTCGATCGCGTTGGCGCTGCATGGCGAGGGGGCCCATGCCGCTCTCCGGATCGAAGGCACTGCCCACCCGGACCTGCGAGAACGACTCGCTCAGGGCTTCGACCAGGTCGTCGTGACGGCTTCGC
Source organism: uncultured Acidimicrobiaceae bacterium (assembly GCA_963717035.1). Taxonomy (GTDB): domain Bacteria; phylum Actinomycetota; class Acidimicrobiia; order Acidimicrobiales; family RAAP-2; genus DASXMT01. Next base: position 128,901 of record CAVQVK010000029.1, on the reverse strand, counting down.
TCGACCACGATTCGAGTCAGCGAGGAGCACACCTGTCCGGTCATCATGCAGGCTCGCCCGGCGATCGTCTTGGCCGCAGTGGCGATGTCGTAATCGTCGAGCACGACGGCCGCTGACTTCCCGCCCAGCTCGAGCGTGACCCGGGCGATGCGTTCGCCGCACAGCGATGCGATGCGACGACCGGCGGCGGTGGAGCCGGTGAAGGTGATCTTGTCGACGCGGGGGTCGGTCACCAGCAGCTCCGATACTTCCCGGTCGGCGGTCACGACGTTGATGACCCCGGCCGGGATCCCGACGGCCTCGGCGATCTCGGCGAAGACGTACGCCTCGCCCGGCGCCTCCGGGGAGGCCTTGAGAACCACGGTGCAGCCGGCCAGAAGGGCCGGGGCCACCTTGTTGGCGATGAGGCCCATCGGCCCGTTCCAGGGGATAATGGCGCCGACGACGCCGACGGGCTCCCTGACCAGCAGTCCAACGTTTCCTCCCGCCGTTGGCTTGTGCCGCTCCTCGAACCGGTAGTCATCGGCCAGGCCTGCGTAGTACCGGAAGGGATTTCCGAAACCCGGGCCGCTCGCCTTCGCCATCGAGTGCAGGACGCCCATCTGGCCCGACCAGATCTCGCTCACCTCGACGCTCCGTTCATCGAGCGCGGATGCAATCTTCCGCATGAAGTCGGCCCGTTCCGCATGGGTCAGGTGAGGCCAGGGACCGTGATCGAAGGCTTCGCGAGCAGCGGCGACGGCGCCAGCCATGTCTTCGGCTTTGGCCTCGGCCACCTGGAACATGACGTCCTCGGTGCTGGCATTGATGACGTCGATTACCGCGGGAGTCGACGGCTTCACCCACGCACCGCCGACAAAGAAGTGGTCCGGCGAGCTCAAGGATACGGTTGCGGTTTCGGTCAGGCTCATGGTCGCTCCCCCTGGAGGTGGTCGATGAAGTCGGGCCGCCGTCGGATCGCGGACGCAGCGCCGGTTGAGGGGGCGATTCGTCCTTACTACTCAACGCTGAAGCGGCTGTCTTCCTCATTGTAGGGACCTTCGGCCGGGGAGGCCCATCCGGCGATCAACCGTCCACAGAGGTGACTCCGGGACATCATCCGACGACCGGTGGTGATGGGCGCGACGTTCTGGGGGGACTCCCGTGGGAGAGTTGTGCGGTGCGCGCTCGAAGCCTGGAGGAGCCACGGGAGCAGGCCCGTCTCGTCCAAGGGGGGCAGGTGTCATCGCAGGTCGGCGGGGTGACCGTCGTCGGCGCCTCCCTCTCTCACCGCTACCCGGGACCCCTCGGCGAGGTCTCAGTTCTCGAGGACGCCACGTTCGAGGTGCCCGCAGGTGGGTATGCAGCGTTGGTGGGAGCCTCGGGAGCGGGCAAGACCACCCTGCTGGCCCTGATCGGCGGTCTGAACGCTGTCCAATCAGGAAGCCTGTTGGTCGGCGGGGTCGACGTGGCTGGGCTCGGGGGCGACTCCCTGGCCGCCTATCGCCGGATGACCGTTGGATTCATCTTTCAGAACTTCGGGCTTCTCGAGGCATTGACCGCATTGGAAAACGTTGAAATCGCGGCCGTTCTGGCCGGGGAGCGGCCAGCGATTCGCCGGGCCCGCGCCCGGGAGCTACTGGCGTCGGTGGGCATGACCCACCGATTGGGCCACCGCCCGGGCGCCCTCTCAGGCGGAGAGCGCCAGCGGGTGGCGATAGCCCGAGCACTGGTGAACCGTCCGCGTCTGGTCCTGGCCGACGAGCCCACCGGTAATCTCGATGCCGATACCTCCGACGAGGTGATGCGCTTGTTGGAGTCGCTTCGCGAGGACCATGGGTGCACGCTCTTGGTCGTCACCCACGACCGGATGCTCGCCCGGAGGGCTTCCAAGCGGCTCGTCCTCGATCGTGGTCGGATCGACGCGTCGTGACAGATCGGCCGTGACGGCGATGATCCGTTGAACTGGGCCGACGCTTTTCGCCTTGCCGTGCGAAGCGTCTTGCGCCGTCCCGGTCGCGCCGCGTTGACCGTGACGGCCGTCGCCCTCGCTGCTGCCCTCTTCACCGCCATGCTGACCATGGCGGCGACGGCCCAGGGCCGTGTCCTGAACCAGCTGGCCAACGGAGGACCTTTGGCCGGGATACAGGTAGCGGCGGCGGCGGCCAACCCTTCGCAACTCGGCAGCGACAACCCGACTCAGGGACCTCCCAAACCGATCACGCAGGCCGCACGGTCACGCATCAGCCGTCTTCCCGGGGTGGTGTCCGTTCTCCCGATCGTGACGGCGCAGACCGTGGTTGTCTGGCCGAACCGCACTGTCGCCCCGACAGCAGTGAGGAACGAACCCGATGGTTCGCCCCGAGCCGTCTTCGACGAGATGGTAGGGATCGATCTCAGTCGCGCCGCCGACCTTCCGATCACCGTACTCGAGGGCCATCTTCCGGCACCCGGCTCGCTGACTGAGGTGGCCGTGACCCCGGCACTTCTTTCCAAGTACGGCATCACCCACACACAGCTGGCGAGCGCTCTCGGTGCCGTCGTCGAGCTCGGCGCCCCACGCGGCTTTCGGGATCCCAACGGTTCCAAGGCATTCCGCAGCCGGTGGACTCGGGCGACGATCGTCGGAGTGGTCGCCCAGGAGGCGGCATCGGGAGGCGTCCTGGCTTCACTGCCCCAGGCAACGGCGAGCCACGCCTGGACTGCTGCCGGGGATCCCTCCGTCGACACCGACGCCCCGAGGTCCCCGTATGCGGGGCTATTCGTGTCCGCACGGGGGCTAGGGCAGGTGTCACAGGTTCGATCCGAGATCACCGCGCTCGGTTTTTCGACCAGCGCTCCGCAGAACATCATTACGACCGTTGAACGATACGTCCACGTAGTCGAGATCGTGCTCGGCGGCGTGGGCGTGATCGCGCTGGCCATTGCCGCTCTGGGCATCACCAATGCGCTCCTGGCTGCCGTCCGGGAACGCAGGAGAGAGATCGGGATACTGAAGGCGGTCGGAGCCCGGGACCGCGACGTCCTCCGGACGTTCCTGATCGAGGCGGCGGTCATCGGAGCACTCGGTGGCCTCATCGGGACGATCGTCGGCCTCCTCCTCGCCCGTATCGTGGCCGCTGTCGTCGACGGCTATCTCGCCGGGCAGGGCCTCGCCGGGGTCCATGTAGGCATCCCCTACCTGCTCGTGCTCCTTGCCGTCGCCGGCTCCGTAGGCCTGTCACTCCTTGCCGGGTTGTTCCCCGCTCGCCGAGCGGCTCGGCTACCAGCTCGGGAGGCGGTCGAGCTGTGAGGCGGGGTCGGTTGCTCGGCGCCCTTGGAGCTGCACTCGTGCTGGCCAGCTGCACGACCGCCACCCAGACTTCGAATGCGCCGTCGAAATCCAAGCCGGTCGTCTACGTGGCCGTGGGCGCCAGTGAGTCCGTGGGTGTCGGGCTGACCGATCCTCTCGTCAATGCCTGGACCCAGCTCTTCTATCGTGGTTCGTTGAAGCCATCGGCCGTGTTCGTCAACATGGCGGTGCCGGACTCTACGGCACTGCAGGCGCTGCAGGCTCAAGTTCCCACTGCCGTCAGCCTGAAACCTTCGGTGGCGACGGTCTGGCTGAATGTGAACGATGTGTTGGACGGGGTCGACCCCTCTGTCTATGGGCGCGAGCTTGGATCGATCGTGTCCACGCTCTCCCGGGAAGGGGCGACGGTCCTCGTAGCCAACACCCCTCCGCTCCAACTACTCCCGGGCTACCTGAATTGCCTGTCCGGCCAAGAGCGTGCCACCCAGACGTTCTCGTGCCCGTCGCCCTTGCCCAGCGCGGCGGCGCTCCAAGCAGAGGTCGCGGCCTACAACGCCCAGATTGCCTCGGTGACATCGTCAACCGGCGCCGTGCTCGTCAACCTCAACGCCGCGTACGGTCGCGCCGCGTGGGCCGGCGGCGAAGCGGCGCTAGTCGGTCCAGACGGCATCAATCCTTCGAATGCGGGCCAGGCGCTCGTGGCCCACACCTTTGCCGCCGCGCTGGCAAGTCAGACCCACTCCCGCTCATGACTGCCCGGCTGTCGGGCGGGCGCCGTCGGCGAACTCGGTGGCGATCACGCGGCAGTCGGTGATGCCGTCGGAATCGGCGGAAGCCAGCCACCGTATCGGTGGTCCCATGATCGCCGGGTCCAGTAGGCCGGCCCGGACGTCTTCGCCGACCTCCCCAGGGATCATGCCCGTGGCCGTCCCACCGCCGGGGGCAAGCAGGTTCACCGTGACACCGGTCCCCGCCAGGTCAGCGGCCATCACATGCGACAGCGAATCGGTCGCGGCACGCGACGGCCCGTACGGGGCAAAGCCGGCACGGCGCGTGGTCGCCTCGCTCACCGACACATTGATGATCTTTCCCCTACCTGCCTGGGCCATCACCGGAGCCACCGCCCGGGCCAGTAGGAAGTACCCGGTGACATTGGTGGCGAACAGATCACGGAATCGGTCAGGTTCCACGGTCCAGAACGGTTGCGGGTCTGTCATGAACCGGCGATTGACTGTTCGCATCCCGATGCCGGCATTGTTCACCAGCACATCGATTCCACCGAGCGCATCCCACGCGGCGGCAATGCCGTCCGCGACTGACCCTTCCTCCCGGACGTCCATGACTACTCCGACCGCGCTTCCAGGCTGCGGACCCTCGAGTTGCGCCGCGGCGGCGGCCGTCCGCGCCGCACCTCGCCCGGTCAAGGCCACCTGCGCACCCCCTGCCACCAACTCGGCACTCATTGCCAGCCCGAGCCCGCTCGTCCCACCAGAGACGAGGACGCGGATGTCGGTCACATCACTCATGAGCACGGCTTCTTTCTGCGTTGGCGGGGGCGCTCACGCCCGTCGTCTCCCCCACCTCGGCGACCGTGAAGGTCTGGTCCTGGACGACGATTGCGTACACGACACCACCGTAAAACTTCGAGCACGCTCTAAGTCAAGCGGAGGGTGACCTCAGTTCGATTCAGAGGGACTCCAAGTCAACTCGTGCGGCAACCAGGGCAAAAGCCCAGCAAGTCGAGACGATGCTCGGTGACCTCGTAACCCTGCTCTTCGGCCACGGCGCGTGCCGCTTCGCCAAGGGCGCGCTCCAGTCGGGGGGGAAGGTTGAACGTCCAGGACCTTCCCGCAACGACCGCACACCAGATGGTGGTGGTGCCCCGACAGTTCCTCGGCCAATTTCGAAACGGCCATGGTCGTCGGCGCCGGTTACCCGTCGGACGACACCCGCCTCGATCAATGTCGTCACGTTGCGATACGCGTCGCTTTGAGGAAGCTCGGGAGAAGCAGCAAGAATTTCAGGAATGGTGAGCGGCCGTCCCGCCTGGGCCAGGGTCTCGACGAGCAGCTGCCGCAATGAGGTATAGCGCTGGTCAAGCCCGGCCAGACGGAGGCTTACCGCCTCATGGGTACTCAGTGCGAGCGACACAGGCTAGAGGCTAGACGAACTTGGATTGGGTCCGCCGACGGGAGTGGTTCTCGCCTCGATCGGGCCACAGCTTCGTGCTGGCCACGATGAGGCCCGGTTGAAATAAGAATCATTCTCGTCTACAGTCTCGGCCGGAAGCGGCGACTCCTCCGAGTTGTCGAACAACCAGACCCAACCGTGAACTGAAACAGAGGAGCCGCAAAACCCCATGAGACGATCTGAGACGTCGGTCGCCGATACGCACAAAGCCAGGCGCCCACTACGCCTGGTGGTTGCTCTTTTTGCCGCTGGGTCGATCCTTCTGACCGCCAGTGTTTCGGCTCCTCTCGCTGGTGCCAACACGGTGGCAAAGACAAGCGGGACCGTGATCCACGTGGTTGCCGCCGAGAATTTCCGGGCAGTATCGCCAGCCAGATCGGCGGAAAGCACGCTCAGGTCACGAGTATCATCACCAATCCCAACACTGACCCGCACAGCTACGAGCCCACCGCAGCCGACGCCAAGACGATCGCCGGAGCGCAGTTCGTGATCCAGAACGGGATCGGATACGACCCGTGGGTCCCCAAGCTGCTGGCAGCCGACCAGGGTAACCCGACGACGCTCAACGTAGGGACCTTGCTGGGGATCCCTGATGGCGGGAACCCGCATCGCTGGTACAACCCCTCCGACGTCCAGACGGTCATCAAGAAGATGGTGGCCGACTACCAGGCACTGGACCCGGCCGACAGCGCGTACTTCACCCAACGACAGACGTACTTCAACACCGTGGCCCTCAAGCCATACAACTCGGCTCTTGCCGCGATCAAGGCTAAGTATTCGGGCACTCCTGTCGGCGCCTCGGAATCGATCTTTGCCATGCTGGCTCCCGCCCTCGGCCTCAACCTCATTACCCCGTACTCCTTCTTGAAGGCAATCAGCGAGGGAACCGACGTCTCCGCCGCTGACAAACAGACCATTGACAACCAGATCAAGAACCACCAAATCAAGATCTACGTGTACAACAGCCAGAATGTGACCCCCGACGTTCAGGTCCAGTTATCCGAGGTGAAGGCGATGCACATCCCCTATGCCACGATCACCGAGACGCTCGTCCCACCGACTGGGACGTACCAGGCTTGGCAGACTAAGCAGTTGCTGGGCATCCAAGCCGCCCTGGCCAAGGCAGCCCAAGGCAGTAAGTAGCTAGCCGAGGGATCGACATGAAGGCGAGCAATACCATGGGGATTCGGCAACGCCGCTCGATGTCATCGGGGCCAGAGTCTGTGGGATCTGAGGCTCTCTCCCCGATCGAGGGTGGACAGCCCGATAGCCGCCCAAGCGTTCGATTCGAGAAGGCGTCGGTACGACTCGGCGGCAAGACGATCTGGTCGGACGTAACCCTTGAGGTTGGTGTAGGCGAGTTCGTAGCCATTCTCGGGCCCAACGGTGTCGGCAAGTCCACGCTGATCAAAGCGGCCCTCGGGCTCCTGCCGCTCGCGGAGGGATCGGTGTCAGTGTTGGGACGGCCTCCTGGCCAGGCGGGACGGGACATTGGCTATTTGCCGCAACGCCGGAGCTTTGACGCCGGGCTGCGGGTGAGAGGCGTTGACGTCGTCAGACTCGGCAGCGACGGCGACCGGTGGGGTGTCCCCTTCCCCGGGGCCGCCCGGCTGTTTCCCGCCCGGCGACGGGCCGAGGACCGGGTCAGCGAGGTGATTGATCTCGTCGGAGCCTCCGATTTCGCCGGCCGTCCCATCGGCCAGCTTTCCGGCGGGGAGCAGCAGCGACTTCTCATCGCTCAGGCCCTGGTCCGTCGGCCCCAACTCCTGATCCTCGATGAGCCGCTCGACAGCCTGGACTTGCCCAACCAAGCCGGGGTGGCAGCCCTCATCTCGCGGGTCTGCCAGGAACAGGGCGTCACCGTCCTGCTCGTCGCCCACGATGTCAACCCGATCCTCTCCTACCTCGATCGGGTCGTCTACATCGCCCGAGGAGGAGCCGTCTCGGGCTCCCCCGACGAGGTGATCACCTCATCGACGCTCAGTGCGCTCTACGGCACACCCATCGAAGTGCTGCGCACGTCCGATGGCCGGCTCGTTGTGGTCGGCCAGCCCGAAGCTCCCGCCCGGCACACCGACAGGCACACGGGCGAGCCCCGATGATGGGCGGGCTTTCCATCGTCACCACCGGCGCCACCGGCCTGAGCTGGAACATTGCCAACGATATTCAGCAGCTGTTCTCGGCGCACTTCATGGTCAATGCCTTCCGCGCCGGGACGATCGTGGCCATCACTGCCGGGGCCATCGGTTGGTTCATGGTCCTCCGACGCCAGAGCTTCGCCGGGCACACGCTCGCCGTCGTGTCCTTTCCCGGGGCCGCTGGAGCCATTCTGATCGGCGTCAGTGCCACAGGCGGCGCATTCACCGCCGCAATCGCTGCCGCCCTCGTCATCGCCTTCGTCCCCCGATCGGTCAGCGGGCAGGGCTACAGCAGTGAGTCGGCGGTAACCGGCACCGTGCAAGCCTTCGCCCTCGCCTGCGGGGCCCTCTTCGTCAGCCTCTACGGTGGGTTTCTCAACAGCGTTACCGCACTGCTGTTCGGCACGTTCCTCGGCATCTCGGACGGACAGGTCCTCACGTTGCTACTGGTCGCCCTGGGTGCACTCGTGATCCTGGGCGTGATTGCGCGTCCTCTGTTCTTCGCCACCGTGGATCCTGACGTAGCCCGAGCTCGGGGGGTACCGGTGAGATTCCTCGATGCGGTCTTCTTGGTCCTGCTCGGATGCGCCGCGGCTGAAGTGAGCCAGATCACCGGAGCGCTTCTCGTGTTTGCCCTCTTGGTCATGCCGGCCGCCAGTGCCCAGCGGCTCACCGTTCGGCCGGCAGTCAGCTTCTGCCTCACCATCATCTTGGCCCTCGTCACGACCTGGTTCGGCTTGGGGGTTGCCTATTTCTCCGTGTACCCGGTCGGCTTCTACGTCACCACCTTTGGTTTCGCACTCTTCGTCATTTCCGCCGCGGCCGGGGCCACTGCCACCCGGCTTGGCCGCAATCGCCGGGCACTGGCCGCCTAATGCTCCTCGTGGCCAACCCCTTCGTCGGCATCATCCACATGTTCGAGCATCCGTTCTTGCGCTATGCCTTCTTGGCCGGGACCGCCATTGCCCTCGCCTCCGGGCTGGTCGGCTACTTCGTGGTTCTGCGAGGGCAAGTGTTCACCGGAGACGCGCTGTCCCACGTCGCATTCACCGGCGCCCTGGGCGCTCTCGCCATAGGGATCAACTTGCTGCTTGGCCTGTATCTGGCGTGCATCGTCATCGCCTTGGCCATGGCCGCCCTGGGAGTTCGGGGCCGCGCCGACGATACGGTTATCGGGAGCGTATTCGCCTGGATCCTCGGGCTGGGCGCGCTCTTTCTCACCATCTACACCACCTCGGCGAGTGGAACCGATGCCACGTCAGGGGTGAACGTGTTGTTTGGCTCCATTTTCGGGCTCTCGAGCTCGCAAGCGATCACCGACGCCCTGGTTGCATTGGGTGTTGTTGTCGCTATCGTGATTATCGGCCGTCCCCTGCTCTTTGCCAGCATCGATGACGCGGTAGCTGGTGCTCGGCGGGTCCCGGTCCGCGCCTTGGGCTTCGTCTTTCTCGGCCTCGTTGGAGTGACCGCGGCGGCCGCTACCCAGGCCATCGGGGCATTGCTCCTACTTGGCCTGTTGGCCGCTCCTGCCGGTGCCGCGCAGCTGCTCACGGCCCGCCCGTTTCGGGCCATGTGGCTCTCGGCCGGCCTGGCCGTCGTCTCGATGTGGGCAGGGCTATCCATGGCGTACGCCGCCCCGCAACTCCCACCAAGCTTCGGGATACTTGCTGTAGCCACAGGCATCTACGTGCTGGCCTTTCTCGTAAAGGCGGCCAAGACCAGGGTGGGTCTGAAGACGCGACCAGATCAACGCTCCAAGCACCTCGCAGAGGTTGACGGTGGGGGGTACTGACTCATCGAGCTCAGGGTCTGACGCCTCCCGTTCCTACTCGCAAGCGTCACGGCGGAGGCTCAGTCAGCCAGGCAGACGGTGAGCTACCGCCCGAGCATCACGAGAGCCGTGCCGTGCCCATTGGATGGCGATGGGCACCATGGCGACCAGCATCAATGTGTCTCCGCCGATGTACATGACCCTGCCACCGTCGTGGAGGTCGCCCACGAGAGACGGCCCCCATGGCCGAGCCACCGACAGGTACGCGGGAAAGAGTTCGTGAGTGGCTGACGCCAGGGCCAGACCAGTGAAGGTGTCGATGGGCAGCGCCAGAAGGAGGTACAAGAAGCGGAGCCCGGGCGGTAAGGCATGACGAGAGGGCTCGATCCCGATCACAGGCCGCCAGAACAAGTACCCAATGACCAGAAATGCAAGATGCTCCACATGGTGGACCGGCTGGTTGGTCAGGGTCAGGTTGTAGAGCGCGGTCAGGTGGGCGACTGGGATGAGTACGGCGTAGAGGGCGAAGCCGAAGATGGGGTGTCCCACCACCTCGGCTAGCGGGGAGCCAAAAGCCTTGTTTACCAGCAGGCCTGCCGTACCTGGCGTCGCCCGGCACGCCAGCTCGATGGGGGCGCCCATGGCCAAGAGCGGCGCAGCCACCATGACCAACAGCAGGTGCTGGCCCATGTGGTCAGCGAAGAGCACGTCGTCATAGAGCCCTACGGCGCTGTCCACGGCCACAAGGACAACAAAAGCTCCGCCGAGGAAAGCGGCCGAGCGCTTCGCAGACCATCGGTCGTTGCTCGATCGGCTGATCCGGTGCACACCAAGGAGGTAGAGGATCACGATCACGGCGACGGCCACAGTGGGGACCGCTTCAATCGAGAGGGTCCCGAACTGGTCGAATCCGAACGCGGGAATGACGGAGCTCATTGGCACGCGGCCTGCACTGTACGTGATCGATCAGGCACCCTCAGCTCGCTCCCAGAGAATCGATGCCCCAGGAGGGCGGCGCTGTCGCCAGGTGTTCTCAGTAGGAGCTGGGAAGCGGCTTGCCCACCACCCACCCCAACGCAGTCAGCGCGTCGCTGGGAGTCCAATCGGGCTGTGGGGGGTGCTTCAGGTGCTGGACGCCCTGAGGGGAGAGGAAGTGCTGGAGTTTGGCCGGCAGCTTGCCGTGGAAGCTGGGGCTGGCGGCATTGTTGAATACCTCGTGACCTTGGGAATTTACGAGCACATAGCCGTCCGAGTGGTTGACGTCATAGGTGAGGGGCTTCCCGGTCAACCAGTCTATGGCGGGGGGATTGCCCTGTGGGACCTGTTGGTAGAAGAAGCCGAAGAACTTGGACAGTTGGGCCAGCTCGGCCGGGGTTTCGGTAGCCAGCTGCCATTTGACCCCCGCCACCTGGGCGTAGGCCGCCAACCGGCTCGGGGTGTCCCGTCCCGGGTCAACCGAGACTTCGACGATCTGCACCTTGGACGCGGCATTGTCGTGACGAAGCGACCGATCGATCTGGACCAGGTTCCCCGTCGTCATCGGGCAGATGTCGGAGCACAACGTGAGGAAGGGCACGACCATCACCGTCTTGCCGGCGAACGAGCCCAGGGTAAAGGTCTGGCCCTGTTGGTTGGTCAAGGGCAGCTGAGCGATGGCAGCGGGAATGGTCCGGTTCTCGACGGTGCCACTGTTAGCCGGAGGTTGACCGGGCTGGGCGGCGGCGCTCGATGAGTAAGACGTGATGGCCAGGGCCGCAACGGCCATGGCCAGGGAGGCGTACCACCGCGCTCGCTTCCCCGGTGCTGGGATCCGCCGCTTCTGCTTCTCCCTCACAGAGGTGCTCCCTGTTCTCGGTCGTTTCTCTTGCCAATGTCCTACGGAACGTAGTACTACATGGTCTATTAGTTCAAAGCAAGCCATGCCGATGCCACCGTGTTCACCAGCACGCCATGAGAGGGGACCCCATATGACCCGCCTGGGTGAGCTCGAGCGCAAGGTGATGGACGAGCTGTGGTCGTCGATGGGCACCGAGCGCACCGTCCGACAAGTGGGCGAACACTTGCCCACTCACGCCTACACCACGGTGCTGACCGTCCTCGATCGCTTGGAGAAGAAGGGGCTCGTTCGCCGCAGCCGGGACGGCCGCGCCCATCGGTATGCAGCGGTCGCCAGCCGCGAGGAGTACACGGCCGAGCTCATGCACGAGGCGCTGGTGGGCTCCTCGGATCGGGATGCCGCACTCGTCCGCTTTGCCGAGACCGTCTCCTCCAAGGAAGCGGCCGTACTCCGTCAGGCTCTCGGTGACGTCGACGAGAGGGAGGCCGGCGGAGGCGGCGAAGCATGACCGTCGCCCTGAGCCTGGCCGTGTTGTCGGCCCTGTTGTTCGGGCCGGTCGGAGTGGTGCTCGAGCGGGCAACGTGGCCATCACGCGCCCCTCGAGCGGCTATCGCCTTATGGCAGGCCATCGGTCTGGCCGGGGGTCTAGCCGCCGTGGGTGCCGGATTGGCCGTAACCGTGGCCCCGCTCCATCGAGACCTCTTCTCCGGGGTCGTCCATCTCATCGATCAGGCGGCATCGGGCCATCCGCTCCAAGGTCTGGGGTTGAACGGCGCTCTGGGTCTGACCCTGGCCACCGACGTGGGGGTGGTGCTGGCCGGGGGCCTCGTGCTCACTTCGTGGCGGACTGTTCGGGCCCGCGCCCGGCACCGGGACCTCCTCGATCTGGTCAGCGCTCGCACCGAGCGTGCTCCGGGCGCCATCCTCCTCGACCACCCCATGGCGGCCGCCTACTACCTGCCCGGTCTCCGCCCACGCATCGTCCTCAGTGTCGGCGCGTTGGGGCTTTTGGGGAACGACGAGGTCGCTGCCGTCCTGGCCCATGAACGGGGTCACGTGCACGAACGCCATGACCTGGTCATGTTGCCCTTCGCCTCGATGCACGACTTACTTCGGTGGATGCCCTACGTGCGTCGGGCGCCCCGAGCGGTGGCCACCCTCGTGGAAATGGCGGCAGACGACTTTGCTACAAGGTCCACTGAGCCGCGTTTGTTGGCGTCGGCCCTGGTGCATCTGGTGTCGTCGGGCGTCTCTCCTCGCTGGCACTGGCTGCCGCCGAGACCAGTGTGGTGGCTCGGGTCCATCGGCTACTCGGGCCCGACCGCACGTCGCGCTGGATCGCCACCCTCGCCACCGTCGCCGCCGTGATGGTCCTTGCCCTGCCCGTCGCTGCCCTACTGGCCCCGTCCGCTCCGATCTGATTCATACCAGGAGGACCGACCGTGCTGTTCGCTGACGAGATCTCTCCCCCAGTCCAGGTCCACCGTCTCTTTGCCACGTGGCAGACCGACTGGATGAGCCTCGTGGCATTGGCCATCGAGCTGGGCATCGCCCTGTGGTACGTGGTCTCGGTCGTCCGCCTCGCTCGACGAGGGCGCCATTGGTCGCCGTGGCGCACCTTCTCATTTCTCCTCGGCACGCTGGCAGTCGTGGTGGCCATCCAGTCGGGACTCGCCTCCTACGACGACTCCGTGTTCCAGTGCCACGTCATCCAACACTTGCTGCTCATGAACGTGGCCCCCATCTTCTACGCCTTGGGAGCACCGGTGACCCTCGCTCTTCAGGCGTCGGACCGCAGGACCCAAAAGCGCTTGTTGACCGTTATGCACAGCAAGGCAATGGAGTTCATCACCCAACCGGTGCTCGTGGTCATCAACTTCGCCGGCACCATGCTCATCTTCTTCCTTACGCCCTTCTATCAGCTCTCACTCGAACATCCCTTGCTTCATGAGCTCACTCACCTGCATTTCCTCATTTCAGGGATCCTCTACTGGTGGCTGGTGGTCGGTATCGACCCGTCGCGGTGGCGGCTGTCGTTCCCGGCCAAGCTCGGGTACCTGGCCGTGGGCATTCCCACCACCGCCATCTTGGGTCTGGCCCTGACCCAGAGCAGCACGTCAATCGCTCCCCTGTTCCATACCACCGCGGACACCCACGCCGGCGGGGCCATCCTGTGGATCGTGGGCGAGCTGTTCACCCTGGGGGCAATGGCCATCGTCGTGGTCCAATGGATGGTGGTCGACAACCGGGAGGCAGCCCGAGCAGACCGTCGGGCGGATGCCGCAAACCGTTCAGCACCAGGGGCAATTGGCGCCACCGACACTATGGCCGCAGCGCAACCGACTCCAGTTGTTGTCGTGGAGGGGCGGTTGGTACCGGTGAAAGACAGCGGGGATCGGACCCGTCGTGATGTCGATCTTTGAGAATTGTCGCACCCGGACTCTTGACATTTACAGTTGGTCCGAGGCACATCTGCTGGGGCGTACGCCGCGCCCTCCAGAGCTACGTAGCCGGCAGATCTAAGGGGGTTTGGGACGACCATGTCGGGGATGGGGCGTGCTCTTCAGACGAATGACCCGACGATTATCGCGGCGTTCCATTCTGCCCTTCTCCATCAGTTCCTTGTCATTCTCGGTCTCATCGTTGTCCTGGCCCTGGCCTGGAACGCCATCCGGACCGTCCGCTTTCGTCGATCCCTCGCCGACGGCACTGTTGGAGTGACGGCCCCGGCGAGGTGGCCCTATCCGGAGCCGCCGGCCCGTCGGGTGCTGCGGATCATGTTCGGGGTGCTCTGGATCTTTGATGGCCTGCTCCAGGCCCAAGTATCGATGCCGCTCGGACTACCTGGCGGCGTGCTCACTCCGGCCGCCAGTTCGTCCCCGGGCTGGGTCCAGCACATCGTGAACGTGGGCGCCACCATTTGGTCAAATCACCCGGTGTCGGCCGCCGCCGCCACCGTCTGGATCCAACTTGGTTTGGGCATCTTCCTGCTCGTTGCCCCCAGGGGGTACTGGTCACGGGCTGCTGGCGCGGCCAGTGCCGGCTGGGGTCTCGCCGTATGGATATTCGGTGAGGCTTTCGGCGGCATCTTTGGACACGGGAGTAGCTGGCTCTTCGGCTCTCCCGGTGCGGTCGTGTTCTACATGGTCGCCGGGGTCCTGCTTGCGTTGCCGGACTCGGCTTGGGAGGTGCCCACGCTGGGGAAAAGACTCCTGAGGGGTATGGGAGTGTTCTTCATCGGCATGGGCGTCCTGCAAGCCTGGCCGGGCCGGGGGTTCTGGACTGGGCAGCCGCACCCCACTTCGACTCCTGGGACTCTCACCTCGATGGCCAAACAGATGGCCCAGGTTTCCCAGCCCGCCTTTACCTCATCGCTGGTCAGGTCCTTTGGATCGTTCGACGCCGCCCACGGATGGGCGGTGAACTTGGTTGTCGTGCTCTGCCTGGTGGGGATCGGGCTGTGTTTCGTGAGCGGCAACCGGCGTCTCCTTCGCATCGGCATAATCGCCGGAGCGACCGTGTGTTTTCTCGATTGGATCTTCGTCGAGGACCTTGGCTTTTTGGGCGGTGTGGGCACCGACCCGAACTCGATGATTCCCATGGCCGGTGTCTTCATCACCGGATACCTGGCTATCGTCCACCTTCCGGTACGGGCGCAAGAGGACCTTGAAACGCCGGTACCGAGCGTCCAAGACGCCCCCTGGGTGGCCCGACAACTCGACCGCCTGACTCCCTCCTACCTGCTGAGATGTCTTGCCGCCATTGGAGCAGTCGGGATCCTGTTGGTCGGCGCCGCGCCCATGGCTCTCGCATCGACCAACCCCAACGCCGACCCCATATTGGCTGAGGCAACGGACGGGACACCGAACCTCGTCGACTATCCCGCTCCCCCCTTCACCCTGATCAACCAGGACGGTCATCAGGTCTCCCTGAGGGATCTCTCCGGGCACACGTTGGTGGTCACGTTTCTCGACCCAGTCTGCACCTCGGACTGCCCGCTGATCGCCCAAGAGCTGAAAGTGGCAGACAACATGCTGGGTCCCAGCGCTTCCTCCGTCGACCTCGTCGCAATAGTGAACAACCCTCTCTACAGTTCGACGGCGCTCACCAGTGCCTTTGACCGGCAAGAGGGTCTCGACCACCTCACAAACTGGACGTATCTGACCGGCTCGCTGACGGCGCTCCATCAGGTCTGGACCGACTACTCCGTACAGACGGCGGTGTCTCCGGCCGGGGCGATGATCGCCCATGGCGACACGGTGTTCATTATCGACCGGACGGGTCAGGTCAGGGAGATCCTCAGTTCCGTTCCCGGGGCCAGCACTGCCTCGTACTCCTCGTTCTCAAATCTTGTCTCGAGCCAAGTGCTGCGAATCGCACATTCGTGAGTGCCGCCAGAGGAGAAGGTCCCGACGATCACGGCTGGATATCCAGCCGGGGCGTGGGCCGCGATCGTCGGCATCGCCCTTTCTCGGCCTTCGGGACTGCAGCCTGGTCGACCAGTGCCTCAGCCACCAGCACGATCGCGCCCATACCCTTGACGGCATCTCTCGGAAGTTCAGGGGGCACGTGGGCAGCCGTCGCCATGGGGCACCTCAATGACCCGCTGAACACGTTCTGGCAACTGTTCTTCGCCAGTGGTCCCTCATCGCATTGGGCGTTGGCAACGCCGCCCGGTGTCGCCTCCAACGGCGGCCTGGTCGCCTCGCTCAGCCAATCCGGGTCTCTCCTGGCCGGATTCGAACCATCGGCCGCGCTCCGCTTCTCCCCGCTGGCCCAAACTCCCGATGCGGGCGCCACCTGGACCGCCGGCGTTTTGCCCACGGGCTTGGCCATCGCTCCTGACGCATTGGCCACATCGGTCGGACACGGCAACGTGGCCCTCCTCCGCGGTGACGGGGGGAAGGTCGTGGTCAACAGCGGTGACCTGTCGACGTGGACATCGATCGGCCAGGCCCACACGGTGGCGGCCGGTGCTTCGCCATCCTCGTGTGGGATCGAGTCGCTCACCGCGGTGGCCATGGAAGCCGATGGGGCGGTACTGGTCGGTACCGCGTGCGCACACGGCGAACGACCCGGCATCTTCATGCGGCAAAACGGCGGATGGGAACCGGTCGGACCCACCCTTCCAGGCTCGACCGCGGGTCCGACTCGTGTACTCCGACTGATCGGTACGGCCACCGGGGCGGAAGCACTCATCAGTAAGGGAATCGGGCACCAGGAAGAATTGTCCGCAGCTTCGAGCACTGATGGCTCGGTGACGTGGGCCGTTTCTTCAGCTCTCCCCCTCTCCGGCAACACGTTATTGTCAACTGGATTTACCGCGTCAGGTCAGCTGATCGCCGAGTCCGAGCGCGCCAGCGGCACGCGCTGGGCGGCGGTGGTTGACGGCTCTACTGGCGCCTGGCAAAAACTTCCTCCCCTGCCAACCGGCACCGGCGTCGTAGGCACCACGGCCGACGGGCAGTTCGACGCCCTCATTGCCGATCAGTCCACGCTCCGGGTGGACACGCTGGGAGCTGGAGGATGGAGTCGGACCCAGACGATCGATGTGCCCATCCAATACGGGTCTTCAGGTTGACGTCTGATGTTCTTTTAGATTGGCG
This sequence comes from uncultured Acidimicrobiaceae bacterium, assembly GCA_963717035.1. GTDB lineage: Bacteria > Actinomycetota > Acidimicrobiia > Acidimicrobiales > RAAP-2 > DASXMT01. The sequence continues at coordinate 112,088 of CAVQVK010000029.1, read as the reverse complement.
AGAAGCAGGTGATCAGCCTGCCTTTGGGCTGTATTCCCTAGGCAACGTCGCTTATGGCACTTTCCAGAAGTCGCTGGAGGTGCAGGCCGTGGTGTGCATCGAGGACATGGGAGGAGCGGTGTTCGACGGTCTCGATGAACTCGTCGATGATCCTGGTAGTAGTGGTCTCGTTGAAGACATTCGAAGTGTCAACTTCGATCGCGCCCTGCGACGTGTACACCTCGGCGCCGGCCCGAATCGGAGCAACGAGGTCGGACCCATTCGCTCGAATGGGGGCATAGGCGGAGATGGAGACCTCGCTTGCCAGTCCGGTGTCGTGCTCTAAAAAGAGCCCGATCCATCGGTGCAAGTCACCGTGGGCCCGGATGCCGACCACAGTGCCTAGCGCGGCCTCTAGGAGATCGATCACGTGGGGTCCCACATCGAGGAGGGGACCATGTTCGAGTCGCCAGGGAGTGGCGAATGCGCCTCCCAGGTATGCATCGCTAATGAACTCCGCCCGTCCCCCAATCCGTTCTGCACTCTCTACTTGGAGGAGAAACGAGCGCACCACATCGGCGTACCGCCAGGTGAGATCCAATTGGTTCGGTACACCCGTCTCGGAGATGACGTTCACCAGCTGCGTCGCATGAGCCAGGTCCAGGGCGAGCGGCTTTTCGAGCAGAAGCGCCTTGCCGGCCCGAGCGGCGGCAGTGGCCATCTCGGCCTGCACATCGGGGGGCACAGCAAAGGCCACGGCCTCGCAGTTGTCCAACAACGCGTCGAACGACGAGAACGCGGGGGCACCGTGTGGCGACGCCACCTCCTCAGCTGCCTCTATCCGGCGGCCCCACACTCCGGCCAGCGTGGTGCCGGGATGGTTGGCGAACATCGGCGCATGGATCATGGTGGACCACGGGCCCGCGCCTACGACCCCGACCCGCAGCTGATGCACATCCTGTGTCACGACGAACCCACCTGGGGGTGGTGTTCCGTGGATCGAGGCACGCACGAAACGCTAGCTCGCATCGACGATGAGATCTCCGACGAACAGTGCCAAGGGAGCCATGAGGCGATGCCCTCTCCAATGAGAGAAAGCCGCTTCGGGCATGGGATTGGCACCCCCCCGGGGGGGGCTGGATCCGCCAAACAGGTCTCGTGCCTAGAGCGCCCGTCAGCCGGGTCTGGCAATCAACTCGTTCAATGCCACGTCAGAGTCCACCAGGGCCTTTGCCTGGACGGCGCCCGTTACCGGCAGATCCGATGTATCGAGTAGCCCGATCTGGGCCAGCAGCGAGGCCTGGTCCCAGTAGATGTGCTCGGAGGCCACTTTCCCATCTTGGAACCCCATGACAACAACCAGAGGAATCTCAACCCGACGTCCGCTCGGTTCGATGCCTGGAAGCCAGAAGGGCATCTCGATGGTATGCGTGAAGCGGATGATCAGCTCATCAACGGCACGCTGGTCACCGATGGTCCGCGAGACCTGCTCGACCTCGGTGTCGGCCGGCCACGCCGGAATGAATGAGTCACGATAGAACTCGTGGAGGGTCGCCGTGTCTCGACCCCCGGTGAGAACCGGCACGTGGATCACTGTCGGCTGGTCGACCATCGTCGCCATGGTTGCCGCCGCGTCCTTCGCTTCGAATTCCAACGCGACATGTTCGTCGAACAGCAGGCCAAGGTCGGGCATCCGGTCTCCAGAGGTGTGCATGCGGGATCCGAACGCTATCGGCGAACGGCAACGCCCCATACTAGGCTTGAAAGGTCCTCATACTAGGGTTGAAAGGCCGAAAAATGGACACAGAGTGAAAAGTGCGCTACTAATCGTGGCGTGTCCCACCTTCGCCTTCTTTCCCGCTTCTGGGGCCCCGTACTGGCGGTTGCCCTGCTTCTGACGACGGCCGCCGCGGTCAACGTCGGCTCTGTCGGCCCTGCCGCCGCCAGCAAAGTAAAGGGCAGTTGGCGACAAATCGAAGTGACTCTTGTCTGCTCACCCATGTACGTCGGCAGGCAGTGTGGGGTCACGGTAAAGCCGCTTTGGGACTCCTGGAACCAATGTGTCGATGACAACTACACGAGGGGGTCCGAACACATCCTTGGCGACCACAGGAACATTCAGGTCACCCTCGGCGTCACGACGAAATGCTTTCTGCAGGAAAGCAAGATGCATTGGAGAATCGAAAATGCCGGTGGCTGGAACGACGTGGAACTTCACGCCGGCGCGACCGGGACTGTGACGGCAGCCTGCGGGGGAACCAATACCGGGAGCTTCAACGGTTGTGGCAAGAACAGAGACATGGGCTTCACCCAACTACGCGTCGATGTCGGCTGACATCTGCTCGGGGTGAGGTCGGCTAGCTGGGCACGTCAACCCGGGGAGGGTTGGCCCGAGGCCGGCTGATCTCGAAGAACCCCTGGTACTCCGACAGCACTTGAATGGCGTCCCAGAGCCGCAGAGCGGCGTCTCCCTGAGGGGCGGGGGCCATGACCGGCCCCTTGAATCCGTGCGGGGGGTCGGCCCGCACCACGATGGTTGGTGTCTGGGTCTTCGGTCCACCGAAGGCGTAAGCCACTTCCATGGCGTCGCGGATCGGGGCGTCCCACTTCTCGTCATCCGCGGCCTCGATCAATGTGGCATCGAGGCCTGCCGCTGCTACGCATGCGGCCATCAGATTCCCGGTCTCGGGGCGCCGCGGGAGGAAGAACCGCCGACCCCACTCCGTATAGAGGCGGCCCACCGCGTCCTCTCCGGACTCTGCCCGCGCCGCCTCGAAGACCCGCAGCATGCGGTGGGAAAGGGCATGGCCGTCGAGCGCCCGTTGCCGGAACTCGTCGGGAACCGTTGGCGCCACACCGTAGTCGTCCCGAATTTCCAAGCAATAGGAGCGCCAGTACACGGCCAGGTCTCGCTCCGGAGCCACCTCCAGCATCCAACGAGAGGTGATCCAGGCCCACGGGCAGCTGGGATCGACGAACACCTCGACGTCTGTCATAGGCAAAGGTTACTGCGACCAGCCGTCTGGGTTACAGCCCTACCGCGCCATCCTCTAGCTCGCGGATGAAGTCAGCATGGCCATTGTGCCGGGCGTACTCCTGGATCATGTGCAGGTAGATCGACCGCAATGAGACCGGCTTGTCTCGCCAAAAGCCGTAATCGTCCAGGCCGTGGCTCTCCGCGGTTAAGCGGCTCGCCTCACATTCTGCGAGCCACACATCGAGATCGTTCTCCCAGTTGGCCTCGTCGAGCGGGACGAGAGCCCCGCCCGGCCAGATCGGCGGACGATCGAGATCGCGAAGCAGTACCCGCTGGAACCAGTTTCGTTCGGTTTCGGCCAAGTGGCGCACGAGACCGTGAAGCGACAACTCGGACTGGGCGACCGGCCGATCCTTGCGTTGCGGGTCGGTCAGCCCTTCGCACTTGGCTATCAGCGTGGCCCGATGGAACTCCAACCAGCGATCCAGCAGCTCTCGTTCGTCACGTGCATACGTGGGCCGAACCCGTGATTGATGGCTGACCTCTTCTGGCATCGTGGTTTTCCTCCCTCGATGTCGATTTTCGATGTCCCGATAGATCATCCCTCGCCTTCATCACTCAGGACGAGGCGGTCGCCTCTGGTTCTGTAGCATCTGGGCCAGGGATCGCATGAGCAGGACCAGTCCGAAGGCCAGGCCGACAAACCCAACGCCCCGCAAGGCATCGCTGACAGCCTGGGAATGCGCCGCGCCGGCCGCGACCAGGAGGACGGCTGAGGACAGGGTCCCGAACCCCCCGATCGCCACCATGAGGATCCTGTCGAGCCAGCCGTCTACTACTTGCTTGTCTTCACCCGCGAATCGCTCTACCTGCACGCGCATGCGACCGGAGCGGAGTTGGGTAGCCAGCTCATCGAGATGGTCAGGCAAACCGCGCAACACCGGCAGGGCACGGAGTAGCTCGTGCTTGACGACGTCATCGGTCATCATTGTTCCGGCGGAGTCGAGGTCGCCGACCAGGGCGGTGGCCTCGGTGGACATCTCGAACATCGGGTCGATGATCTTCAACGTGCCATCCAGGGTGAGAAGTGCCCGCGACAAGGTGGTCATCGACCGAGGGACGCGCAGTCCGTGACGGCCCATCAGGGAGAGGATGGCCGGGATGGCCTTCGGATCGAAGCGCCCTCCGGTATCCGCCTCCACCATGAGCGCGCTCAAATCTGCTTCGAGGAGACGCAGGTCGACACTGTCGGTTCCGGACAGACGCCGAACGGCCCGGGCCATCAACACCGGCTCGCCAATGGACATCCCTAGGGCTATCTCCTTCAGAGACTGTCTCGAATTGGTATCGAGGAGCCCCACGGCACCAAAGTCGAGCAGCCAGAGCTGGCCGACACCGTCGACGAACACGTTCCCCGGATGCGGGTCGGCATGGTAAGCACCGCCTTGGAGCACCTGGAAGATGAAGGCTTGCAAGAGTCCCTTGGCCAGCACATCTCGAGGCACGCCGCACGTCTCCAAGGACAGTGCGTCGTCGACAGACCGACCCATGATCTCTTCCATGACCAAGAGACGAGAAGTCGATATCGAGTCGTACACTCTGGGGATGCTGACCGACATATCGCTGCCCGACTGAGTGTCGAGCCGTTTGCTCATTGCCGATTCGCGCTGGTAGTCGAGCTCCCGCGACATGCCGATGATGAGCTCCTCAGCCAGGTCCCGAAGTCCAAGTCGGCGAGCGCTGGGCACCCTTCGCTCGGCGATGGACGCCATCATGCGCAAGACGGTGGCGTCCCGGCGAAGGAGATCGCTCATACCTGGGCGTTGGACCTTGACGACCACCCGCTCGCCACTGAAGAGGACGGCTCGGTGCGTCTGTCCGATCGAGGCTGCGGCCAGCGGTTCCCACTCGAACGACGAGAACACTTCCTCCACACGTTGATCGAGCTCGTTCTCGATCAACGGACGGACCTCGTCGGGAGGTATGGGTCGGACCGACGAGCGCAACTCCGATAGCGCTTCGATGACGGGCGGGGCCAAGAGATCCCCTCGGGTCGAGGCGATCTGTCCGAACTTGACGAACATCCCGCCGGAGTCCTCGAGAGTCTGGCGAAGCCGGTCCCCGAACTCTTCGGAGGAGATCCCGTCGATTGACGCGAACCGAGGTCGGGCCAAGCCGCGACGGCGGGCGTGGCGGGAAACCTCCCAGAAACGACCGATAGGAGACAGGGCTTCTCTGATCCGCGAGAACGGGTGAAGGAAGCCTCGCCGCCGTGACTTGTTGCCGTCCCTGGCCTTCGGATTGGCGACCATCTCGAAGATGATGGTGAAAGCCATGGTGGCCAATAGACCGAAGAGTACGGCCAACGCGAACGCCGTCGCCTTGTCGCCATTGCGCACGGCTGCGTCGGCCCCGGCGAAACCGACGATCCAGCCGAGAATGCTGCAGATAAACCCGCGCACCTTCCCCGGACGGACCCCGAGGACGCGGCGGCTGGCAGCGGCCATGACGACAACGAAGACAATCGTGACCAGTAGGCTCAGCCAGCTGTCGATCCGGATGGTGACCGTCAGAGCTATCGGGTCAAATGTCACGATCCCCCCAAGCTATGCGTGGGAGCCCGGCGGGCCGTAGGCGATGGCATAGCGGCGCAAAGTATACGGCGACCACGTTGGCCAGGCCTGATTGGGTCGCAACGAGAAGCCGGATGCGGTGAAACATCTACCTTCCATGGCGCCCTGGATGCGTCGGTGGCATGCTTGAAGTGTGGTGACCCGGTCGGGCGAGGAGCGCAAAGCGGACGCCCTGGCAAAGCTGGCGGCAGTCGAGGCCAACGTATGGATCGCATCCGCGTCTCGCACCGGTGCCGTCCACCTCGTGCCAGTGACCCACACCTGGAACGGCAGTCAGGTCGTGCTGGCCACCGAGCCAGGGTCGCGTACCGTAGCCAACGTCACCGCCAACCCGCGGGTCCGCCTCGCCCTGGGAGAGACCCGTGACGTGGTCATGATCGACGCCTCCCTGGTCGAGGCCGTCCCCGCGTCCGAGGCCGCGACGCCGCTGGTCGAGGGGTACGTCGCCCAGGCGGGCTGGGACCCCCGGACCGACAGCGGCGACTACGTGTACCTGGTGCTCTGGCCCGAGCGCATCGAGGTCTGGCGGGAGGCCGAGGACCTGGCCGGGCGCACCGTCATGCGCAACGGGGTATGGGTGGTCTGAGCTGATGGCCAGGGGCCGTCACCGGGGACTCGCTGGCTCGATCTGGAGGCCCTCGTTGATGGCCCTTGTTCCCTCGGCGTCGAGCGCCCTCTATTCACACATCGGGCACTGCGAACCGTCGCCGGTACCAGGGAGGATGACTCGTACGTCGCCGGAAATCGTGGACTTCGAACCGCGCCGCCGTCGCGGCCGCCTCAGCACGGACGCGAACTGACCGCGGCGAGGACGGAGTCGGCTGCCGCGAAGAAGGCGCCGAGGTGCGCCTGGTCGGGAATGACGTCAAGGGTGGCTCCGAGCATGGTGACGTCGGCGCGGACATGCAGAAGGACCCAATCCTCCGAGCCCGCGTAATAGGTAGCTGGGCAGAGCCCGCACGTGAGCTTCGGGTATCGGCACGCAGCGGCCGAGAGAGCCGCCTATCAACGTTCGTGATCCGAGCACCGACCCTCAACCTCAAGCCCCCGGTTTCGGCCGGGGTTTGTCGCGTCAGCTTCTGAGGTCGCGAACCAGAGAGCTGATCATGCTGTTCGAATGACTGACAATCCCTGAGGACATCTCGAACACCTGAGAAAGATGGTCCATTAGCATTTGCATCTCGAACAGCCAGCACGGGGCGGTATCCTTCAAACCAACGACGCGACGCTCACCAGCTGTTTCTCGCCAAACGCTCCGGCGAGGAGGCCTTTGCAGCGACAAAGGATTTGGGTGCCAGTCATGATGCTGTGATCGGTGAGGTGCGAACACAAGAAAGGACGGCACGTTGGCCGATCTCTACGATCCGGACTGGTACCTGAGCGAGGAGGTCCATCAGACCTTCGCAGACCTGCGGCATCGCGATCCGGTCCACTGGCAGGACATGCCGGGCGAGCCCGGCTACTGGGCCGTGTTGCGCCACGCCGAGGTGGTGCACGTGTCGCGGCACCCGGAGACGTTTTCGAGCTGGCTCGGCGGCGTCATGCTCGAGGATCCCGACCAGGCGGGCCTCGAAGGCACGCGTCACATGCTGCTGGCGATGGACCCGCCCCAGCACACGGCGTACCGGCACCCGCTCGCGCCCCACTTCGGCGCACGGGTCATCGTCCGGATGGAACCGAAGATCCGCGCTCGCTGTCGGGACCTGCTTGCGGCCGCAGGCGAGAGCAAGGACGTCGACTTCTGCCACGATGTCGCCGCTCCGATCGCCTCGGAGACCATCGCCGAGATCATGGGCCTGCCCCATGAGGACACCCCCAGATCCGCCAATGGGCGGAGATCGCGCTGGGCGGCCAGGACACGGAGATCGCAAATTCGTACACCGGAGACGCATCGCTCGACATGATCGCCTACGCCATGGACTGGGCGGCGACGCGACGAGCGCAGCCGAGGCGCGAGGACGTGACCTCCCTGTTACTCGAGTCCACGTTCGAGAACGGCGAGCCGATGACCGACGTCGAGTTCGGCTCATTCTTCTTCCAGCTTGTGACGGCGGGAAACGACACCACCAGGACCTTGATCTCATCCGGTACGGAACAGTTGATCCAGGCCCCCGACCAGATGCAGGCGCTTCGGGACGACCCGGCGCTGGTGCCCTCCGCCGTGGAGGAGATGCTTCGGTTCTGCAACCCGGTCCACTACCTCCGGCGTACCGCAGCAGCTGACACCGAACTGGGGGGCAAACGGATCAGGGCCGGCGACAAGGTCGCCGTCTACTACACGTCGGCGAACCGGGACGAGGCGGTCTTCGCCGAACCCCAGACGTTTGACATCAGCCGCTCACCCAACCCGCACGTTAGCTTCGGTATCGGCACGCACTTCTGCCTTGGCGCCCACGTGGCCAGACTCCAGTCCCGGTTGTTCTTCGAGGAGCTCCTCTCGACTTTCCGGACCGTCGAACTCAGCGGTACACCTACCAGAGTGCGGTCGAACCTGACGAACGGCTACCGTCGGATGCCGGTTCGGTTCGGCCGCTGAATGCCGGCAAGCACAACCGATCACGGACACAAGGCACGACGGGAGACATAGATGAAACCTGACGACCGCCACCGAGAATCCGGAGAGTGCTCCGGCCCTTCGACGTCATGGAGTCGCGAACCACAATCGGGCGCATCGCGGTGATCCGTTGAGACCGTTCGAAGGCAAAGTCGCCGTGGTGACCGGTGGGGCCAGCGGGATCGGTCGCGGCATCGCCCTCGAGCTGGCGAGGCGCGGTGCGGGCGTTGCCATCGCCGACATCAACACGACGCGGCTCGACACGACAGTCGCCGACCTCTGTGGCCTGGGCGCCGACGCCATCGGGGTCCGCTGCGACGTGACCTCGGACGATGACGTCGATCGGCTCCGAGACGAGGCCACCGAGCACTTCGGCCACGTCGACGTCTTATGCAACAACGCCGGCGTGGCTGTTCTCGGTCCACCTGAGCGAGTGGCGATGGCCGACTGGGAGTGGATCCTTCAGGTCAACGTGCTCGGCCTGGTACGAGGCGTCCGCGCCTTCGTGCCGGCCATGTTGGAACGGGGCTCCGGACACGTGGTCAACACAGCGTCCGTCGCGGGCATCTGGGCCTACACGTGGGATGCAGCCCCCTACATCACATCGAAGTTTGCCGCCTACGGGTTCTCCGAGGCGCTGGCCCGCACGTTGCGACCACAGGGGATCGGAGTCACGGTACTGTGCCCTGGACTTGTGGCGACGAACCTGGCCGAGACGGCGCGTCAGTCCGGTGTGCCGAAGGACCGGGCGGGCGAATGGTCCTACTTCCCGCCGGAGATGCAAGAGGCGGTCGAGCCCGAATTCGTCGGCACGCTCGTCGCCGACGCGATTGAATCGAAGACCTTCGCCGTGTTCACCCACGCCCAGGACGCCGAGCGGTTCCGCACCTGGCGGCTCGACATCGAGTCGTCGCTCACCGCGGCCATCGACGGATCGCCGCCACCGCCGCGCTTCGGCTGAGCCAACCGCGACTGGCCACAGTCTTCCTGGCCATGCCACGAAGCGACGTACTGGGGCAGGGGTCTGCCTACCGGAACGTCCTAAAGGCCGATCCATCAACACGCTCCGGCAGCGGTCCTACTTAGTGATGATCTTCTCGAGCCTCTCCAGGCTGGCCTTCATGGACTCAAGCACCGAATTGTTCCCGTTGATCCACGTCCCGCCATCGCTCAACAGGGATTGGCGGATCTCCTCTGTCACGGTGCCATAGTCAAATACCTCCGTGACGACGGTGGCATCGTCACCGTCCGGAGTGAGGATGTAGCCCCAGCGGTAGCCCGCAGGAATGCCGACTTTGGATGGATCATCACCCTCAGCCCGAGAAGGGTCTCCGGGAGCCGGTTCCCAAAATATGCGCCGATCTGGTTCGAACTCCACCACATAGTTGAGCATGAGGTAGTCGTCTCCGAGCCGATGCATCTTCATGGTGAAGGTGTCGCCCACGCCGGAGATGGGACGGTCGAGGACGGCCCCCCGGAGCATGTCGGACCCATCGAAATCCATGTGACGTTGCGGATTCGCCAGGATTTCAAAGATGGGGGCCGCCGGTGCTTCGATTCTGCGTGATACTTCGACCGGCTTGCTTTCCTCGGACATGGTCCAGTCCTCTCTGTCGCTCTACGCCTGCACTACCGAGCGCACCTCAGCGGTTCATACAGTTGGACGTTGCAGGTTCCGCAAATTCATTCATCGGTCGCAAAATTTCAATTCTGGGACGGATTCGAGGTATCCCGCGTCGACAGTGTTTCAGCAAGTTGGAGCATCCCCCTAAGTGCCTGGGGCACCCTGGGCGGCGGGCGCGCTCCCTGTAACCCAGCACCCGCAAACAGCTTCGAACTCCGATGGCTGCTTGCCAACGTTGCATGCGCCTCAATCGGCACATCGGGATCACCCCTCAGGTCTCCGGTACCCCGAATGTTCAGCAGCTGAGCGGTGGTCGCAGCCTTCGTGCTCAAACATGACTCTGCTCTCAAAGGATGATTCGGGATTGGAGCGTGTGTCAGCCCGGTTCAGGGGTGCCGAGCTCGTCGGCGAAGCGGTCCTTGGCGCCCTTGCGCTGGGCCTTGGCGCTGACGCCGGGGTCGGAGGTGTCGAACTTCGCCTTGTGCTTCTTCACGTCCACCTCCATCTTCACCACCTGGCCGACCGTCGGCGGGATGAAGTCCCCGGTGAGGCCGGGCATCCCGAGCTCCACCCGGAACGGCTCGCCGTCGGTGGGGCGCACCTCGACCAGGAAGTGGAGGTTGGCCGACAGGTTGGACTGGCTGTTCCCCTTCTGTCTCCGGTCGACGACGGTCCCCTCGGCAGGTTCCCAATGCTCGAACATGGCACTTCCCATCGCGGAGGCGGGCCCGAGTGACGTCGCGGCGCAAGTGTACGACACCCAATGGAGGCCGGACGGGAGAGCTGCTGCGCCTCTGCTACGACGACCGGATGGGAGCCGATCTGTTCGCCGAGGAGGAAGCTCGCATCGCCCCGGGCCATGGAGGTGGTCAACGGTGAGACGGAAGCGGCTCGAATGGAACTCGAGAAGGCCGACGATGTCCAAAAGCCTTTCGAGGAGGTGGCCCGGGTTGTCGACGACCTGGATTCGAGTGATCCTGGGCGGCGACAACCGACTTAGAGCGGTGAGTCCTCATTGAGGAACTCGTTGAGAGCGTCACCGTCCTCCCCGATCATTTGGAGGCAACCGTGTCCGGCGCTCCCCGACTCCACGTCCTCTACTAGGAGCTTGGGTTGAAGGAGCCGGGTTTGATCGTGTCGGAGGGGGTTTGCAACCTTAAATAGACCGGCTCGTGTAACGGACGGAAGGGTGGCGTGAGGCTATTCCGAGGCTCCGATGCCTTCACCATGTCCGGTTCGCGCCCTGGAGTGCCGGCAAACGGCTAGGGTGGAGGTCAGGTGCCCGCGTTTAGGGATCGTCAGGAGCCGAGGGCCGAGCCGAAAAGATTCTCCATGGCGTGCCAGTGGCGTTCGGCGGCGGCCTCGTCGTAGGTCTCGTTGTCGGGACAGCAAAACCATGTCGGGCCTGGTACGTCTCGATGGTGTGGGTTACACCGGCCTCGGTCAGGGACTTCTCCAGAATCTCCTTGTCGCTCGTCGGTGAATGATTGATCCCGATGGCTCCTGCCACGTAGACGGTGGCCCTGATCGAATCCGCTCTGTGGTGAGGGCTATTCGGGTCCCCCGCTTTGGCGATACCCCCGCCGTGAAAAGAGGCGGACGCAGCGACGGTGGGGCCAAGGTTTGCGGCAACCGTGAGCGAGAGTCGACCACCCATGCAGTAGCCAGTGGTGCCGACGCCCCCCGGCGCCTTTTCCGGTAGTGCGTTCAGGTAGTCGACGTAGGCTGCTGCGTCGCTGACGGCCAAATCGGTGGTGTAGCCCTGCATCATCTGCATGATCTTCTCTCGGGACTCTTCCCTGGAGAATGCAGTCTTGAGGTCGCCCAGGTCATACGGGCCATTTCGGTAATAGAAGTCTGGTACCAGCACCACGTAGCCTAGGGCCGACAGTCGCTCGCCCATCTCCCGCAAAACGTCGCGGATCCCACCAGCATCGGGATACATGATCACTGCCGGCCAGCGACCTCCTTCCTCGGGGATACTGAGGGAGGCCGGGCAGGTCCCGTCAGCCGTATCGACCTCTACCGTGCGTTGCGTCATGGTTGTCTCGCCTTCCCTCGGTCCGCTAGCGAACCCTACCGTCCCAAGCAAACCCTGGCCCCAGGAGCCCTCCGGTCAGATGCGTGGACCGAGTCCTCGGGAGCACAGCAGCACGATCAATAATTTGAGCCATTCGCGGATATTGCGGGCATTCGCCGCTCACGCCTGGTCACGCTCAATGGATCGATCGCCCGGTGAGAACGACGGCAACAACGAAGACGGGGTAACAAACCATCAGGAGGACGCCGCTGGGCCGCCCCAGGGATTGTCGATGCCAACTGAGCGCAAGGACGATGGCCAACGCGATGATCATGGCCACGAGCGGCAGGTGGAGGCTTGCGGGGTCGCTGATGCTGAGGGGCCGGGCCAGTGCTGAGGCGCCCAATGTCATGGTGGCGTTGTAGGCGAACGAGCCGACTACAGCCGCGACGACCGCTTCGGGTGCACCCCGTCGTGAGGCGGACCAGGCCAGGACCACCAGCTCAAAGGCGGTGGCAAACCCGACGAGCGTGACGCTGAGTGTGGTCTGGGAGTTCTCGGCATGGGCGAGGTGGCGGATCGCCTCGACGAGCACAGTAGCCCCGACGGCCATAGCCGCCACCCCCGCGATGATCATCACCAGATCCCGCCCGATCCGTCGGCGCGTCGTGGTGGTCGCCGCCTTCTGTTTGGCTTCGTCTAGTTCGGCGGTCTCGCCCAACTCAGGGGGCTGGCCTTCGAGGGCCCAGATGACGGCCACGTAGGCGACATAAAGACCCATGAGGCCGAGACCTTCGAGCCTGGATACCTGACCGCCCCACGCGACGATGGCGCAGACCACGCCGACCGGAAGAGCAGCGAGCCCGTAACGGCGGACTCGCTTCCCAAAGGGTAACGGGGCCAGGATTGCTCCTACTCCCAAGGCGACCAGACACATGGCCACATTGGCGCCGGCAACGTCGCCGAACGCGACCGCAGGCGCGTGGCGGAGGCTGGCTGCGATGCCGGTGGCCAGCTCCTCGGGTTCTGCCCCAGCCAGGAGGAGGGCCAGGGCAAACGTGGACACTCGTAACGCCACCGCCGCCGGGGCCAAGTGTTCGGCGAATGCTTCAGCACCCCAGACGATCCCGACCACGCCGAGGATGACCAGCAAGACCCATCCGAACATGGCCACCGTCTATTTGTAGCCGTTCGGATAGAAACAGTTGTCCGATACACGGGGCGCCAGGTCTGGAACCTGTACAAGCATGTGCTCAGTCTCGGCAACATGGCCCACCTGTTCGCCGATGCCGAACCGGCCGACAAGGCAGACGTCCACGCCGAGCTCGCGTGACGATCACCTACGACCCAGTTCAAGGGCTTGTTTCTGCTGTGGCACGACCACATTCGGCGTGTACAACAGCGTGTGTCGGAGGGGGGACTTGAACCCCCACGCCCTTGCGGGCACTAGCCCCTCAAGCTAGCGCGTCTGCCTATTCCGCCACTCCGACGAGTGGTGCCCAAATGTCTCCATCGGGCGTCACATGGTAGCGCAGCTACCGTGGCTGACCGGCAGCCCCGATGGGACTGGTGAGCCTGGCGCATGGTTCAAGACGGGAGCCCGGGCGGGGGGACGTAACGAGGCGCCGCCCTAGTTCCCGGATTTGACCGGCTTTGGTGTCAGAGCCGTCCAGTTGGACACATTCCAGAGCAAGCCCGTGCTCGACGAGTTGTACTGGATCGTCGAGGTGAACCCCTTGAGCCAGTAGTGCCGGTTCCTGGAACAGCGGCAGCGCAATCATCTGGTTCCAGAGCTCGCTGTCGATCTGGGCGTAGTACGTGGCCCCGTTGACCGGGTTGAGCTCCTGACTGCCTTGCCGGAAGAGCTGGTCCAGCGTGGGGTCACTGAAGTTGCTCCAGTCGTGAGACCCTCCCGACCCGGGCGCGCCCAGCTGGTCGGAGTACCAGGCCATCGTGCCGGTCAAGAACGGGCTCGCCGTCCTCGACACCAAGGCCAGGTCATAGCTGTTGGCTCGAGCAGCGGCGTCCATGCCGACTGCACCGGCAACAGGCACCGTCACCACCTCGAACCCGGCCGCGTCGAGCTGATCGACTACGAGCTCCGCCACACCTTGGATCCAAGGGTCGCCCGATTCCACCGCCATCCTGATCACGAGAGGCTTCCCGGCGAGGTCCTCGTAGGGTCCGAAAACCAGCCGCGTGATATCCGGCCGCGGACATGAGCCCCGTCACGGTGGCCGCGTTCACGTTGTCATAAGCTCCCGACGCCTTGGACGGGGAGTATTGAGTCTGGGTGTTCACGGCGAGGTGGTCGTCGTTGATGGCCGGGGCCGTCTGGATAGAGCCGAATGTGTCGTTCAGCAGCTTCGACCGGTCCAGCGAGTGGGCTATGGCCTGGCGCACGGCCAGCGTGCCGGTTACCGGGCTCTTCACGTTGAATTCGAGCTGCAAGAATTGCAGCGACTTTCGTATCTCGCTCTGCACGTTGGGCAGAGAAGTGACCCGATTGACGTCACCGAGGTTGAAGGTGCTCGGTTGGCTGACCGTCCCGTTGCTGTGGGACAAGGCGCCGATCCACGAGGTGGGGTTCTGGTTCTCCTTGATCACAACCCGAGACAGCCGGGGTTTGGGGCCCCACCACTTGCTGTTCGGCACCAGGACCACCGTTCCGTCGGGCGACACCGACTGGATGGTCATAGGACCGGCCGACAGCTCCCGAGACGGGTTGAACGTCTGAAAGCCAGTGTTCCAACCCACCTGTTCAGCAATGTGGGCGGGCACCATGTTCGAGAACAGGACGCGCCAGTCGGTGAAGGGTGTGCCGAAGATCACGGTGACCGTCTTCCCGTCGGAGCTGGGGGTCACCGAGTCGATGTCCCGATAGCCCAGAGTGGAGGCCACGTCGAAGGGCTTCCCGTCGATGTCGCTCCCGACACCTCGTTGCGACTCCCACGCATAGATGAAGTCCTGCGCGGTGACCGGCACGCCGTCCGACCACACCGCCTTGGGATCGATCACATAGGAGATGGTCAGCGGGGCGGGCTTGATGACCTCGACGCTCTGGAGAAGGGACGTGTTGGGTACGGCCAGGTTCTGGGGGTTGATGATGTAGGCGCTCGGGAGCACCGACGCCATCACCGTCGGGGTCGCCGAGGCCGCCCCGGCCGATGTGTTCGGGTTGTACCCGGCCATGCCCTGGTCGAGGTCCACGGTCGCCGATCCCCCCTGTGTGGCCACCAGGCCCGACGGGGGTGGCTGATCCACCTGCTTGATCCGCTGGGCACCGACGATGTGATCCACCGCCGCGACGATGATGATGATCACGATGATGACCAAGGGCAGGGTCCAACGGGAACGGTGCCTCGCCCATAGGGCCGTGATCCGGTGCCGGCGACCGACAGGCTCGGCGCCGTCTGGGGTCACTGCAGACGAAGGATCAGCGTCAGATTGGTGAAGGCGAACACCACGGCAACCGTGATGGTGATCCGGTCGAGGTTCCGTTCAACGACGGTGGAGCCGGCGGCGGCCGACCCGACCGAGCCGCCGAACATGTCCGACAGCCCGCCACCTTTGCCACTGTGCATCAAGATCAAAAAGATCAGCGCCAGTGAGGCCAGAATCTGCGCCACGACGATCACTGCGGTCAACACGTAGGTGGCCTCCTTGGGCTCCGAACCGTTGCGAAGGCTACCAAACTCACCGGCCGGTACTACCCGCACCCCTGATGATGTCCACGAAGGCAGCGGCGTCGAGACTGGCCCCTCCGACCAGGGCGCCGTCCACGTCCGGACACTTGAGCAGCAACTCTGTGTTCTCCGGGGTCACCGATCCCCCGTACTGGATCCGGACCGTGGATGCCGCCTCCTCGCCGCCCGCCTCTCGGACCGTCGACCGGATCCAGGAACATGCCTCCTGGGCGTCGTCGGGCGTGGCCGATTGTCCGGTTCCGATGGCCCAGATCGGTTCATAGGCGATGACCATCCCCGAGAGCTGCTCGGTGGTCACCGAGGCGACAATGGACATGACCTGGGCGGTGAGGCGCTCCCCAGTTATGCCGGCCTCCCGCTCGTCGCTCGACTCCCCCACGCAACAGATCGGGGTCATCCCGTTGCGGAACACGGCGCCCAGTTTGGCTCCCACCACTTCGTCGGTCTCACCGAAGAGCCGGCGGCGCTCGGAGTGGCCGACGATGACGTACTGGATGTGCAACTTGGCCAGCATGAGCGCGCTGACCTCGCCGGTGAAGGCCCCCGAGTCCTCGATCGCGCGAATTCTGGGCGCCCAACGACACCGGGATACCCTCGGCCTCGACGACGGTCTGCACCGAGCGCAAGTCGGTGAAGGGGGGATGGACGGACACGTCGACGGAGGCGACGTCACCGGACGTGAGCCGCAGGCCGAGGTCGCGAGCGGCGTGAATGGCTTGGAAGTGATCGAAATTCATCTTCCAGTTGCCACTCACCAGCGTTCGCCGGCGAGCTTGGTCGATCACGACGGAGCCCGCTCCCGACCGCGCCGCGCACCTGGTCGCGGAGCATTCACGGCCGATCGCAGCGCCGCCAGTCCGACCAGGTCACCATGCTCGAGCAGCTCGAGCGACGCCCCTCCCCCGGTCGAGATGAAGTCGATCTGATCGGTCAGTCCGAATTCATCCACTGCGCTGGCACTGTCACCGCCCCCCACGACGGTGAAACCGGGGCATGCGGCTACCGCTTCGGCCACGCCGATGGTGCCCAGCACGAACCGCGGGTCCTCGAACACGCCCATCGGCCCGTTCCACAGCACCGTGCCCGCCGAGGCGATGGTGCGGGCGAACTCGTCCACCGTCTCGGGTCCGATGTCCAGACCTCGCCAGTTGTCAGGGACGTCCCGGCCCACCAGTCGGATCTCGCCCTCACCCGCCTGGCATTCGTTTCCGATCGCCGCCCCTCGTTCCAACGCCACCACGTCGGTGGGTAGCAGGATCTGCTTGCCCGAGGCGAGGAGCGCGGCGCAGTCGTCAATGCGGTCCACGTCTACGAGCGAGCCCCCGACATCGTGACCGGCCGCAGCCAGAAAGGTGAAGGCCATGCCGCCCCCCACGATCAACGTGTCGACCCGCTCGAGCAGCGAGCTCAGCACGCCGAGCTTGTCGGCTACCTTCGCTCCGCCCACCACGGCCACGAACGGTCGCGCCGGCTTGCCCAACAGCGTCCCCAGCGCCTCGATCTCCCGGAGCAACAGGAAGCCGGCGGCACTCGGGAGCAGGGCCGGCGGCCCCACCACCGATGCGTGGGGCCGGTGGGAGACGCCGAACGCTTCGTTGACGTAGGCATCGTGACCATGGACCAGTTTCTTGGTGAACTCCGGATCGTTCGCCTGTTCTCCCGCGTAGAACCGGAGGTTCTCGAGGAGCTCCACCTCGGGGGCCAACTCGGCCAGGCGGTCCCTGACCGGGGCCATGTCGCACTTTGCGTCCGGCTCACCCTTGGGCCGGCCCAGATGGGTACAGGCGGTCACCGATGCGCCCTGGTCCAAGAGGTAGTTGAGGGTGGGGAGGGCGGACCGAATTCGGAAATCGTCGGCCACCGTGGTCGCTTCGCCTTCGCACTTGCGCAACGGCACGTTGAAATCGACTCGGACCAGGACGCTGCGACCATCAAGCGGTGGCAGATCGTCGAGCAGGGGTAGCCCCCGGAGCAATGGGTTGTGGTTGTCGGTGCTCATGATGGATATGGCTCCCCCGGTCCGGACATCGGCTCAGGCGCCGGTCGCACCCATGAGCCGGGCCAGGTCCACGAGGCGATTGGCGTATCCCCACTCGTTGTCGTACCAGCCCTGGACCTTCACCAGGGTGATCCCCGATGCCGACGGCAGAGCCATGGTGAGCTGGGAGTCGAAGGTGCACGACGCCGGACTGCCGACGATGTCCGAGGACACGATCGGGTCCTCGGTGTAGACCAGGACGTCCGAGAGCGGACCCGACGATGCCGCATCGGCGAAGGCCTGGTTGACCTCGGCAACGGTCACCGTTCCGGGAACCACCGCAGTGAAGTCGGTGATGGAGCCGTCCGGTACCGGTACCCGGAGGGCGGATCCGTCGAGGCGGCCCTCCATGGCTGGGAGCACCAGGCTGGTGGCAACGGCGGCGCCGGATGAGGCGGGGACGATGTTGGTGGCCGCGGCCCGGGCCCGACGGAGATCCTTGTGCGGGAGGTCGAGCAGGTTCTGGTCGTTGGTGTACGCGTGCACCGTGAGCATGAGCCCGCTCTCGATGGAGAAGGCGTCGTCGAGGACCTTGACCATGGGCACGAAGCAGTTGGTGGTACACGAGGCGTTCGACACGACCACGTGCTTTTCGGGATCGTACGTATCGGAGTTGACCCCGATGACGAAGGTGGCGTCCACGTCGGTCGCCGGGGCAGAGACGATGACCCGGTTGGCCCCGTCGATGAGGTGGGCGGCGGCGGACTCCCGGGTGGTGAACAACCCGGTGGATTCGATGACCACGTCGACGCCCAGGACGCCCCAGGGAAGGGCCTTCGGGTCCCGTTCGGCCAGCACGGTGACCTGGTGACCGTCGACCACGATGTGGCCATCGGAGACCTCCACGTCGCCGGGGAACCGGCCGTGGGTCGAGTCGTAGCGCAAGAGGTGAGCCAACGTCTCGGCTGACGTCAGGTCGTTGACCGCCACGACCTCGATGTCGCTTCCCTGGTTCCGGGCGGCCCGGAGGAAGTTCCGGCCGATGCGGCCGAACCCGTTGATGCCCACCCGTACGGTCATTGCCCTAGTACCTCGATTCTCTTCATGTGCCTACTCCAGTCCTGCCCGACCGGAAAGGCACCGTAGTAGAGGCCAGGCCTCAAAAGTACCCAAACCACCGGGACAATCACTCATCCGACCAGACCAGAGAGGGCCGACGCCAGTTTGACCGGCTCATGGGCACGGCCGTTGGACCGGGCCAGCGGGGCATCCACGATCCGACAGGATGGTTTTCCCAGGGGTATTCCGGACGGGTCGCGGACGACCACATCGACCTCGACCCCATGGCTGGCCAGCGCATCCAGGTGCATGGCCACGTCGAAATCCGCAGTTTCGGGGAGCTCAGGACGCAAATTGCAGACATAGACCGTCGTTGCCGACGATCGCCGGATGGCGTTGCGGATGCCCGGCACGGCGGCCGCGGCCAACGTGCTGGTGAACAGCGAGCCGGGGCCGAGGATGATCTGGTCCGCGGCCTCCAACGCCTCGACCGCGGCGGCGGGGGCCACCGGATCCTCGGGCACCAAGGAGATGTGTCGGATCCCCCCGGTCCCCATGATGGCCACCTGACCAGCGACCGGACCACTATCGGCGTCGGCTTTCAGCACGACCGGGTCCCTGGTGGCGGGCAGTATGCGCCCGGTGACGCCGAGCAACCGGCAAGCCTCGTCGATCCCGGCGATGGGGTCATCCGCGGCATCGATCAGACCGGCCAGGATCAGGTTGCCCAGGGAGTGGCCGGCCAGTTCCTCCTCGCTGAACCGGCGGGCGAAGGCGACGGCCAGCATCGAGTCCGGTTCGGCCAGCGCCACCATGCATTTCCGCAGGTCCCCGGGGGGCATGACGCCCAGCATCTCTCGTAGCCGGCCACTCGAGCCACCGTCGTCGGCCACGGAGACCACGCCGGTCACCTGGTCGGTGTAGCGGCGAACGGCACTCAGCGTGGCCGCCAGACCGTGGCCTCCTCCCACGGCCGCCACGCGAGGCTGCACCATCATCGGTCCGCGTCCCCGTGGACAGTCATCGGTCCGTGTCTTCTGTGGACCGTCATCGGTCCGTGTCTCCTGTGGACCGTCATCGGTCCACGTCACGGTGGGAGGGACCGTCATCGGTCCACGTCACGGTGGAATACCGAGGTGATGATCCCGTGCTTGTTGAGCCGACGAGACAGCTCCTCGGCCAGGGCCACCGACCGATGACGACCGCCCGTGCACCCCATGGCCACCGTCAGGTACGACTTCCCCTCCCGGACGTAGGCCGGGATGAGCGTGACCAGCATGTCGTCCAGCTTGTCCAGGAATTCCGAGGTCTCGCTCCGCTCGAGCACGTAGTCGCGCACCGGCTTGTCCAGGCCGCTCTGGGGCCGGAGCGACTCCACCCAATAGGGATTGGGCAAGAACCGGCAGTCGAACATCAAGTCGACGTCGAGCGGCACCCCGTGCTTGAAGCCGAACGACAGGATCGAGGTCTGCATAGTGGCGTCGGGGTCCTCCCCCCCGAACACCTCCATCAGTCGGCTGCGCAGTTGGTTGACGTTGAGCTCCCCGGTGTCGATGACCAGGTCTGCGTTGTCCCGGAGGGGCTGGAGCAGCTCACGTTCGTCGGCGATGGAGTCCTCCACCCCCCGACCGCTCAGCGGGTGGCGCCGCCGGGTACCTTCGAACCGGCGGATCAAGATGTCGTCGGCGGCATCGAGGAAGACCATTCGGACCCGGTCGCGTCCCTGTCGCAGGCCCTCGATGGCCGGCATGACGTCGTCGATGTCGCCGCCCCCCCGGCCGACCACGAAGGCGACGTGCTCGAGCTCGGTGCCCGACCCCCGGACCAGTTCGGACACCTTGGAGATGAGCGCGGACGGCATGTTGTCGATGACGAACCAACCGAGGTCCTCCAGGGTGGCACCCGCCGTGGAGCGCCCTGCCCCGGACATGCCCGTGACCACCAGGTACTCGCTCACGACTCCACTCTCGCACGCCCAGGGGGCGGCCCGCTCGGTGCCATCGGGTTGTGGAGGCGGTGATGGACGGTGTCGGCCACCTGGTCAGGGAGCCAGGACAGGGCCCGGAGCTCCTCGATGGTCGCCTTGCGCAGGGGTCCGATCCCTCCGAACTGGCTGAGCAGGCGGGTCCGGCGCTTGGGCCCGAGACCGGGGATCCCGTCGAGCACGCCGGTGGTCATGCGCTTCCCCCGGAGCTTCCGGTGGTAGGAGATGGCGAACCGGTGGGCCTCGTCCCGGAGTCGCTGGAGCAGGTAGAGCGCCTCGGACTGGCGAGGGAGGCGGAGCGGCTCCTCCCGACCGGGGAGATAGACCTCTTCGAAGCTCTTGGCCAGGGAGGCAATGGGAATGCGCTCGGTCAGGCCCAACCGCTCGAGCACCCGGACCCCCACGGCGAGCTGCCCTTTTCCACCGTCGAGGAGCAGCAGCTGAGGCGGGTAGGCGAACCGCCGACGCCGGCCCGATTTAGAGTTTTCCCGGTCCGAGGCCTCCAGGGCCGCCGAATCCGCCGAATCAGCGAGGCCGTCCCGGTCAGCGGCTTGATCCGCCCCGTTGGCCGAATCAGGGCCCGCTCGCTGGTCCTCGGCCAGCAGGGCGGTGAGCCGGCGGGTGAGCACCTCCTCCATGGCCGCGTAGTCGTCGTTCCCGGGCACCGAGGTCACCTTGTAGTGCCGGTAGTCGCTCTTCTTGGCCAGCCCGTCCTCGAACACGACCATGGATCCGACGTAGTCGGTCCCCTGGAGGTGGCTCATGTCGTAGCACTCGATCCGGAGGGGGGCGTCGGGCAGGCCCAATTCCCGCTGCAGCGACTCGAGGGCGCGGGCGCGGCTGTTGTGGTCAGCGGTGCGCTGCAGTCGATGGCGGAGGAAGGCCTCTTCGGCATTGTTCTCCACCGTCTGCTGCAAGGAGCGCTTGGGCCCCCGGATCGGGACCCGGAGCGCCACCGGGCCCCCACGCCGCTCGGCCAGGTACTCGGTCACGGCTTCGGCGTCCTCGGGGAGGTTGGGCACCAGAACCTGGCGGGGCACGCCCGAAGGGGAATCGGCATAGACATCGACCAGGATCCGGGCGATCAGCTGCCCGGGCGTGAGGTCCTCGACCTTGTCCATGAACAGGGCCAAGCGCCCGACGACCTTGCCCGAGCGGACGTGGAACACCTGAATGGCCGCCTCGAGCTCGTCCTCGGCCACTCCGATCACGTCGAGGTCCTCGGGACGCTCGAGCTCCATCTGGCGCACGGCGTCGGCCTTGCGCACGGCATCGAGCTTGTCCCGAAGGATGGAGGCCCGTTCGAACTCGAGTGATGCCGCCGCCTCTTTCATGGTCGATTCGAGCTGCCGCTCGAGCGCGCCGGTGTCGCCGGAGAGGATCGACATGAACGCGTTGACCATCTCGGCGTAGGCCTCCGGCTCCACCGCCCCCACGCACGGGCCCGAGCACCGTTCGATGTGGTACATCAGGCACGGGCGGCCCAAGCGCTGGTGGCGATCGAATTTGTTGTTGCTGCAGCTCCGGATGGGGAAAGAACGCAAGAGCAGGTCGAGGGTGTCCCGGATGGCGTACACATTCGGGTACGGACCGAAGTACCGGACCCCCGATCGCTTCCGCCCGCGGACCACCGCCGGTCGGGGCCATTCCTCATCGAGCGTGATGGCCAACCACGGATAGCTCTTGTCGTCCTTCAGGCGCACGTTGTAGCGAGGCTGGAGCTGCTGGATGAGATTGTGCTCCAACAGCAACGCTTCGCTCTCCGAGTCGACCACCATCCACTCGACGTGATCGGCCTGGGCGACCATCTGCGCCGTCCGAGGGCCGAGGGCACTCGGATCCTGGAAATACGAGTTCAACCGCTGCCGGATGGACTTGGCCTTGCCCACGTAGAGCACCCGGCCGTGCTTGTCCACGAACTGGTAGGAGCCGGGGCCGTCTGGGATGGACCCGGTGGCTGGTCTGGTCACCACGCTCCCAGTGTGCCGTGCCCAGGGGGGTGGTCGTACCAATGCGCTGGTCGTGCGCATATGCTGGCGCGACGCCGGCCTGGTTTCCGGCGACATATAGCTCCGGGACCGACATCCCCGCGGATGGGCGACCAGGCTGTCCCCGCCGGTCATTACCGGAGCTCCTCCCCAGGAGGTACGACACAACATGCTTCGGCTCCAATCGGCGCTCCCCGAGCGTTATACAACTGCGCACCCCGACCAGTTGGCCCAGTGGATCAGCACGGCCAAACAGACCCTCGGATCCCGCCTGTTGATCCTCGGCCATCACTACCAGCGTGACGAGGTCATGCGCTGGGCCGATGCCCGAGGTGACTCCTTCGGGCTCTCCCGGATCGCCGCCGAACGACGAGACGCGGAATTCGTGGTGTTCTGCGGCGTCCATTTCATGGCCGAGTCGGCCGACATCCTCACCGGTGACCACCAGCAGGTCATCCTCCCCGACCTCAACGCCGGTTGTTCCATGGCCGACATGGCCGATGTGGACGCCGTGGAGGAGGCCTGGGAGGTCCTGGGTGAGGTCACCGACACCGATCGGGTGGTCCCTGTCACCTACATGAACTCATCGGCCGCCCTCAAGGCCTTCGTCGGCCGGCACGGGGGCGTGGTCTGCACCTCGTCGAACGCCCAGGCCGTCCTGACCTGGGCCCTCCGACCCGACGAGTCCGGGGTCAGTCGCGGCGATCAGGTCCTCTTCTTCCCCGACCAGCACCTGGGGCGCAACACCGGCTTCCAGATGGGCTACGGGGCCGACGACATGGCCGTGTGGGACCCTCGTCGGGACCGCGGCGGGCTGGACGACGTGACCCTCAAATCCTCGAGCCTGCTGCTCTGGAAGGGTCACTGCTCGGTACACCAGCGGTTCAGCCCCGCCCACGTCGCCGCCTTTCGGGCCGAGTACCCCGACGGCATCGTCATCGCCCACCCCGAGTGCTCCCACGAGGTGGTCGAGCTGGCCGATCAGGCTGGTTCCACCGATTTCATCATCCGGGCCGTGGCCGAGGCTCCGGCGGGGTCGGTGATCGGGGTCGGGACCGAGATCCATCTGGTCAAGCGGCTCAACGACGAGACCCCGGACAAGACCGTGGTCTCACTGGATCCGTTGATCTGTCCGTGCTCGACCATGTTCCGGGTCGACGCCGCCCATCTGGCCTGGATCCTCGAGGGCCTGGTGGCCGGTGAGGTGCGGAACCGGATCACGGTCGACCCGGACACGGCTACCTGGGCCAAGGTCGCCCTGGACCAGATGCTGATCACCGTCTGAGCGGCACCCCAGCAGGAGGGCTCAGCTGGCCTTCCGCTTGCGCCGCCTCACCCCGAGGAGCGGGGCCAGTACCTCGCCCGTGTAGCTCGATGCCACCCGGGCCACCTCTTCGGGGGTGCCGACGGCCACCACCCGGCCGCCACCATCGCCGCCCTCGGGCCCGAGGTCGAGGACCCAGTCCGCGCTCTTGACCACGTCCAGGTTGTGCTCGATCACGATGACGGTGTTCCCCTGGTCGACCAGCCGGGTGAGCACGTCGAGGAGCTTGCGCACGTCATCGAAGTGCAGACCGGTGGTGGGCTCGTCCAACACGTACAGGGTGTGCCCAGTGGAGCGCCGGCTCAGCTCGGTGGCCAGCTTCACCCGCTGGGCCTCACCGCCCGACAGGGTGGGTGCCGACTGTCCGAGCCGGATGTAGCCCAGTCCCACGTCGACCAGGGTCTGGAGGTGGCGGGCGATGGGCGGTTGGTGGATGAAGAACGCCAACGCCTCCTCGCACGACATGTCGAGCACGTCGGCGATGGTCTTCCCCCGGAAGGTGACCTCGAGGGTGTCCCGGTTGTACCGCGACCCCTCGCACACCTCGCACGGGACGTATACGTCGGGCAGGAAGTGCATCTCGATCCGGATGGTGCCGTCCCCCGAGCACGCCTCGCAGCGGCCGCCCTTGACGTTGAACGAGAACCGCCCGGGCAGGTAGCCCCGCACCTTGGCCTCGGGCGTCTGGCTGAACAGCTTGCGGACGTGGTCGAACACCCCGGTGTACGTGGCCGGATTGGAGCGGGGCGTCCGCCCGATCGGGGCCTGGTCGACCTCGACCACCTTGTCGATGTGCTCGACCCCGGTGATGGTCTTGTGCAGTCCCGGCGGCGCCTTGGCCCGGTTGACCTGCTGGGCCAGCGACCGCAGCAGGATGTCGTTCACCAGGGTCGACTTCCCCGACCCGGAGACGCCGGTGACGGCTACCAGACAGCCCAGCGGGAAGTCGGCGTCCACGTCGCGGAGGTTGTGCTCGCGCGCCCCACCACGGTCAGCACCTCGCCGCTGCCCTTCCGGCGCAAGTCGGGGACGGGGATGGACTTGACCCCCGACAGGTACTGCCCGGTGATGGAGTCGGGATTGGCCAACAGCCCCTCGGGCCCGGTGACCGTTCCCGAGTGGACGATGCGACCCCCGTGCTCGCCGGCGCCCGGGCCCACGTCGACCACGTGGTCGGCCACCCGGATGGTCTCCTCGTCATGCTCCACCACGATCACCGTGTTGCCCAGGTCGCGGAGCCGCTTCAGCGTGCCGATCAGGCGATGGTTGTCCCGCTGGTGGAGCCCGATGGACGGCTCGTCCAGCACGTAGAGGACCCCGACCAGACCGCTGCCGATCTGGCTGGCCAGGCGGATGCGCTGGGCCTCGCCGCCCGACAGCGTGGTGGCCGACCGGGCCAAGGACAGGTAGTCGAGACCTACGTCCAAGAGGAACTGCATCCGTTCGCGGACCTCCCGGAAGACCCGATCGGCGATCAGGTGGTCCCGGTCGGACAGGTCCAGGGACGTCACCTTGTCCACCGCCCGCCCGATGGGCAACGAGCACAGCTCGAAGATGTTCAGGCCGCCGACGGTCACGGCCAGGGACACCGGGCTTCAGCCGCGCCCCCCCGCACACCGGGCACGGCACCTCCCGGAGGTACCCCTCCAAGTTGTCCCGCAGGAAGTCGGAGTCGGCCTCGGCGTGGCGCCGTTGGAGCCACGGGACGATCCCCTCGAAGTGGGTGTGAAAGGAGCGCTGGCGCCCGTAGCGGTTGCGGTACTTGAGATGGACCTGCTTGGTGCCCGCCCCGTAGAGGATCAGCTTCCTGTCGGACTTGCGCAGCTTCTCCCAGGGATCGTCGACCGAGAAGCCCCCGAGCTCGGCCACCGCCTCGACCACCCGCTTGAAGTACTCGCTGCGAGCCCCGGACCACGGGGCCAGGGCGCCGTCGGCCAGCGACAAGGTGGGGTCGGGCACGACCAGGTCGGGGTCGACCTCGAACTTGGTCCCCAGCCCGGTGCAGGCCGGGCAGGCGCCGTAGGGCGAGTTGAACGAGAAGTTGCGGGGGGAGGGCTCCTCGAAGCTGGTCCCGCAGTGGGTGCAGGCCAGGTGCTGGCTGAAGGTGATCGACTCCTCCTCTTCGCCGTCCTCCCCCACCACCACGACCTCGGCCACCCCGTCGGCCAGGCCCAGTGCCGTCTCCAGTGACTCGGTCAGCCGACGGCGGATGTCCTTCCGACGGATCAGCCGGTCCACCACCACCTCGATGGTGTGCTGCTCATACGGGCCATGTTGACCTCGGACCGGTCGGCGAGCTCGACGGTCACCCCGTCCACCCGGGCCCGGGCAAACCCCTGCTTGGCCAAGTCGTCGAGCAGGGCCAAGTACTCGCCCTTCCGGCCCCGGACGACGGGAGCCAGGATCAGGAAACGGGTCCCCTCCTCCATGGCCAGGATCCGGTCCACGATCTGCTGGGGGCTCTGCCGGGTGATCGGCCGGCCGCAGGTGGGACAGTGGGGTTTGCCGATCCGGGCATACAGGAGCCGGAGGTAGTCGTAGACCTCGGTGACCGTACCCACGGTGGACCGCGGGTTCCGAGAGGCCGACTTCTGGTCGATGGAGATGGCCGGGGACAACCCCTCGATGAAGTCCACGTCCGGCTTGTCCATCTGCCCGAGGAACTGGCGGGCGTAGGCCGACAGCGACTCGACATAGCGTCGTTGGCCCTCGGCGTAGATGGTGTCGAAGGCCAGTGACGACTTCCCCGACCCGGACAACCCGGTGAACACGATCATCTTGTCCCGCGGCAGATCCAACGACACGTCTTGGAGGTTGTGCTCGCGCGCGCCGCGCACCACCAAACGATCAGCCATCTGGGTGAGGATACCGGTGAAGGGGTGCTGGCAAGGTCGGTCAGACCTCGGCTTCGGCGGTGATGTCGGCCGTGTCCCCCGTAAGGACCGGGCTGCCGTCCACCGGGTCCCGGGTCAGCATCGCTCGGAGCTCGGCGATCTCGTCTCGGAGCAGCGCCGCCTGCTCGAACTGCAGGCCCTCGGCCGCGGTGAGCATCTCCGTCTCCAGGCGGCCGATGAGCCCGGTGAGCTCGTCGGCGTCAGGACCCAGCGCGCCGGCCAGTTCCGACGCTGCCACCCGGGGGTCGACGCCGCCGCGCCCGGGGCCCGACCCGTCCCGATCGCCCTCGGCCGTCGCTCTCCCGCCTCTCCCGGGTGCCCGCGTCCATCGACGCGCTGCCCGCCGCCGCGGACCCGCTCGAGGATGTCGGACACCGTCTTTCTGATCGTCTGGGGGTCGATCCCGTGCTCGGCGTTGTAGGCGATCTGCTTGGCCCGCCGACGTTGGGTCTCGCCGATGGCGTTGCGCATGGAGTCGGTGATGGTGTCGGCGTACATGACCACCCGACCGTCGACGTTGCGGGCGGCCCGGCCCATGGTCTGGATGAGCGAGGAGGCGGAGCGGAGGAACCCCTCCTTGTCGGCGTCGAGGATGGCCACCAGCGCGACCTCGGGCAGGTCGAGGCCCTCCCGTAGCAGGTTGATGCCCACCAGGACGTCGAAGTTGCCCAGCCGCAGCCCCCGGAGCAGCTCGATCCGGGCCATGGTGTCGACATCGGAGTGCAGGTACTGCACGCGCACGCCCGCCTCGGCCAGGTACTCGGTCAGGTCCTCGGCCATCTTCTTGGTCAGGGTGGTGACCAGCGCCCGGTAGCCGGCGGCCACGGTGGCGTCGATCCGCTCTCGGAGATCGTCGATCTGCCCGGTGGTCGGCTGGATGTCCACCTCGGGATCGAGGAGCCCGGTGGGCCGGATGACCTGTTCGACCACCTGCTCGCTGTGCTCCAGCTCCCAGGGTCCCGGGGTCGCCGACAAGAGGATGGTCTGTCCGGTCCGCTCGACGAACTCCTCGAACCGAAGAGGCCGGTTGTCGACCGCGGAGGGCAGCCGGAAGCCGTGGTCGACCAGGGTCTCCTTCCGGGACCGGTCCCCAGCGAACTGGCCCCGGAGCTGGGGCACGGCCACGTGGCTCTCGTCCAGCACCACCAGGTAGTCCTTGGGGAAGAAATCCAGGAGGGTGAACGGCGGCTCGCCCGCCTTGCGGCCGTCGAGATGACGGCTGTAGTTCTCGATCCCGCTGCACACCCCGGTCTCGGCCAGCATCTCCAGGTCGTACTCGGTCCGCATCCGCAGCCGCTGGGCTTCGAGGAGCCGGCCCGACCCCTCGAGCTCGATCAGCCGTTCGCGCAGCTCGGTCTCGATGCTCACCAGCGCCTTGCGCAAGGTGTCGTCATTGGCCGCGTAGTGGGTGGAGGCGAACACGACCAGCTCGTCCATGTCCTCGCCGATCTCCCCGGTGAGGACGTCGAAGGGGCGGATCCGCTCCACCGTGTCCCCGAAGAACTCAATCCGGACCGCCTGTTCCTCATAGGCGGCGTGGATCTCGACCGTGTCCCCGCGTGCCCGGAACTGGCCCCGGTTCAAGGTCATGTCGTTGCGGGTGTAGGCCAGCTCGACCAGCCGGCGGAGGAGGGTGCGCTGCTCGTGAACCTCACCGGGACGCAGGACCACGATCCTGTCCCGGTAGATGTCGGGCGAGCCCAGCCCGTAGATGCACGACACGGAGGCCACCACGATGGTGTCGCGGCGCAGCAGCAGCGACGAGGTGGTGGCGTGGCGGAGGCGGTCGATCTCGTCGTTGATCGACGAGTCCTTCTCGATGTAGGTGTCCGAGGAGGGCACGTAGGCCTCGGGCTGGTAGTAGTCGTAGTACGACACGAAGTACTCGACCCGGTTGTGGGGAAAGAAATCCTTCAGCTCAGAGGCCAGCTGGGCGGCGAGGGACTTGTTGGGCTCGATGATCAACGTGGGCCGCTGTACCGCCTCGATCGTCCAGGCGATGGTGGCCGTCTTTCCCGAGCCGGTGATCCCGAGGAGGGTCTGGTACCGGTCGCCGCGCTCGGCTCCGCTGACCAAGGCCTGGATCGCCTCAGGCTGGTCCCCCGAGGGTAGGAACGGGGAGACGACTTCGAATCGGGGCACCATCCGATGGTACCGGGAGGGTGTGACACGACGAATCGGGAGGGTGTAACTCGCCCCGTAGTCTCGGACCGGTCAGGCTGATTCCCGACGGAGTGCGACCAGGGCCTGCCACACCCGTTCCACCTCCCGGTGCAGGTGGGCGAGGTCCCGGGAATTGTCCACCACCAGGTCGGCACCGGACAATCGCTCCTCCCGTGAGACCTGGGCGGCCATCCGGGCCTCGGCGTCCTCCTTGCTCATGCCCCGCATTTCCACCAGGCGGGCCAGGGCCGTCTCCACCGGGGTGTCGACCACCACTACCGAGTCCAGGGACATGGACTCGCGGTGGGCCGCCTTGAGCAACGGGATGTCCAAGACGACCACCGAGTCCGTTCCCGCCGCCGCGTCCTTGCGCCGGGCCATCTCGGCTCCGATGGCCGGATGGGTGATGGCGTTCAGATCGGCCAGCGCCGCGGGGTCGGCGAAGACCACGGCGGCCAGCGCCGGGCGGTCGATCTTGCCGTGCGGGATCGACGATGGCCGGCCCGAACCGGTCGACGAGGGGCTGATAGGCCGGCCCGCCCGGCTCCACCACCTCCCGGGCGATCCGATCGGCGTCGATGAGGACGGCTCCGTGCTCCGCCAACAGGTCGGCCACGGCCGATTTGCCGGCGCCGATCCCTCCGGTCAGTCCCACGGTAGCATGAGGCCGGCTACCGATCAGGGACGACGGGGTCGGGAGGCCGTGGCGAACAGCACCATGGTGGTGGCGATCGAGCTCGTCGGTCACGAAGAAGTCGTCGCCGGTGATGCCGGTGACCCCGCCGGCGTCCCCTCGGGCAATGAGCCGGTAGGCCACGGGCAGGACCCGGGTGTAGGTGGCGATGTACCACTCCCTCGGGATCTTGTGCCTGAGATCGAGGAAGTCGAGCTTGAGCACCTTGTTGGCCTTGTCCCGCCGGGCGGTGAAGTCGGCCTTCACGTGCGGGACGGCGTCGAGGCCCTGGATCTGCACGTTGTGGAAGTGCCGCTCGAGGAGGTGCCGCAGCTCGGGGGGCTCGAAGAGGTGGATGTGGAAGGGGTTCTCGAAATCGGCCGGGGCGTTGGGGGTGAGGAAGAAGACGGTCCCGTCGTCGGCCAGTACCCGGGACAGCTCCCGGACATGGCCCTCGGGGTCGTCGAAGTGCTCGATCAGGTGCGAGGAACAGGCCCACCGGAAGCTGGCTGTGGCGTAGCCCAGGGCGAGCGCGTTCATCTGGGCCACCCGGAGACCGGCCGTCGACCACCGCTGCTTGGCGAACTCCACGGCGTCGGCGCTGTAGTCGGCCCCGAACACCGGCCGATCCTCCGAGACGAAGCGCACCGACTCGAACCCCTGGCCGCAACCCACATCGAGCATGGACCCGTCACCCAGGCGCTCGATGACCGACCGGTACCCGGCGGCATGCAAGGCCAAGAGCGAGTCGGGCGTGACGCCCTGCATGGGACGCTCACCCGTCAGGCGCTTGTTCGTGGGGCGGGCGGAGGGGAGCCCCGGGGTTCCCGTCGCTGCTGCCTGCTGCCCTGTTCCGTTGGTCATGCCATCTTCCTGGTCGAGCCGTCCTGGTCTCGCGTTCCCGATCGGCTCGTCCGGTCCGGCTTACCCGGCCGGACTTTATACAACCGGCGTCGCCCGGTTGTTTACACTACCGAGCACTCGTGCCGGATTCAGAACCAATTCCTCGGTCCACCGTGGCCAAGCACCCCCAGGTTGCGGGCGGCATACGCCGTCCTGAGATCGCCCAGCCGCATCCGATCGGCGCTCGACTACACGGTGATCGCCCTCTTCGCCTTCGTGCCCATGCTGGCCTCCCAGCCCGGCACGGTGACCGACGACACCAAGACCTATCTGTACCTCGATCCGGGCCGATACATCCGCCAGGCGGTCTCGCTGTGGGACCCGAACGTGGCCCTGGGCACGGTCACCCACGAGAACATCGGCTATGTCCTGCCCATGGGCCCGTTCTACTGGGTCCTGGCCGAGCTGCACGTACCCCTGTGGATCGCCCAACGGCTGTGGATGGGCGCCATCCTGTTCGCCGCCGGCGCCGGGGTCCTCTACCTGTGCCGGACGGTGGGGCTGACCGGCCCGGGGCGCTACGTGGCCTCGTTGGCCTATCTCCTCACGCCGTACGTCCTGCAGTACTCCGGTCGCATCTCGGTCATCTTGCTGCCCTGGTCCGGGCTCCCCTGGATGTTGGCCTTCGTCATCCTGGCCCTCCGCCGAGGGGGGTGGCGCTACCCCGCGCTCTTCGCCCTGGTCGTAGCCCTGGTCAGCGGGATCAACGCCAGTTCCATCCTCTATGTGGCCATGGCCCCCATTCTCTGGCTGGTCTACGCCGTAGCCATCGCCAAGGAGGCGACCTGGAGACGGGCCTGGGGGGTGGCCTGGCGGGTGGCGCTCCTGACCGCGCTGGCCACGCTGTGGTGGGTGGTCGGCCTCCAGGTGGAGGCGGCGTTCGGGGTCAACATCCTGAAGTACACCGAGACCGTTCCCGCCACCAGCGCCACGTCGCTGGCATCGGAGATCCTCCGGGGTCTGGGCTACTGGTACTTCTACGGGTCGGACCGGGCCGGACACTGGACCCAGAGCTCGGTGGCCTACACCCAGAACCTCTGGCTGATCGGTTTCAGCTTTGCCGTGCCCGTGCTGTCGATCCTGGCCGCCGTCTTCGTCAGGTGGCGGCACCGGGCCTATTTCGTCCTGATCGTCGTGGTCGGGATGGTCCTCTCGGTCGGGGCCTATCCCTACGCCAACCCGTCCGGCGTGGGCTCGGTGTTCAAGTACCTGATGGTGAACACCACCGCGGGGCTGGCCATGCGGTCAACCGACCGGGCCACTCCGCTGGTGCTCATGAGCCTGGCCGTGCTCCTCGGGGCCGGGGTCTCGGCCCTGGCCGCCCGGGTCCGCCGGACCGGGCTGGTCGTGGGCGCGGGGGTGGTCGGCGTGGTCATCGCGGCGACCACCCCGTTGTGGACGGGCGCCATCATCGCCAACGGCTTCACCCAGCCCGCACACCTTCCCACCTATGTCCACCAGGCGGCGGCCAAGCTGAACAGCACCCACGCATCGACCCGGGTCTTTGCCATACCGGGGAACAACTTCGCTGCCTACCGGTGGGGTGACACCATCGACACCGTCTGGCCCGCCCTCCTGACCCGGCCCTTCGTGACCCATGAGCAACAGATCATGGGGTCGCTCCCGACCGCCAACGTCCTCAACGCGGTGGACGTGCCCATCCAGGAAGGGACCATGGACTGGAGCTCCCTGGCCCCGATGGCTTCCTTGATGAGCGTGGGCGACGTGCTCGTCCAGTACGACCAGGCTTACGAGCGCTACGACATCCCCGACCCCCGCGTCATAGCCGGCAACTGCAACCCACTCCGGCCGGGCTCTCCGATCCCGTCTCCTATGGCACGCCCCGCCCCAACGTGGCCACCATCGCCCGACTGGACGAGACCGCACTGGGACTGCCCGCCCTGGCGCCGTGGCCCAGCCCGCTGGTGTCCTATACCGTCGCCGATCCGCGGCCCGTCGTCCGCGGCGAGTCCATCGCCCACCCCTTGGTCGTCGACGGCGACGCCACCGGGATCGTGAATGCCGCTGCCGTCGGCCTCCTCGGTGGCAACCCCACCATCCTGTACGCCGGCACCTTGGACACGAACAAGTCGTTGCGGAAGTCGACCCTCTCGCACCCGGCCGATCTGGTGGTCACCGACACCAACCGGAAACGGGGATTTCGCTGGAACTCGCTGGAGGAGAACGCCGGGTACACCGAGACCCCCGCTCAGGATCCCGTCGACCCGAACGACCCCAGCGATGCGCCCCTCAACATCTTCCCCAAGGCGCCAGCCGACGCCCAGACGACCACGCAGTTCAAGGACATCTCCGCCGTGTCGGCCTCGTCCTACGCCAACTCGATCACCTATTTTGCCGAGGATCGGCCGTCGGCCGCCCTCGACGGGAACACCCAGACCGCCTGGCTCGACGACTCGTTTGCCAATCCCATCGGGCAGTGGTGGCAGGTCGAGCTGAAGCAACCCACCACGACCGGGTCCATCACCCTCGTCCAGCCTCAGACCGGAGATCCCAACCGGTGGATCACGCGGGTGACGGTGTCCTTCGACGGCCGATCGCCGGTCACGGCCAAGCTGGGCCCCGCCTCACGAACGGCAGCCGGGCAGCAGTTGACCTTTCCGGCCCGGACCTTCAAGACCATGCGCATCCGAGTGGACGCCTGGGGCGGCAGCCCGGTCTTCACCGGGGCCAGCGCGGTGGGCTTTGCCGAAGTGGTGATCCCTGGGATCCAGGCTGACGAGACCGTTTCCCTCCCCCAGGACCTCCTCCGGGCCGCGGGCACCTCGTCGATCAACGACCGGCTGACCTTCCTGTTCACCCGGCTTCGCAGCAACGACAAACCACCTCGGTCCGACACCGAGCCGTTCTTGTCCCGCTCGTTCTGGCTCCCCACTCCCCGTTCCTTCGACCTCTCCGGCCAGGCGCGGATCTCGCCGCTCATCCCCGATTCCGGCATCGACCAGCTGCTGGGGCGCCCGGGCGCCACCGGGACCGGGATCGTCGCCTATTCGTCAGGACGGCTCAACGGCGACCTCACCGCGGGCGCCATCCAGACCCTGGACGGCAATGTGCACACAGCATGGCAACCGGGGCTCGGGGCCTCGCACCAGACGGGTGCGTGGCTCAAGTACGACCTGCCGCATCCGATCACCTTCGGCTCGTTGGACCTGCAGCTCCTGGCCGATGGGCGGCACTCGGTGCCGACCTCGGTGACCGTGAGCACCGAGAGCGGATCCCGCCTCCTCCAGCTCCCGACCATCGCCGACGGGAGGACCCCGGGATCGGTCGTGAGCGTTCCCCTGACCTTCGCCGCCCTCACCGGAGCGCACATCACCATCACCTTCACCACGGTCCGGATGGTCGATACCGTGAACTACTACAGCGAGACTCCGCAAGCGCTTCCCCTGGGCGTCGCCGAGGTCGGGATCCCCGGCCTGCACGCCGCACCCCTGCCGGCGGTGATTCCGTCCCCGTGTCGAGACAACCTGTTGTCCATTGACTCCAAACCCATCTGGATCTCGGTGTCCGGTTCGACCCAGACCGCCCTGGCCCGGACGAACCCGTTGAACGTCTCTCTGTGCGGCCCGGACGCCTTTGGCATCGAGCTGGGAGCCGGGACCCATACCCTCACCTCCGCCTACGGCGACACCTTGGTCAACAACCAGCTCAGTACCGGGTTCGACCTTGACCGCCTCGCCCTCGACTCGGCGGCCGGCGGTGGCCCGGCCGTGCCGGCCTCGCCTTCGGCCATTGCTCCTCCTCCCCCGCAACCGACAACCGGCGTCCACGTCACGTCCAAGACGGCGACCACCATGCAGCTCCGGGTGAGCAAGGCCACGGCCCCGTTCGACCTGATATTGGGACAGAGCGTGAACAGTGGCTGGACAGCGAGCGTCAAGGGCGTAGGGGGCCTGGGGCAACCGGTGCTGATCGACGGGTTCGCCAACGGCTGGACGGTGACAGGGGCGGACCTGGCCAAGGTCGGGCCCTCCGGTTCGTTCGACGTGACCCTGCGGTGGACGCCCCAGACCCGGGTGAACGTGGCCTTGATCGTGTCGGCCTTGACCATCCTCTTGTGCCTGTTGCTCTCCTACCTCCCCGAACGGTTGCGCCGGCGCATCGGCCGCCGCACTCGGATCATGGTGGGTTGGCTCAGGCGCAGGATCACACGGCCGACGCAGCACACCCGCCGGTCCCCGATCGATGACCCCGCGCTCTCCGACGTGCTGAGCGATGACACCCCGCCCCGATGGTCCGTGCCCCCGCCGCGACTCTGGGCCCCGTTCCACTCAGGAGGTCCCCGTACCAGTTGGGTCGCATCGATCGTCGCCGCCCTGGTCGTCGGAGGGGTGGGCGTGGCCATTACCAGGCCGGTGACCGGCCTGATCGTCGGCGTAGCCACGCTGGCCTCGCTGCTCGTGCCCCGGTTGCGTGCCCTGCTCGGCGTGGCCGCGGTGGGCTTGATGATCGCCGCAGGAACCTATGTCGTCGTCGAGGAGAGAAAGCTGAACGGCGTGCCCAACGGCAGTTGGGCCCAGCATTTCGGCACGGCCAGCACCCTGGCCTGGGCCGCGGTGATCTTCCTGGCCGCCGGTGCCGTCGTCGAGATCACGAGACGTCTCTTCTCGAAGATCAGGACACCCGACCGGTCCAACGGAGGGTCACGGGGCGAAAGGATCGACCCGTCCGGTTCGCAGGAGCCAGAGGGTCCGAGCGGTGCAAATGGATCACCCCACCCCAGCCGGGCCGAGGACTACGAGTCCACCAGCACGTAGCCGAAGACTACGAGTCCACCACCACGTAGCTGGACTCGTGGGGCGCTACCGATCACCGCGTCCCTGTCTGGAAAGAGCCTCCGAGGCCAGCACGGCCAAGGTGGCCCGGGCCGTGGCATCCCAGGTGAACTGCTCGGCGAATTCCTGTGCGCCGATTCCCAGGCGCTTGCGCGTCACTTCGTCGGCCAGCGTTGCATCCAAGGCGGCGACAAGCTCGTCGTGATCGTCCACCAACAGCCCAGTACGTCCGTGTACCACCGCATCCTCGTGGCCGCTGATGCGAGTCACGACCGAGGGCGTTCCGCAGGCACCCGCCTCGGTGACAGTCATGCCCCACCCCTCGCGCAACGACGTGGAAGCCACCACCCAAGCATTGCGGTAGAGATCGATGAGCGCCTCCTCCGGCACGTAGCCGGGCAGCGAGACCCAGTCGTGGGCTCGATGCTGCCGAATCAGCGCTTCGAGCCGAGGGCGCTCGTAGCCTTCACCGACGATGACGGCGCGCAGGTCTGGGTGTCTCGCCTTCAGCTCGACCAACCCCTCGATGAGCAGCTCGAACCGCTTGACCGGGACCAGCCGGCCGACGGCCACGACGAGAGGGGTCTCGGACCGCTCGCCACCGGGCGAAAAGGCCGGTCCGACGCCCGGAGGCGACACCGTCACCCGGTCGGCCGGTATCCGCAGCCGTTCGACGATCTCGTTCTTGGAGGAGGACGAAAGGGTCACGATCCGGCTTCGGCGGTAGATGGGGGGTGCCACCCGGTGCTCGATGGCGTGCCCCAGCTGAGCCAGTCCCGTGGGCAAGACCATGTTCCACATCTCCGCGTGCACGTGGTGCAGAAAGACGACCCGTGGGCTCCGGGCCCACAGTGGCGAGAGGAAGGGCATCCCGTTCCAGATCTCGACGAGGCCGTCGCCTCCGCCGATGCTCCCGGCCAATCCCGAGAGCATCGTCCGGGGGAACACCGAGTACCGTCCGGAACGCCGAACCACCCGATAGCCGTCCCGGCGGATCACCCTGCGGGCGTCGGGAACCGATGACGTGGCCATGGTGATGTCCAGACCGGCTTGCGCCCAGGCCGAGACCACGCGATGGGCATGGACCTCTGACCCGCCCGCCTCGGGGTCGTCGAAGTCCCGCCAGGCGACTACGTCGATCCGCCGAAGGCCAGCACGGTCGGCGATCTCGGGCACCGTGAGGCCTTCGAATGCCCGGATGCGAAGGTCGGCGAACACCGGAGGGGGTGCGTGCCGCCCTCCGGCTTCCCCGAAGGAGGCTTCGTCCTCGGTGAATGACAGGCGCGTCTCGACCCGAGTGCGCCCGGCCATCCCGACAACGGGTTGGCCGTGCACGTACCAATCATCGCTGGTCACTTGCGGCGTCGACTTCAGCTGTCCCCCAGTGTCCGCTCGTCGATGGTGACGGGCAATCTACCAATATTGCCTTGTCACGGACACGAAGGACGGCTGTTCGGTCCTCCGCATCGTCTACCGGGAACGGTGAAGTCGGCGATGTATTGCGATAAAGAACCAGGTGATGGCCAGGGCCAGCGCAGCCTGGACGACCAGATCGGCTTTGGCGGTGTGGACCGGATTGCCGTGCGCCCCCGCCACCAGGACCACCGAGAGGGCGGCACCGGCGGCCAGGACCAGCACGATCCACCGACGGCCGGCCCCGAAGAGATAATTGGTCAATAACACCGAAATGGCAAGCAAGATCATGGCCCCCACCAGCGGAGCGAACGCCGAGGACGCGCTGGCCAGCTTGGCCGAGAAGAACAGGGTGATGAACTGCTTGGGGATGAAGATCGAGATCCCCAGCAACAAGACGGCGGGAACGGCGAGGAACAGAAGGGTCACGCCCAATTGACGAAGGGCGTGTGCTCCCTCGTTCCAGCGGATGGTGGCCTCGGGCAGGAGGTAGCTACCCAGTGCCAGCGCCCCGAACACCAGAGCCTTGCTGGCCACCGAAATGGCGGCATAGGAGCCGATGGTGTTGGAGTTCCCGGCCTGGCGGCCGAGGATCAGGACATCCACGTTCTGCAACAGGGCCAGGAGGGCGAGCCCGACGAAGGCGGCCGTGACGTCATAGAGGAGCGCCCGCCGGGCGACGGCGGCGGCCGCGGGCCGGCCGTCGATCGAATCCGGTGCTGAGGCGATGACGCCGGCCCCGTTACTTCCCCCGCCCTTCACGAGCGCCGTCACGCGGTGAGCGGCACCAGCAGGGGCCGCGGGAGTTGCCGGCGTGGGACTTGGCCCCGCTTGTACGGGCCCCACTTGATGAGGCGCCTCCGAACCGGCCGGGGCGACGGCGGGCCAGGCCCGGCTGGCCAGCCACCGGGCATGGGCCGCGGCTACCACCTCGCCGATGAAGATCCCGATGGCGTACCCGGCGACCCCGAAGCCGGCGGCCACCAGCACGACGACGAACGCCGACCTCACCCCACCCTCGATCAGCAGGTTGCCGGCCAGACCGCGGTAATCGCGGTGGGACTGGAGCAAGCCCCGGTCGACGGACAGCAGCATCCAGATTCCGGCGGCGACCAGGATGGCGACCACGCCAGCGGTGTTGGGCAGCCTGAGCTCGCGGGCGATGAACCCCTTGGCCAACCAGACGATCACTGCCTCGACCACCACCGCCGCGGCCACCATCCGGTAGACCCGGCAGGGCCCACGGATGGACCCGGTGCACCTCGCCCAACTTCTGCCAGATGGTGACCCGCCGCACCACGCCGACCAGGACGGCGGAACCGGGCATGGACAGGATGAAGAAGAGGCCCAGGAGCACGGCGATGGTTCCGTACGCCCGGGGTGACACCAACCGTGCGACCAGGACCACCACCACCACGCCGATGCCGTTCACCAGCAACCCGGCCACCGCCACCGGACCGGCCTGCAAGATGCCGCCGCGCAGGGACTCGGTCGGATGGCCCTCGGCGTGCGTATCCCGATCGTCGTCGTCGGGCATGGTGATCATCGGTCCACCGGCGACGGCGACGCCGACGGCCGGGGCCATCGATGCGGTCTCGGCGACCTGCTCCACGGCCTGGTCGATCTCCCCGAGGATCAACTCGAGGTTGTCGACCTCTTCGGTGCCGGCTCCGACGTGGTCCTTGCTCCCGCTCAACTCCCCGGGTGCGGATGGAGCCTCCGGGCTCACCGGCGGGGCTCCGTTGGTTACCGGTGGAGCTCCGTTGCTCACCGGCGGGGCTCCGTTGCTCACCGGTGGAGCTCCGTTGCTCACCGGCGGGTCAGTGGCGGCCTCGACTTCGGCGGGATCGGGCGGGCGAACCGATCGGGCACGGGCGTGGCGACCTGGGCTCCGGGGGCGTTCTTCGACGCCGAGCCGGTCACCCGGGTTTGACGTCCTTGTACGTGCCCGCCTCGGGTGTCGTTCTCACCGTCGTCGGAGGAGGGGTAAGGGTCGCAGCACCCGTGGCCGAGGTCCGACGGGGCAGGATGGGAGCGTCCCGACCGGTGTTGGTGGAAGCCTCCCCTTGACCGTCACCCTCCTCGTGGTACTCCTCTTCGACGTTCACCGCCCAGATGTCGTGTGACGCCCCGTGAATGTTCTCGACGGTGAGCATGGCCGTGTACATGGAATGGTCCTGGTTATTGTACTTGTGCATGCCGTTACGGCCCACGGGGTGCACGTTGGGGGCATTGCTGTCCAGATATGCGGCGATGATGGCCACGTTGGACCGGTACTCGCTGTCGTAGTACGGGTAGGCCTTGGGGACCCGCACCACGTAGCCGACCTCGACGTCGCTCGAGGAGACGAGCCCCAGGGACTGGATCTCGGCGGTGGCCCGAGCCACCAGGTCCTCATCGGAGCTGGTCCAGAGCTCGTCTCCCTCGAAGACGAAGTACTCCATGCCCAGACAGGTGCGGCCGTCTTTGACCATGTACGGCGACCAGGACCCGAAGTTCTGGATACGGCCCACCTTGACGTCGGTGGCGTGGATGTAGATCCAGTTGTCGGGAAAGCCGGCCGCCTCGGGAACGACCAGGGCCACGGTCAAGAAGTCCCGGTAGTGCAGGTCCTTGCCCGCCGCTACCACCTCGGCCGGTGGCGGTGGATCGATGGCCCGTACCAGCGCAGCCATGGGCATAGTGGAGATCACATGTCGGGCCGCGATGTGCTCGGTCGAACCGTCGGCCAACGCCACGGTGACCCCGGTGGCCCGACCATCTTCGACGTGGATGGTGCGGACCTCCGTGTCCATACGGACGATGGCGCCGTCCTTTTCGACCAGGTCCCGACACCGCTCCCACATCATCCCGGGTCCGTACTTCGGGTACTGGAACTCCTCGATCAGCGAGGTGATGTCCTTTTGGTTGCGGCTGGGGGTGATGGCGTTGAGAACGGCCTTGCCCAAGTCGAGGTTCTTGACCCGCTGGGCGGCCCAGTCGGCGGGCATGTCGCTGACCGGGACTCCCCAGACCTTCTCGGTGTAGGTCTTGAAGAAGGTGCGATACAGGCGCCAGCCGAACCTGGCCACCAGCCAGCCCTCGTAGTTGGTCTGGTCCTTGGGCGGTCGGATCCGGGCCCAGAGGTACGAGAGCCCACAGAAAGGCCTCCCAGAGACCCAGGTTGCCCAGGGCGTTCACCGCCTTCAGCGGGTAGTCGTAGAACTTGCCCCGGTAAAAGATGCGGCTCATGCGGGGCCGCAACAGGAAATCCTCGGGTGGGAGCACTTCGTGCCAGAAGTCCTCGACCGGGCGCACCTTGGTGAAGAAGCGGTGGCCGCCGATGTCGAAGCGCCAGCCGTCCCGTTCGACGGTGCGGCTGATCCCGCCCACCACATCGTCGGCTTCCAGGACGACGACCGCATCCCCGTGCTTCACCAGCTCGTAGGCGGCGGTCAGTCCGGCCGGCCCGGCGCCGATCACCACGATCGGGTCGCCCGGCCCTGTGGTCGACTGTTGCTCGTTCTCGACAGCTGGGACCACTAGATCAAATCCGTTCTCGCTCATGTGCCTGACCCGGATGGCGGCAAAATCGTCGTACTCGGCACCGGCCGCCCGAACCGATGGGTCCGGCTCCGCCGGTGTGGGCACCGAATCTTCACCCAGTGTGAACACCGGTTTTCGTGCCGATGTCCTCATGCCGGACTGACGCCATGAGTCGAACCGACTCCGAGGCAGGATACTGGCTCGTGCCTGACCGCTCGCGGACGGGCACGGGAGTCGAGAGTACCTGGTCCCACAGCTGGGCGTCGGCTCCGAGATCTGGCCCCCCGGAGGACCTGGCCACATCGTCGACGAACGCCGTCTACGGGACCACCACGTTGACGAAGGACAGGTATGCATAGGCGGCCATGCCCACCGCGGCCACGACCAGCACGACTTGTTCCACCCGGCGTCGGGACGTCCACATCGACCCGGCGATGACCAGGGGAAAGGCGCTGAGGGCGTACCGTTCGAACGAGTCCAGGTTGGAGGAGGTGAGTGAAACGGCCAGGACAACGGTGGCGAACGCCCCATAGGAGACCGGGAGTCGACGAAAGACGAACACCAATACGACGAGGCTGAGGATCACCCATGGGATGTGCAGGGCGCTGCCCAGGTGGTGCCCGTGGAACACTGCGGCCACGTTGTGACCCACGGTCCCGAAGGGATCGGCCAGTGGTCCGCGGTGGCCGCCTTGCTCCTGGACCTTGAACGGGAGGAACGCATCACCGAAGTTGGTGTCGACCCAGACCAAGAAAGCCCCGGTCCCGACGACCGGAGCCACCACCGCGGCGAGGCGCGCCGCCACCTGCCGGAACGAGCGACCGTCGTGACGGGCTGACCAAGCCTCGATTACGGCCGGGACGACCAACAACAGGCCGATGGGGCGCACCGCCCCGGCGACCAGGCCGGCGGCAGCCGCCCACCACCATCGCCGAGACCGGAGGGCCAAGAACGCCACCGTCGTGCACAGGAGGAGGGTCCCTTCGGCATAACCCAGGACCAGTGTGTACGCCGGTGGGGCCAGCGCGAGCAGCCAGACACTCCGCCGAGCAAGGTCGGAGTCCCCCGTCTCCCGCTGAACCAGCACCACCAGCACCGCCATCCCGACCAGGGCGGAGAGGTTGGCCACCAGGACCACGGCCACCCCGGTGCCGAACCCCGGTATCCAGCCGACAGCCCGGGCCACCATCGGGAACACGGGGAAGAATCGCAGCGACTGCTGGCCGGAGGCGGCATAGCCGTGAGCGGCGATGGACTGGTACCAACCGGCATCCCAACCCAGGAGGCCCTGGTGGACCCGAGCGGCGGCGGCGGCATTGTGCGGCCGGGTCGTCGACACGGTCAGCCGAGCGATCAAGAGCGTGCCCACGACCACGATCCGACTGACTCCCCAAGCGGGGAGAGCCACGACGATGGCACGACCAAGGGTCCCTGCCGGCTACCCACCAGATCGTTCAGGGTGTGGTTGGCAGGTATTGCACCAGCCCCATGGGTTGGTAGAACTGGGCCGAGTGACCAGTGATCAGGGTGGTCGGCTCGAGGCTCTTGTTGTAGTCCAGGGTTTGGAGAACCTGTTCACACTTTTCTCCGAAGGTCTGGTAGCCCCCGAACCAGACCACGAAGATCTGATGGTTCGGCCCGGCCATGCTCTCGAGCTGCTGGGCGAAGCGCACCGGCGATCCGTTGTGGGACGCGGTCGCATAGTCGACCCAGTTCACGTACGTCGGTCCCGTGCCCCGGGGGAAGGTGATCTGCTGATAGCGACCGCTCGGTAGCAACCGGTTGACCGCCGGGCCCAGCTGATCTGGGCAGTAGGCGATGACGTCTCCCGGTTTGGCCCGAGGGATCAGCGCGGCAGCCACTTGGCCGGCCTGGGTGCGATTGGTGGTGATGTTGGGAATGGCCCCGGCCAGGCCGGCGATCACGGCCACGCCCAGGATCACCGCTCGGATACGAAGGTCGAGAAAGGTGGACAGCCCCAGAGCCACCAACAAGATGAGGGGGATGAAGACAACCGATGCATAGCGGGCATCGAAGGCACTATTGGAGGCAAACCCGCCGACGACGGCCAGGGCCAAGGTACCTACCACCACGATGGCCATGGGGCGCCCCAACGGACGGGTACGGATGTCGATGTCGATGTGGCGACGGTTGACGGCCATGCCGAACACGCCGAGGAACATGAGGGCGAAGAAGATCAAGCCCAGGACACGTCCCTGACTGGTCGGCCCGCCGGCAAACGAGGTGATGGCGTTCACCATCGCCGCGAAGTTGGCCGGCGCCGCCCATGGAGTCCCCGTGTGCTTCGACTGGTAGAGGAAGATCTCGAGCCACGGCAGAAAGGTCAGGCAGCCGACCACGACGGCCACGAAAGCGACCCGGGCGTTGCGTCTCCAGACTGCTCGTCCGCGCCACGCCTGGAAGGCCAACCACAAAAGGGTGGTGATGATCAGGTAGATGGCCCAGTACTGGCTGTACAGCAGCAGCCCGGTCACCGCACCCACGGCGATCAGGTTCCCGGGACGAGGTTGTCGGAGGGCGCGATCGAGGGCTAGATAGCCGAGCACAGTGAGCAGCGCTATCAGCGCGTACATCCTGGTCTCGGTGTCGTAGCGGACGGCAAAGGGCGAGGTGGCCACCAGGATCATGGCCGAGAACCCGAGGACCCTTCCCCCAAGCGACGACCGGCCAACCAAGCCAGTGGCACCGTGATCACCCCGATGACCCCCGACAGCGACCGCACGGCAACGTCCGACGAGCCGAAGATGCCCATCCAGAAGTGGAGGAGCACGTAGAACAAGGGTGGGGCACCGTCCCGCTTGAGATAGGAGGGGAGATCGTGGAGTGGCAGCTTGGCGATATTGACGGTGAGCGCCTCGTCGAGCCACAGGTCCGATGTGGTCCAGAAGCGGAGCACCAGGCTGAACACGAGGATCAGACCCACGACCACGCCGATGGCCATGGTGACCCGACGGCTGAAATGCTCGATGTGGTCTCCGGCACCGAGCAGCGGGCCGCGAACCGGATGTCGGGGGCCTTCTCCCTGGGGGTTCTCGGCCTCAGTGCTGGTATCTGCCGGGTCGGTCACATCGGTCGGATTGGACCCGCCCGCTCTGTCCCGGGGGTCACCCACCTCGGGCGGGTTCACCGACGTCGTCCCCATGCCAGCCGAATCCATGGATGGCATGGTAGTGATGAGTCGGCCCACAGTCGTGGCTAGAAGGAAACGTGGCCAGGAGGAAAGGGGGTCTCGACCGGAAGGCTACCGAGCGGTAACGTCCGGGTCGACCTATCGAGGCAACCATCCCTTGGGGGGACGAACAGAGGGGGACGGAGTGGAGACACCAGAGTCGAAAGATGTGACCACGTCTGAGGGGTCGAGTACGTCCAAAGAGATCAGTCGGAGAAAATTTCTGTCGTGCGGCGCGGCCACGGCCGGGGTCGTGGCCGCGGCCGGTGTGGCTGGGCCCGGCTTGCTGAGCGGGGGTTCCCCATTCGGCAACCCGGCCAGTGCGGCGGCATCCACTCCGGGCCTGGCCGGGATCGGCAA
Organism: uncultured Acidimicrobiaceae bacterium; assembly: GCA_963717035.1. Lineage (GTDB taxonomy): Bacteria > Actinomycetota > Acidimicrobiia > Acidimicrobiales > RAAP-2 > DASXMT01. The sequence continues at coordinate 68,347 of CAVQVK010000029.1, read as the reverse complement.
GGGGAAGCCGCGCCGGGGCGGGACCGCCATCATCGGCACCACGGCTGACATCGACGGCTTCTACCCCCCGAACAACCACTGGGACAACAACGGCTACTGCTACGCCAACGCCGTCTACGATCCCCTGACCGCGGTGGCCGCTGACGGCTCGATCCGACCCTATCTGGCCCAATCGGTGACCCCCAACGCCGACAAGACGGTATGGACGATCACCCTCCGACCGAACATCACCTTCTCGGACGGTTCGGCCCTCGACGCCACCGTCCTCAAGAACAACCTCGACGCCCTCAAGGCTTCGGCTTTGACGGGGACGGCCCTGAAGGCGATCGAGGGCTTCGCTGTCACCGGTCCGATGTCCGTTGCCGCCACGTGCGCCCAGCCGCTGGTCGCGTTCCCGTACTACATGGCCACCCAGGTCGGCTTCATCGTCGGCCAGACCATGATCGATGCCTCGTCGAACTCGACGCCACCGACACCGGTGGGGACGGGGCCGTTCACGTACTCCGCGTGGAACCCGAACGACCACTTCACCGCCACCCGCAACCCCCATTACTGGCGGAGCGGTTACCCCTACCTGGACCAGATCACCTTCAAACCCATTCCCGACACGTCCCAGCGAGAGTCCACCTTGAAGGCCGGGGGGGTGGACCTCATCTTGTCCATCGACCCCAACACGGTCGACCATTTCGAGAACTCGGCCGCGTACCAGGTGGTGGACAGCCTCTCCCAGAAGGTCGGCGAGCCGGACATGGACTACATCATGTTGAACTGCGTGGTTCCACCCACCAACGACCTCCGGGTTCGCCAGGCGTTGGCCATGGGGATGGACCAGCAGACCATTCAGAAGCTCTTCGGTGGGGGTCTCGTCCAGATCTCCAACAGCCCCTTCCCCAAGGGCTCCCAGTTCTACTCCAAGACGCCCTACCCGGCCTATAACCCGGCGGCGGCCAAGAGACTGGTAGCGGCCTACAAGGCGCAACACGGTACTCCGAGCTTCGAGTTGGTCACCGTGCCCGATCCCCGCCTGACCCGGGTCATCCAGGTACTGCAGCAGATGTGGCAACAGGTCGGCTTCAATGTCACGCTGAAAACCATTCAACAGGCCGAGCTGATCTCCAATGCCATCACGGGCAAGTTCCAGGCCTATACGTTCGAGCAGTTCGCCGCAGGCGACCCCGACATCAACTACGTCTGGTGGAGCACCACCACCACTGCACCGGTCGGGGGCATCGCACTGAACTTCGCCCGGAATTCGGACCCGCAGATTGAGGCGGCACTCCAGATCGGGCGGTCCAACTCGGACCCGACCGCCCGGGCCAAGGCCTACCAGACGGTGGGCAAGCGCCTCGGCGTGGACCTTCCCTACCTGTGGCTGGGCGCGACCGTATGGTCGGAGGTCGGGGACCAGCGGATCCAGAACTTCGCTAATCCCACGCTTCCTGATGGAACGCCGGGCAAACCGTTCGACAACGGCGTATTCTTCCCCACCCAGATCTGGATGGCCGGCTAAGCGCCGGAGAGGGAACCAGGGACACCGGCAACGATGGGCAAGTACCTCGCCAGACGCTTCGTCCAACTGATCGTTGTCATATTCATCATCTCGATCCTGACGTTCCTCCTGGTCCACATCCTTCCCGGTGATCCCACCGTTGCCATACTCGGGCCGAACGACAACGCTCACAACCGGGCCCTGCTCCTCCAGCAGCTGGGCCTCAACTTGCCCCTGTGGCACCAATACCTCATCTGGGTCGGCCATGCTCTGCAGGGAAATCTGGGGCAGTCCTACCTGACCCACGAGCCGGTCAGTCAGACCATCTCCACGGGGTTTCCCATCGACGTGGAGCTCATCATCATCTCCCAGGTGTTGGCCCTGCTCGTATCCATCCCGTTGGCCTTGGCGTCGGCTCGCCGCCCCGAGCGTTGGCTCGACCGGGTCTCGACCACGACCAGCTTCGGCATGCTGGCCCTCCCGCCGTTCGTGATCGCTCCCATCATGGTGGCCGTGTTCGCGGTGGCGCTCCGATGGTTCCCCGCCACCGGCTATGTGCCCTTCTCGCAGAACCCAGTCACCAACCTCCACGACATGATCCTCCCCTCACTGGCCCTTACGGCCGGGTCGATCGCCGTCTATTTCCGGCTCCTCCGTTCCGACCTGCTGGCCACGCTGCAAGAGGACTTCATCACTATGGCCAGGTCCAAGGGCCTGTCCCCCAGCCGGGTCATGGCTCGCCACGCGTTCCGGCCTTCGACCTTCTCGCTGCTGGCCGCGGCGGGCGTGAACATCGGAAGCCTGCTGGCCGGCGCGTTCATCGTCGAATACCTGTTCGCCATCAACGGACTGGGCTACTCCATCGTCCAGGCCGTGCAACAGCGCGACTACCTGGTCGTCCAGGGCATCGCCCTGGTGGTGGCCATCGCCTACGTCATCTTGCAGTTCGCGGTGGACTTGTTGTTCACCGTGGTCGACCCGAGGGTGGCCCGTGCCTGACGACCGCTCCGTCGCCACTACCGAAACGCACGGCCGGCTCCTGGCCGACGCCCAGCCGGGCGACGCGGCGTGGGCCGAGACCTCGGTGGCGCTGTACACCGAGGGTGATGGTTCCGCCGACGAATATGCCGAACCGAGAAAGCTCGGCGTGGTCTTTTGGATCTGCATCGGCTGGGTGGCGCTCATCGCATTCGGGGCCATCTTCGCCAACCTGCTGCCCCTCCAGAGTCCGACCTACCAGAACTACACCGCCATCAACGCCCATCCGAGCATCGCCCACTGGCTGGGCACCGACGACCTCGGTCGTGACCTGCTCAGCCGGATCATCTACGGGTCGCGGGTCTCCCTCACCGTAGGGTTCGCCGCGGTGGCGATTGGCATGCTCGTCGGGGGCACCCTGGGCCTCATCTCCGGCTACCGGGGTGGCCGTATCGACAGCATCCTCAACGCCGGATCGTTCGTGCTCCTGGCCTTCCCGGCCATCGTTGCCGTCATCGCTATCGTGGCCTTCTGGGGCCAGAGCCTGTTCAAGATCACCATCATCCTGGGCGTCGCCACCATCCCCCTCCTGTACCGGGTGGTCCGGGCCACCACCCTGTCCTACGCCAACCGGGACTTCGTGGTGGCGGCACGGACGCTGGGGGCTAAAGACTCGCGGATCCTGTTCCGCGAGATCCTGCCCAACGTGGTGCCCGCGGCGGTGTCCTTCGGTCTCATCACTGTGGCCATCGTGATCGTGCTCGAGGGGTCACTGGCCTTCTTGGGTCTCTCTGTCGCCCTGCCCACGGCGTCGTGGGGGAACATCATCGCCGAGGGCACGGCCAACGGAGAGCTGAGCGCCAATCCCTACATCGTGCTGTGGCCCTCGCTGGCCATGTTCCTCTTGCTGCTGGCCATAAACCTGATCGGCGACCGCTTGCGCAACAAGTTCGACGTTCGCGAGGGCCTGTTGTGAACCTGCTCCGCCGATCGTCGGGGCGCTTGGAGTTCCCAGACGTAGAGGACCTGGTCGAGCCCCTCTTGGTGGTGAAGGACCTCCACACCGCGTTCCGTACCTCACGGGGCACGATCCGGGCCGTGGACGGGGTGTCCCTGACCGTGGAGCGCGGTCGCACGCTCGGCGTGGTCGGTGAGTCGGGGTCGGGGAAGACCGTGCTCTCCCGTTCGATCATGGGGCTCCTCCCGACCCGGGACGTGGTGCGGAGTGGGACGGTGCAATTCTCGGGACTCGAGCTGACGGGGATGCCCGAGGTGCAGCTACGCCAGGTGTGGGGGGCGCAGCTGAGCATGATCTTCCAGGACCCGATGACCGCCCTCAACCCGGTGGTCCGCATCGGCCGGCAGATCACCGAGTCGCTGCGGCTGCATCTGCACATGGACCGGGCCGAGGCCAAGGCGACAGCCATCTCCTTGCTCAGCTCGGTGGGGATACCCTCACCGGCGGAGCGACTGCGCTGGTACCCGTTCCAACTGTCGGGAGGCATGCGCCAGCGGGTGATGATCGCCATCGCCCTGGCCTGTTCACCGCGCCTGGTGCTGGCCGACGAGCCCACCACCGGGCTGGATGTCACCGTGCAGGCCCAGATCCTGGATCTGCTGGCCGAGCTTCAGCGGGATCGGCACATGGCCATGCTGCTCGTGACCCACGACCTGGGGGTGGTGGCCCACCGAGCGGACGAGATCGCGGTCATGTACGCCGGTCGCATCGTTGAACGGGCTCCGGCGCGAGCGCTGTTCGCCGAAACCAAGATGCCCTACACCCGGGCCCTGATGGACTCGATCCCGCGTCTGGCCGATCGCAGCCATACCCGCCTGCACGCCATCGCCGGGCGCCCCCCGGACCTGGTCGATTCGCCCAAGGGATGCAAGTTCGCTCCCCGGTGCCCCTACGTACAACAGAAATGCATCGACGCCGAGCCGCCTCTTCGCAGCGCAGGGACGTCCGACCATGTCTTCGCCTGTTGGTTCCCCTTGGTCAACGGTCGGCCCTCCGGCCTGCCCGCAGCCGATGCTCATGCGGGGCGCACCGCGAGGTGCAGAGCCAATGACCGACGGACACGCTCCTGCTGACGGACACGCTCCTGCTGACGGAGTCGCCCCCGTCAGTGCCGCCACCGACGGGGTCGCGCCCGTGCTCTTGCAGGTCGAGAACCTGGTGGTCGAATTCGGCTCGGGTAAGCACCGCGTGCACGCCGTGTCGGGCGTCAGCTTCGAGATCCACGAAGGCGAGACCTTGGGTTTGGTCGGCGAATCGGGGTGTGGGAAGTCGACCACCGGGCGGGCCATCGTGCAGGTAGAGGTGCCGACGTCCGGCAGCGTACGGTTCGACGGGACCGAGGTGACCCGCCTGCACAAAAAGGAGCTGCGGAAGATCCGGACCCGCATCCAGATGATCTTCCAGGACCCGATCTCCTCGCTCAACCCCAGACGCCGCATCCAGGACATCGTGGCCGAGCCCCTGGCCATCTGGGGGCGCGGCACCAAAGAGGAGCGGGCAGAAAAGGTACGCGCCGCGCTCGAGTCGGTGGGCATCAACCCAGACACGGCCGGCGACCGTCGACCCGGGAATTCTCCGGCGGCCAGTGCCAGCGGATCAGCATTGCCCGGGCCCTGATGTCCGAGCCCAAGCTGTTGATCTGCGACGAGCCGGTCTCCGCCCTCGACGTTTCCATCCAGGCGCAGATCCTGAACCTGTTGGCCGACCTCAAGGCTTCCTTCGGGCTGACCATGGTCTTCATTGCCCACGATCTGGCCGTGGTCAAGAACGTGAGCGACCGCGTGGCCGTTATGTACCTGGGCAAGTTGTGCGAGATCACCGGCGCAGACCAGCTCTACCGGGCGCCGGCCCATCCCTACACCGAGGCCCTCCTGGCCTCCATCCCCGACCCCGACCCGGATCGGGGATCGATGGGCAAAGCGCTGTCGGGCGAGTTGCCGTCACCGCTCGATCCGCCGTCGGGTTGCCGCTTCCGAACGCGTTGCCCCTACGCCCAGGCCGTATGCGCCGAGGTGGAACCTCCGATGGAGGAAGTGGCACCGGGTCACCAGGTGGCGTGTCACTTCCCGTTGGTCAACGGCACTCGCATCGCAGCGCGCCGTACCCGCGGCATCCACGGTGTCCTGACCGGCGAGCCGATCGATAGTTGGCCGATCAGTTAGTGGGCCGATCCGTTAGTGGCCGGGGCCAGTTGGGCTGACTGGCCCTCGGTAGCTGCATCCAGGGGACCGGCTTCTGTCTCGGTCTCGACCTGGGCTGGGGGCACGGGAGCAGCCTGCGTGGCTGCAGGTGCGGCTGGAGGCGTTGCTGCCGGAGCCACCGGAGCGGCTTGTGGTGCGGCAGCCTCAGGGGCAGCGGCAGGGGCGACAGCCTCGGGGACAGCGTCAGCCGACAGCGGACCCGCTTCGGTCTCGGTCACGACACCGCCGGCATCGGCGGGAGCGGCCTCGACGGCGCCGGCGGGAGCTTCGCCCTCGCCACCCTCGCCCGGTCCATGCTCAGCGACGTACTCGGCCCAGGCCGCCTGAGCCTCGGTCTCGGGTGTGAACTCGGCCTCGGCGAACTCGAAGGGGCCGATGTAGTTGCCCTCGGCGTCGTAGGCGTGCTCGCCGAATGCCTCCTTGTACTCGTCGGATACCTCGCCACCCTCGGCCGCCTGCTTGATCGACAGGCTGATCCGCCGCCGCTGGAGGTCGATGTCGATGATCTTGACCCACAGCTCCTCGCCGGGGGTGACCACCTGCTCGGGCAGGTCGACATGGTGGACGGCCATTTCCGAAATGTGGACCAGACCCTCGATCCCGTCGCCCACCTGTACGAACGAGCCAAAGGGCACCAGCTTGGTGATCCGGCCGTAGACCAGCTCGCCGACCTGGTGGGAGTTGGCGAACTCCTGCCACGGATCGTTCTGGGTCGCCTTGAGGGAGAGGCTGATGCGCTCCTTGGACAGATCGACGTCGAGCACCTCGACCTCGATCTCGTCCCCGACCGACACGACCGAGGAGGGATGGTCGACGTGCTTCCAGGACAGCTCGGACACGTGGACCAGTCCGTCCATGCCGCCCAGGTCGACGAAGGCACCGAAGTTGACCACCGACGAGACGACGCCCCGGCGACGCTCGCCCGGCTTGAGGTTGGTCAGGAACTCGCCACGCTGTTCCTTCTGGGTCTCCTCCAGCCAGGCCCGGCGAGAAAGGACCACGTTGTTCCGGTTGCGATCGAGCTCGATGATCTTGGCCTCGATAGTGCGACCCACGTAGGGCTGCAGCTCGCGTACCCGGCGCAGCTCGACCAACGACGCCGGAAAGAAGCCCCGTAGCCCGATGTCGACGATCAGGCCGCCCTTGACCACCTCGATGACCGGACCGGTGACCACTTCGTCGTTTTCCTTGAGCTTCTCGATGGTGCCCCACGCCCGCTCGTACTGGGCCCGCTTCTTCGAGAGGATCAGTCGTCCCTCTTTGTCCTCCTTCTGGAGGACCAGGGCCTCGACCTTGTCGCCCAGGGAGACGATCTCGGACGGATCGACGTCATTGCGGATCGAGAGCTCACGGACGGGGATGACGCCTTCGGACTTGAAACCGATGTCGAGCAGGACCTCGTCCCGGTCGATCTTGACCACTGTTCCCTCGACCAGGTCACCATCCTCGAACTCGACGATGGTGCCGACCATGGCATCCTCGAGCGAGGAGCCGGACAGGTCGTCCTCGGTGATGGCCCGAGGGATGTACACGCCGTTTTCGTCGAAGTGACCCATCGCCTCGCCGGACAGCAGCGCGGTGCCGCCCCCCGAGGTTGTTGCTCCGCCAGTTACTGCAGACACGTCGGACATAAAATTAGGTAGCTCGCTTTCCGGACAGGTCCCGGTGGCCGACTGAGCCGACTGGAGCGCAGTGCACGAGGCCCTGAGCGACACCGGGGAGAAGAACCGACCGCACCAGCGGCCGGGAAGCCATGGTAGCACCGTGACCGGGGACGACGTCCGAAAGTTCCCGGACCACGGGCGACCAGCCCGACCTGATCAGGCACGGCGGTCAGGCACCGCGGTCAGCCGTCTTTGGCCTCCGCCCAGGAACTACCCCACGCCATGGCCACCTTCAACGGCACGGACAGATCGGCGGCCCCGGTCAACGCCCGCTGGGTCAGGTCGGCCACAGCATCGGACTCCTCGGGGACGACGTCGATGATCACCTCGTCGTGGACCTGCAGCACCAGGTCGGAGGCGAACCCGCCCTTGGAGAGCCCGGCGTCCAACCGGACCAGCGCCAGCTTGAACAGGTCCGCGGCCAAGCCCTGGATCCCGGCGTTCATAGCCTGGCGCTCGGCTCCCTGGCGCACCTGATAGTTGGTGGCCAGCAGGTCGGGCAGAGGTCGGCGGCGGCCAAAGGCGGTGATGGTGTAGCCACTGTTCCGGGCATCGGCTACGGCGCGCTGCATGTAGTCCTGGACGGCCGGAAACCCGTCGAAGAAGGCCCGGAGAATGGTCGAAGCCTCCTCCACCGGCACGTTCAACCGCTGGGACAGGCCATAGGCCTCCATGCCGTAGGCCAGGCCGTAGGACACCATCTTGGCCGTGGACCGCTGGGTGTGGGTCACCTCGTCCCGCTCCACCCCGAATACCCGGGAGGCGACCGTCCGGTGGATGTCCTCACCGGCCTCGAATGCGGCGCTGAGGCCGGGGTCCCCGGACAAGTGGGCGATGGCTCGCAGCTCCACCTGGTCGTAGTCGGCCACCAGCAGTCGCCGACCGGCGCTCGGGACGAAGGCCTCGCGGAACCGTCGCCCCTGGTCGGTACGTACCGGGATGTTGTGCAGGTTGGGCCGATCCGAGGACAGCCGCCCGGTCCGGGCCACCGTCTGGCGGAACGTGGCATGGATCCGGCCGTCGTCGGCCACTTCGGCGGCCAGGCTCTCACCGTACGTGGATCGGAGCTTTTCGATCTCCCGATAGCGGAGGAGTGTGTCCACGATCGGGTGCTGATCACGGAGCTGCTCGAGGGTGCGGGCATCGGTCGAATAGCCGGTCTTGGTCTTACGGAGCGGGGTGAGGCCCAGCTGGTCGTAGAGGACCGAGCGCAGTTGGGGCACCGAGTTCACGTTGAAGGGGCCACCGGCCAGCTCATGGATCCGAGCCTCGAGGGTCTGGCACTCGTCGGCCAGCTCGCGGGCGATCTCACGAAGCACGAGCCGGTCCACGGGGATGCCGGTTACCTCCATGCGGGCCAGGACCGCGAACCAGCGGCCTCTCGATGTCGTCGTAGAGCTGATCCTCCTCGTCGGCGATCAGGGCGGCATGGAGCGGGGCCCGAAGCCGGGATACCGCCGCAGTCAGCCGAGCCGCGGCCAACACGTGGGCCGGGACCGTGTCGGCACTCGGGCCGGAAGCGTCGTCCTCGCCGTCGAGGTCGAGGGTGAAGGTCCCCTGGCCCTTGCCCTGCTCACCATCGTCAACCTCGGTTCCGAGATGGGCGACCGACAGGTCCCGGAGCCGGTAGTGGTCGACCGACGGATCGAGCAGGTAGGCGGCCACTGCGGTGTCCATGGTCAGATCGGTCACGTCGATACCCAGCGGAAGCAGGGACCGCATGATCTCCTTGGCGTTGTGGGCGATGACCCCGACGCCGCCCGGCCCCAGTGCGGTGGCCAGGGAGGCGAGCACCGATCGGTCCGCGGTCAGGCTGTTCCCGCCGGCGTCGTCGCCCAGAAACAGCACCGTTGGCCGACCTGGCTGTTCGACCAGCCGGCCCGTCCGATCCAGCCGGCTCGCCGTCGACCCAGCCGGCTCACCCGCCGCCGCCCGACCCAGCCGGCGGTCACCCGGTCCGGCCCAGGCCCGTCAGGGCCAAGCCGACCAACGAGGAGCGCCCGGGGTCGCCGGACCAGACCGCAAGCACGGCGACGTTGCCCGTTCCCGTCACCGATTGGGCCTCGGCCACCAGCTGTCGATGGCGCTGACCGCCGAGTCCGACGCTCTCGGGTGCGATCACCTCGAGCTTGTCCAGCCAGAGGGCGCTCGGGCCGGGCGCAACGGCGGTGCTCGGGCCGGTCCCCCCTCCTCCACCGTCGACCCGGTAGTGCCCGCCGGTATCCGGGGGGCATCGCCGCCGGGCTGGCCGAACGCGCCTTCTCGGATCAACGAGACCATCCGGTTCCAGATCGTCCGGAGCTCGAGCTCGGCAAACGCGTCGCGAGCGTCGTCCTCGATCCAGCCTCCGAGGGTCAGCTGGTCGACGTGGGTGTCGAGGGGTACGTCCCGGACCAGTGGGATCACCTCGGCGTTCATGCGGACGCGGTCCTCGTGGAGGGCCAGGTTCTCGCGCAGCTTGGGCGAGAGGGCGTCCAGGTGTGCGTAGAGCGTGTCGAGGTCGCCATACTCGTTGACCAGCTTGGCCGCGGTCTTCTCCCCCACCCCGGGGACCCCGGGCAGGTTGTCGGACGGGTCACCGCGCAAGGCGGCCAGGACGGGGTACAGCTCCGGGCGCACGCCGGTGCGCTCCTCGATCCCGGCCTCGTCGTAAAGGGCGTAGTCGCTGACTCCACGCCGGTTGTAGAGCACCTTGACGTGGGGATCCTCGACGAGCTGGTAGGCATCCCTGTCGCCGGTGACCAACAAGACGTCATGCCCACGGTCCCGGGCCTCGGTGGCCAGTGTGGCCAGCACATCGTCGGCCTCGAACCCTTCGGCCTCGATCACCGGGATGGCCAGCTTGCCCAGGAGGGAGCGGATCATCTCGAACTGGGGCAGGAGATCGGCGGGCGTCTGCGATCGGCCCGCCTTGTAGTCCGACACCACCTCGTCCCGGAACGTCCCACCCGGCAGGTCGAAGGCGACGGCCAGGCCCCGGGGATGGTGATCGCGAACGAGGTTGTGGAGCATGGACGTGAACCCGTGCACCGCGTTGGTGACGATGCCGGCGCTGGTGGCCAGGTCCGGAGGGAGCGCAAAGTAAGCCCGGTAGGCCAGGGACATGCCGTCGAGGAGGAGAAGAGGACCGGCCGGCTTTTCGGTCGTGGATCCGCCCGGGGACGCTGCTATGGCCATGGTTAGCGGTTCGACCCCTAGGGCGTGATGGTGCCGTCGAGCACCTGACGGGCTACGTCGCTCATGCGAGAGCGGCTGCCCATCGCCGTCTTCTGGATGAAGTTGAAGGCATCGGACTCCGAGAGCCCGTACCGCTCCATCAGCAGGTCCTTGGCCCCATCGACCAGCCGACGGGTCTCGAGCTTGTCCTCCGCCGTGGCCTGGCCGCTCCCGTCGTTGCTGGCCTCGGCCGCTTCGGCCGCTTCGGCGTCGATGGCCCACTCCTGCTCGCACCGGGACACGGCTTGGTCGATGGCCGGCACCAGCTCGGCTCGCTGGAAGGGCTTGACCAGGTACGCGGCCACCCCGGCTTCGCGGGCCTCCTCGATGAGATTTCGTTGGCTGAAGGCGGTCAGGATCAGCACCGCCACCCGTTCTCCCAGGTCAGCGATAGCTCGCGCCGCAGCCAGGCCGTCGGCCCCGGGCATCTTGATGTCGAGAATGGCCAGATCGGGACGGTGGCGACGGACCAGGTCGACGACCTCGTCGCCCCGCCCAGTCTCACCGACCACCTCGTAGCCTTCGTCCTGGAGTAACTCTTTGAGGTCGAGCCTGATGATGGCCTCGTCCTCGGCAATGACCACACGCCTGGCCATGGTTTGTACCCCTCTCGGCTTCCTCGATGTTCTCGGATCGTCAACCGGGGCCGATGACCAGCCGGTCGAGCAGTTCGTTCTGCCGCCGTTCGAGTTCGGTGATCGTATCGACAAGTGCCTGGCGTGACCGCAACATGGCTGCGGCATGCCGGCTGGCTTCGTCATGCTCCTTGGCCGCGACCGGTGTCTCGGACACGAGGGACCGTAGCCGGGTGTCGTCGGCGATGTCGTTTACCACCGCGAGCTGCTCGTCCAGGACGGCCAGCTCATCGCGCGCCTTGGTCAGGCGGGCGTGAGCATCGCTCAGACGACGTTCGACGGTGGACCGGTGCATGGGCCGGCAATTCTACGCACTGCGGTGACCGACAGTTCCATCGGGCGTCCGGCGGTCACTCGACCAGTCGCCGCCATCGTCGTGGCTTCCGCGCTCGGCCGCCTGCCGCAATAGGCGTGGGCGGCGCTACGCGGTCACCGGTGGGCCAGCAAGGTCGCGGCTATCCGGTCACCGAGCGCCCTAGCAAGGCCCGCAGTATCCGGTCACGGGGCGGGCCAATGCCAGGAGGCGACGGTGCGTCGGGCCAGCACCGCTTCGTCCGGTGTCGGGCCCATGCCTGGCGCCGCGTGGACGGCCACCCGCAACCGGCCGCCGGTACCGTTGCGATCCACGCGTGGGGCCGACACCAGGTCCTCGGTCAGGTAGCCGGTCGCCGGCGACAGGTCTCCGGGCAGTGCGAACCCGGGGAGCGCGGCCAGCGCCGTGTTGACGGACCGGGCATAGCCGGACTCGAACATCCCTCCCAGCCACAGGGGTACGCCGGCATCGCGGCAGTCCCGGTAGACCTCGAGTGCCGCGCCCAACCCGCCCAGGCGGGCCGGCTTGACGCACACCACCTCGCAGGCACCCATCGCGATGGCCGAGCGCACTGACGTCGGGGAGTGGAGTGACTCATCGAGGCAAACCCCGGTGCACATGGCCTGGGCAAGGGCGACGTGGTCGGCCAGATCGTCCCTCGGAAACGGTTGTTCGATGCACGCCAGGTCCAGCCCGTCGAGCTCGACCAGGTGGCCGATGTCGTCCCTCGAGTAGGAGCCGTTGGCGTCGACCTGGAGGATCAGGTCGGGGAACCGTCGGCGCACTGCCGTCACAGGGGCGACATCCCAACCAGGCCCGATCTTGAGCTTCACACGGGCAAATCCCGCGCCGACCAGGGCGTCGACCTCGGTCAGGAGGGTCCCGACGCTGTCGCTCATGCCCGCGACGGCTCCGACCATCACCGAGTCCTCGGTGACGCCGAGCAGTTCGGCGAACGAGACCCCCGACGCTCGAAGGTGGAGATCGGCCACCGCCATCTCCAACGCCGCGAACGCCAAGGGGAACCCGACGGCCTGCATCCGTTCCGCGAGATCTCCTGGCCCCGGGACGAGATCGTCGCCCGCAGGTGAACCGGCACCCGCGTGCGAACCGGCACCCGCGTGCGGATCAGCGCCCGCGTGCGGATCAGCGCCCGCCGGTGAACCGGAGGTCAGCCGCGGAACCAGGTCCTGGGTCAGCGTGGTGAAGACACCCTCGGCGTCCTCACGATCGAAGGTGGTATCACCCAGTGCGGCACACTCACCCCACCCGACGACCCGACCAGACGGACCCTCAGCCTCGAGCCGGACCATGACCAAGGGGCGTCGTCGGTGGTTGCCGATGGCAGTGCCGACCGGCCGGCGGAAATCGAGCTCTACCAGGGAGACGTCGGCGCCGCTCAGGTGCAGACGCGAGCCGGTTCCCAGTGCCGACCATCGAGCCAACGGGGAGGACCCGGGCGGCCGCGACGTCGCCGGTGATCCCATCGCCCGAGACTACGCGGCGCAGGGTCGAGCGCCGTCCTGGGTGCTGAGGGACGAGTCGTGAGGTGCCTGGGCCGGCTCCGGCCTGAGGATAGGCTGACTCGCCATCAGCCCGGGTGGCGGAATGGCAGACGCGATGGACTCAAAATCCATTGTCCGAAAGGGCGTGCGGGTTCGAGTCCCGCCCCGGGCACGCATCTCTGGAGATGTTTAGGCTGGTCAGAGCGGTGCGAACCGGTCGGAGCGGTGCGACTTTCGGACCCGGACGAGATGCTTGGAGATCGGACCGGAAGAGTCCGTACAACGAGTTCCGGTACCGGGTCTTGAGCCAGACCAGACTCAGCCTCGCCGTCGACCCGATAGCCCGATCGCCCGCAGGAACGAGCCTGTCGCCTTGTTGGTCTGGCGGTAGACGGCACGACGAGCGTCCCGCTTGGCCAGGCCCTTGACGCCACCGCTTTTCACCGCGTCCACGTTCCCGAGATCTCGGGCGGCCCGGTAGAGCTGGCTGCGGAGCGATTTACGACGGGCCATGGCCGCAACTCTAGAGGCGCTCGCCAACTCGACAGTGAGATGGGCCCTCGACAGGAGATGGGCCCCTCAGACCATCAGCCCCCGTTTCCTCCACCGGGCGAAGAGATCAGCGGAGGCGGCCAAGTCGACCTGGACTTGGCGTTGGGTCTCGAGCAGCTCGTCGGCCCAGAACATCTGCAGCGTCATGCGCAAGCGATCGTCAAGGTGCTGTTCATGTGCATCCTCGAATGCCTTGCGTAGAACGTCGTGAAGGACCTGGTCATGAACTGGCGGTGGCTCGACCGCTCTCGCGTCGGTTCGACAACACCGCCGCGAACTCCTCGTACCAGCGGTAGCTGGCCGTGTACGAATCACGCAGCACCGCTCCGGCGATGGCCACCGACTCGAGCTCGGAGCGGCCCCGCTCTGTGGGGAACACAGGCAGGGTGCCGAGGGTGTACGCCGCCAAGCGGATGCGGTTCGACCCGGTGACGAGGTTGGCGACAGTGTCGACCGGCACCACCTTCGCCCCACGCTCAGCCAGAAGTTTCACGAAAGGCGTCGTCGAGCCGGAAGTAGGCGAGATGGGACGCTCGTTGGGCCGGCCCGGTATCAACCTCATGAGTCGTGATCGTCAACCGATTCACGGTGTCGGCCAGGTAACCCGAGCTGGTGACGAATGCATTGGCCATCGCTCGCCCGAGTGCCGCGGTGGCACCCCGAGGCCAGAACAGCAGCCCCACGACAATGCTCACCCCGCAGCCGATGGCCACGTCCTCGATTCTGGTCAGGCCCACCGTCCAGCCGGTGGGATCAATGATGTTGAACAGGATGACTACCACCAAGGTGAAACCGGCCTGACCGGCGGCAAACGAGATCATCGAGGGAGCCACGCCCGAGATCAACACGGCCAACGGAAGGAGCACCCACAACAGGACCAGATGCCCACCGACCCCGATCATGATGGCTGAGCCCACAACGAAGCCCACGGTCGTGCCCCCAACGGCCCGCAGGGCCGTGGCGCCGGTGCCGAGAGCGTTGGACCGCAACACGGACAACGTACCCAGTACGACCCAGAATCCGTGCTCGACGGCACTCACCTCCACCACCGTCACGGCCAGGGCCAGCCCCACGGCGCCCCGCAGGGCATTGCGGAACCACACCGAGCGGAACGAAAGATGTGAAACGAGCCGGCGCCACATCACCAGCGACGGCACTTCGACGACGGCCCCCAACCTCCTATCGCCAGCAGACTGGGCGCCGGCCGCCTCGAGCGCAGCATCTGCCACCATCTCGGTGGCTAGGCCCAACGCCCGAAAGCGAAAGCTCGGGTCCAATGACGAGGCATTCCCGCCACATCGATCGATCGGCCCCGACCCGGGCCCGAACCTCTGCGCCGCGTCGCCATTGGGTTCAAGGTCGACGAGGCTCGACACCTTGTCGTTCCAGGCCGTTTCGAGCACGTGCTCGAGCTGCCGACTCGACTCCTGAACCGCTTGCACCAGGCCCGCATCGTCAATCGGGTACCCCTGGTGATCGCAGATGAGCGATGCGCTGAGCCGCAGGGTCTCGGCTACTGCTCCAATGACGTCTCGGACTGACGAGAGCTCGGCCGACGCACTCTCATCGCTGATGAGGACGGCGTTCGCGCTCACCCACTCGACCCGCCCCACCAGCTTGGAGAGGGCGACAGCGGCCGCGGCCGCACCGGTAGGCGGGTACGGGGTCCCGGCAAACTGGGCCCGCAGCCGTGACAACTCCGACGTCACCGCCGCATGGGCCTCGGGATCGGGCCTGCCCTCAGCCAAGGCGGCGACGAGCAGACCGACGGCTGACACCGTTGCTGACAGCCGATTACGCAGATTGTCGTGCCACGGGGTGGGCCAGACCAACATGCAGGCGGGAATACAAAATCCGGCCGCGATGACCCAACCCAGTAGTCGAGGTCCGATGGCAGACGTCGGCTGGGCCACGGCCACCGGCAGGACGAACGTCAGGAGTGCGGCGGTCGAAGCGGTTGCGGCCTGAGGCGAGACGACCCCGGCAAAGAGCACGCCAAATCCCACGACGGCCATGACCACGATCGCGGCAACCTTGTGAGTGGATGCGAGCGTGCCCAGAGCAATGAAGCAGCTCGAAGCTACGAAGAGCGTCAGGTACGAGACAAGGCGGGTGCGCGGCCGACCCGGAAAGTCCACCAGGAGCAACAGGGCGAACGAGCCAAAGGCCCCGAAGAGGCCGATCTGCGAGTTGGCAAAGGCCGCATGACATATGCCGAAAACCACCGGCATGACGACTGCGGCTCGGACCGATCGCTTGACCGCCAGGAACCCAGGATCCTTAGCCGCGATCCAACCAACCAGGCTCGACCCCGGTACATGGCGCGGGTGCGCCTCCGGCACAGCCGCAGGCATCAGATCCTCAGGATCAGCTCCTGGTCGAAAATAAGTCATTCCTCAGGTGAAACTACCTTCGGAGCCATTCCTAAGGACGGGCTGTCACCAGGGACACCCTTGGGGTGCCCCTGGGGGAGGTCAGGATGCGCTGGGGGACGGAAGGCTGCTCCTGGGGGACGGAACCCTCAGCTCAGGGCCAGAGCGGCGTGCATGGCGATGCCGGTACCCATGGCCTGTTCGTCGATCACCATCCGGTTGGAGTGGTTGGGGGCGGGGTCAGCCTCCCCGGGAGGGGCGGCCCCCAGGAAGAGCATGGAGCCGGGCACCCGCTCGAGCACGAACGACCAATCCTCCGCGCCCATAACCGGCGTGGGCATGCGCAGCGTCCGACGCTCTCCGAAGAGGCTGCTGGCAAGGCCGAGGGCGTGGTCTACCGCGGCGGCGTCATTGATCGTGACCGGGTAGCTGGGCGCCGCCGGCGTCACCGTGGCTGTGCACAGATGGGCAGCGGCGACCAGCTCGGCCACCCGGCGCAAGCCCTCCATGGCCAGGGCCTGAGACGCAGCCGAGGTGGCCCGCACGGTGACTTTGAGCGAGGCGGTATCGGGTATGACGTTGTACGTCGTCCCCGCGTCGATACTCGAGACGGTGATCAACCGCCGGATCGAAGGCCGGGATCCGACGGGTGATCATGGACTGCCAGGCCCCCACCATCTCGCAGGCCACCGGGATCGGGTCGATCGTTTGGTCCGGCATCGCCCGCGTGGCCACCCTTACCCGTGACGACCACGTCGAGCGTGTCAGCCGAGGCCAAGAACGGCCCGGCCCGCCCGGCCAGGACACCAGAGGGCAACAGGGGGGTCACGTGCATGGCGAACGCCCGGTCCACCGGCCCGAAACGGGACAACAGTCCCTCCTCGAGCATGACCGACGCCCCGGCGAGGCCCTCTTCGCCGGGTTGGAACATGAACACGACCCGCCCGGCCAGGTCCGCTCTCCGCCCAGCGAGGAGCCGCGCCGCGCCGGCGAGCATGGCCACGTGGGCATCGTGACCGCACGCATGCATGGCCCCGTCTATCTGCGACGTGAAGGGCAGGCCGGTGTCTTCGGGCATGGGCAGGGCATCCATGTCACCCCGCAACAAGGTGGTCGGGCCGGGTCGGTCGCCATCGAGCACGGCGACCACCGAGCTGATCCTCTCCCCCGTCGAGATCTCGAGGCCGAGGCCGTCGAGGGCATCGACCACGGCCTCTTGGGTGCGCGGTAAGTCGAGACCCAGCTCGGGGTAGGTGTGAAGCCGCCGCCGGAGCGCTACGGCCGACTCCAGAAGTTCCCCCGCATCCGCCACCAACCCCTCCGCCGCCTGGCCGTTCCCCATCAGCGTCTTGCCGATCGGCCCCCCTCGTCGGTCGTCGTCGTCCACTTTGCGGAGCTTAGGACTGTGGAGCTCAGGACCGTCGAGCTCAGGACCGCGGAGCACAGGACTGCCGAGCTCAGGACAGCGGAGCCCCGGACTGCGGAGCCCCGGACTGCGGAGTGCGGAACCCGGGCCCGTCGAGTGCCGGACTTGGGACCATGGAGTGCGAGCCCAGGACCATGAGATCGCCATAGCCAGGTCTAGTACCGGCTTGGCGACCCCAAGAAATTTCACCCACAGGGTCAGGTGACTGAACGGTAAGCGGAAGATCCGAGCACGGCCGTGTAACACTTGACACGCCGAAGCGGTCGAATCGATCGATCGCGTTCGAAAGGAGTCTGTGGTGTTGGCCTTCACGTTCCCCGGGCAGGGGTCGCAGCGGTCAGGCATGGGACATGCCTGGGTCGACCATCCCTCGTGGGAAGTGGCCACCGAAGCCTCCGAGATAGCGGGACGGGAGCTGACCACTCTTTTGCTCGAGGCGCCCATGGACGAGCTGACCAGGACGGCCAACGCCCAGCTGGCCACCTTCGTGATGAGCTTGGTCGTCTTGGACGCGGTGGAGCGGTTGGGGCTCTCCCCCGCCGCCTGCGCCGGTCACAGCCTGGGTGAGTACACCGCATTGGTGGCGTCTGGTGCGCTGTCCTTTGCCGACGGCACCCGGCTGGTCATGGAACGAGGCGATGCCATGCAGTTCGCCGCCGACGAACAGCCCGGCACCATGGCGGCCATGCTTGGGATCTCCGACGACGACGCCGAAGCTGCTTGCCAGCGAGCCGAGGACGACGTCTGGGTGGCCAACTACAACGCTCCCGGGCAGGTGGTCATCGCCGGAACGGCTCAAGGCGTGGCCGCAGCGTCCGAACGGGCCAAGGAGCTCGGTGCCCGCAAGGTCCTCCCGATCCCGGTTTCCGGTGCGTTCCACACCGCGCTCATGCTCCCGGCCCGATCCCGGCTGCGCAAAGCCCTCAATACCGTCGAGTTCCACTCGCCCGAGGTTCCCGTGGTGGCCAATGTCGATGCACGGGTCCACACCGATCCGGCTGAATGGCCCGGACTTCTCTCGGCCCAGTTGTGTAGCCCCGTCCGATGGCGCCAGACCCTCGAGACCCTGGCCGGGCGGGGTGCCTCGGTGGTCATCGAGCTCGGTCCCGGAGGCGTCCTCTCCGGTCTGATCCGGCGTACGGTGCCCGATGTACGCGCCGTGACCATCGCCGTTCCCGAGGATCTCGACAAGCTCATGGACGCGGTGGCCGGTCACGAGGTGTGGAACGCACGGTCCCCGGCTCATCAAGGTGAACACCTGTACACCTCGGAACGGGTGATCGTAAGCCCCGCGGCCGGCGTGTTCGAGCCCGACGCCGCCTTGGCTGCGCTCGAGACCACGGCGTTGGCCGCGGCCACCGCTGCTCCGGGCAGCGGAGAAGGCGCCGAGCCAGGGTCCCTCCTGGCCGTGGGTGACCGGGTCGGGACCGTCGCCGGGACCACCGACGTCAGGACCCCGTTCGAAGGAATTCTGGTTCGATGGTTGGCAGTTCGGGGTGAACGGGTAGTTGAAGGGCAACCGGTGGTCTGGATCCGAGTACCAGGAGGTAACGCATGAGCGTCGGAGCGGCAGTCACCGGGTGGGGCGGCGCGCTCCCGGCGAACGTCGTGACCAACGAGGACTTCACCACTCGACTCGACACCACCTCGGAATGGATCATCGAACGAACCGGCATCCGGGAACGACGGATCGGCGGCACCACCGGGGAGTTGTCCATCGAGGCGGGCCGGGCCGCCATCGAATGTGCCGGGGTTGACCCGAGCACGATCGACCTGCTCGTTCTGTGCACGACCACTCCCGATCAGGTCATGCCGGCCAATGCCGTAGCCGTGCATCACGCATTGGGTTTGACGGGCGGTGCCTACGACCTGAACTCGGCGTGTGCGGGGTTCGTCTACGGCCTCTTCGCCGGATACGGTGCGCTAGCCACCGGGGCCGTGTCCCGGGTGCTGGTCATCGGGAGCGACACCCTGAACTCGATCGTCGACCAGTCCGACCGGTCGACAGCCGTCCTGTTCGGCGACGGCGCCGGAGCCGTCGTTCTGGAGTCCATCCCCGGCGAGGATCGTTTTCTCTCCTGGGACCTGGGTGTCGACGGTTCCGCTCGCTCGATCTTGCAGGCGGATCGCGGGGGCTACCTGAGCATGGAGGGGAAAGAAGTCTTCCGCCGGGCCGTGCGCCTGACGGTGGATTCGGCGTCGCTCGCGCTCGAACGCGCCAAATGCACGCCTGAAGACATCGACATGTTCATTCCCCACCAGGCCAACGTGCGGATCATCGAAGCGGCCGCCCAGCGGATCGGCATTCCGGCCGAGCGCACGGCCGTCACCATGGCGAAAACGGGCAACACGTCTGCCGCCTCCATACCCCTGGCCTTGACCGAAGTTGTCGACGCCGGCCGTCTCCACGATGGCGACCTCGTGCTCCTTTCCGGATTCGGTGCTGGGATGTCCTGGGGCAGCACCGTGATCAGATGGGGCTATTGACGCGGACCCAACCTTGCTCTGCGGGTTTGGTGGGTGGTACCGCAGGTCACTGAACCCATCCAGCTAGCGGCACCCCGGCAAGGCTCCGCTTCTACCCCAGATGCGAATACCGTCTCAGTTGCAGTGCCGTCTCTCAGTCTCAGTTGCAGTGCCGTCTCAGTTGCCGGCCGGCCATTCAGTGGCCAGCGCCATCCCAATGAGGAGTTGCAGTGACGCCGAAGGAACCAACCTCCGAATCGCCCGACGGTCGGGTGGTCTTGATCACCGGAGGTACCCGAGGCATCGGACTGGCTTGCGCCCGATGGTTCCTGGAGCGAGGTGACCGGGTAGCGGTGACATCTCGTAGCGGTGCCGTTGAGGGACTCGTAGCCGATCCGGATGAGGTTTCCGGTCGCTTCCTCTCGCTCACCTGTGATGTGACCGACAGTGAACAGGTGAACGCCGCCTTCTCGACGGTCGAAGACACCTGGGGGCCAGTCGAGGTTCTGGTCGCCAACGCCGGCATTACCCGCGACACGCTCATCTTGCGGATGAACGACGAGACGTGGGGTGACGTCATCGATACCAATCTCACTGGAGCCTTCCGGGTCTGCAAGCGAGCCATTTCCAAGATGCTGCGGCTCCACCGGGGCCGGGTCATCCTGGTGTCGTCGGTGAGCGCCTTCATGGGCTCACCCGGACAGGTCAACTATGGGGCGGCCAAAGCTGGGCTGGTCGGGATAGCCCGCGCCCTGGCCCGCGAGGTGGCCACTAGGGCGATCACCGTCAACGTGGTCGCTCCCGGCCTGACGGAGACGGATATGCTCACCGCCCTCGGCGACGAGCGATCCGCCCAGCTCCAGGCCCTTGTGCCCCTGGGGAGGACGGCCATGCCCGAAGAAATTGCTGAGGCCGTCGGGTTCCTGGCTTCGGCCGGGGCGGCGTACATTACCGGCGCCGTGCTGCCCGTCGACGGCGGACTGTCCATGGGCCTGTAAAATCGATGATTCCGTACTATGCGGCGGTGATCCGACACACTATGCAGCGATGATCCGACATACAGATCGCAATACCCACAACAATGACAAAGGAGTACCACGGTGAGCAACGAGGACGCATTCGAGAAGTTTCGTGAGTGTGCCGTCGAGGTACTGCAGGTACCGGGGGACAAGGTGACCAAAGAGGCCCGCTTTGCCGAGGATCTCGATGCCGACAGCCTTGACCTTGTCGAGCTGGTTATGGCTCTTGAGGAGGCATTCGACGTCACCGTCGAAGAGACGGAGCTCGAGGGGATCGAGACGATCGGGCAAGCCTTCGACCTGATCACCGCCAAGCTCTGATGCTGCTGGGTATCGGTCCCTCCGGACCCTATGTCGGACGCAGGGTGGCGATCACCGGTATCGGTGCCGTGTCATGTTGCGGTGTCGGCGTCGAGGCCCTGTGGACCGGATTGAACAGTGCTCCCCCGGTTGGCGAACGACGGGTCCCCGACTTCGACCCGACGGTCTGGTTCAACCCCAAAGAGGCGCGGCAGGTTGACCGGTTTGCTCAGTTCTCGGTGGCGGCGGCCGAGATGGCGCTCGAGGACGCCGGTGAGATCGGCGCCGACCCGGCCCGGTCCGGTGTGGTCATGGGAACCGGTGTCGGCGGCTTCGAGACCCTCCAAGCCCAGACCCTGGTGTACGGGGAAAAGGGCGCCCGTCGCGTGTCCCCCCGGCTTGTCCCCATGATGATGTCCAACGCCGGTGCGGCCCGGATATCGATCCGTGCCGGCTGGACGGGCCCATCCGAGACCATCACCACGGCGTGTGCCGCCGGAACCCACAGCATTGGCTATGCCGCCCGCCTGGTGTCTTCGGGTCGGTGTGACGTCGCCGTCGGAGGCGGCGCTGAAGCGGCCATGACCGAAGTGGGGATTGCCGCCTTTGCCAACATGACGGCCCTGTCCACGTCCGGAAACTCCCGCCCCTTCGACATTCGACGAGACGGGTTCGTGATCACCGAAGGTGCCGGCGCTCTCGTGCTCGAGGACTGGGATCACGCCGTCGCTCGTGGCGCACGCATCTATGGCGAGCTGACCGGCGCAGCCAGCACGTCCGACGCCCATGACATCGTGGCGCCCGTTCCCAGTGGGGCCGGGGCCGCCGACTGCATGGAGTTGGCCATCGAGGACGCCCAGTTGGTGCCGGCTGACATCCGCCAGATCAATGCTCATGGCACATCCACCCCACTGAACGACAGGGCTGAAGCCGAAGCCATCGTCAAGGTATTCAGCGGGTCCCCCCCGCCGGTGACCTCGACCAAGGGGATCACCGGTCACGGTCTGGGTGCCGCCGGAGCCATCGAGGCTGTCGCCGTGGTCCTCAGCATCGACAAGGGTTTGATTCCCCCGACTGCCGGTCACGAACAGCCCGATCCCGATATCCACATCGAGGTTGTCTCCGGTGAGGCTCGCCCGTGGGAACCCGGACCGGTTCTATCCAACTCGTTCGGATTCGGCGGCCACAATGGCTGCCTGGTCATCACCCCGGCCTAGGCAGCCAAGCGCCGGTCACCACGATCCGAAGCTCGGTACATGGTCATGGCTCGACCCTGACCGGTTCGGGCCAACAGCCGGAGGAACGAGCGACCAACACAGCGGCAGGCCGCCCGATGCTGCTCGTGCCCGGCGCGCCCGGTACCGTCAACCTTCCATGACCAAGTCGCCGAACGAGCCCCTGGCCGGTGAGAACGAGCCCCTGGCCAGTGATCTGACCTTCGGTGCCTTCTCGGAGGCCGGGCCGTGGATCGTCGATCCCGACCATATGGCCTGGCGCCAAGGGATCGATGCCTTGCGCTCGCAGGTTGGCGCCGAGGCCCCCAAGCTGGTCCGGCGTCGCCGCCTTCCCCCCGGCATGCGGGCCTTGCGGGTGGGAGCACATCTCGGGTGGGCGCTCGGCACGTGGGCGATCCGAGAGCGGGGTACCGAGCGCTCTCGGGCCGGGTTGTCGCGGCGGCTCCGCCCGGCATTCGAGACGCTCGGGCCTACCTATATCAAGCTGGGCCAGATCCTCTCCTCCGGTGAGGGCGTGTTCCCCGAAGAGCTCGTGGCTGAGTTCCGACTGCTCCGAGACCGGGTTCCGCCCGAGCCGTTCTCCCACGTGCGCCGCACGATCGAAGAGGACCTGGGCCGGCCGCTGGCCGAGGTCTTCACCTCGTTCGACCGCGTCCCGATCGCCTCGGCGTCGATCGCCCAGGTCCATTCGGCCACCCTCCGAACCGGAGAGAGGGTCGTAGTCAAAGTGCAGCGCCGGGCCGTGGGGGCGCTCGTCCGACAGGACATCGCCGCCATGTCCTGGATCGCACCGATGCTCGTCGGGCGCATTCCCGTTGCCGCCTTGACCAATCCCCCGGCTCTCGTCGACCTCTTCGCCGAGACGATCGTCGAAGAGCTCGACTTCCGGCTCGAGGCCCAGAACATGCTCGATATCGCCCACATCCTGGCCGACAGCGGGCAGCGCTCGATGGTGGTGCCCCGGCCCCACCCGACACTCATCACCAAGCGGGTGCTCGTCATGCAGCGTCTCGATGGTTTCGCCTGGGGGGACGCGGCCGGTATGCGGGCGGCCGGCATCGACACCGCTGCCGTCCTCCGAGCCGGTCTGATTGCCTTCCTCGAAGGCGTGCTCCTCTACGGCGTCTTCCATGGCGATCTGCACGGCGGCAACCTGCTCGTCCAGCGTGACGGCACGGTGGCGCTCCTCGACTTCGGGATCACCGGTCGCCTCGACCAATCCAAGCGCCTCGCCTTTCTGCGGTTACAGGTGGGAGCGACCACCAACAACGTGACCGTCCAGATCGAGGCGCTCCGGGATCTGGGCGCACTTCCCATCGATGTGGATATCGAAGCCGTGATCGACGATCTTGCCCTCGACCGGCCGCCTCCCGATCCAATGAACATGACTGCGGACGAGATGGCCGGTCAGCTCCGCGATGTGACCAAGGCCCTATTGGGCTACGGCGCCAAGTTGCCCAAGGAGCTCATGCTCTTCGTCAAAAACCTGCTCTTCTTGAACGGATCGATGGCCATCATGGCCCCTGACGTGGACATCCTCGGCGAGGTCATGGCCATCGTGACGTACTTCTCCGAGAACCACGGTGAGCGGATCGCCCGGGAGATGGGAGTTCAGCTGTCCGATATCCCCATCGATCTCGACGGCTACCGAGCGGCGATCGGCTATGTGGACCCCGCGGATCGGATCACGTTTCGAGAACTGCAGGAACGCCGCGACCTCATCCGCCGACGCATGCAAGATCGACACGCGGGACGTCACGGCGTCCGGTCGGCCATCGGCTCACGGATACGTCGGCGCCGAGCTCGCACTTCCCGCCACCGCTGATCGGCGCGCCGGCGACGGATTCAGCCCTCGTCGAGCGCCTGGCGCAGCGCACCGACGAATTCCGCGGCGCCTTCAGGACCGCCGCCTTCGAGGAGGCGACGGACCAGGGCCGATCCGACGATGACGCCATCGGCCACTTCACACACGGTCTTCGCCTGATCCGGTGTCGACACCCCGATCCCGATGCATGCGGGCAGGTCGGTGGCCGCCCTGATCCGACCGGCTACCTCTCGGGCCGTGTGGGCCAGCTCGGCCTGTTCACCGGTCACGCCCATGCGACCCACCCCGTATACGAAGCCTCGACACCGCTGGGCGATAGCCGAGATCCGCTCGTCAGGCGTCGACGGTGCCACCAAGAGCACGGTCTCCACCCCGGCGTCGTCGGCGGCGGCGGCCCAGGGTCCGAGCTCTTCCAACGGCAGATCGGGCACGATCGCCCCGGAGACCCCCGAGGTGGTGAGGGAGTTGGCCAGACGCCGATGGCCGGCTCGATAGACCAGGTTGTAATAGGTCATCACCACCAACGGGATGCCTGCCTCGATGCGGCTCAAATCGGCCAGGATCCCGTCGGGCGTCGTACCGCGCTCCAGTGCCCGAAGCGAGGCCTCCTGAACGGTGGGACCGTCGATCATCGGATCGGAGAACGGGATCCCCACCTCGATGGCATCGGCACCGGCACCGGCCAGCGCCTCGATGGTCAGGAGCCAGCGGTCGTCCATGCCCCCGGTCACATAGGGGATCAGCAGCTTGTGCCCGGCGTCTCGACGGCTCCTCAGGGCTGTCTCGAGACGACCGGGCGCGTGGGTCGACTCAACGATCGCCATGAGACTCTGCCGCCTGGAGGATCTCCCGGACCTGGGCGACGTCCTTGTCGCCCCGCCCGGACAGGTTGATGAGCACGCGTCGAACCGCGAGGAATCTCGTTGCCCGACCGAGCGGCATACCCAGGCCAGGGCGTGGGCGGACTCGAGCGCGGGGATGATCCCCTCGGATCGGGACAGCAACTGGAACGCGTCGAGTACTTCGTTGTCGTCGGCCGTGGCGTACTTGGCCCGGCCGATGGCGGCCAGATGGGCATGCTCGGGACCGATTCCCGGGTAGTCGAGCCCGGCCGAGATGGACTCGGCCTCCAGGATCTGACCGGCCTCGTCTTGCATGAGGTTCGAACGCATCCCGTGCAAGATGCCCGGGATGCCATTGCGCATCGCAGCCCCACCGGCCGCCTCCACGGCGACCAGCGCGGCCGGGGTATCGACGAAGCCGGCAAAGGCCCCGGCGGCATTGGACCCACCTCCGGCACAGGCCACCACCACGTCGGGGACCGAGCCGTCGAGGATCGCCCGACATTGTTCGCGGGCCTCGTCACCGACCACACGTTGCAGTTCGCGCACCATCCACGGGTAGGGGTGCGGGCCCATGACCGATCCGAGGCAGTAGTGGGTGGTGTCGACCGAGGCCACCCAGTCCCGTAACGCCTCGTTCACCGCGTCCTTCAGGGTCCGGCTCCCGCTGTACACCGGTCGGACCTCAGCGCCCAGGAGCTCCATTCGGAACACGTTGAGCGCCTGCCGTTCCGTGTCCACCTCGCCCATGTAGACGACGCACTCCATGCCGAGGAGAGCGGCAGCCGTGGCGGTGGCCACGCCGTGCTGTCCAGCACCGGTCTCGGCGATCAGACGCGGTTTGCCCATGCGACGGGCCAACAGCGCCTGTCCGATCACGTTGTTGATCTTGTGGGACCCCGTGTGGGCCAGGTCCTCACGCTTGAGCAGCACCCGGATACCCAATGTCTCCGAAAGCCGGGTGCATTCGGTCACCGGCGTGGGTCGACCGCCGTAGTCCCGAAGGATGTTGTCGAGCTCCCGGTGAAAGGCGGGGTCGGACCAGGCCGAGCGGAAGGCAGCCTCGAGCTCCTGGCAGGCCGGCACCAGCGACTCGGGCACGAACTGTCCGCCGAAATCGCCAAATCTTCCCGTGGGTCCGGGGTCCCCCATCAAAGAGACGGTGCCGTCCCCCCGCTCCCCGTCTCCCCGCTCCCCGTCACGTGGCTGCCCGTCGCCTGGCTGCCCGTCACGTGGCTTTCCGCCGGGCGCGTTGGTTCCAGACGTCGTCACCTCGGTTGTCACTCGTTCTGCCAATCGAAGAGGTCCTCGGCTTCGGCCCCAGCACCTCGTTGCACGGCGGTATAGGTAACGTCCTCGCCCGCGCTCCCCGCCGAGCTGACCACGGTGTTCTCGGCCGCCCGCACCGCAGCGATGAACGAGCGCAGTTTCGCCGGGTCCTTGACCCCCGGCGCCGCCTCGACTCCCGAGGACACGTCGACGCCCCAGGGACGCAGGTGAGCGATGGCTGCGCCCACGTTGTCCGAACGGAGGCCGCCGGACACGATCAGCCGGCCGGGGTCGATCACGCCTTCGGCCAGGCGCCAGTCGAACACCTCTCCGGAACCGGGACTGGCCCCGTCGACGAGAAGCAGATCGGCGCCGTACTCATCGAATCGCTCGATGGAAGGATGGCCGGCCGGGAATGCCTTGATCACGCAGCTGGTTCGCTCGCGGATCCACCGGGTGTCATCGGCCGATTCCAGGCCATGAAGCTGGACGGCATGAAGACCGATCTGGTTTGCGATCTCGATCACCCGTTTGGGCGCTTCGTTCCGAAACACCCCGACGGTGACCGTCTCATGGGGCAGGCGCTTGGCTATATCGGCTACAGCGATAGGAGACATCTGACGTGGCGATGGGGCGAACACGAAGCCCACCGCAGCCGCGCCCATGCCCACAGCCAACAGCGCGTCTGCTTCGGTTGTGACACCACAGATCTTGACGAACACGCCATCCATGGCATCGACCCGATCGATGAAGCCGGTCATGAAGAGTGCGCCGTCCGCGAGCGACCTGCGATGTGTTCGCCGCCGACACTTTCAGTACGGCCGGTCGGGGCGCCATGGCCGGTCGGGGCGCCACGGCCCGTCCGGGCGCCGACCAGCGCGGCTACCGAGGCCCGACGATCGCCGGATCGGACGAGCGCCTCCCCTACCAACACGGCGTGGTAGCCGGCATCAGCCAGGCGGGCCGCGTCGTCTGCGCCCCGAATCCCCGACTCGGCCACCCCTATGATCCCCGCCGGAAAGGTCCCGGCCAGGGCCAGGGCCAGTTCGTGGTCCACCTCGAAGGTCCGTAGGTTCCGTTGGTTCACGCCGACCACGGTGGCGCCCGCCTGGAGCGCACGGTCCAGCTCGGGTGCATCGTGGACCTCGACCAATGCGGTGAGACTGAGACGCCCGGCCAGGGCGAGGAACGAACCGAGCTCTGCGTCCGAGAGCGCGGCCACGATCAGCAGGACGGCATCGGCGCCCATGATCCGGGCGTCACACAGGTCCGCCTCGCTCACGGTGAAATCCTTGCGAAGGACTGGGATGGAGCAAGCGGCCCGGGCCGTGGCCAGATCGGCGGGAGAGCCGCCAAAGAACGCTTCATCAGTGAGGACCGACAGACACGCCGCCCCACCCGACTGGTAGTCGCTGGCCAGGGTGGCAGGGTCGAGATGGAGGTCGAGAGGGCCCTTGGACGGCGAACGACGCTTGATCTCGGAGATCACCGCGATCGACCCGTTGGCCCTGGCCGCGGTGAGCGCGGGGCCGAACAGCCGCACAGGCGGGCCCTGTTCGGCCCGGGCGGCAAGCGAACCCACGTCACGCTGGTCGGCGGCCGCCCGGGCGCGATGAGCAATCAGGATGTCATCGAGATAGGCGGGCATGACCGTCCCAGACTACCGGGATCGGCGTCGTTCCCTGGTGGACGCCGTGATCCTGGGCCACAGAGATGCCAAGCTGCAGAGATGGCAACCGTCGGGGATTCGATCGTCGTGATCGAAGACGACCACCATATTTCAGACCTGGTGGCCATGTACCTCCGTCGAGATGGGTTCCGGGTCCTTCAGGCTGACGACGGTGAAACCGGGCTGAGCCAGGTGGAGCGAGAGCGACCCAAGCTGGTGGTGGTCGATATCGGCCTCCCGGGCGAATTCGAGCGGTTTCGACGTCTGCCGGCGCTTGCGGAAGGAAAGCGACACGCCCGTCGTCATGCTCACGGCCCGAGACGACGAGGTGGATCGCATTCTGGGTCTGGAACTAGGGGCTGACGACTACATCACCAAGCCCTTCTCGCCCCGAGAGCTGGTGGCTCGGGTCCACGCCATCCTGCGACGGACCGCAGGACCGGCCGATCGGGAGCCACCCATGCTCATCGAGGTGGGGTCGGTGATCATCGATGTAGGGCGCCGAGAAGTTCGACGCAAGGTGAAACCGGGCGAGGAGACGATCAGTACCGAGGAGACGACCAGTGCCGGAGCCGAAGGGACCCGGGCCCTCCCGGTGACGGCCCGTGAATTCGATCTGTTGGTCTACCTGGCCACCAATGCGGGATTGGCGCTGTCCCGTCAACAGCTGCTGAACGGCGTCTGGGGCGAGGGCTGGTACGGCGACAAGCGCACCGTCGACGTTCATATCCGTCAACTCCGAAAGAAGATCGGAAGCGGTCTGCCCCTGGCCACCGTCTGGGGCGTGGGCTACCGACTGGGATGACCACGCTCCCCCGCCAAATCATGACAACAGCCTCCCGACACTCATGAGAAGCCGACTGACCCTCGCCATCCTGTGCGTGGTGGCGGCAACCTTGATCCTCACCAGCGCCGGCAGCTACTTCCTCGTTCGCCGGGCGGCCTTCTCCACGGCTCAACAGGAGCTGGTCAGTCAAGCCCAGGCGGTCTCCCGAACCCTCTCCGGCGGGGCCCCCCTCACCGGTGTGCGGTTCAAACGAGAGGTCAAGGTGGTCAAGTATGCGGGCGATTTCCAGGGAATCCGCCTGGTACGCCTTTTCCCCGGCGGCACCATCGTGGGCACGCTGCCCGCCGGAGTCGACCAGACCCAGTTGAATACCACCGCGCTCCTGGCCGGACAGCAGGTGACGGGGCGGTCCGGAAGCTTGATCTACTCGGCCGTCCCTACCCCGGTCAGAAGCGTGACTCGGTACACGCCGGTCTTGATCGTCACGCGGGTGGCCCAGAACCCGGCCAATGGCGTCCAATACTTCCTCCTGGTCGCCGCGGCCGTCCTCGTCCTGGCGGCCATCGTGGCCTGGGCCCTGGCCCGGCGGTTCTCGAGGCCACTGGTGGCCGCAGTCGGGGCCACCCGCCGGATCGCCGACGGCGATCTCGAAGCCACCGTGCCGACGGCAAAGCACGATGACCCCGAGTTCCGACAGCTGGCCGACTCCATCAATGCCATGGCCGCCGGCCTCAGCCGGGCCCGAGACCAAGAGCGCCAGTTTCTCCTGTCCGTCTCCCATGAGCTCCGTACCCCGCTTACCTCGATCCGGGGATACGCCGATGCGGTGGCCGATGGCGCCACCGACGACATCCACGGCGCGGTGACCGTCATCGGCACCGAAGCGCGCCGGCTCGATCGCCTCGTGCAGGACCTCCTCGATCTGGCCAACTCGACGCCGACCGGTTCTCGTTGCGCCTGGAGCCGGTCGACTGCGCTGGAGTGATCGGCCAAGTGGTCGAGGGCTCCCGCCCCCGAGTCCACGCTGCCGGTCTCCAACTGGACACGGCTTTGAGCGCCACCGACCACCTGTGGGTGGTTGCCGACAGGGACCGCCTCGGCCAGATCCTGGGGAACCTGACGGAAAATGCCTCCCGATTTGCCACCACCCGGATCACCGTGGGCGCCGGACGGCACGAATCGTCGGTGGCCGTGTGGGTGGAGGACGACGGGCCCGGCATAGCTGCGGACGAAATGCCCCGGGTGTTCGAGCGACACTTCTCTTCAGACCAGGCAAATGGGAAGTACGGGACGGGCCTGGGATTGGCCATCGTCTCCGAGCTGGCTGTGGCCATGCATGCCACCGTCCAGGTCCAGTCCCCAGTGGTCAACGGGCGCGGCACCCGGTTCGTCCTCCGGTTTGCCGCAACCGAAGGTCCTCAGCTGAGCAACGGGAGAGGCTTGGCCTCGGCGCCAATCTCGACTGAGCCACCGGCATCCTCCCAGCGAACAGCCACGGGCGAGGGTGGGGTGACCCGTCGCTGAACCGTGGCCAGGCCGATCGTGGCCTTCAGCCCGGGCGACCAGGCGACCGAAGTCAGCCGCCCCACCTCGTGCTCGCCATCGGTGGTGTGGAGGGTGGCGCCCACTGGCGCCGAGTGCCCCGGGTCTGCGCTGGTCGGGTTGTCCATCACGATCCCGCACAGCCGCCGGGCGACCTTGGTCCCCCGGGCATCGAGCCGGGCCACCAGCTCCTGGCCGGTGAAACACCCCTTCGTGAAGGAGACGGTCCGCTCGACCAGGCCCGCTTCGGCAGGAATGGTGTTCTCGGTTACTTCCTTCCCCATGAGCGGGATTCCAGCTTCGATACGCACGGTTTCCCACGCCGCATCCCCACACCGGCGCACCTTCTCGGGAAAGGTAGGTGCCGGACCGATCAGGTCGAAGCCGGACAGTCCCGGCCAATCGACGGGGAGGCGTAGGACCCCCGGCTCCGAAGCCGGAGGCACTGAACCGGAATCCGGGCCGCGAATGGCGAGGCACACCCAAGACAGCGGCTCGATCGCCACCTTCACCCGGAGCCGGAAGCGCTCAAGTCGGGCCCGGGCCACATCGCCGAACCCGGAGTCGGTGTCGATGACGAAGGCGTCGGGCGCCGTCCGGGTCACGCGGATGGTGGCGTCCACCTTCCCCTGGGGGCTGAGCAAGAGGGCGTCGGCGGTCTGGCCCTCGGCCAACCCGGCCACGTCCTGGCTGCACTGACCTTGGAGGTACTCGACGGCATCGGCTCCGGAGACGGTCAGCATGTCCCGGGGAAGGATCACCCCGCCGACGCCGTGACGCAGCGCTTCGTAGTCGGCCGCCAGTTCTTGATCGGCCGCCGGTCTCTTGATCGGGCCCGGTCATCGCTCCTCCTGGTTGCTGCCGCCGCTGGGGCCGAGCCTACGGTTCCGGTCGCGTCGGCTGTTCCTGCGGCTCCGGCTGGGCTGACTGCTCGGGCTGAGCCAGATGATCCGGCCGCTCGGGCTGAGCCTCCCGCTCCGGCCGCTCGGGCCATGGCCACGGCCGAGAGCATCGCCGCCGCCTTGTGGGCGCACTCCTCGTTCTCCGCGGCGGGGTCGCTGTCGGCCACGATACCCGCTCCGGCCTGCACCGATGCCCGACCATCCGGGTTGACCGTCATGGTGCGGATGGCAATGGCCGTGTCCAGGTTGCCGGAGAAGTCGAGGTAGCCGACCACTCCCCCGTACACGCCGCGCTTGGTCGGCTCCAGGTCGTCGATGATCTCCATGGCCCGGACCTTGGGCGCGCCCGAAAGGGTCCCCGCCGGCAGCGTGGCCCGGAGCACGTCGATGGGTCCCTTGCCGGGCGCCAGCTGACCCGAGACCTGGGAGGTCATGTGCATGATGTGGCTGTAGCGCTCGACGACCATCATCTCGTCGATCTTCTCGGTGCCGAACGACACCACCCGCCCGACGTCGTTGCGGGCCAAGTCGACCAACATGACGTGCTCGGCGCGCTCTTTGGGGTCCTCGACCAGCTCGCCGGCCAGCCGGCCGTCCTCTTCGGCTGTCCGGCCCCGGGGCCGCGAGCCGGCGATGGGCCGGGAGATGACCACTCCGTCCCGCAAACGGACCATGGGCTCCGGCGACGCACCCACCACGGTGACCTCAGGGAACCGGAGAAAGTACAGGTAGGGACTGGGGTTCACCAGGCGGAGCACACGGTAGACATCGAACGGGTGGGCCCCGAGCTGAGGCAGGTCGAACCGCTGGGACAGCACCACCTGGAAGACGTCCCCGGCGGTGACGTGCTCCTTGGCCGCCTCGACGCCGTCCATATACAGGCGGCTCGACATGGTGGGCTCGACGTCGTCGGGGATGCCGCCTCGTTCGGGTAGGGGGCGGGCCGCGTCATCGATGGGACGGAAACAGTCGGCGGTGAGGGTATCGAGCTGCGCGCACGCCTGGTCGAAGGCGGCATCCATCCGGTCGGGGCCCCACGCGGGGTCGACGACCACGTTCTCGATGAGGACTACCCGCTGGCGCCAGTGGTCGAAGGCGGCCAGTTCGCCGATGACGGCGACGATGGCATCGGGATGGCCCAGATCGTCGGCCGGGACGTTCGGGAGGTGCTCGACCTCTCGCACCACGTCATAACCCAGGTAGCCGACGAGTCCGGCGTGCAGAGGGGGCAGGTCCGGCAGCTCAGGGGACTCGAAGGCATGGAGGATCGACTCGAGCGCGGACAGGATCCCCCGCCGGCCGGTCACCCCGGCGTCGGTGACCGCGTCGAGATCGAGCGACCCGGTGGCGCTGACCGTGCGCCCGGTCGCCGTGACCACGGCCAATGGGTTGCGGCCGATGAACGAGTACCGCCCCCACCGCTCGCCGCCCTCGACTGACTCCAGCAGAAAGCCGGAGTCCTCTCCCACAATGCGCAAGAAGGCCCCGACCGGCGTCAGGGTGTCAGCCACCAGCTCGCGCCAGACCGGCACGATGCGATGCTTGGCCGCCAGGACGTGGAACTCGTCCCGTCCTGGACTGGTCGCAGACCCCGGTGCCCCAGGGTCCTTGGCCGTCATGCCCCGCCGGTGGGTGGAGCGCTCGTCGACCCACCGAATTCCCGGTAGAAGCAGCTCCGCTCGCCGGTGTGGCAGGCGCCGGCGCCCTCTTGGTCGACGACGATCAGCAGCGTGTCACCATCGCAGTCGTAGCTCACGCGGCGGACCCACTGGCGGTCACCGGAGGTCTCGCCCTTGCACCAGTACTCCTGGCGGCTGCGGCTCCAGAACCACGTGCGACCGGTCTCGAGCGTCTTGCGCAGGGACGGCTCGTTCATCCACGCCAGCATCAAGACGGCTCCATCGGTGGCGTCCTGCACGATGGCGGGCACCAGGCCGTCGCCGTTGTAGGTCACCTGGGCGAGCTCGTCCTCGGTGAAGCCGATCGGGGTGGCGGTATAGGTGGTGGTCACGTCTCGTACTCCTGGATGCGCTGTCTGTCGTTCGTCTGCATCTGGTCGTTCGTCTGCTTCGGCCGGCTTCGTTGCGTCGTGTGCGTCTGGCTTTGCGTTCGTGTGCGCGTGGCTTTGAGCCGGTGTCCGTGTGGTCGTCGTGCGGCCGGCGATCGGGTCCAAACCCCGAGCAAGGGGCTCAGAGGTAGAGGCCGGTGCCCCCGTCGATCCGCTCCGAGGCCACGGCATGGATATCCCGCTCACGCAGGATCACGTACTCCTCGCCCTGGACTTCGACCTCGAAGCGATCCTCGGGATTGAACAGGACCTTGTCCCTGACCTTCACCGTCCGGACGTGCGGACCCACGGCCACCGCTTCGGCCCACGCCAGTCGCCGGGAGATCTGCGCCGTGGCCGGAATCAGGATGCCGGCCTTCGATCGACGCTCGCCGTCGGCTTGGCTGACTTGGACCAGGACCCGATCGGCCAGAACGGTGATCGGGACTTGTGGAGCGTCCGGCGAGCCGTTTCGGCTGGTTGTCGGCGCTTCGGGAGAGGAGGATGCCACCTACCCACGGTATCGCGCATAGTCCATGGGCCATTCCGTCTGGTGGTCCCCTGGATGGACGGGCCCGGGCCGGACTACCCAATTTCAGGCCGGACGGACCGGTACCCCGGCGGCGGCCAGGTGGGCCTTGGCCTGTCCGACGGTGAACTCGCGGCGATGGAAGATGGATGCGGCCAGCACCGCGTCGGCGGCACCCTCGAGGGCTCCGGCGACCAGGTCATCGAGCTCACCGACTCCACCGGAGGCGACGACCGGCACCGGGCACCGCTCGGACACCGCCCGGGTCAGCTCCAGGTCGAAGCCGTCCCGGGTGCCGTCCCGGTCCATCGACGTAAGGAGGATCTCACCGGCACCCATTGCTGCGCACCGCTCGGCCCACTCCACCGCGTCCAAGAGCGTCTCCGTTCGCCCGCCGTGGGTGTACACCTCCCAGCCGGGTGAGGCGTTCGCCGGTCGTCCCCGGGCCGCGGGCGTCGACGGCCACCACGACGCATTGGGCCCCGAACTCGGCGGCCAGCTCGGCCACCAGCTCAGGGCGTTCCACCGCTGCGGTATTGAGACCCACCTTGTCGGCCCCGGCCCGCAACAGCCGCCGCGCGTCCTCCACCGAGCGGACGCCACCTCCCACCGTGAAGGGGATGAACACCTGCTCTGCCGTCCGGGACACGACGTCGATCATGGTGTCCCGGTTATCTGACGATGCAGTGATGTCCAAGAAGACCAGCTCGTCCGCGCCCTCGGCGTCATAGCGGGCGGCCAGCTCCACCGGGTCGCCGGCGTCGACCAGGTCGACGAACTGCACCCCTTTGACCACCCGCCCCTCGGTGACGTCGAGACAGGGGATCACTCGGACAGTGCGCACGCCGCGATCGCCTCCTCCACAGTCATCCGTCCGTCGACCAGTGCCTTGCCGGTGATGGCACCGGCCAGCCGACGAGCCTGACCCCGGGTCTTCACCTCGAGCCGCGCCAGCACCGCCAGGTCGGCCGCCGACCCGACTCCCCCCGACGCAATGACCGGTAGTGCCGTCGCCGCCAGTACGGCCGCCAGACCCTCGAGATCCGGGCCGCGCAACGTCCCGTCCCGCTCGATGGCGGTCACGATGACCGCGGCCAGCTCAACGTCGCTGAGCTCGTCGAGCACTTCGACAACGGTTCGACCGCTCCCCTCCTCCCAGCCCCGCACGGCGACATCGGCCCGACCATCGGGCCCGACCCGGTAGTCGAGCCCGACGGCGACCCGGCCCGGGAATCGGCCGCCGACGCGACGGACCAGGTCCGGTCGATCGAGAATGGCGGTGCCCAGGATCACCCGGGCCACCCCCCCTTGGAGCAGCTCGGTCACGTCGGCCTCGCTGCGGATGCCACCGCCGGTCTCGACCGGGATCCCCACCGCGCCGGCGATCGCCAGCACCGTACCCCGATTGGTCGGGTCACCGGAACGGGCCGCGTCGAGATCGACAACGTGCAGCCAGGGTGCTCCGCCGGCGGCGAACGTCTTGGCCAGGGCGACCGGGTCGCCGTAGTCGGTCTGGCGCCTGAAATCACCCTGGGTAAGGCGTACGGCGCCTCCGTCCCGGATGTCGATGGCGGGGTAAAGATCCATCACGAACTAGCGCGGGAGCCGACGGGTCTTTCCTGGCAGGCGGCCACGAAATTGGCCAGGATGCTGAGTCCCACCTGGCCCGACTTCTCCGGATGGAATTGGGCCCCCACAACGGCCCCCGCTCGGCCGAGGCGGTGAGCACACCCCCGTAGTCACAGGTGGAGGTGGTGGCCTCGGTGAGCTCTGGGGCAAAGGAATGGACGAAGTAGACCCACGCGCCGTCATCGATCCCGCGCAACAGGTCTGAGTCGATCCCGTACCGGCGATCGAGCTTGTTCCACTGCATTTGCGGGTGCTTGACCCCGTCCGGCAAGGCCCGGACCATGCCGGGGAGGACACCAAGTCCTGCATCACCGGGATTCTCCTCGGACCCCTCGTAGAGCAACTGGAACCCGACGCAGATGCCGAGGAACGGCAGTCCTCGGCTGATGGCGTCCTGGGCCACGACGTCGAGCCCGGTGGCCCGAAGGGCAGCCGCACACGGGCCGAACGCTCCTACCCCCGGCAGTACCATGCCCGCGGCCGTTGCCGCCTCATCGGGATCGTCCACCAACTTGGCGTCGGCCCCCAGATGCTGGAGCGCCTTCTCGGCCGACCGCAGGTTGCCGATCCCGTAATCGAGGACGGCGATCACGACGATGCAGGGTCGCAGGCGAGCGACGAGGAACAGAGGTACGTCACAGGGTCCCCTTGGTGGAGGGAACACCCGATCCTTCTTGCCGAACGGCGTCACGGAGCGCCCGGGCCACGCCCTTGAACGATGCCTCCACGATGTGGTGGGTGTTCTTACCGGTCTTCAGGCGAACATGCAGCGTCAGGGCCGCCGACGTGACGAAGGCGCGCCAGAACTCCTCGGCCAGCTGCGGGTCGAAAGGAGGATTGCCCAGCGGGATGGCATCGGCGGGGAGCTCGACGTCGTAGGTGAGGTACGGCCGGCCGGACAGGTCGAGGGCCACCTCCACCAGCGCCTCGTCGAGGGGGAGGTTGATGGACGCGAACCGGCGGATGCCCGCCTTGTCCCCCAGCGCCTCGCGCACGACCTCGCCCACGGTGATACCGACGTCCTCGACGGTGTGGTGGGCGTCGACGTCGAGGTCGCCGGTGGCCTTCACGGTCAGGTCGAACCCACCGTGCTTGCCCAGCTGGCTGACCATGTGATCGAAGAACGGGAGGCCGGTGGAGACGTCGGTGGTGCCGCTCCCGTCGATGTCGATGGCCACCTCGATGGAGGTCTCCTTGGTTGAGCGCTTGCGGGTGGCGACCCGCGGGCCCGATGTGGCGGTGGCAGTCATGCCCGACTCTCTTCCAGGGGACCTTCCGACGGACCTTCGGGGACCTTCCAGGGCCGCCTCCAGCGCGACCAGGAACCGATCGTTCTCCTCCGGCACTCCGACGGTGACCCGCAGGCACCCGGTGAGTCCGGGCCACTCGGAACAGTCTCTCACGAGGATCGATCGATCGAGGAGCGATTGCCACACCCGTCGAGCCGACCGGTCTGTGGGTCGGAAGAGAATGAAGTTGGCGTCCGACGGCCACGTCTCCACCGCCTTCTCGGCCAAGGCGGCGGCGATCCGACCGCGTTCCTCGCGCAGCAGAGCGACCCGGGCCTGCATGGCCTCCTCGAATTTGGAGGGCTAACCGTCCAGCGACCTGCTTGAACGAATCCAGGTGGTACGGGAGGGCGACCAACTCGCACGCGGCCACCACCTCGGGCGAAGAGACCAGGTAGCCGAGCCGGCCCGCGGCCATGGACCACGTCTTGGAGAAGGTGCGCACCACCGCGACCCGCTCGCTGCCCGGCCCCCCGGCGCGAACCAGCTCCAGCGCGGACGACGGCGCGAACTGGCCGTAGGCCTCGTCCACCACCACCAGGCCTGGAGCGTCGGCCACCACGCGGCTCTACGACGTCGGGCGGATCGGCCCGTCCCGTCGGGTTGTTGGGGGAGCACAGGAACGTGATGATCGGCTCGGCCTCGGTCAGGACACGCGTCACCTCATGGGGATCGAGCTCAAAGTCGTCGGTCCGGCTCCCGGCAACGACGCTGGTCCCGGTGATCATGGCGATGTGACGGTGCAGCGTGTACGTAGGCTCGAACAATGCCACCGTTCGATCCGGGCCCCCGTAGGCCAGCAGCAGGCATTGCAGCACCTCGTTGGACCCGTTGGCGCAGAACACCTGGTCGGGTCGGACCCCGTGGGACTGGGCCACCGCGCACGCAGTTCGGTGGCTTGGCGGTCCGGATAGCGGTTGAAGTCGATCCGGCCCAGCTCGTCCCGGAGCGCGACGAGCCACGCGTCGGGAGGAGGAAGGGGGACTCGTTGGTATTGAGCCGCACCTCCACGTCCACCTGTGGCGAGTGGTAGCCGTCCAGGCTGGCCAGGTCAGGGCGAATGGGGACGATGGGCGTCTTGGCGGTTGCAGCCCTGTCGGCTGGCGGCTGGGCTGCCTGAGCTGCCTGAGCTGCCTGGGCTGCTGCCGTCTTGTCGGCCGGCGCGCTTGCGCCCGTTGTGGTGTCCATCGCCGCGTCTAGGTCAGCCATCGGAGACGCACCGATTCGGCATGGGCGGGAAGGCCCTCGACCTCGGCCAGGGTGACGACATGCGGACCAAGCTCGGTGAGCGCCTTCTCCTCGACGGAGACAGCGTGGATGTGGCGACGGAAGTCGTCGACCCGGAGCGCGCTGGCGAACCTGGCCGTCCTG
This sequence comes from uncultured Acidimicrobiaceae bacterium, assembly GCA_963717035.1. Taxonomy (GTDB): domain Bacteria; phylum Actinomycetota; class Acidimicrobiia; order Acidimicrobiales; family RAAP-2; genus DASXMT01. The sequence goes on along the minus strand of CAVQVK010000029.1, from coordinate 30,257 downwards.
TTGGTGGGCAGGACATGGTTGGGCCCGGCCAGGTAGTCCCCCACGCTGGCCGGCGAGAACTTGCCCAGGAATACTGCTCCAGCCGCTTTCACCATCGGCAAGAGGCTGTCGCGTCATCGACCAGGAGCTCGAGGTGCTCGGGGGCAACCACATTGGAGACAGCGAGCGCTTGGGCCGGGCCGTCGACCAGGACGACATAGCCGCCATGGCCGAGCGTCGCCTCCAGGTCGGCACGTCGGGGCGAGTCGGCCACCAGGCGATCGACCTCCGCTACGACCTCGTCGGCCACCTCGTCGGACCAGGTGACCAGCCAGGCCAACCCGTCGGGACCGTGTTCAGCCTGGACGACCAGGTCGATGGCGGCCAGCTCCGGGGGCGTGTCCGCGTCGGCGATGACGACTACCTCGGAGGGCCCGGCGAAGGCCGAGGCCACCCCGACCACGCCGGAAACCTGGCGCTTGGCCTCAGCCACGTAGCGGTTCCCCGGCCCAACGATCACGTCTACCGGCGCGATCGACTCGGTGCCATAGGCCATGGCCGCAATGGCCTGGGCCCCCCCGATCCGGTAGACCTCGTCGACCCCGGCGATCGCCGCCGCGCCCAAGGTGGCGTCGTCGACCTGGCCGTTCGAACCGGGCGGCACGCACAGGATCACCTCGGGCACACCGGCCACACGAGCAGGGACGGCACACATCAGGACGGTAGAGGGGTATCGGGCCCGTCCACCCGGCGCGTAACAACCGGCGCGTTCGACCGGACGGATGATGTGGCTCACGGTGATGCCGCCGGACTCGAAGTCATCGACGGGGGCGGCCTCGTGGGCGTGGTAGGCGAGGATTCTGTCGTGTGCCACCTGCAGTGCGGCCCGGAGCTCTGGCGAGATCCGCTCCAGAGCAGCTCGGATCTCGCTGGCCGGGACCCGGAGATCGTCCAGCACCACGTGATCGAAGCGCTCGGTCAGGCGCCGAACGGCGGAATCACCACCCGCCTTGACGTCGGCGATGATGTCGGCCACCGCGTCGGAGGATCGCTCCTGCTCGTCGGCGGGACGGGGCAGGGCGGATCGAAGGTCGCCGGTGGTGCCGCGAAGATCGATTCGGCGAAGGGACATAGCCCGTCAATGGTACTCGGCCGGTCGACATTCCTGGTCCGTGGACCCGACTGCTGGCCCGGTCCTTCGACGGCCGGTCGGGCTCAGGGGGAGACCCTGGCTTGGGTGCGGGGAGATACCGCTCGGGCGTTCGGGTCCGGGAGACCGTGTTGGGTTCCGGGTCCCGTTCCAAGAGTGTCAAGATCGGTTCATGCCGAGAGCAACGCAGAGCTGTCCTCCCTCGCCACGGTCCTCGATGAGCTGACCCACCGGATAACCCTCAACGCAGAGGCTGCAGCAGCCGCCCACAACGAGGAAGTGGCCTCGGAGCTGTTCGCCATCGAGCGAGCCCTCGGGGGTGCGTCCCGACGGCTGTCCCGCCTCAGCGTCTCCCAGGACCGCAAGGCCCGACGCTGACGCCAGCAACTGGCCGGGTCAGCCCTAGTGGCGGCATGGGTGGCTGGCGCGCGGTCAGCCGCGGCGAGTCAGCCCTGGTCGTCAGATGGCGTGGAGGATCAGCTGGTGATCGAGCTTGGTGGCGAGATTGGCCAACCGCGGTGACCGCCCGGTCACTGCGGCATGGTTGAGACGGGAGGCACTCTCGACCACCGCAACGGTGGCCAGGTTGTCGGTCCCCGCAGAAGCGGCAAGCACTCCGAGACGTTCGGCTCGGTCGACGTCGAGCGATTCGACCTGGGTTCCGACGAGCAAATCGGCGAGCGTGTCGCGTTCATCGATCGTTCTCATGGCCTCGGCCACCGCCATGGCGGGGACGACGGGAACGAGTCCGCGGACCAGCGCAGCCCGATGCAGTGCCCACAGCAGGCGGTCGTCCTTCGACGCAGCACTCAGCGCAGCGGCCCCGTAGACGAGTCCGCTTCGGGGCGAACGAGGCCGGGGATTGGCCGCGGGGCTCACCGTCTGCGTCCCTTGGCCGCGGTGCTCACCGTCTGCGTCCCTTGGCCGCTGTGCTCACCATCTGCGTCCCTTGGCCGCGGTGCTCACCGTCTGCGTCCCTTGGCCGCGGCCCCGACCGGTCGCACCATCGCAGCCACACCCGGACGGACCTTGGCGGCAACACCAGAAAGCAAGCGAGCGAGAAGTGCCTCTCCGGCTGCGATCTCCTCGGGTGTCAGTTCGCCGGCTCGCTCTTCCCACGCCGCCACTCCCCTCAGGCCCTCACGAATCCGGAGCTGCTGTTCGGCAGCGAGAGACAACCAACCGGAGAACGACACACCGTCCTCGTCCGCGGCCGCTTGCACCGCGCCTGCGACCGTCTCGGACAACGAGACGGATCGTTTGATGACCATGTGATCACGGTATCGCGGCGATCACGGAATCCCTCCGACAGCTCAGCGAGCCATCGTCCGCGGCTACTTCGTACTTCCCGCCCTGGTTGGTGCGGTCGACGACGGACAGAAGTCGGAGAGGACACAGGTGATGCAACGCGGTGACCGAGCAACACACGTCGCACGCCCGTGCAAGATCAATCGCAAGCTGAAAGCACCCCGCTCCCCCGCTGGCACAAGCTTGTCCAGCGCCAGCTCGACCTTGACCGGATCGGTTTCGGTGGTCAGGCCCAAGCGGATAGCTAGACGCCCGACGTGCGTGTCAACGGGCAATCCTGGGAGACCGAAGGCCACGCTGCGGATGACGTTGGCCGTCTTTCGACCGACGCCAGGAAGGGTGACCAGATCCTCACGTCGAGTCGGCACCTCCCCTTCGAATCGGTCAGTGAGCGAGCTGGCCATGCCGATCAGATTGCGGGCCTTGGCTCGGAAGAAACCGGTGGAGTGGATGATCTCCTCGAGGACCGCCGGGTCGGCGACCGCCAAGGCCGCGGCGTCGGGGTACTTGGCGAACAGGATCGGCGTCACCATGTTCACCCGCTCATCGGTGGTCTGAGCCGAAAGAATGGTGGCCACCAGTAGCTCGAATGGGTTCTTGTGGCGCAACGCACATAGATCCTCGGCCGTTCCGGGGAACTCGATCGCCAACCGCTCTGCGGTCACACGAGCACGACCGGCGGCGGATCGGGGACGGGCCATGCTGCCGGACTCTATCGCCAGCTCGTCGATCATCGTCCGAGCGGTCCATCGTCGTGGACCGGTAGCTCGGCCGTCCCTCGTGGACCGGTATCTTGTCCCTCGTGGACCAAACCGAGGTCGAGTTACATCGTGACTTGGACCCGAAGGACCAGGCTGACGTCACTGACCTTCTCGAAGCCGTTGGCGCAGCCGATGGCTTTCCAGCCCTGAGCGAGCAGAAGTGGCACGAGGTCAGCGTCGGATCGCGCGGGGCATCAGCCGGCGCACGGAGCCTGGCTCGGGCGATCGGGTCGGGTCGTTTGGTGGGATATGGGCACCTGAGCCGAGGGAACGACAGCTGGGGAATCGAGATCGCCATCCACCCCGATCAGCGCGGCGCTGGTGCCGAGCCGCTGGGCTCTGCTCTACTCCGATCTCTGCTCGATGAAGTGGGAACGGAAGGAGGGGGCCGGGTCTACTTCTGGGCCCCACGGGCCGACGATCTCCACGACCGCATTGCCGAGTCGAGCGGGCTACAGCCGGGACGCGAGCTGATCCAGATGCGAGTCCCGCTGCCCCTGGCCCCCCAATCTGGCCGCCGTGTCGATGCCCTGGTCACCCAACCCTTCCGGCCCGGTCAGGACGAGGCAGCGTGGCTAGCAGTGAACAATCGAGCCTTCTCCACCCATCCTGAGCAGGGTGGATGGTCAATCGAAGACCTTCTCGAGCGCGAGCAGGAGGCGTGGTTCGACCCGGACGGACTGAGGCTGTACGAAGTAGAGGGTCGGCTGGCCGGCTCCTGTTGGACGAAGATCCACCGCGACGAGGATCCGCCAATCGGCGAGATCTACGTCATCTCCGTGGACCCGGACTTCCAAGGCCGCGGCCTGGGCCGATTGCTGACCGCCGCCGGCCTGTCGTGGCTGGCCGATGCGGGCATAACCACGGGCATGCTCTACGTGGACGGCGACAACGTGGCCGCGGTGGAGCTGTACCGGTCGATGGGGTTCACCGACGACCACGTGGACAGGGCCTATACCGGAAAGATCGCACCCACTAACTGACACCCGCCCCGGCTGGCTGGCTGGCTGGCTGGGCAACTATCGCTGGCGACCGGACAACTATCCGATGATCCGGCCAATGCTAAAGGTGATGCCCGCGGCGACCCCGGAGATCAGGAGCTGTCGACACGCCGACCAGATCCACGACTTCCCAGTGAAGTAGGAGAGGGCGACCCCGACGACGAGGGATGCGATACCGGCGACGATTACCGAGGCCCAGATGGCCGCGGTACCGGAAGCGATCAACCACGGCACCAGCGGCAAGAAGGCGCCGATGGCGAACATCACGAACGACGACCCGGCGGCCTGCCACGGGTTGCCCAGTTGTTCGGGGTTGATGCCCAGCTCCTCCCGAGCATGGGTCTCGAGGGCGGTCTCCGGGTCTCGCATCATCTTGCCGGCCAGTTCCGAGGCCAGGTCGCGCTCGAGCCCCCGGCGCTCGTAGATCGCCGTCAGCTCCCGGCGCTCGCCCTCGGGCTGCTGATGAAGGGCGTCCCGCTCCACCCGGAGCTCGCGCTGCATCAATTCGCTCTGCGCCCGCATCGACACGTACTCACCGGCGGCCATGGAGAACGCCCCGCCGACCAGGCCGGCCAGGCCGGCCAACCGGACCGAGGTGGCCGAACTGTGCGCACCGGCAACCCCGAGGATCAACGCCACGTTCGAGACCAGCCCGTCGCTGATCCCGAACACGGCCGCCCGCGTCCCCGCCCTGCAGACTCCGGTGGTGATGATGGTGTTCGTCGGCCACGGGGCGAGCGTACCGACTGACCCCTGATGAGGAGGAACTGACATCGGGTCGAAGGGGCGCCTCCCAGCCGAGGGGGCTCCTCGGCCCGGCTCGCCTCCTCTGGGACCGCCGGTGGTCCGGACCCTTCCCGCTCAAATAAGGTTCGGTGCCATGACTACCACCGTGCAGGGCATCGACAAATTCCACGACCTGGTGGGACAGCACCTCGGTTACAGCGAGTGGCACCTCATCGATCAGGACATGATCAATCGCTTCGCCGATGCGACCGGAGATCACCAGTGGATCCACGTCGACCTCGAACGGGTCAAGGACGGCCCCTTTGGTGCCGCGATCGCCCACGGGTACCTGACCCTGTCCCTCGTTCCCGTGTACATGTCTGAGGTCATGGACGTTCAGGGCATGTCCATGGGCGTCAACTACGGCTGCAACAAGGTCCGGTTCCCATCCCCGGTAATGGTCGACAGCAGGATCCACATGGGTGTCACCGTGGGTGAGGTAGTAGACGTCAAGGGCGGCGTTCAGGCCAATCTCGACGTCACGATGGAGGTCGAGGACGCAGCCAAGCCCAGCTGTGTGGCCCAGGTCGTGTACCGCTACTTCTACTGAGCGCACCGCCCTGATCCCGGCGGCATCCGAGCCGCACTGGCCTGATCCCGGCGAGCCTCCTCACCGCACGGTCGCTACATCCCCCGGTTCGCCCAGCTGAAGGGGCGTGCTCCAACAATACGAGTGATTACTCCTAGAGTGGTTCCGTGGAGATCCGCGTAGAGGAGCTGTCGGCGAGAGCAGGGGTCTCCGTCGACACCATCCGGTACTACCAGTCCAAAGGACTGCTTCCGGCGCCCCGACGCCAGGGCCGCGTGGCCTGGTACGACACAGACCATCTCCACCGCATCGCCCGGGTCCGCTCCCTCCAGTCCAAAGGGTTCACCCTGGCCACGATCGTTCGACTGGTGAACGGGGAGCTCGACGCCGCCGATGAGGCGCTCCTCGGCGAGCTGGCCGGTTCACGGCTCGCCGGTTCGAGTGCGTCCCCTCGAGACGTGGCTGCCTCCCCCGGCCGGGATTCCCGCCTGGGAGTTTCCTCGCCATCGCCATCGTGGGAACCGGTGGGATCGGAAGATCCAGCGGGACAATGGGTACCAGAGGAACCGAGGGGACCGGGGGGACCGGAGGAACCAGAGCTGTTCACCATCGAAGCCCTTGCCCTCCGCACCGGGGTCCCGTTGCCCTTGCTTCGCGCCGTCGAATCCGAGGGCTTGCTCGTCCCACGGCGAGTGGGCACGGAGGAGCGGTACACGACCGAGGACGTCGCCGCGGCCCAGGCCGGGCTGGCCCTGCTCGAGTGGGGCGTGCCCCTGTCGGCCCTCTTGGAACTGGGACGGCGACATCACGCCGCCACCGTGTCCGTGGCCCGCGAAGCCGTCGATCTGTTCTCCGTCCATATCCGGGGCTCGCTCCGGGAACAAGACGCCCCTGAAGACGATGCGGCGGGCACGGCGCGGCTGGTCGAGGCCTACGCCGAACTGCTCCCTGCCGTGACAACCCTGGTCGGGCACCACTTCACCCGAACCCTGCTCAAGGCGGCGCTCGATCACATCGAGCAGGTCGGGACCCCTGTCGAGCTTCAGGCGGTTCGTGACCGGGGCGATGACGAGGCGGAGGCACGATGACGGCAGAACCAGTCGTTACCCCGGAGACACGGGACCGGATCCCGCTGGCCATTGCCGCACGCGTCGCCGAGGCTGATCTGCCGTCGGGTGAGGAGAAGACCGCCCTGGTGCGGTCCATGTTCGATGCCATCGCCCCTCGATACGACCTGGTCAATCGGCTCATGACCTTCGGGCTGGATGTCCGGTGGCGCAGGCAGTCGGTCGACGCCCTGGGCCTACCCGTGGGATCGCTCGTGCTCGACCTGGCCTGCGGGACAGGCGACTTCCTCCGCATCCTCCGCAGCCAGGGGCTCAGGCCCGTAGGTGTGGACTTGTCGTGGGGGATGCTGGCCGCCAACCAGATCGGCGAGCCTCTAGCTCAAGCCGACGTGTCGGCCCTGCCGCTCGACGCCGGCTCGGTGGACGGCATCACCTGCGGGTATGCCCTCCGGAACTTCACTGATCTCCGATCCGCGTTCGGCGAGTTGGGTCGGGTCGTCCGACCTGGTGGTCGGATCAGCCTGCTCGAGGTGGCCGAGCCCGAGCACGCGCTCTTGCTCGCGGGCCACAGGACGTGGTTCCGTCACGTCGTCCCGGTGATCGGAGGCCTCCTGTCGGACCGGGCGGCCTACCGGTACCTGCCCCGCTCCACCGCCTACCTGCCTCCCACGGCAGAGCTTCGCACCCTGCTCCAGGACGCAGGTTTCTCGTCGGTCAACCGGCGTGCGCTGTCTGGCGGTCTCAGTCAGCTGATCACCGCCACCCGGTCCGGTCGGCCGTGAGCTGCGTCCAGCCGACCTCGACCTCGACCCCGACCTCGACGTCGACCGCGTCCGCAACCGAGCGCGCCCTGCGGGCCACTTCGCTGCTGCTGGATGACGGGCCTCCGATCGACCCGTTCTCCCTGGCCGGACCAAATGGCGTCGTCATCGCCACCGACGAGTTGACGCTGGTGGGCATCGGGACGGCCGTGTCCATCCCCCTTCCGCGTGGCCTGGAAGACAACCACGGAGTCGTCGAGGTACAACGTCAACTGGCGGCAATCGATGCCGATAATCGGGTAGGCCGATCGGGGTCGGGTGCCCTGGCCTTCGGCGCCCTTCCGTTCGCCCGGGAGACGGCCGGTGCTCTCGTTGTGCCCGAGCTCATCTACGGGCGGTCGGCCGACGGAACAGAGTGGGCAACCCTCGTCACCGACGGTCCCGGGCTGACCTCATCGGCGGGCATGCGAGCGCTGCTGCTGGCCCGCTCGTCCTCGCCGCCTCAGAGCTCGGTGGCCGGTTCGTCCTCGCCGCCTCAGACGTCGCCGCCTCAGAACTCGCCCTCAGAAGTCGGCGCCTCAGGACTCGCGTCCCCAGAACAAGGTGGCGGGAACGGCGACTCCGTCCGTCACACCGTTGACCTCGGATCGGTCGTTCATGGATGCAGTGGCCCGATCGGTCCGGGACATCGGGCACGGGGACCTGGACAAGGTGGTTCTGGCCCGTCAGATCGATTTGGCCTTCGACGTGGCCGTCGACGTTCCCGCTCTCTTGAGCAGGTGGCGCAACGTAGAGCCAACGGCGACGATCTTCTCCATTCCCGTCGACGGCGCCCAATTCGTCGGGGCCAGTCCCGAGCTCTTGGTGGCGCGGGACGGCGACACGGTTCGGTGCCAACCCCTCGCAGGAACATCGAGCCGACCGGACAGAGCCTCGACCGGTCCGAATCCTGCGGCGGGGGCGACCGATGACCTACGCCAGTCCCCCAAGAACGTCAGCGAGCACCGCCTGGTCGTCGAGGCCATTGCCGATGCGCTCGGCCCTCTGTGCACAGCTCTCGAAGTGCCTGCCTCTCCGGACCTCATTCATTTCCACAACGTCTCACATCTGGGCACCTCCATCACCGGCACGCTGTCGGGTGGTGCGTCCGGCACGCCGTCTGGTGGCTCGTCGGGGCCAGCCACGGTGCTCGAGCTCGTAGCCATGCTCCATCCGACGCCAGCCGTCGGCGGAGTCCCGCGTGAACGGGCGCTGCGAATGATCGGAGAGCTCGAGTCCACCGCCCGCGAGCACTACGCCGGCCCTGTGGGATGGATGGACGCCCACGGCGACGGACGGTGGGTGATTGGTATCCGGGCGGCAACTATTGCCGGTCGACGGGTGCGTCGAGCTGCCGGCGTCGGCATCGTCGCGGGCTCAGATCCGCGCTCCGAGCTCCGCGAGACCAACTGGAAGTTCACCGCTGTCTTCGATGCCCTGGCACCAGGTCGGCGATTGTCTGCCGCCGATTCCCCCGATCAGTTGCGCGCCGTGAGCATGCCTTCCGATCGGATCGACGAGTCACCTCGGCGCGCCGGCTGAGCAGATCAGGACCCGGTCGGTGTGGGCCGGGTGTGGCACGGCTTCCGGGGACTCCGTCAGTGTGGGACGGCCTCGGGGGACCCGGTCACTCCGAACTGCTGTGATGCGACCCGGCCCGGGCATCGGTAGCTCGGATGACCTCGGCGAGCGCGCCGGGTGCATCACGGGGGACGAAATGGCCCACACGAGGCAACAACACCAGTTCCGCGCCGCGGATGGCATGAGCCAGCGTGTCCGCTGACTGGGGCGGCACGACGAGGTCCCACTCCCCGATCACCACCGATGTAGGAACGACCACCTCCGTCGCCGCCTGTTCCATGTCCTCGAGCTCATCGAGCAGGGCGCGCTGCTCGATGATGAACGTGCGCTTCGTCCGTCCCCACGCCCCCGGCAGACCGTCCGAGAGCCCTTCATCGGGAAGAATGGCCTCCAGGTACTGTCCGGCCCCATTTGGGAGCCTTGGCGTCAAGCGCCTGATCCTCGGCAGCACGCCGCCCATGACCCCTAGACCGGCGACCGTCAGCACGTCGCCGACACCGTGCGTGGCCAACAGGCGGTCCAGACCGTTGACCGTGTCGGCTGTCCCCACCGAGCCGACCAGGACCAGGCTTCGAACCAGCGCCGGGTACCGGCTGGCCAGCAAGATCGCCACCCCACCTCCCCAACTGTGACCGACCACAGTGGCGGGGGCCGCGTCCTCGTCCCCGAGGAAGGCGGCGATCGCCGCCGCATTTTCCGCGAGCCCCCGCCTTCGCCTCCCGTCCGACCGTTTCCGATGCGGTCGGGGGCCGGCATGCGGGAATTCGTCAGCGAGCTCGTCGATAACCGGTAACCACGACGATCCGGTGCCCGGTTGTCCGTGCAAGAGGAGGACCGGCGGACCGGTACCCCGGTCAATGGTGAACAGCGTCAGGCTCCTGGACCTCGGTGGAATCGGGCCCCGGTACCTACGCGGGCGCCGACGAGGGCCGCGGATGAGGGGGCCGATGAGGCCGCCTCTGCCGTCGGCGCTCGGGGCGACAGCCTCCCTACCGACCGGGGACTCAGTGGCTCAGCTGAGCCGTCTGCAAGCCCGTTACCCGGTCCGGTGTCCAGGCCGGGCAGGACGACCGTGAAGGAGGCTCCCTTCTCCGGAGCGGTGTCCACGCTGACGTTGCCTCCCAGGGACTTGGCCACAGTGGCCACGATAAAGAGCCCAAGACCGGATCCGCTCTCACGTCCTGAGGCCGTGCCTCGGTAGAAGCGATCAAACACGTGGCTCACCTGCTCCGCATCCAGCCCCGGGCCCTCGTCGCGAACCGAAGAACGATCTGATTCGCTGATCGCTCCACCCGGACGTCAACTGGAGTACCTGCCGGGGTGTGGACCAAGGCGTTCTGCAACAGGTTGTGGATCAACTGCTCAACCCGTTGGTCGTCGGCCTCGACGATGGCGCGGTCCGAGGCGCTCAGCGTGATCGTTCTGCTGGGATCGAGGGTCCGAGCGTCCTCGACCGCGTCAGTCACGATGGCGACCAAGTTCACCGGCTTTGTTGTCGGGTGGGGGCTCTCACCCATCCGGGCCAGGACTAACAGGTCCTCCACCAAAGCGCCCATTCGGGTCGCCTCGCTTTCGATCCGGGCTAGCGCCCGTTCTCTGGCGTCGTCATCCTCGAGGGCATCCTTGCGAAGCAGCTCCGCATAGCCGCGGATCGAGGTCAACGGAGTTCGCAATTCGTGAGAAGCATCTCCCAGGAAACGCCGGAGCCTTTCCTCCGAGCTCCGCTGTTTGTCGAAGGCCAGCTCGATCTGGGCCAACATGCCGTTCAACGCGCTCCCCAACCTACCGATCTCGCTCTTGTCGTCGGCCGGTTGGACTCGGCGAGTCAGATCGCCGGCGGCGATGGCGCCTGCCTCTTCCGTCATGTCCTCGAGAGGTCGGAGACCGCGTGTGATCAGGAGGGTCAACATGATCAGGAGGGCGACCACCACACCGGCAGAGACGGCCAACTCCACGCGAAGGAGCGAACTCAGGGTGGCGTTGACCGAGTCGAGTCGAGTGGCGACGACCAATGTCCCGCCCGGAAGCGCAGATGCTTGCAGCCGGTACTCGGCGTCAGGCTGGGACGGGGACCTCGACGCAGCCGAGGGGACGTTGACCGAGGACGCATCGGGCCCGTAGCTCCCGTGGGCCAGCTGTCTTCGGGTGAACGGTGGATGCACCGGCAGCTTGGCCGGCACCATCGGCGGCGGGTCTTGATAAAGCTTGCTCCCCGAAGGGCGGGTCAGGACAGGTTTCCGGGCCTTGTTCAGGATCTCCACGTACACCTCTGGGCTGACGATTCGGCCCACGGTCGCCGCGCTCAAGTGAACGCCATGGGATTGAGCGTGCACCAATGCCGCGTCCACTTGGTCCTGGGCCACATTGAGCTGGTCGTCGGTCCGACCGTAGAGATAGGAATGCAACGAGCTATACGTGACGACGTCCACAGCGACCAGGCCCAAGGCCACCAGGACGACCATGATGGCGATCAACCGTCGTCTGATCCTCATGGCCGGGGCTCCTGGAAAGGCCGGGGCTCCTGGAAAGGCCGGGGCTCCTGGAATTGCCGGGATCTCATGTCCGGGGCTCCCAGAATCGCCGAGGAAGTCTCATGTCCGGGGCTCCCGCAAGCTGTAGCCGACACGCCGGATGGTGTGAACAAGGGGCGGATCGAAGCGGTCGATCTTCTTGCGTAGGTAACTGATGTAGGTCTCGACGATATTGGCGTCGCCCTCGAAGTCGTAGTCCCACACCGGCGCTGAGAATCTCCGACTTGGACACCACGCGACGAGCGTTTACCAAGAGGTAGCGCAAGAGGTTGAACTCGGTGGCGGTGAGCTCGATCAATTCGTTGGCCCGCCAGACCTCGTGAGTTTCGTCGTCCATGACCAAGTCGACGAACCGGAGGCGCCCGTCAAGGTCGGAGCCGTCGGGCATAGTTCGCCGTAGCACGGCCCGGATCCGGGCGACCAGCTCGTCGATGCTGAACGGCTTGGTCACATAATCATCGCCGACGGCCAGACCGGCCAGCTTGTCCCCCGACGTGTCCCGGGCCGTGAGGAACAGGACAGGGGTGCTGGTGCCCGCAGACCGGAGCTGGTGACACACCTCGATCCCTTCGAGATCGGGGAGCATGACGTCGAGCACGATCATGTCGAATCCCCCGGGTAGGGCCATGGAGAGGGCCTGGGCCCCGGTAGCCGCCACCTCGATGTCGAATCCCTCGAACCGGAGGGCAGCGGCCAGCACGTCGGTGATGTACGGCTCGTCGTCCACCACCAGGACTCGCCCCGATGATCTCATTGCTCCATGCTTGCAGACGGCGCAGCCTGCGTATGCCTCAGACGGCCTGGGTATGCCTCAGAGAGCCTGGGTATGCCTCAGACGGCAACCTCGGCCGGTTCTCTCTTCTGCCGGAAGACGTTGACAGCTCGCAGGAGTCCCCACCAGGTCACCAGGGCGAACGCCTCGACCACGATATACGTCGACATCTTGGATTCGCCGTCGACCCGATCGACGAATCGTATGGGCACCTCGACTATCCGGGCACCGGCGCGCTTGGCCCGGTACGTCATCTCGATCTGGAACCCGTAGCCGTCGGCCCGGATGCCGTCGAGATCGATGCGGCGGAGCACCGACGCGGCATAGGCCCGGAAGCCCGATGTGGAGTCGTTCACCCCGAGACCCAACAAGGCCTGGGCGTAGACATTCCCGCCCCGCGACACCAGGCGCCGGTGCCATGCCCAGTTCGGGATGGAACCGCCTGGGATATAGCGTGAACCAACGGCGACCTCATAGCCGTTGCTCAGAGGGGCGACAAGCCCGGGAAGGGCGTCTGGGTCATGCGAGAGATCGGCATCCATCTCGATACAGGCCTCGTACTGGCGGTCGAGGCCCCACCGGAATCCGGCCCGATACGCGCTTCCGAGTCCCGACTTCTCCTGACGCCGGAGGACCTCGATGCCACCGATCTCCCGACCAGTCGCCTCGGCCAATTTTGCAGTGCCATCAGGGCTTCCATCGTCGACAACCAGAACGGTTGCGTCGGGAAGGGCATCGCGGATACGGCGAAGAACCCGGTCGATGTTCTCCGATTCGTTGTACGTGGGAAGGACCACGAGGACGTGCACGGGGGGCAGCTTACGGGACGAGATCCCTGTCGTCGGTGGCGGGGACCAGCTGAGACGCATTGACGGCACCGACGTGTGGTCCATCGGCCGGGCTGGCCCGAGTGTGCTGCCACACCTCGCGGAAGACCACCTGGATCGCACCCCCGACCGGGATGGCTACCAGGGCGCCGGCGAGGGCGCCGAGTGCAGAGCCGAAGACGCCACCCAAGTTCGCCCCCACAAGGACGGAAAGCAGGACCCACAGGGGGTTCATCCGTACCGTCCTGCTCATGACGATGGGGTACAGGAAGTGGTTCTCGACCAGCTGGAAGGCCACGAAGACGATCAGGGCCACGACGGCCGCGAACGGGGAGTGCAACAGGGCGATGGCCACGGTGGGGATCCCGGCGATCAGACCCCCGACCAGGGGAATCATGGCCACAAGACCGACCCACAAGCCCAGGAGCAGCGCGAAGGGAACGCCCAAGATCAGCAGCGTGACAAATATCACGACGCCGAAGATGAGAGAGGGCGACGTTGCCGAGCACGTACGCGGTAACCGACTTGGACACCGTTCCAGCCACCGCCTCGACCCGGTTCCGCCTGCTCGGTGCCAGCGCACCCAGAAAGCCGCGGCGAATGGCCGGTGCCTCAATGAGCATGAACAGCGAGAGGAAGCCGATGGTGGTCAGAGCCAGGATCGTCGAGAAGACGGCCTTGCCCAGGTTGGTGCCCACGCTGAGTGCCGGCTTTCCCAAATTCTGGGCCGCCGTCTGGATCTTGGGTGCATTCTTCTGCACCCAGCTGAGCAAGTGAACCCGATCGAGAAGATGGGCGAGCGTGCCGTGGCCCTTTTTCAGCTCGCGGATCATGTGCGGAAGCTGCTCGGCAAAGTGGGTGAGCGAGTTGACCAACGGGTATCCGAAAAGGACCAGCAAGCCGGTGAACGCCAGCACGGCGGCCACGAACACCAGTACCACCGCAGCAGTGCGCCTCAGCCGCCAACGTTGCAACGCCACCACCGCCGGATTGAGCACCAACGAGATGAAGGCAGCAATGAGGATCCACAGGATCACTTCGCGCAGGCGACCGAGCAGCCGGTAGAGCACCCAGGTGACGATCACCACCGCGTCGACAGTCAGAATCGTCCGGAGAGGTACGCCTTTCCTGGAGAAGGCCGCGAACAGACGGTCGCGGCGGGGCGCGTCGGGTCCGGCCTCGTCCAACCGCTCTTCGGTCCGAACCGTCTGGGCCGGGGCGGTGGTCGACTCGCGACCAGACAGGGCGGTGGTCGATTCATTGGGTGCCGGGGCGCTGGTCGATTCATCGGGTGCCGCCGTGCCTACCTGCCCGTTCGACGGGGGGTTCGCCGGCTGATGTCCCGCCTGCCCGTTGCCCGCCCCCTCGCCCATCGACCCAGCTTGGCAGGTCGACCAGGTACCAGCGTGCCAACATGAGTGCGATGGTCGCCGAGAACCCCGATGGTCCGCGACGGCGCTGGTGGCACCGAGGCCCGTTCGTACGGAGGGAGGTCCGCTGGTCCGTCGGGTTGGTTCTCTTGTTCCTCTTCGTCTTCTATATCGCACTCCCCCTGCTGGCCAGTCATCGCCAGGACCTCACTGCTCTCGGTCATATCCATCCCGTGTACCTCATCCTCGGTACGGTGCTCGAAATCGGGGCTCTGGCCGCCTACACCCAGCTGACGTATGCCGTGCTCCCGAAAAATGGACCACGAAGGCTTCGCCTGTTCCGCATCAACATGTCCACCCTGGCCCTAAGCCACGTATCGCCGGGGGGTACCGCTCCGGGGGCGGCTCTCGGATACCGCCTGCTGACCCAATCGGGGGTGAGCGGCTCGGATACCGGCTTCGCGCTGGGACCCAGGGCATCGGGTCCGCTGTGGTTCTGAACGTCCTGTTCTGGCTGGCATTGGTGGCCTTCGTGTTGATTCACGGCTTCCATGTCCCGACCAGCCATCAGGGCGGCCAGTCCCAATCGGGAACGATCTTGGTCGTGGTGGCTGCCGCCATCGGCGTGGTCCTCCTGGGCGCATTCGGAGGGCTCTTCTACCTTCTGACCAGAGGACAGGAACGGGCCGCAAGCGTGGTCCGGAGGGTTTCCGGACGACTTCGCTTCCTCGACCCCGACAAGACGGCGGCGACGGTGCAGCGCCTGGCACAGCGCTTCGCGGTCCTCTTGGAGGACCGTCCGCTGCTGATCAGAGCCGTGACCTGGGCCACGATCAACTGGTTGCTCGACGCCGCCTCGCTCTGGGTGTTCGTCGCCGCGTTCAGCCACTTCATCTCCCCGATCGACCTTCTGGTGGCCTATGGGTTGGCCAATATCCTCGCCGCCATTCCCATTACGCCCGGCGGCCTCGGCGTGGTCGAGTTCGTCCTGGTATCGATGATCACCGGGTTTGGACCCACAGCGGGACAGGCGCTCTCAGGCGTGCTCGCCTATCGGGCCATCAACTTCTGGTTGCCCATTCCCTTTGGCGGCATGGCCTACGTGTCGCTCGAATTCGAACGCGGCAATCTGTACCGGCGCCTTCATCTCTTCTTCCTGGACCGATACCAACGCAGGCGTGGAGCCCTGGGGGTCGAAGACGAAGCCTTGGCCGTCGAGGACGAAACTGACGGCAGGCACGCGAGTCGGACAGCGACCGAGCCGGACGGAGGGTCACAGCCCCGGGCAGCCGTGGCGGCAAGCAGAGGAGCCGAGCAAGCGAGAGCGGCGCCGGCAGAACGGACAGCGGCGCCGGCAGCGGCAACAGGTGCACGGGAAGAACCGGAGGGGGCGCGGACAGATCAGCCCGGGGCGGCAGCCGACGGGCGCCGGGCGCCGGCAGATCAGGCCGGGGCGCGGCAGCGCGACGGGCGCGGGCGGCCTGGCGATTCGGGACCAGCGTCAACCACCAAAAGTCCTCTGGACCCCGGGTGGATGGACTCCGGGTGGACAAATGGGAAGAACCCGGCCAGAGGGGCCACAACCAGGTCAGGAGCCCCAAACGGATCCGACGAGGGGTCGCACGAAGCCGAGGCTGAGGCTGACCCTCCAGCGGCAACCGGTCACGTCCATCGGTTTCGGAGGAGATCGGCCCAGGTCAAGTCCGAGAAGAAGGGTGCCTTCGCCCCCCAAAGCGACGCCTCCAGGCGCGGAGAGAAAGCCAACGGAACCGACGTCCAGCCACCGGCGGACCCGGCGGCGTAGTCGAGGCAAGATCGATCGGGCCCTGTGCACGGGTCTGTGCATCGTGTCGGAGGCGGTCCTGAAGGCTGATGCCGGTCTCGGAAGGCACCCTGGTCCAAGTGCCGTCATCGCCCAGGGTCCAAGTATTGGCGTCGTCCATGAGGGCCAGGTTCAAGACGCGGGCCAGCCGTTCCTGCAGGTCAGGGGCCTCGATTGGAACCATCGCCTCAATCCGGCGATCGAGGTTGCGCTCCATGAGGTCTGCCGACCCCATCATGATCACCAGCGGGCGATCCGCCACCCCGCCGAACCGGTAGATGCGGGAATGCTCCAAGAACCGACCCACGATGGACCGGACCCGGATGTTCTCGGAGAGCCCGGGAACTCCAGGACGAAGGCAGCATCGACTACGGATGATCAAGTCGATCGACACTCCCGCCTGGGAGGCTTGATACAGATGGTCGATGACGGCCGGATCAGTGAGGCCGTTGGCCTTGAGAATGATCCGACCCTCGGTCCCGGCGAGCGCCTCAGCGTCGATCCACTCCAACATCTGATTCCGCAGTGACACCGGTGCCACCACGAGGTTCTGGTACTCGGTCGGCCTGCTGAAACCGGTTAGGTAATTGAACAGGTTGCCCACGTCGATGGCGATCTCGGCATTGGACGTCAGCAGGCCCAAGTCCTCGTAGTTCAGCGCCGTTCGGGAGTTGTAGTTGCCGGTGCCGATGTGACAGTACCGACGGACGCCGTCAGCCTCCCGCCGAGCTACCAGCGCCGTCTTCGAATGTGTCTTCAGCCCGGCGAGGCCGTAGACAACGTGCACACCGGCCTCTTCGAGCGCTCGGGCCCAAGCGATGTTGGCTTGTTCGTCGAACCGTGCCTGCAGCTCCACCAGCGCCGCTACCTGCTTCCCGGACTGAGAGGCTCGGATGAGCGACGCCACGATCGGACTGTCTCCCGAGGTCCGGTACAGCGTCTGCTTGATGGCCAGAACGTCGGGATCGTCGGCGGCCTGGCTGATGAAGGCCTCGATCGAGGTGGCGAACGAGTCATAGGGATGGTGGACGAGCACGTCCTGATCCCGGAGGACGGCGAAGATGTCGACGGACTCGACCACCCGCCCTTGCGACGGGTTCATCGGCCTTGCCCCAGCTAGTGCTGATGCCGGTGAAGGGGCGGGAACGGGAACTCTCGCTTGTTCGGGTGGTGAGATTGCTCCCGACGTGAGCTGTGCCGACGTGATCGGTGACGCTACTAGCGGTGACGCCGACGTGAGGGGTGACGCTGCCAGGGGTGATGCCGACTTGAGCGGAGGCGATGTAAGGGGTGTCGCTGACGTGAGCGGTGCCGCTAATCCTGGAAGAGAGGGTGCCGCCAAAGGTGCCGCCGTGACCGGAACCCATGGTTCGACGGACAGATCGGGGCGATCTAGTCCGACGACCGCCCACAGTCCACTCAGATCGATGGGACCCTCGATGGCATACACGCTCTCGAAAGGGACATCGACCTCTGCGACCAAGAGATCTCGAATTGCCGGCGTGGCGTCGGCTGCGATCTCGAGGCGGACCGCCTCGCCGAACCGGCGGCGTTGGAGCTCCAGCTCCACTGCGGCCAAAAGATCACCGGCTTCGTCCTGTTCGACGGACAGGTCGGCATTCCGCGTCACGCGGAAGGCGTAGTGCTCCCCGATCGTCATCGCTGGAAACAGCATGTCCAGGTGGGCGGCGATCACCTGCTCCAAGGGCACGAACCGCTCGCCGTCGGGCATGACCACGAACCGAGGCAGCAAGGGAGGGACCTTCACCCGGGCAATCCTGCTCTCGGTGGTGACCGGGTCGACCACCCGGACGACCAGGTTCAGCGACAGGTTGGAGATATAAGGGAAGGGGTGCCCTGGGTCGACGGCAAGGGGGGTCAGAACAGGAAAGATCTGTTGGTGAAAGACATCGACCAGGTAGGTCCGGTCGTCCTCGTCCAACGTGTGCCAGTCGGACAGGACGACTCCGGCCGAGGCCAGGAGGGGAACCACCCGGTCCAAGAAGATGTGGCCCTGGCGGTCGACCAGGTCGGTCACCCGAGCAGTAATGGCATCGAGCTGTTCGAGCGGTCGCATGCCGTCCGGTGAGCGGGTGCGCAGTCCGGCGGCTACTTGGTCCTCGAGCCCCGCCACCCGAACTTGGAAGAACTCGTCGAGGCCGTCGGCGAAGATGGCCAGGAACTTCACCCGTTCGAAAAGGGGAAGGTCATCATCTTCGGCCAGCTCCAGCAGCCGCGCACCGAACTCGAGCCAGGACAGCTCGCGGTTAAGGAAGCGATCACGGGGCAACTCGACCCCTGGGTCGCGTGACCAGGCCCGTGAGTTCGGCCCCTCCGCCTTCAAAATGGCGGTTTCAGCGGTACCACCTGCGGCAGTCACCGCCATGAGGGCCTCCGCGGCCATCGAACCCTGGGTGATGCATCGGGTTTCATACGACGAGCATGGTACTGCCGATACGGGGTGTCGGCTCCGATGTCCTGGCGGACAGGTGGGCGGAATGGCGGACCTGAGGCGATGCCAGGGCCTGCGCCCGGGGCGAGGCCTACGCCGGGCCGGCGAGGGGCTAGACGGTGGCATTGCGGGGACAGCCGGAGGCAAAGGCGACGCTCAGCTCCCTCCCCCGTTGCCCCAGTGTGCCCCAGTAGGCTCCCCGGCAGTGTCGGTCCTGAGCCACATACGAACACCTGCTCCCCTCCGTCGACCTCCCGGGCCTAAGCCGAGGCGCCGCACGGAACTAGGGCTCATGGCCGCGGCCGCGGTGATCATCTTGGCTGCCTACACCCTGATGATCGTGGGCAATACCAATAAGGTTCCAGCCGATGTCGGCCCGCTCCTTGTGGCCATGTTCGCTCTGGGCGCGGTCGGGCATATCGCCAACCGCTATCTCGCCCCCGATGCCCATCCGGTGGTTCTGCCACTCGTGTTCCTGTTGAACGGCATCGGCTACGTGATGATCCTGCGGATCGATCTGGGCAAAGGGTGGAACTATGCCCCTATTCAGGCCCTTTGGACTGCTATCGGCGTTGGTGCGTACGTGCTCACGTTGTTGCTCGTCCGACGGTCTCGAGATCTCGACCGCTACCGATATCTGCTCCTGCTGTTCGCCGTCCTCTTGCTCCTCGCTCCGCTGATGCCGGTATTCGGACAGAACATCCAAGGGGCCAGGCTGTGGGTGCGAGTCGGCTCGCTCGAGCTACAGCCGGTGGAGCTGGCCAAGATCCTGCTGTGCATCTTCTTCGCCTCCTACTTCGTCGAGAAGCGGGAGCTTCTGAGCACACCTACCGCACGGGTGGGCGGGCGCCTGGTCCTCGACCCCCGCCCGCTGGTGCCCATCGCCGCGGCGTGGATCTTCGCCATCGGGGTGATGAGCCTTGAGCACGACATCGGCTTCTCGGCACTGCTGTTCACCCTCTTCATCGGCTTGTTGTGGGTCACGACCGGCCGAACCGGCTACCTGGCACTGGGCGTCGTGGCCTTTGCCATCGGCGCCTACCTGGCCGGCAAGTACCTGAACCAGACCCACGTCCGGGTGGAGACCTGGCTCGATCCGTGGAAGACGATCAACACGACGGGTAATCAACTGTCTCAATCGTGGTTTGCCCTCGGCAGCGGGGGAATCGGTGGGACCGGGCTCGGGCTGGGCGCCGGTGCCTATTCGATACCCAACCCCAATACCGACTTCATCTTCTCGGTCATCGGCGAGGAGATGGGCCTGCTCGGCTCCAACCATGATCGTGGTCGCCTTCTTGTTGCTGGTGGGAGCCGGGCTCCGCATCGCCCAGGCCGCTCGCTCCGATTTCGCCAAGCTGACCGCCACCGGTCTGACCATCATCATCGGCTTCCAGGCCTTCTTCATTATTGCCGGGGTGACCCGGCTCCTGCCGCTGACCGGGATCACGCTCCCGTTCGTCTCCTATGGCGGCTCGGCGCTCATTGCCAACTACGTGCTGGTCGCCCTACTCATGCGAATATCCGACGAGGGGACCCGGTCGGTGGACGCCGCCCAGTCAGCCAACGAGAAACAGGGCGAGTTGGCCAACGGGCCTTAGAAGCCGCCTACGGTCGGGCGGTCCCTTCGGTCCGCGCGAGCGCCAATCGGTGCCCGAACGCCGAGTCCAGCTTCGGTCGGGAGTCGCATGCCTCGGTGTCGGGAGTCCAGCCTCGGTCGGGAGTCCAGCTTCGGTCGGGAGTCCATCGGATTTGGGTTGCGAATTCGCTGAACCATCGGCGGCGGCCTCGCCGTTTTGAGCGTCGGTGCTTGACCCGGGGCCGCGGGGGTGGATCCCGTTGCGACGGCCGGGGTGACGTCTCGGGCGGCGTCGTCGGCTCCGTCACCGGCTGCTCCGTCGCCCGCTGATCCGGGGTGTCGCTCCCGCTGCTCCGTCGCTCGCTCGGATCCGCGGGTGTCGCTCCCGTAGCTTCCGCTACCTCACCTGCCGCGCCTTCAGCCACAGGCGGCGGCGACCAGGGAACGACGTCGCCTTCCTCCTCGAACAACCGGGAGTCGATCAGGATGGGCACGGGGACGGCCTGGTGCAGGGCGACGGCCAGAGCGTCGGTAGGCCGGCACGAATAGACATTCCGCCCCGTCCGCCCTCGGAGGTCGAGCTCGGCGAAATAGGTCTTGCCCTGGCGACCGACCAGGCGGATGGCGATGACGTCAATATCGAACCCGCTCAGCACATCGGTGATCAGCTCGTGGGTCAGCGGCCGCGGCGTGGGCACCCGACGGAGAGCGTGCGAAAGCCCGACGCCGTCTTGCATGCCGACGGAAAACGACAGCTGCCGGCGAGGAGCCTCCGTCTCACGAAGGACCACGGTCGGAAACTGGGACGGTAGGGCAACGGCGACGTCAGCGACAATGGCCATGCGGAACTCGGGCGCGGGTAGAGCCGGCCCTTGGCTCAACGAACGCTCCGCATGTGGACGTTGAGCACCAACCCGACGGCCGCGAAGAAGCCGATGATGGCAGAGCCGCCGTAACTGAGGAAGGGAAGTGGGATCCCGGCGACCGGCATGATCCCCATGTTCATGCCCACATTCTCGAACACCGAGAACACGATCAGGGCGAAGAACCCGGTACAGAGGAGGCGCCCGTAAGTTGTCCCGGGCCAGCTGGGCCGTGCGCAGGATCCGCCAGGCAACCACGCCGAAGAGCCCGAGCACGACCGCCGTGCCCACAAAGCCGAGTTGCTCCCCCACCGCTGAGAAGATGAAGTCGGTCTGCTGCGAGGGCACGTAGGCCAGATTGGTCTGTGCGCCCTTGAACAGCCCGGTGCCGAACCAGCCCCCGGCCCCGATGGCGTTCTTGGCCTGGGTCACGTTGTACGTCGCCGTCACGCTGGCCTTGTTGGGTGAGATGAAGCTGGTCAGCCGTTCGATTTGGTATTTCTGCAGCAACCCGACCTGGAGCGTCACGACGATCAGGAGGACCAGCGCGGCCACCAGGAGGAGCAGATACCGACCGGGCAGGCCGGCCGCCCCCAGCATCACCAGCAAGATGACGCACATGACGATGCCCGTTCCGAGGTCGGGCTGCTTGATCACGATGATGATCGGTATGCCGGCCATCAGCACCAGGCGGACCATGTCCCTGAACACCAGACCTTCCGGTCTTCGGGCGCAGTATGTGGCAAAGGCGATGATCATGGCCAGGGTGGCGAACTGGGACGGCTGCAGCTGGAAGGGGCCGATTGGGAACCACCGCTGCGCGCCCTGGGCACTGGAGCCGATGGCCAGCACCGCCACCAGGAGGAACACCGTACCCAGGTAGATGAGGGTGCTGACGTGCTCCAGCCGCCGGTAGTCGAACAGCGTCAAGGCGACCATGACCAACAACCCGATGATCGTGAAGGCCAGCTGCCGCTTCAGGTAGTACCGGGGATCCTCCCCGGCCAACAAGAGCTTCCCTCGGGTCGCCGAGTACACCATGACGACCCCGACGACGGCCAGGAGGGTGGTCGTGAACACCAGGAGCAAGTCGACGCGCGAAGTCACCAGGTTGGCCTGGCGAGACCGGCGCGTTGCGTGTATGGGGACGTAGTTCACCAAGCAGCTCCGGGAGCCCAGGTTATCGGGGCTTCAGCGGGCACCGAGGGCAGCCGTTGCCGCCTGCCACATGGCAGCGACAGGCGGTTCTTGGCCCGTCCAGGTCGGAGCTGAGCGGCGGCCTGGTGGACCAGCATCCCCAGCCCGTTGTGGGTGATCGCTCCCCTGTCCTGAGCGGCCCGGAGCCAGGGCGTGGAGGCCGGGTGGTAGACGAGGTCCACCACCACCTGCCCGGCACCAGAAGCTCGGGATCCAGCGGGAAGGGAAGTCGGCCGGTCCGGTTCCAGAGCGTCTGGTCCCATCGGTCCGGGAGCCTCGGGAGCCTGCGGAGCCTCGGGAGCCTCGGGAGCCTGCGGTGCCTCGGGACTGGGAGCCTGGGTGTCGGCGCATGCCCGGCATGCGGCGTGCGCGATTGACCACCAGGTCGGCTGTGGACACCTCCTCGGGGCGGCCCACCCGCCCGGCGGTTCCGGCGAGGGCGGCAGCCACGACTGCCCGGCTCTCGGTCCGGTTGACCACGATCACCTCGGCGGCGCCGGCCTCGGCCAACGCCAGGACCACCGCCCGGGCCGCGCCGCCGGCCCCGATCACCAGGCAACGCCTGTCCTCGGGCTCGAATCCGTCGCCATGACGCAACGCGGCCAGAAATCCCTCTCCGTCGGTATTGTCTGCCCTCCAGCTGGCCCGAGCGTCAACGTGACGCAGTTGACCGCGGCTAGCCGGGTAACCGCAGGGGTCGCTCGGTCGACGAGACCGGCGATCGCCTCCTTGTGGGGCATGGTTACAGAGAGGCCGGCGATGCCCAGTGCCCGCATCCCGGCCAGGGCCGGCCTCGGCTTGGCCGGCGGAGACCGGAAAGCCCACGGATACCCAACTCAGCCCCATCTCGGCGAAGGCCGTGTTGTGCAAGAGGGGCGAGAGCGAATGGTCGACGGGTCACCGATGACGCCGACCACAGTGGTGGCGGCGGAGACTCGGCCGATGTCAGGTAGAGAAGGTCATGGGTCAACGGTGTCAGCGGTGGTGTCGATTTGGTCGTCTCGATTTGGTGGTCTCGATTTGGTGGGCGGCGGTTCAGGGGCGGGGCCATACTCGAGTCCCAGATGGCCTACTGGAGTCCCCGTCGTTTCGCCAACGCCACAATGGCCCGCTCCTGGGCCTCGGTGGTGGCGAAGGACTCTGTCCCGTCCTTTTCCGTCACCACGTAATAGCGCCAGGGCCCGTTCGATGGGTTGAGCGCGGCTCGAAGGGCGGCTGACGAAGGGGAGCAGATTGGGCTGGGGGTCAGACCCTTGTTGACGAACGTGTTGAACCTGCTCGGCTGGCGCTCGTCCTGTTGCGTCACCGGCTGCCCCTCGAGATGCTCCGCGTAGCGCACAGTGGCCACCGACTGCAGGGGCACGCCGGCGGCGAGGCGGTTGTAGATGACCCGGGCAACCGAGGCCATGTTCTTGCTGATAACCGCTTCTTTCTGCACGATCGAAGCCACGGTGATCACCTCGTAGGACGAACGCCCCACCTTCTGTGGGCTGGAGGCCAGCCCGTTTGACTTGGCCATTTCGTCGAATCGGTCGATCATGTTGATCAGAAGTTGCGTGTCGGTCTCACCGGGCAGCACTTGGTAGTTACCCGCCCCCAGCAGTCCGTCGAGGCGGCCCGAACCAGGCGGTGACCACGGCGAACGCACAGTACCACCGGTGGCCAGGGCCAAGAAGGCCGACCCGTCATGACCGGGCAGCTGGGCCACTTGGCTGCTGACCTGCTCTACCGACGAACCGGGGGGATCTGGAGCGAGAAGACGTTCGGCCCGGCCTCCAGGTCGCTCTTGACCGAGGCGAAGCTCTCGTTCTGGTGGAAGACGTACGTGCCCGCACCGATGGTAGGGGCACCGTGCAAGAGCAGCCAGGCTTCAAGAGCCAACGAGTTCCCCACCACCTTCTTGCTCTGCAGCAATGAAGTCACCTTGGCCGTGCCCTCTCCCTGTCCAACGTGGATGATCACCTCTCGTCCCCCGGATCCCCCCTGCTTCCCTTGGTGATCGAGCCAGAGCAGGCCGCTCCCAACGACCGCGACGATGATGACCGCCGCAGAAATTGCCAACGTCCACCATGGATGGCGACCTACGGCCGACCGGTCTGTGCCTGGTTCTGCTGCTCCGCTGCCGCTTCCGCGTTCCCTGGCGCTGCCCCGGATGGGGGCGGCGCGGGCTGCCCGGATGGGGGCGGCGCCGGCTGATCATCGCTGCTGGACCGAGGCGGAGGTTCCTCCTCGGTCAACGATCACCCTTCGGCGACCGACGGCCGTCGAGCCATGCCTGAAGGATCACCGCTGCAGCCGAACGGTCCACCACCGAGCGTCGGTTCCGAGAGGATTTCCCGGTCTCAGCCAGTGCTGCATGTGCGCTCACGGTGGTCAGGCGTTCGTCGAACAATTCCACCTCGACTCCCTCCGGCCCGAGCAGCTTCGCCAGCTCGGCCGCCTCCGCTTCTGCCCCTTTGGCCGCGGTTCCCCGATTGCCCCCTAGCGACAAGGGTAGGCCGATCACGACCACGCCGGCGCCAGCCTCGAGCACCAGGGATACCAGTGCCCGACGATCCCCGGCCGCATCGTTGGTTCGGAGCACTGTGGTCCGAGGCGAGGCCAGCGTGCCGGCTGAATCGCTCACCGCGACGCCGATCCGGCGAGAACCCAGATCCAGGCCGACTGCTCGGCCCGCCCGCTGGGCCCGGTTCCCTTCCGGCAGGGTCGTGATCTCCCCGTGCCGGTTTGGCCATCACGATGAGTCTGGCCATCACGAGCTGTGCGGCTTTGGCCATCACGATGAGCTCCCGGTCACCCGCCCGAGAGAGCTCGGCGGGCCTCATCGAGCGCGTTGTCAATACCGGCCACATCCTTGCCTCCGGCCACCGCTACCTCAGGTGAGCCGCCACCACCGCCTCCGACCAGCGGCGCCACCCGTTTAACCAGGTCCCCAGCGTGGACACCGTCGTTGACGTCGGCGGCCGCGACCACGGAGGCGCGAGTCCCTTCCGGGCTCCCTCCGAGCACGACGGCGCGGAGCGACCCCAGCTTCCTGGTGTTCTGAGCCAGATCACGAAGCAGATCGGGGCCGAGGCCGTCCCGGCGGGCCACCACGACGCCGTCTGTGGCCGCGGCGACGAGGCTGCCTGCCTCGGCTTGGAGCTCTTTGCTCTGGGCCTGCTCCAACGCCCTGTCGGCCGCCCGCTGACGCTCGAGGAGGCGTTCGATCGCCTCGGGCAGGCTTTCCGGCTCGGTTCGCAACAGGGATGCCGCTTCGGCCAGCACGGTGTCGCGCTCCATGCTGCGTTGCAGGGCCCCGGTTCCCGAAAGAGCTTCGATTCGCCGCTTGCCCGACCCGATGGACGACTCGGAGACGATGGTGATCGGCCCGATCATCCCCAATGCGGCGACATGGGTGCCACCGCACAGCTCGGTCGAGTGCTCGCCGGCGCGAACGACCCGTACCCGTTCGCCGTACTTGTCGCCGAAGAAGGCCAGAGCGCCCATGGCGTCCGCCTCGGCCTTGGTCGTCTCGATCACCGTGACCGGGGCATCGCTGAGAACGTCCATGTTGGCCATCGACGCCACCGCAGCCAGCTCCTCGGGCCGCACCGGGCTGTTGTGACTGAAGTCGAAGCGCAGATGGTCCGGAGCCACCAAGGAGCTCTGCTGGCGGACGTGGTCGCCCAGGACCGTTCGCAAGGAAGCATGGAGGAGGTGGGTGGCGGTGTGGTTGCGACGCAGTGAATTGCGCCGGACGGCATCGATGGTGGCGAGTGCTTCCTGGTCAGCGAAAATCTCGCCGGTGACGGCGGCTCGATGGGCGGTGAGGCCGGGCGCGGCCGAGACGGTGTCGTAGACGAGGGCCGTTCCCGTTTCGGTGACGATCGTCCCGGTATCTCCCATCTGGCCACCACCCTCGGCATAGAACGGGGTCCGGTCGAGGAAGATCTCTGCTTGTCCGGGATTGTCGGGGTCAGCCAGCACGGCCACGACGCGGGCCGGCGTCGAGTAGCCGTCGGGGGAATCGCCGACGAACAAGGTCTGCCCCTCGGCATCGAGCACGGCGCGATAGGCGGCCTCACCGGCATCGACGCGACCGGCCCGAGCCGAGGCACGAGCCAAGCGCCGTTGCTCGTCCATCGCCTCCTCGAAACCGGCCAGGTCGACCGTGACCCCGGCCTCCTCGGCCATCTCGACGGTCAGCTCCACAGGGAACCCGTAGGTGTCGTGCAGGCGGAAGGCCACGTCGCCGGGAATGGTGACGGCCCCGGATGCCAATTGCTCGTCGAGGATGGCCGAACCGGCGGCCAAGGTGCGAAGGAAGCCCTCCTCTTCCCGACTGACCACGTCGGTGACCAGATGGTGATCTTCGGCCAGTTTGGGGTACGCGGCGCCGAGTACTCCTACGGCCGCGTCGACCAGCCGGGGAGTGATCGGATCGTCCACGCCCAGCTGTCGGGCGCGACGGATGGCGCGACGGATGACGCGGCGTAACACGTAGCCCCGGCCCTCGTTGGAGGGCAGGACCCCGTCGGCGACCAGCATGGACATGGCCCTACCGTGATCGGCCAGGATGCGCAGGCCAACGTCTTCGTTCTCGTTGACGCCGTAGATCCGGCCGGTGATGGCCTGCGCCGCGTCGATCATCGGCACAAAGAGATCGGTGTCGAAGATGGAGTCGACACCCTGGATGATGGGCAGAATCCGCTCGAGCCCGGCGCCTGTGTCGATGCTCGGGCGCGGGAGCTTCTCGGTAGAGCCGTCGGGCAGTTGGTTGAGCTGCATGAAGACCAGGTTCCACAGCTCGACGAAGCGCTCGTCGCCGCCGTGGGCTGGGCCCCCGGTGTCCGTAGCGCTCTCCCTTGTCGTAGTGGATCTCCGAGCTCGGACCGCACGGACCGGTGTCGCCCATCCGCCAGAAGTTGTCGTCGCCCATCCGTTGGATCCGGTCGGGGGCACGCCACCGCATCGGCCCAGATCTGCTCGGCCTCGTCGTCGGTCTCGTACACGGTCACCCAGAGACGGTCGCCGTCGATGCCGAGGACCTCGGTGATCAATTCCCAGGCAAATGGGATGGCATCGGCCTTGAAGTAGTCGCCAAAGCTGAAGTTGCCGAGCATCTCGAAGAAGGTGCAGTGGCGTTGGGTGGTGCCGACGATGTCGATGTCCAGCGCACGGAAGCACTTCTGGACCGACGTGGCCCGGGACCACGGGGCGGGTTCGTCGCCCACGAAGAAGGGCTTGAAGGGGACCATGCCGGCGATGGTGAAGAGCACCGTCGGGTCATGTGGGATGAGGCTGGCTGACGGTACGGCTGTGTGACCGCGCTCGGTAAAGAACCTGGTGAAGGAGTTACGAAGTTGGTTGGCATCCATCGCCGGGCCGGAGGTCACGACCGGAAAGCCTAGTTGCCCAGGTGGGAAGGTGATTTCGCTCTGCGCTTGGCGATTCGCCGGCGGGTCGCCCTGGTGGTGTCATCCGCCTGGGTCGGTGGCGTCTGGGTCGGGTTCTGGTGTCGGGGTCTGAGTCGGGGTCGGGTTCTGAGTCGGGGTACCGGTCGGCAGCTCTTTCTTTATCCCGCCCGATGCCGCGGCACGTCGCCGGTAGTCCGTCGTCCATAATGGCGACGCCGCGATTGGCCAGGTCCGACCACAGCTGCTCTTCGCGACGTTGCATCTCGTTGCGGCCCTCGGAGTATGCGTCTCGGAAACGATCACCGGTGGACTCAGCTACGTGACGGGCGGTTCGTCCTACTTCGGCGACCAGGGCGTCGGGGGCTAACTTTGCCGCTGCCTGTTCGATGGTGCGCCGCACCCGGCGTTCAGCCCAGAGCGTGGAACCCGCTCCGAGAGCTACCCCGGCCGTCAGCCAAATAGTTCGCTTGGGCATATCAGCTTAGTTCCGACCGTTCTTGTCGCGATTCTGGTTCGAACCGGTGCGAAGGCGCCGCATGCCTCCAGCGGCACCCGCTCTCACGGCGAGGACCTTTACCACCGGATTGGCAAACGCCCGATAGGCCAGGCGTGAGGCAGAGTCGACGGTCGCACTCACGGATTCGGTCGACTCGAGCACTGCACCTACCCGCTCCATTTCGGTGGCGGCCTGGTCCACGACCCTGTGTGCTTCGACGACCAGCGGCATGGTCTGGATTCGGAGGTCTTCTGCCACCGCCTCGAGCCGGCGTACCTGACGCCGAAGACCGGCCATGACAATGAGTAGACCGACCACCGCCAGAACACAGGCGCCAGCGGCGATGAGTACGGCGATCTCACCGGCGGACATGACTTGGTCAGCTTAGAGCGTCAATCCAGTGACTCCGGTGGACGCACGGCGACCTCTGGCTCGACGAGGGCAAACGCTAACTGGTGGCAT
Organism: uncultured Acidimicrobiaceae bacterium; assembly: GCA_963717035.1. Classification (GTDB taxonomy): domain Bacteria; phylum Actinomycetota; class Acidimicrobiia; order Acidimicrobiales; family RAAP-2; genus DASXMT01. The sequence goes on along the minus strand of CAVQVK010000029.1, from coordinate 1,528 downwards.
GTTCACCACTCGTCGCGAATTGCTCCCCTAGCCAATCATGATTCGGGCTGTACGGATCGCAGTGAAGCGATACTTCCGCGGGGGCATCGGCCCGGCGGCGGCCGCAAGCGGCCTTGCCGGCTCACGTCCAGTCAGAACAGCCGATCGTCCTCGTCGCTACCTTCTCTCGCCCCGGTCACTTCTCGGGGGTGGCTTCTCCGGTGGGAGCCATTCCCAGGCCCCTGGGCCCCCCTCCAGCCGGAAGCCCTTGTGATGTCGGAGGTAATGGTGGTGGTTGCATAGCCGCGCCAGGTTCCACAGGGCGGTCTCCCCGTTTTCGACCACGGGGATGATCCGGTGGTCGATCTCCAAGCCGTCTCGCACGTCACAGCCCGGGACCACACAGGTCTGGTCCCGTTCGATCAGGGCGGTGCGCAAGGGGGCTCGAATGGTTCGGCCCAGATGGGACACGGTGGCGATGTCGGAGCCCTTGGTGATGACCAGGTGCAAAATGGCATCTCCCAGCACCGAGCGGGCCGTCTCCAGGGGGACGGGCCCAATCCCGGTATCTCACAGCACTCGCCGTTTTCGAGGTGGCCCCGGCGAGGGCGGCGAGGTCGACCCGGAGGTGCACGCTGGCCGGTGGGGGGTAGCCCGTCGAGGAGCATTCGGTGGTCGTGGGGTCGAGTCGGTCGGTCGGAGTCGTGTCGGTCGTCTGTCGGAGTCAGCCGGGTCAGTGCTCGCCCGGCCGGTGTCGGCCGGCCGGCCCCGGTCGCCCCGGGGCATCCGGGGGCGCTCCCCGGTGAGCAGGGCCACCAGGGCGTCGGCCTCGTAGGCCTCGGGCGCTCTCGCACCCGTGGGCTCGGGCCTCGTCGAAGATGGCTGTGCGGGTGGGCTTGAGGGCAGCGATGAGCTTGGCTCCGGCATCGGGGTGAACAGGCCCTCTAAGCGAAGGCCCCGTCGCCATCGGTGTAGTGGCGCAGGTAGCGAGACTTCCGGATGCGCTCGTAGTGGGCCGCGGTGTCCTCTCCGGATCGGGCCTTGGCCTTGGCTCGCAGGCAGCGGTCTTGGAGCTGGCGGTTGGTCTCTCGTGGGTCCTTGGCCGCTTCGACCAGCTCGTCCTCGCTGGTGGGGTCCACTCTCAACACGTCGGCCACCTGGCGGGCCCGAGCGTGGGACAGCTGGCCTGTGCGCAGGGCCTCGCCCATTCGGGGTGCTCTCCCATCGAGTCGGCCAGCTGTAGCGAGCCTGCGGCGCCCCTAGGGACTCCCCCGTCTTTTGGGACAGCCACTCGGCCGGGGCGCGACCGTCTCGTTTGTGGAGGTCGGTCTCGGTCGCTCGCTTGGCCGCCAGCGCCTTGCCCGTGGCACACAGGCGCTCACCTCGAGAGAACTGGTCGACCAGGACTGCGGCGTCTTCACCCCAGTAGCGCCCCGGCTCGAAGGAGGACACGAAGGACTCGAGCAGCGAGATGGCCTCGGTCAGGGACTCAGCCGTGTCGGGCGATCCGGCCGAGTCAGGCGATCCGGCCGAGTCAGGCGATCCGGCG
>CAVQVK010000028.1:0-3411 GCA_963717035.1 uncultured Acidimicrobiaceae bacterium | reverse complement strand
GCGCGACATCATGTTCGGCAACCGCCGCTACTTTGTGAGCTGGTCGCCGGCTCAGAGGAGGGCATCGCCACCAACATTCTTGCTAGCCGCCTCAAGCAGCTCGTGGCCGCCGGGCTGCTCACCCGCGACGCCGCCCGCCGTGGCCAGCGGGCGGCGTACTCGCTCACCGAGGCGGGCATCCAAGTGCTCCCCGTCATGATCGCGCTGGGTACCTGGGGCCTCGCCCACCGCGACGGCGAGCGCCGCCTACGGGTCCGCGCCGAATTGCTTCGCGATGGGGGCCCCGAGCTAGTGGCGGCGATGATCGAAGAACTGCGCGAACTCCACCTCGGCATCCCGGGCCCTGACCCTGACGCACCGCGTGCGAGCGATCGACTCCGCGCCGCGTACGAAGCTTCGCTGGTCAACAAAACGAGCAACGAAGCCCCGCCAAGGTGATCGACTCCCAAACTCGTGGCACGCCGCTTAAGCTCGCAGCCGCGTCAGTTCGGTAGGCCCACACGGCCAACAGCGGGTCGCCTGGATCTGAGGGTGGTGTGCGCCGCTCACTACGTGTCTGCCCCCAGCCCGCGGTGAGCTGGAAGTACCGCTCGACAATGGCGCAATGCTGCTCGTCGGTCGCATACAGCCAGCCGCGAATTGCTTTGGTCGGGAAACACCGGTTGAGAAGGTGCAAACGAAGGGCCCTCCAGGCCGCAGTACCCGGGCGACGTCGGTGAACACCTCCACCGGCCGGGTGAGGTAATCGACAGAGACGCAACACACCACTGCGTCGAACGTCGCGTCGGCAAATGGCAGCCGCGGATCGGCGTTGAGGTCGTGGATGACGGTATCAGAGGCGGCGGGGTTGGCCTCAACCTCCTCGCTGTTCATCCCGAGAACAGTCAGCCGCGCCGGCGGAGTCCGGAAGTGCGATACCCATGAGCCCATGAGGTCGAGCCCTGACCGGCGATCCCAAGTTCGTCGTAGAGGGCACCGACGGCGGCGATGGCGTGGTCGTCGATATGTGTCACCAAGCGAGGCCAGGAATAGACGCGGGATCCGGGGACGAGTCAGCTCGTTCGTAGAAATCGGGTGGGAACATGTCGCGGTCCATCTGCACAGTCTGTTCTGACCGCTCACCCACCGTCCACGGGGTTCCATCGGGTTGTGCGCTCACCCGGCCCAGCCGGCGGTGTACCGATCGGCGCCCAGACGACTCCTACTGTGTCGTCGATCGAAGAAGGCGTGCCAGCGCGTTGCGGTGGGGACGGATGACCACCCCGTCTTCGGTCACGATCGCCGAGATCAGTCGAGCCGGGGTGATGTCAAAAGCGGGATTGGCAATGGCTGTCCCAGTTGGCGTCACCCTACGGCCGCCCGTCCAGGCCAATTCCTCTCCGACACGCTGTTCAACTGGGATATCGGCGCCCGACGCGCAGGCCAAGTCGATGGTCGATACGGGCGCGGCGACATAAAAAGGTATGCCGTGGTGTCGGGCTAGGACAGCCAACGAGTACGTGCCGATCTTGTTCGCTACGTCGCCGTTAACGGCTATACGGTCCACGCCCACGATCACGCAGTCCACTTCGCCGTTGGCCATGAGTGAACCGGCGGCGGCATCGACCACCACAGTCGCAGGAATACCGAGACGATCGAGCTCCCACGCCGTTAGGCGACTGCCCTGCAGGACGGGTCGGGTCTCATCCACCCACACGGAGGGATGTTTGCCAGCCTCATGCGCCGCTCGAATCACCCCAGAGCGGTTCCGTATCCGACACACGCCAGCGAGCCCGCATTGCAATGGGTCAGCACCCGGCTTCCCTCGGCAACCAATCCCGCGCCGACGCGCCGAGCCGCCGGTTGCGCTCGACGTCCTCGGCGGCCATGACAGTCGCCTCGAGGATCGGGTCGCTCGCGGCGAGCGCTCGTTCCACGCCCCATTGGAGATTCACGGCCGTCGGGCGCGTCTCGACAATACGGCTTGCCGCAGCCTGGATGTCTTGTCCGAGGTTCGCCGCCAGAGCCACTCCCATGGCTCCGGCGACCCCCAATGCTGGAGCGCCCCGGACCGCGAGCGTAGATATGGCCTCGCACAACTCATCAACAGTGGCAACCTCGATGAAAGTCAGGTCTTCAGGAAGTCGGCGCTGATCGATAAGTCGAACAGACCCCTCGCGCCACTCCACCGTCGGCGGCAAGGGATCGGCCTCCTCACCATGGAAACCGGGGGTCGAACTAGCGGGCACGGTCACAGCGCATTATCCTCGGCACCGGTGCCCGGACCACCGAGGTGATTATCTTGTCGATTTATCCAGCCTCCGCAAGGCGTGATCGCCGCCGGCGAACTGCTCAGTCGACGGCCGTGAGCCAAGGCCGGAATACTGATGTCGCCGGAGCCGTTGAACTACGCATGACCCCAGGCCACACGATCAGCATCGTCCCAACCCCCGCTCACGTGGAAGTCCGGCTCGGCGGTCGGCTGCTCGCCACCACCGACCGGGCCATGAAGCTCGACGAGACCGGGCTGCCCCGCGCTATTACCTGCCGCGGGACGACGTGCAGATGGATCTCCTGCGGCGCACGACGTTCCATACCACTTGTCCGTTCAAGGGTGAGGCGTCATATTGGTCTCTCGACTTCGACGGAGAGATCCATGACGGCATCGTGTGGAGCTACGAGGCGCCGACGGCTCAGGCCGCCGCAGTGAGAGCGATGTTGTCCTTCTACCCTGACCGTACCGAGGTCACAGTCGACGGTCAGCCACTTCGAGACTGACCCACCTGTCGGGCTCGATCTCCGGCCTGGCAGACCTCGTCCCACACTCCCCCGAATCACATCGGCAAATAAAGGTGATTTCTGGCACTCCGAGAAACGGGCGGCTTTCACCGGCGAGGTCGGGAATCTTGAACTGCAATATGCGGGAGGTCTCCCCTCCGGCGAGGGATGCGGACGGCGTACCAGCCCATCCAAACGCCAGCGAGTAAGAGCGGAACTCCAACAACGGCTCCTCTCACTGGTTCGAATGGATTTCCGGGACTAGGAGCAAATGAGGCGAACATAACCGCAATGGCAGTGATCGCAACGATGGCAACAACAATCCACAGCGATATTTTGAGCAACGTCGAATAGCGAGATGAACGTGCTCGAGGACCAAGCCAATACTTCAAGCTTTGAGATTCTGGCGCCGAGGTCGACACGGGGCATCATCCCGAACTGTCTTGCTAACTCAAGCTGTTCGACAACTCTGTCCACGGTCGATTTGCGAAGAGACCAGGCATAAACCGTGCCGTTTCGTCCGTCCTTGAGATGAACTCTGACTCTGTACGTCCCCCCCCTTCGGAACCATGAACATAAAACACGGCAGAGCTCTCGATATCCCTCCACGGAATGAGATCAGTCGATCTGTCTACTACGGGAATGAGACGGTGA
>CAVQVK010000027.1:0-15169 GCA_963717035.1 uncultured Acidimicrobiaceae bacterium | reverse complement strand
CGGCGTCTCCCGATCGAGCCCGGCGCCGACCAGGTCGGCCAGCGTGGCGAAGAAGCCGTCGGCGGCCGGGTCTCCCGAGGACCGGTCGATCGGCCAGCGGACGCCCAGTAGAGAATCATCTCTCGGATCACGGGGGCAGCAGCCACGATGCGGGCGCTATCGCCGCCATCGGGAACCAGGTCTGGGTGGAAGAAGACCGACACGGTGCTAACCATGGTCCTGATCGTCGTCCGATGCATGAGGCCGGCCGGGATCCATGCGGCCTGCTGAGGCGGGAGCAGGTAGTGACCGGCCCGCGTCGACCTCCACCGTCCCTTGGAACGCGTATTCGATCTGGTGCAGATCGTGGGCGTGCCAGCCCGTCACCAACCCATTGCCCATGTAGGCAAAGGTGCCGGCACGCACTGGGCTGCCGCTGCGCATATCGACGACACCTGAACTGTCCGTCCGGGGCAAATGTCCCCGAGCGCGAGACGGTCACCGGGCCGAAGTGTACACATGAGAGAGCGACACGACCCGGTGGAAAGGACAGCCCGGATGAACGAAGGACACTTGCAATTCCTGGCCAGTCCCGAGTGGGCAGAGATGCTCGAGTCGGACCTGTGGCCCTGGGTACTCAGCGTCGGCGAGCTGGGCGACGACGTGCTCGAGATCGGACCCGGGCCCGGCCTGACCACCGACCTGCTCCGTCGCCAGACCCGAGCGGTGACCGCGGTGGAGGTCGACGCGGCCCTGGCCGCGGCGCTGGCCGAGCGCCTGGCCGGCACCAATGCCACCGTCATCTGTGCCGACGCCAGCGAGGGAGGGCTTCCCGCCGACCGATTTTCGGCGGTGACGTGTTTCTCCATGCTCCACCACATGCCGTCACCGGAGGCTCAAGACCGGCTCTTCCGAGAGATCCACAGCGTACTTCGCCCGGGCGGAATCCTGGTTGGCGTGGATGCACTCGACGTCGCCCCGATCCGAGACGGACATGTCGGGGATACCTTCGTACCCGTGAATCCCGACACGCTCGGAGGGCGGTTCGAAGCCGCCGGACTCATCGAGCCCGCGCTGGAGCGCAGCGCCTATCAGTTCCGGTTCGTGGCGAGAAAGGCCACGTAGCTCGAGATTGCCGAGTTTCGGGCCCAGCTCGGTCACGCTCCAGTAGCGGAACACGGCCCGCACCGGTACGAACCCAGCTACCACACGCCGGGGAGCAACCTCCATCGGACCTGAGCGCGGTAGGCGCCGTACTGCTCGTTCGTGGCCAGCAGGCGGTCCTCGGCCAGCGCCCGCCCGACGTTGCAACTGGTCACGAACAACATCACCAAGGCGTTGCGTACGGAAATGCTCTGCAACAGGTACCCGGACTGGAGCAACACGTAGGAGGCATAGATCGGATGGCGGACGACGGCGTAGGGGCCCCGCCTCACCAGTCCTCGATCCGCGGCGGCGAAGCCGAAGGAACGGCCCAGGGCGAGGAACGACACTATGCAGATGGCCAGGCCGACCAGCTGGAAGGCGAGCCCTGCGTTGACCCCCCACTGCGGATGGGCGCCGATCGGCCGAAACAGCACACCGCCGAATGTTCCGCCGAAGGCCAGTAGCCAGTCGCCCGATCGTCGGGTCACCGTGCGGCCGGTCGCCGGACAAGGTAGGCGATGACCACCCACGTCTGCTCGACGAGGAATACCGCGCCGATCAAGCGATGCGTGTGCAGGTAGAACCGCAGACTGGCCCACGCAAAGAGGGCGGCGCCGCCCGCTCCGACGAGATTGGCCAGGATCCTGATGATCCGTTTCGTTCGGGTGGACATGAAGTCGGGCTCCAGCCCACGCCGCAGCATGGACGTACGGATGAAGTGGCCCACTGAGCGACTTCGCCGGATTCACGATTTCCTGTGCCACTCCGAGCGGCTCTGACCCGGCTGCCGGGTGTGCCGCGACCGAGCCTGCGCCGCTCAGCGGGCACGGGATGTCTCCTGGGGCACGAGGTGGCGCTCGGCCAGCGCGTCGATGCTGAATCGGCCGGCGCCAAACACCACCATGACCAGGGCCAAGACGCCGAGGGCCAGGTTCAATTGATAGCCGGGAGGCGTCGTCGAGTTGTTGATCCCGGTCGACCACGTGACGGTGATCATCGCCATCACCATGTCCCCGAACAGAGCGAGTCCGGCGAGGCGAGAGCCGAGGCCCAGAGCCAGGGCAACGCCTCCGCCGAACTCGATCACGCCGCCGACTACGGCAAACAGCCCACCCGGATGGAGGTGAGCAGTTTTCGAGAAGTACAGAGCAGTCCCGTGAATGCCGGGACCGTTGAACGCCCCGAACAGCTTTCCCGCCCCGTAGTAGATGAAGATCCAGGCCAATGCGGTGCGCACGGCGATGAGGGCGAGATCGGCGGGCAGCGGCGCGGTTCGGGTGCTGAAGACGGCCGCCAGACACGTGCACGAGGGTGGCGCCGGCCCGTCTGGACGTGGAACTGCCGTCGCCGTCGAGTCCATCAAGTCCCCGGTCGCTCGGGCGGTCGGCCGGGCCGGGCGGGATCGGTGACGTCGTTCATCGGGCGGAACGGCGCCGACAGCTGAGCGGCGAAGACCGAGAGGTGATGCGGCCGCTCGCCTGCCTGTTCGACGACCAGCGGCCGACCGGGAGCCCGGTATCGGTCCTGATCGTCTCTGCGGTCGGGAACACCGCTCGGTGGAAGAGCTGATCCCAGATCGTCAGCGCGAAGCCAAGGTTGACGTCCTGTGGTCCGTTCAACTGGTGATGGATCCGGTGATAGTTCGGACTGACGAAAATCCGTCCGAGAGGCCCGAAGCCCAGGTTGGTGTTCGAGTGGGCGAAGGCCACGACGCCGCCGTAGAGGACCAGCAGGGTTATCGGCAACGCGCCGTTGGCCAGGAGCACGATCCCGGGGATCAACGCAATCAGATAGGAGACATGGATCAGTGGGTGCGTCCGGAAGACGGTCAGCACGTTCATGTCCTCTTGTGAGTGGTGAAGCTCGTGGAATCGCCAGAGCACTCGGAAGCGGTGGTTCGCCCCATGGGCAAACCAATTCAACCCGTCCATCGCCACCAAGATCACCGCAATCGCGCCCCAACGGGGCACCACCGCGATCTTGGCCAGGACGAGCCACGGCAGGGACCGTTGGACTACCTCGGACGAAGGAAAGGGTCAAGGCCGTCACCAGCGGCACGACGAGGGTCGCGTTGAACACCGTATAGATGAGGTCCTGGCGGTAGCCACGGGCGAAGATCGGTCGCCGTTGTGCCGGCCGCACCCGCTCCACGATGAGGAAGACTCCGATGATCACCAGGGTCAGCGGACCGGCCACGACGACCCGAAGACTGGTCATGGAGCCGGCGAAGTCTGCACCCCCCCAGTGCTTGGACCAGCCGATGGCGACGAGAACGGCGGCAACGGCAGCGATGGAGCACGCCGGGAGGTAGACGCGCGACCACAGCGCGATCTCGACCGGTTGGCTCCCCGACTTCCTTGCTCCACCCGAGATGGAGCAAGGAAGCGAAGGGGCGTGCCTAGCAACGAAGACATAACGACCTCTCAGTCCCTAGCGTGGAGGTTAGAACGAGGCTCCCCCGCTACCGGCACTCGACCCACCAGAAGTCGTGGAAGTCGTCCCCCGGAGCTTGATCCAGGGGCCGGCTTGGCCGTGACGACGGCAGCCCATTTGCCCCAGGTGTCGGTCACATTGCCGTTCACCTGTCCGGCGGCGCTGTCGCCGGAGAAGTAGTAGAGCGGCTTGCCGGAGTAGGTGACCTGGAGGACGCCGCCAGAACGCTTCACGGTGCCGAGCTTCGACGCGTTGACACCCGTACCCGCGGTGGCCTTCGTCACCCCTTTCGGTAGCACGAGCTCGGGCCAGACGGTCAAGCACGCCGCGGTACAAGGCGTCTTGCTGGCCTTCAGCGTATAGACCGTCTTGCCGCTCACGAGAACCGTGCCGACCTTGGCGTTCGTGGCCGTCGAAACAGTGACGCCCGTCGCCGCCCCTGCGGTGGTGGCGCCAAGGGTCGATGCGGAAAGCACGCCAACAGCCGCTATGGCGCCCGCCATCGAGTCCAACTGGGACTCGCCGAGTAGATTCCCGGTGTTGCTTGGTCTGCTTCATGTCGTTTCTCTCCTCGTCCGCTCGGATAATCGTTTCCCGCTACAAGGGACTACGGACGAGCCAGGCCAGGGGATCATTCCAAAATGAGAAACGGTTCTGGAGTTAGCCCACGGCAATCCGGTGTGCTTGTGAACGGCGACGAAATCCGACGATGGGCACGGCAAAATCGTACCATCGCGCCCCGATCGTGGCTGCCCGCCTCGCCAACCTCAGCACGTCCGCGGTAGTCCCGTCTCTGCGATCAGGCCGAGAGCTGCGCGCTGGCCAGGATGGCCCCGTTCGGGGCGATCAGCCGTGCCGAGCGCACCTGGCCGGCGGCCGACGTCAAGGGCGCGCCCCAGGCGCCATACCCACCCGAGAGCTCAAACTCTCCGATCGTCTCGACCTTTCCCCCGGCCAGGGTCACTTCGCACGTCACCGTGCCCGACGACCCGCCCTCGTTGATGGTCATGAACATCCAGGAAGGGCTGCCGGCCGAAATCATGACCTCTCCGAGCACGTGCCCGTGTGACGTGAGCTTTGCTGCAGTGAGATTGACCGTCGACCGGTCGAGTGGTTTCGTGCCTCCTCCCGGGTTTGCCAGTGTTCCGATGCCGATTCCGAGGGCGACGATGACCGCGGCGGCGGCGGAAAGCAGGCTGGCTCGGCGCAAACGGCTCGGCTGACGCACCGGAGCTGCCGACCGGAGCTTCTCCGCCAGCCGGATCTCGAAGCCCAGCGGTGGCTCAATTTCCGGCGCCAGTTGCACGAGCTGGTCGGCGACGACGGAAAGTTGCTCGAGCGTGGCCGCGCACCTCGAGCAGGATTCGACGTGGTCCAGCACTTCGGATCGACTGCGGCCGAACAACGTTCCGAGTGCCAGTTCGGCCAGCTCATCCTGGATCGCTTCACACTGCCTCGGGTCTTCGACATAGCCGCTCATTGGTCCTCCTCGACCACCACTGCTTCGCGGAGCTTGGCCATTCCCAGACGGATCCGGCTCTTCGCTGTCCCGACCGGGATGCCTTCCGCTTCCGCGATTTCTAAAGCCGTCCGTCCGTATAAGGCGGCAAGGAGGACGGCGCGGCGCTGCTCGATCGGCAGACCGGCCAGATCAGCCCGGAGGCGTTCAACCGCGTCTCCGGTGACGGCGACGTCTTCGGGTTGGCGCTCGGTGCTCGGCAATTCGAGAAATACCGGGTCATCGGCGTCGGTTGGCGTACCGCTTCGGAACCGCAGGGCGTCGATGGCCAGATTGCGGGTGATCGTGAGCGTCCAGGAGGCCACGGATCCGCGCCTTGCGTCGTACACCACCGCATGGCGAAAGATCCTGATGAAGGCCTCTTGAGCGACGTCTTCCGCCAGTGATGCGTCGCCGACGATCCCCTTGGCCAGCCCGAACAGTCGACGCTGGTAGCGGCGGACGAAAACGAGGCCAGCCTGGTCGTCGCCGACGGCCATACCCGAAAGCAGCACCTCGTCAGAAGTGCCTTCCTCGTCTCGGATCCGGGCTCGGCTCATCACTAGTACTACGGCCGAGGACCCCAAAAGGATCACTTGCACCCCTGCCGACGTCACCCCGGCCCGTCGCCAGGGCCTCCGACGTCGGCGATTTGGCAAATCGCGATGATCCCCTGGCGATCCCGATCCGTAGAACCACTATCGACGAGATGAGGAGGAACGCCATGATGCAGGCGACGCCAAACCGACAGAGAACGAGCGGAGTCTCACTTCTGGTGGCGGCAACCGCACTCGCAGTTGGAGGGGTCTCTTCCTCGGCCGTCTTGGTGAAGGCCGCAAGCGCGGCGCCCAGTCACCGGGCGAAGGGCATCATCATCTCGACAGCCAAGAACGCGCAGATCGGCACGATCCTGGTAAGTGGTACGACGCTGTATACGTTGAAGGCGAACAAGACACCCTGTTCCGCCCAGTGCCTGAGGATCTGGCCCGCGGTTCTGTTGCCAAAAGGAGTGACAAAGGCGCGGGCCGGGACCGGCGTGAACGCAGCGAAGCTCGGCACCGTAAAGCGGCGCGGCGCCCTCCAGGTCACCTACGCCGGCAAGGCCCTCTACCGGTTCTCGGGAGACACGGTTGCCGGCCAGGTGAACGGACCTACGAACACCACATGGGGAACGTGGTCGGTCTTCGTGACGGTAAAGGGAGCAACGACAACCCCTCCAGCCGCGTCCAGTACGCCGGCAAGCCCTACAACGTCGCCGACTCCCATGACCACGCCGGCGCCTGTGACGACGTCGCCTCCAATGACTACGTCGCCTCCGATGAGCACGCCTACTCCTGCGACGACGCCGACTCCCATGACCACGCCGGCTCCAATGGCTACGTCGCCTCCGATGACCACGCCGGCCACCTCGCCGACAACAACGGCGCCCCCGAGCTCTGGAGGCGCCGCATTCTGACTCGGCTGGGCGGGTGTCCCACCACCGCTAGCGGAGGGCTTGCCACCCCGCCCACCCGGCCAAGGCCACAAGAACGACGGCGGTGACGATACGCACGGTCTTGATATTGACGACTCTTAGGACGCTCTGCCCCCCGATCACCGCCAGCGCGGCCACAGCCCACAGGGCCAGTACGGCACCCACCCCGACCGATAGCGGTGAGTGGTAGTGGGCGGCCAGGTTCGCGGTCAGGATCTGGGTCAGATCGCCCCATTCGGCCAAGAAGATGACGATGAACGCCGTGGTCACGACGCGACGGCCCGAAACCGCCTCCTTCTCGACGAGGGTCTCTTCGTGTTTGGCGTGGGTCGCCTCTCGGATGGCCAGCCCGGCGCCGGCCAGGAACATCAGGGCGACGATGCCGTCCAACACCCGGTGGGGCACCAGGTGGAAGAGGGCAACCCCTATCGTGGTGGCGATCACTACGTGGACAACGAAGGCTCCGGCTGCTCCCAGCCAGACGGCGAAGGGCCTGCCGCGAGTGGACATGACCAATGAGGCGAACATGGTCTTGTCGGGCAGTTCACCGATGAAGATGATCGGGAAGACTGCGGCAACGATGGCGATGTTCACGGCGACCCTTCTCGCCGGGCCGAAGGGGTCGCCTTCGTCCCGGCCACGACAACATGGCTAGAACGAAGGTCTCGCCCACCTGCAAGCAGGTCCGGTGACCGGGCTCCGAGGAACCGGTATGTCGACCACCGATTGGGGGGTACTCCCCTTCGCTAGGGAGTATAGACAGAAGCTTTCCGATTACGGCCGGGTGGCTCCCACGAAACCGTCGCTGAGGCGGAGCCCGGTGATCCTGACCACTGCGCCGGTATAAGGCGCTTCGATCATGCTGCCGCCCCCGATGTACATCGCCACGTGGTCCCCTCCCCCGGGACCGTAGAAGAGCAGGTCCCCAGGCTGGAGGTCCGAGACCGGCACCGGCGTCGTCGATGACATCTGCGCGCCAGAGAAGTGAGGCAGGCTGACGCCGGCCGCTTCCCAAGCAAGCATGACGAGGCCCGAGCAGTCGACGCCCGACCGGCTCGCGCCTCCCCACACATAGGGCACACCAATGAAACTCTCGGCTGCGGCAACGGCTGTCGCCCCGGCACCGCCTGAAGACGGCGGAGCTGAGGGAGGTGGGGGTGCGGGAGCCGCTACCGGACCCGCTGATCCGGAGCCCGAGGTGCCCGAGGTGGAACCAGAACCGGAGCTCGTACCGGCCGACGATCCGCTGCCTGCTGAACTCTGCACCGGTGCCGGAGAGGACTGCGGTGCTGCAGCTCGCGGCGTAGCCGCCTGCTGGGCAGCCGCTTGTTGGGCAGCAGCTTGCTGGGCAGCCGCTTGTTGAGCTTGAGCGATCTTCTGCTGCGCAGCAGCCTGTGCCGCCGCTTCGGCCGCCGCTTGTTGCTGGGCGACGAGAACCCCGATCTGGCCTTTCACTTGGCTGAGCGCGGCATTCTGCTGACTCTGGGCCTGAGAGGCCTGCTGTTCGGCACTGCTGGCCGCGTTGGCGGCATTGGTCGCCTGCGTCTGTTGTTGCTGCAGTGCGGCTTGCTGGTTGTCGAGCTGGCTCTGCGCGGTGCGCAGGTTGGCGATGATCGTCGTGATGTTGCCGGTGGCCAGTTGCTCATACTGCTTTTGGATCAGGTACTCGTTCTGATTCGTGACGAACAATGGGTTGACTGTGGCCGTCTCGCCTGCGCTCACGTAGGCCAGTAGCGCAGCCCTCGTCAGTTTGGCCTTGTCCGAGACCACCTGCTTCTTGGTGCCATCGATCTTCGTCTGGGTCGCCGTGATCTGCACCTGGAACGATGCGACCTGGCTCTGGGCCTGATCGAACTGTTGGCCAAGCGCCGAGATGTGCTCCCCCGTTGCCTGTATTTGCTGTGTCAGCTGGGTCGCCTGTGCCTGGTCGTTGGAAAGCTGGTCGGCGTTGGCTGGACCCGGAGAAGCAACCACCACCGAAGCACACGCGGCGGCGATGGCCAGCGCCGGACCTACCACCCGACGCAGCGAACGTCGTCCGCTCAGATTGGATCCGGTCGCCGTCCGACGTCTGGCGCGGGCCGCGGGGAAGACAGATGAGTTCACGAGTACCCCCGGGAAATGTGGAACTGGATGACCGCAAGTTCAAAACGGCTCGGATTGTCGGTCATAGTGACTGGGCTACTCCGTTTCGCAAGCCTGATGCTGCAAGCGGCGCGCAAACGTCGACTGGATTGTCGACAAGTCCTGTTTGACTTGCGAGAACACTACTACAAGGTGTCGCTGAGTCAACAAATTCGCCAACGTCGTCGCGTTATTCAGATCACGCAAACGGTTGAGGGACCCAACTCGGTGGACCGGATGTTGGCCTTCGACATTCGGCTCGGAGCCCTTCGCTCCGGGTCACGCCGAGATTGCCGAGTAAGTTTGCTGTTCCCAGCCAGAAGTGTGGCCACCTAAGAAGTGCGGAGCAAAGGAGCACGAATGGCCCGCCTTGCCATGGGCGAACTCGAATCAGAGATCATGAACCTCGTATGGGATCAGGGCGGTTGGTGTACACCGCGGCAGGTGCATGAGACCTTGAATGCGGAGCGTTCGATCGCGTACAGCACGGTCATGACGATTCTGGTCCGACTCTGGCGCAAGGGTCGCCTCGACCGCCGACCTTCCGGGCGTGCGTACGCGTACCACCCGACCCAGACACGAGACGAATACGCAGCTTCCCGCATGGCCGGTCTCCTGGTGACGGCGAGAAGCCGTCCGGCCGCGTTGAGCCACTTCGTAGCCGACTTAACGTCTGCCGACAAACGGCAGCTCCAACGAGTCCTCGATCAGCAAAAAGCCAAGAGATTGCGATGAGCCTCATTCTCATCGCCTGCGGGATCCGTCGAGGCGGACTCGGTGTGTGCCTGGCTTCCGTCTGGAGCATGGTGGCCATGGTGGGTCATTGCCCTACCTAGCTCTTGGCTGGCACCACCATGGCTAGACCCCCTTCCGGTACAGTGATCGGCCTCAGGCAGGTTTTTCGATCAGGAGCACAGGCATGGCCGACCCCGCGGTACGAGTTCTCATCTGTTACGACGGCTCGGACCATGCCAAGCACGCCATCGAGGGCGCGGCCAAGTTGTTCCCGGGCGCGTCAGCCACCGTGGTGTACGTCACCGAGTCGCTGGCCCACATGCTGCAGCGGTACCCGTCACCGGATTCGTTTGTCGGAGACATCCCCTTCGAAACCGTCGATGAGAACAATGCCGAAGCCGGGTCCTCGATAGCAGACGAGGGTGCGGCGTTGGCCACCAAGGCGGGGATGCGAGCCGTTGCTCGCTGCGTCACCTCGGATAGTTCGGCCTGGGAAGCGGCACTGGTCGTGGCCGACGAAATCGACGCCGACGTGATCGTGGCCGGCGATCGGGGCCGGTCCGGCGTGCGGGAGCTGGTGCGCGGCGGTTTCAGCCGGCACCTGTTGCAACGCAGCAACCGACCCGTGCTCGCCCTTCCCGATCCCGAGCTCGCCCATGCTCGACGCAAGGCGGCTCAGCCCTCGGACTGAATTAGGCTCCCGCGCCGCTCCTGCCATTCGCGGTCGCATTGCCAATCAGATCGGCATACGCTGGCCATGCGTCTTCTATGGGGGTAACGCGATGCGAATGATGGCAAGGATTTCAATGCCGGTTGAAGCCGGAAACAAAGGGATACAAAGTGGTTCCCTACCGGCAGTCATGCAACAGACAGTCGAACGCTGGAAGCCCGAAGCGATGTACTTCACCACTTTCGATGGCAAACGCACGGCGTATATCGTCTTCGACCTGCCCGACTCCTCGTCGATACCCGTCTTTGCCGAACCGTTCTTCGCGCAACTCAGTGCCGAGGTGGAACTCGCCCCGGTGATGAACGGCGATGATCTTCAAAGGGGACTGTCTGAACTGACCTGACCGAGCGGGTGCCCCTCAGCGTCGGGCGTAGTCGGCGAAGCCCTGCCAGTCGATGACGACGCAGGGTTCATCGCCGACGATCCAGGCGTCGTGGCCGGGAGCGCACTCCATCAAGTCACCCGGTCCGAACTCCATCTCCTCGCCGTCGTCCATGACGATCTTCATCCGACCGGAAACGAAGTACCCCATGTGCGCGGCTTGGCAACTCTCTGTCCCCGCTATCGGCGCGATGTGTTTCGACCACTGCCAGCCGGGCAGGAAGGTCGCTCGCCCCACCGGGCCGCGATCGAGGTTCACCATCTCGAGCTGGCCCATGCCCTCTTCGAAGGGGCGGATCTCCTCGGGTGAATCAAGGCTCTTGCGAATCAGTCCGGCCATCTTGGCCTCCCTCCGTGCGTTACAGCGCGATGGCTTCGTCTTTCAGGTTCTCACGTAGCCAGTCCCGCACCTCTGCGGAATCTTCATGACCATGTACGGCGACTGCGTGCTGCGTGGCTGCCTGGAGAACCTCGTCTTCCTCGCCGGAGATGGTCAGCGTGCAGCCATTCTCGCTCGGGAAGTCTCGACAGTCGGCAATCTTTCGGCCCATGTGGGCTCCTTTCTCTCTGTGGTCGACGTCTCTACATCTCCTCGACGCCGCGCACGTCGAGATTTCGAAACGTCATCGTCCCGTCGCACAATTCAGACAGGCGTTCGGCAAATTTGGCCGTTTCCGGGAGCTCCGAGTTGGCCATGGCCTCCTCGTACGAGGGAAACTCTACGATCTGGATGTAGGTGTTTGCTCGGTCCCTGTCCTTGGTGAAGGTGCTTCGTCGTGCGGTTCGCCGCCCTTCGGTCCCCATCCGCCATTCATCGGCCAGGCTGGCGACGTCATCGGGCCGCGTGGTGGTGAACTCGATGACTTGGATGAAGGCCACGGCGTCATCTCCCCCGTTTTGTTCCCCGTATCTCTGTAGTACTCCTGGACTTTGGGCACCTCAATACGTCATCTCGCGTAGCGCAATTGGCCGAGATAGCGTTGGAGTCATCGGTTAGCAGGCCATGGAAGACATCGACGTCCCTCGAGTGCTCTCGACCCTGGGAGTTGTGGCTGAGGCAGCCACTACAGACGAGCTGTTCGATGCCGTACTGGCGTCCGTCGTCGCGCTGGTAACGGCCGACAGCGCCGTGGTGACCGAGATCGGGCCCGCTCGCCCCCGGGTGAGGACGTGGCCGAAGGACTTCCTACCCTTCGAGCAGCAGGTGTTGTTCGAGCAGCTGAACCAGCGGAACCCGTGGCCCCTGGCCACCCACACTCGACTCGGCGACGGAGGTCCACTGCGGATGTCGGACCTGTTCAGCCAACGGCACTACCGGAGTCTGGAGATCCACGGCGAGCTGTTTGCCGAACTGGGTTTCGACCACCAGGTGGCATTTTCGATCCCGATCGACTCGGATAGGCGCATGTGCGTGGCCATCAACCGCCAGGGAGGCGACTTCTCCGACTCCGAGCTCGACCGGCTCAAAGCGCTGAGCCGGCCCGTTGCCGCCTGCGCTTCTCATGTCGCGCTCCTGGAACGATTGGATAGTTCCGGGACCGGCGCCTCCGTCCACCCCAGCCCACGCGAGCGCGACGTCCTGGCCCTGGTGGCTACGGGGCTCAGCAATGTCGAGATCGGTCTTCGACTGGGAATCAGTTCCCGCACGGTCAATAAGCACTTGCAGCACATCTTCACCAAGACCGGGCTCAGCAATCGAACCCAAGCGGCGGGCTATTGGCAGCGGATGGCACGACACGAACTGAACTGATCCGACTCGGAGACGTGGCTGCTACCCGCGGGCCGGTGCTCGGCTCGGTCTCGCCGGTGCGTCATTGGGCTCAATCGTCGAGCTGTTCCTCATGATCGACGAGGGCGAGAAACCCTTGAGCGGCAGGAGCCAGGGGTCCCTGGCGCGCGGCCACGACGATGCGACGCTCAACCGGCGGTCGGGGCACGCCCACCCCGGCACCCAGACGGGCAGCCATGGTGGCCATCGCTTCGGGAACGAGGGAGGCACCAGCGCCGGCCAGCACCAGCGGCAAGATGGCGTCTCGTTGCGCGGTCACCACCGACACCCGGGGGAGACGCCGGCCGCGGCGAACCCCTCCTCGAGCAGCCGGCGACTCGACGTCCCCGGCGGGGTGGCGATCAGCGCGGTGTCGCGCAGATCACCGAGCCGAAACGGTCCCGTCGTCTCCGGTGACCCCGGCGGCAAGATGACCAGGAGCCGTTGCACCTCGACCTCGACGGTGTACAGATCGGCGGGCAAGCCCGTCTCCTCCCCGATCCCGAGCTCGCACTGGCCGGTTCGCAACAGGTCGACCAGGTCGGCCGTGTCCTCGGGGGCCGACAGGTCGACGGCCACGTCGGGGTAGTGGCGGCAGAAGCGGCCCACCAACTCGGCCATGGGGTGGGCGGCCAAGGTGGGCAGGCTGGCCATCGACAAGGTGCCCCCCTGGAGACCGGTCACCGCCTCGACCGCGGCCCGACCGGTCTCGACGTCTCGGAGCACCTGGCGCGCCGGTCCGACCAACGCCTCTCCCGCCGAGGTGAGTCGGACGGTGCGGCCCAGACGATCGAACAGCTCGGTGCCCAGCTCGTGTTCGAGCTCCTTGATGGCCAAGGACAGCGCGGGCTGGGAGACGAACACGGATTTCGCCGCGCTGGTGAACCCGCCCTGGTCGACGACGGCCAGGAAGTAGGTGAGGCGTCGCAGATCCATTTGCTTAGCTTATGAGTAAAAGGAGAACTATGTCTTGGACTTGTGGGTAGCCACACCCCACCATGGAAGAGTGGCAGCGCCCGACCGTCGACCTCGCACCGGCAACGGGCTGGAGTCGCCTGCTCACCGAACCCCGTCGCCCGTCGAGGATCCGGGACCGGCCCAACGCCCACCGGTACGCGGTGGCCGCCGTGTGCGTGGGTGCGTTCATGGGCCAGCTCGACGCCAGCATCGTCACCCTGGCCCTGCCCAGCCTGCAACGGGACTTCCACACCAGCGTCGGTGCCGTCACCTGGGTGGGCCTGAGCTACCTCCTGGTCCTGGTCACCACGGTCACCGCCATCGGGCGGTTCGCCGACATGGTGGGGCGGAAGCTCCTCTATCTCTACGGGTTCGGCGTCTTCGTCATCGGCTCGGCCCTGTGCGGCCTGGCCCCGAACCTGGCTGCGCTCGACGCCTTCCGGGTCCTCCAGGCGCTGGGGGCAGCCATGCTCCAGGCCAACAGCGTGGCCATCATCTACCTGGTCACCCCCCGCCGCGCCCTCGGGCGAGCCATCGGCATCCAGGGCTCGGCCCAGGCTCTCGGCCTGGCCCTCGGGCCCGGCATCGGTGGCCTGCTGCTGGGGGCGGCCGGCTGGCGGCTGATCTTCTGGGTCAACGTGCCCGTCGGCATCCTCGGGATCGTTGCCGGGTTGCTGTTCATCCCCCGGAGCCAGCATCTCCAGCGACGGGTGGCGTTCGACTGGGTGGGACTCGGCATCTTCGCGCCGGCCATCGTGGCCCTGCTCGTGGCCGTCTCGCTGGGCAACCGGCTGGGCTGGGGCTCGGTCGAGATCATCGGGTTGTTCACCGTCGCCGTCGCCTGCGGCCTGGCCTTCGTCGGATGGGAACGGCGAGCGGCCTCACCCATGCTCGATCTCTCGTTGTTCTCGCGTCCGGCCTTCTCGGCGGGGATCGCCAGCGGGCTGCTCTCGTACCTCGTCCTGTTCGGGACGCTGTTCGTGGTCCCGTTCGTGCTCGAGCGAGGCCAAGGGCTCAGCGCCGCCCAGGTCGGGCTGGAGCTCACGGTCATGCCCCTCGCCCTCGGCCTCGTCGCCCCCCTGGCCGGCCGGGGTGTCGACCGCTTCGGGGCCCGGCCCCTCACCGTCGCCGGCATGGCGCTGACCGCCATCATGCTCGGCGTCCTGGGCCTGACCCACCCCAGCCACGTCTCGTTCGTGGTGGAGCTGGGCCTGGTCGGCGTCGGGCTAGGTCTGTTCACCCCGGCCAACAACGCAGCCATCATGGGCGCATCACCCAAGGAGTCGTCGGGGATGGCGTCGGGCGTGCTCAACATGACGAGGGGAACGGGCACCGCCATGGGCCTGGCCTTCACCGGGCTCGTGTTCGGGTTGGCCGGCGGTGAGGCGGCGAACGGCGTGGACGTCGGTCATGGGTTCTCGGCCGCGGTCGATGTTCCTGGCCGCCCTGGCTGGTGTGGCCGCGGTGCTGTCCGGGCTCAGGGGGCGATCTCCGGTTGCGACTCTTCCGGACGAGCCTGCTCCGGCGGACTCTGCTCTGGCTGACCCTGCTTTGTCGAAGTCTGCTCTGTCGAACTCTGCTCTGGCGGACCGTCCTGCCACGGCGTCTCGTTGAAGCGTTGCAAGACCGGGGTGCTGCCGGCCCCCCACGCGATCCGGGTGATGGAGGCAGTGGCCAGGTAGAGCCGCCACGCGCCCTCGTCGCCCAGTCCCAGTGCCCAGCACACGGCGGCCTTGATGGGCGAGACGTGGCTGACGACCACGACGTCGCCCGACCGGGCTTCTGCGCTCGTGCTGCCATCGAACAATTCCTCGCACGCCGACCGCACCCGCAGGCCGGCCTCGGCCAACGTCTCGCCCCCTGGCGGTCGGTAGTGGGGATCGCTCCGCCACCGCTTCCAGACCTCGGCGGGCACCGAGCCGAGCGGCTGCCCGTCGAACTCGC
>CAVQVK010000026.1:0-54640 GCA_963717035.1 uncultured Acidimicrobiaceae bacterium | reverse complement strand
GGTGGTCCCGTCGTCGCCGGTCTTTGTAAATCTTCATTCATTGAATCGTAGGCACGCCAAAACAAGCGGCCGCGCCCGCAGACCGTCTGCAGGCGCCGCCGCCCGTGGGAACCAACCGCGCTCCTATGGCACTACAGGTGAAGTTCTTTCACCCGTTTAACCGCCACCGGGCGTCTACGGATTACTCTAAAGCGAAGCCGGCGCCAGAACAAAAATCATTCCGCAAACCTCACGAAATGCAATAATTGGCTGGAATACAGTGCTTTAAGCAAATCTTGTTTTTTTAAGAACTGGCCCGCCAAGGCCGTCCCGCTCGCCGCGCGCGGTTGTCGAAGCTTTATGCTTCCGATGCCGATGAAATATGCACGTTATAGTGACTTCGTTTCTGGAGGGCGGCTGTCCTCAGCCGCCGTTGAACGCAGACGGCGGACGAGGACGTCCGCCCTCCAGAACCGGGCACGCCGTCATTTTCTAATTACGGCACTCGATTGATCGTATAATCCAACTCTTGCTCGACCGGCGATCCATCCGCCGCGGTCAACTTAAACGTGAGATTGAAATTCGTCACCGGCGTCAAACCCGGAATATCGAGTGCGATCGTTTTTCCGTCGGGCTGCAGTTTGGCCGATTTGATTTCAACCACATCATGCCCGACCTTCTTCGGCTCCTTCACCGAAAACTCCGGCGATCCGTAGTTTCCCGTTCGCACAACATTAAATTGCTCGGCGGCGATGTTGTCCGCCTCGACTGACTTCGAATCAAGCGCCGCGCTGAACGTCACTTCCATCCCATCGTGCAACGTCTTCACCGCGACCGGCAAGACGATCGCCTTGCCGGTGTAGCGCACGGCGCTGAAACATTCATCGCTCACCGCCGGCTCGACCACCCGCGCAGCCCTGCAAGATAAAGTTGTCCCGTCAACGGGATTGAACCGTCCGCGCATCACGCCGCTGGGAAAATGCAGCGGGAATTTCGTCACGCCGCCCTGAACCTGATCGCCGACGAATTCCTCGATTACCGCAAAAATCGAACAATCGTAACTGCACTCGATCATCCGCCCCTTGAACGGCCCCCATTTATCCGTCATATCCCACACAAGCGTTCCTGACGATTTATCCCGCCCGTAGGGAATCCAGCACAGCGGCTTCTCCCGCTCGGCAGGGGGGTTGGGCCGGCCATCGTGATAGGCATAGCCATAGAAGCCGCCCTTCTTCACGAGATTGATCGGGCACGACGGCACCCAATTCCCCTGGTTGTCGGTGCAATAGACCTTGTCGTCGGGACCGACCGACACGCCGTTGGGCTGCGCAAACCCGTGCAAAGTTTTTCCAGCGTGCTTCCATCCCTGCTGACTTTCAGTACGCACCCCGCATGCTCCGCCAATCGAATCGGCGGCGCCCAAATCGCCGAACTTTTCGAGAAGTAAAAATTCCCCTGAGAATCGGTCTGCAGATCAAACGCCATCTCATGAAAATTCGGCGTCAGCGTGCAATCGTTGTTGATGTTCTGATAAAAATCCGCTTCGCCGTCGCCGTCAAGATCGACCAGCTTGGTGATCTGGCTGCGATCGATGGTATGAACGACGCCGTCGATGATCTTGACGCCCATCGGGTTATTCAGCCCGGTGGCGAATCGCTTCCAGGTGAGCGATTTAAGATCGCCATCGATGCCGGAAACGACCCAGACATCGCCGCTCCAAGTGCATAACGCGGCACGATGACCGTCGGGGAAGAAGTCGATGCCGGTGAAGCGAATCCAGGAGTTGTAGGGATTTTTATCCGGCGAGGTGAGGGTGTCGATAACGTAAGGCGCGTTGTCGGCGGCGAGTTTGCCCGCCGTGGTAATCGTTTGCGTCCACCGCGCCGGGCCGCCGTGGGTCAGAGGCTCGGGGTCCTGTGGCTTGCCGGTCGAAACCTCCGCGATCGGCGACGGAAGCTTCTCATCCACGTGCCTCTCGGCGACGACCCGAAAGATCGCCGGCGTTTTCGCGGGCGGAAGCTCAAGATAATACCGACGGCCGCGAATGCGAGTTTCCGTTCCTTGCGGCGCTCCAACATAGGATAGCAACTCAAACACATTCTCCTTCAACCATAGAATCAGCGGCTTGCCCGACTCCCCGCGAACGCCATTGCTCAGTACATTGCGCGGAAGATATTTCAGCTCCGTTTCGCCATCTCTCAAGTCGGTTTTGTCAGCCTCGAACATCAGAAGTTCCAGCGGCTGATCGTACGGCGCCACGCGAAAGTCCCGCGTGAACTGTGCCGCCGTCTTCTCGAAAAATGCCACGAACCTCACGCCCGGCAATTCCAGCACATCTGTCTTTCCGACGGTATATGAAAGCACCACCTGATTTCCGTGGAGATACACTCCCTTGTAATGCGCCCATTCATGCGGCAGCGGCCCATCCTTGGGATTCCTGGGATCGTCATACTTCTCCCATTCGCCCACCCCGGCGTCATGCCGGTCGCGAACTGGATGCCATTATCGATCGTGCAGTGAAAGTTGTTGTCGTTGCTGAACACCCGGCTGGCCAGATGCAGATTCGGCCCCACCCACGCGCACGAAAGCCGGCATAGCTCCGTATCGTAAAGCACACTGGCGTCATGCTCCTTGTCGAGCTTGATCAGCACACCTTTGACCGTGAGATTCCCGTTCGGCGCCTCAAACGTGTTGGCCATTACCGGCCCATAATCCATCGCCGCCGCTTCCTTATCCGGCGGGCGCTTGTCATCATCCTTGCCGGCATTCGCCGTGGTTGTCAGAACAGTGCGAAAGCCGATGCGAGGGCGAGGGACGAGACGGCTACCAAACTTCTTTTCATCATCAACTCCGGGGCTTGAGGGTTGGAGTTGATACTGCGAAAGGGATGGGATGTTTGACGGAGCAGAGCGTGGAAGCGGCTGCGCCGGCAAATTGACGCGGAGCTTCGGAGGCATGGACTCCAGCGTCCATTGAAAAGACTGCGGCCCCTTCCTTTCGGACAGGGGCCGACGCGTCAATCCCGCGCCGTCGATCTGACTATCCCTTGCTGGGTTGCGTTCCCGCAGAACCCAGCGGCTGTTTCGTCAGACGGAAGGGACGGATTAGGGGAACACTCCACCTTACAAGCTTCGCCACCCGCCGGCGTCAAGTCTCTTCGCCCTAAAATGCAACGCGGTAAAATGAGAATAGCGGGACGAATTGAGAATATCTCGGGGAGGCGAAAAATTACTGCTTTCCGAGACGGCAATTGCTCGATATGCTTTACATCGTAAAGTTGTCGGGTATGCTATCGATATCCGTGCGAGCCCGAAAGCCGTTTGGTTGACTTGGTGCTGGAAAGCTACCATGAGATCATTTTTCCACTGGACTGCGTCGTATCGTCATCATCTCCTGGCCCTCAGCGTCCTGGCGGTTTCGACGTGGCGTCGCTGGCGTTGCTTGTGGTCCGCTGGATCGTCGCCGGACGCAGGCCTATCCATCGCTCGTCTGGGACATGTTCCTCGCCTGGGTGCCGATGTGGATTTCGATGGCCATCTACACGCTGCACCTTCGCGGCAGCAAAAATCGCCCGCTCTTGTTGTGGCTTGGCCTCGCCTGGCTGCTGTTTCTGCCCGATGTGCCATCTTCTGACGGAATTCGTTCATCTGGGCCGCCGGCATAATGGGGCATGGTGGTGCGACCTAATGCTCACGATCAACTTCGCCTGGAACGGCCTGCTGCTGGGCCTTCTATCGCTATACCTAATGCACAAAGTAGTCCGCGACCGGGCCGGCGGGCGCCGGGCCGCCGCCATGTCGGCGGCGTCACTTGCCTCTGCAGCTTTGGCGTCGCCCTTGGCCGTTTCGACCGATTCAATAGTTGGGACATCGTCCGCCATCCCCTCTCCCTGGCGACCGGCATCGCGTATGAATTGTTTCACCCCATGCACTATCCAACGTTATTCGCACCACGACTCTGCTGTTCGTTTTCCTCTCCCTGGCGTATGTGTCGTTGTGGGCCCTCGCTATCCGCCTCTGGAATGACAAATCGTTGCAACACCGGATCCCACCGCATCCGTTTGAGTCGATCATCGTGTAGCAAGTGCGACCAGATACGATCCGATGTTTCGCTCGTAGCGAGTTCGAGGTGCGTCCAGTCTTCGTGCCGCAATAGGGTGAACAGCGGCGAAATCGCGCGGATCGCCTGGATGCGGAGCATGGTTACCGCCTTGGTTGGAACGTCCTCGCCGGCATATCGACGACGATGTTCGGACGTGACCATCGCGTCCAATGCCTCCAGCGGCGTAAGCGGCGGCGAAGCGGCGCAGCACGATAACGCCATCTTGCTGTAAATCGATCGAGGAATGCTTAACGTTATCAATCTGGCTATAGTCCCGGTTCAAGGCAATCTGGAAGCCGTCATCGACGCAAAAGGGAATGTCGTTTTGAACGAACAGCGGATACTGCGGCCAATCGTTGACATCGGCCGTTTCTCTGCCGTAGGGAACGTCCGGAATCAGAGACGGCGCAGGCTGATTGGCCGGCGGCTGAAACAAAATCCTTGCGATAAACGCCCGCGTTCGTCCAAATCATATCGGAACGCACGCTGGGGATCTGCCTGGCCAGGGAAACATATTGCCGCAAGGCGGCCAGTGAATCGGCTTTGCCGAGACGTTGCAGGGCATTGACGCCGCGGATGATACGCGATGGATCAAACGCGTTACCGATGCCGGGCCGGCGACATTGAATCTGATGGAGGCGCGTACCACATCGCCAGGGATTGCCGCTGTCAGATCGTCCAGCCGCAGCCGCTCGAACGATATCAGACGGCCCTGGCCATCGCCCTGATATTGTTGGCCGTGATAATTGCATATCAGTGTTGACCCATCGGCCAGCACGCTGCATCGCGGATCATCCGCCGCCAGCACCGCCGGGCCGAATCGCGGCAGGTGCAGAAGATCGTTCACCTGATATTCAAACATCCCCAGCTTGAGCGCGGCGGCAATGCCGTCGGGCGTCAATTCGCCGGCGTGCGATCGCGCGAATCAACCATCCAAAAGACCCCCGCGGCGCCGCACGCCGCCAGCACGACAAGAATTGCTGTTGCCCAAATCGCCCGGCGGCCTGCCGATAGCGCCTAACGTCGGCAGGCATCTTGCCGCATTCCGGGCACCGCCCCGCGGACGCCCGCAAATCGTACCCGCACCGGGCAAAGGCCCCTGGCCCGACGGCGGCTGATGTTCAATGGCGCCCATCGCCGCCATCCCCACGCCGCCGGCAGGATCGCGGCCATCGACCCAAACCAGTACGGAATCCAAACCGACCGCTGGCATAGTGACGCATCCCGCCAATATCGAAACGAAAACCCCGACTTCATCGGCGTCCCCCCATATTCCCCCACGGCGGCCACGGTTCCGCCGTCTCCATCAATCGCTACGGCGATACATCCCCCATTTTTCATCAAACGCCTCCCGAAATCCGCTCCAATTGTTGCTTCCAGCAGCGATGGAGAATAGTTGCTGTTCAGCTCCAGCAAAATCCGCCCATTACTCGACTCAAAGCCAATGCTGTGCTGCACCGCATGCTCATACGGCGACGTGGTGTAAAGGCCCACATCACTATGCTCCCGGCCCGAAACCACAACGCCGCCAGCCGATGCCGACAAGCAGGGAAACCGCGGCTTGCAATTTGAACAGCCGGTGTCGCATGGGTTATCCATCATCGCCACATCCATCCGCCCCGCCAATCTCACGGCGCCGGCTTGTTGCCGTCAAAGATTCGCATCCACTTATATTTCGCCGGCTCTCTCGATGAACGCCCGCTTAATCGAGTCACAGATGTGCAACAACTCTTTATCTTGGTTTGAACCACGTTTGCTTCCTAAGGGTTTCGAAAGGTCCGAATTAACGGCCTGTATTCTTTCCAATTCAGTTTCCTTGTAAGCGCATGGACTCACATAAATCCAGAGAAGCTTGACGCCACGCTTCTTTGCTGCGTCCAATAGATATGGAAGCTCCTTGTTGGCGATAAAGTCGGAAGCAAGGAACTCCTTCGTCACGAGCAAGACGCTGACAGAGGCGGACGATCGCCTTTGTCAATTTCAGAACGCCAATCTTGGCTTGGTCGAATATTCCCGTCGTACCAAACGCTCACCGTTTGATTCCGGACCATTGGTTTTAGCATGGTCAAGAGCTTCTTCAGCCACGGTTCGTCCTTATGGCTATAACTAATGAATACAGCTTTCTCATTGGCCCTGATGTCTTGGCCTGCACTCGACTCTTGCATTACCTTCCTCATCAGAAAAAATCGCATGAAGCGCCTTATAGTGTCGTTCTCGATCGGCGTTTCCCGCCTGCCTAACTTTGTTCGCTGCAAATTCAATTGTGTTTTCCCAAGCCGAACTTAGATGGGAATTTAGTCGCTGAATCTGTCGTCCGGTAGCGTCGGCTGTTGATGATGAAGGACATCTTTGAGCCGACTTTGACGAGCTTTTCCAAGCAGAGCGAGTAGGTCGATGACGGAAAGTGCCTGAGATTTTAAGATTCATACGTTGCTTCGCTTAAACGAACCCACACTTCCCCCTATGCCTCTTGCTCCATCTGCAGGAGAAGGGTCAGCAAAAACAGGTGTGCCTTTCAATATCTCCACTTCCTCAGTTTTAAGTGCTGTCTCTCTCTGATACGACGTAAGTTTTTTAGGCTGATAAACCGCCAGTCGCCTCGTTCCACCAGATGTAATCGCTGGCCGTTCCACGACGGCATCGGCTTTGCCTAACCGCGGACCTTTGGATGACGGGACCGAGAAAGCCAGTAAGACGAGTTGGGTGACTGAATTCTAATTGCACTTGCGCTTGGATTTCGATCATTGCCTCGTTGAATCGATCACAACACACATCATGCCCCTCGTCCAACTCTAAATCTTGTGGCGATGGTTATCGACCTGCCCATCCTCAACAGCCCATTCCCATAGCAACTGTGACCACGGAACGGCCCGATTATCCAAAGCGTCAAGCATTTCGTCTGATTGAACCTTTGGCAGTGCAGGTGCGTCTATGCCGGTTGCCGCTAATCATTAAAATAACAGCAAGGTTTACCTTGACCGCATGTTTTAGGCCATGGGATAGTGAGGCCGGGCCGGCGAGGTGCGAGAAGGCCGGATCCTTCGGGAAACGGGGTACGACCAAAGGTGACCATGAAGGCCTCGCGACACTTCCAACTCAGGCAGCCCCGACTGGCGGAGTTGATCGCCGTCAACCTGCGGGACAGGATCCTGGCGTCCGAGTTCGACGACGGGGCGAGCCTGCCCAAGCAGGAGGACCTCCTCGAGGAGTTCGGCGTCAGTCCCCCGTCGATCCGAGAGGCGCTCCGGATCCTCGAGACCGAGGGTCTGGTCACCGTGCAGCGGGGCAACGTGGGCGGTGCCGTCGTCCTCCAGCCCAAGGTGGAGAAGGTGGCGTACATGCTGGCGCTGGTCATGCAAGCCTCCGCCGTGTCCCTCGGCGATCTGTCGCACGCGCTCGTGCAGCTGGAGATCCCGTGTGCGGCGGAGTGCGCCCGACGCCCTGACCGGGATCGCACCGTTGTACCTCGGCTCCGGGCCGTCCTGGACGAGAGCCGGGAGGTGATCGACGACCCGGCCGCCTACATGGCCTCGGCCCGTCACTTCCATGAGGAGATGGTGAACTGCTGCGGCAACGAGTCCATGATCCTGGTGGTCGGCACCCTGGAGTCCCTGTGGTCGGCTCAGGTGCGAGCGCTGTTGGCCGGCCAGAGCGAGCCGTCACCCCTGTTCAAGGACCTTGCCTTCCGCCAGCAGTCTCTCGAGGACCACGAGGCACTGCTGGAGCGGATCGTGGCCGGAGACGATCAGGGGACCGAAGCCGTCGCCCACCGACACCTGCTCGAGCGGCCAGCCGCCGCCTACCCGTTCTCCTACAGTCGCACCGTGGTCGCCGGGCTGGTCCACGGCGACTACGGCAACGTCAGCAGCCAACTGCCCTGAATGGGTGACCTCAATGAGTGACATCGCGTGGGTGACCTCAATCGGTGACCTCGCAATTCGTGCTGCGTCCGACCCGCCGGCCCGAGAGCGATAGGCGAGTGGCCATCCGGCACCGGAGGCCGACCTCCACAGCGACGCCTTCTGGGACGGCCTCCGACACCGTCAGGTCGTCGTGGGACGGTGCCTGGACTGTCAACGCGACTTCTTCCCCCGCCTCCCCAGCTGCCCCCGATGCGGCGGCCGCCACCTGGTCGATGAGATCGTCTCCGGCTCGGGCACGGTGTACTCGTGGGTGCGGGTCCATCGCCCCTTGAGCGACACGCCGGTGGTCGACGACGCCCTACATGGTGGCCACCGTCGAGCTCGACGACGGCTGCCGGATGTTCGGCCGGATCGAGCCGCACCAGTCCGCCGCCATCGGGCTGGCCGTGATCGCCACCTTCGTCGACCACGACGGCTGGACCGAACTGGCGTTCGCGCCGGAATCGTCGCAGTGAGCGATGATGACCGCGGCCATCGCCGGGGTGGGCTACACCCCGTTCATCCAAGGAGTCGGGGCGCAGCGTGCTCGACCTGGCCGCCGATGCCTGCCGAGCGCTCTGGACGACGCCGGGCATGGCCGCGGCGGAGGTCGACGGCATCGCCAGCTTCATGGTGATGCACGACTCGGTGCCCTGTCAGGCCGTGGCCACGCGCCCTGGCCATTCCCGAGACTGCGGTTCGCCCTCGACCTGCGATCTCGGCGGTCAGGCCCCCTGCTACCTGGTCTGGCTGGCCGCCGGCCGGTCGATGACCGGCCAGGCCGACGCCGTCGTGGTGTTCCGGGCCATGAACGGCCGCTCGGGGGCCCGGGTCGGCACCATGCAGTTCGCCGGGATGGGGGCCCAGTACCGCTACCCGATCGGCTACGACGCCTACCTGATGTACGTGGCCATGTGGGCCCAGCGGTTCCTGTACGAGACCGGCCAGGGAGCAGCCGACCTGGCCGCGGTGGCCGCTCGCCCAGCGCCAGCTACGCCAGTCGACAACGACCGGGCCTTCAGGCGCCCGCCCGCTCGACCTGGACGGACGTACCTGGCCGCGCCCTTCGTCGTCGAGCCGTTCCGGGCCGACGACTGCACCGTCGAGGTCGACGGCGCCTGCGCCGTCGTGGTCACCTCGCTCGAACGGGCCCGCGACCTCCGCCAACCGCCGGCGGTCGTCGCCTCGGGCGCCTACCGGGCCGGGCCGCCGCCCCGGCCTCGACATCGGCGACCACCTGCTCTGGTCCGACTACACCCGCAACTACACCTCAGCCTGGCTCGCGACGAGCTGTTCGGACGGCGCCGGCATCGGCGCCGGCGACGTCCAGTTCGCCGAGATCTACGACTGCTTCACCAGCACCGTGCTGATCGGGCCTCGAGGGACTCGGGCCTGTGTCGAGCGGGGCGAGTCCGGCGCCTTCGTCCGCAGCGGCGGCCACCCGCCTGGGCGGGGCGCTGCCCACCAACACCCACGGTGGGCTGCTGTCGGAGGGCTACCTGCACGGGATGAACACCGTGGCCGAAGCCGCCCTCCAGGTCCAGGGCCGGGGGGGCGACCGCCAGGCGCCCCGCCACGAGGTGTGCCGTGGTGACGTCGGGCGCCCTGATGGACGGCTCGGCCCTGGTGCTCACCGCCGATCGCTGACCTACCGGAGCCCGGCCCGCTCATCCAGCCGGCGTGCTGCCCGCCGCGTCCTGCCGCCGCATCCGGCCGGCGTCGTGCTCGGCGCATAGGCATTCCTGACCCGCTTGACGCTTCACGATGCCCCTGTTTAGATGCCATTCATATAAGTGATTGTGTGAGATAGCCGTTTAGGCTGCCTCGCATTGTGGGGCATGGGCCCCGGGGGAAGGGGCACTGATGTCTACCGAAGCTGTGTCTACCGAAGCTGCGCAGTACAAGCTCATATCCGCAGACGGTCACCTGAACGAGCCCCGTGACGTCTGGACGTCCCGAGTGGCCACCAAGCACCAGGACCTGGTGCCCCAGAGTGGAGAGCCTCCCCGAGGGGGACGCCTGGGTCTTCCCCGGGTACGACGGCGTGTCCCTCCCCTTCAGCTGGGGGGCAACGGCCGGCCGGGATCCCGCCGACATGGGCCCGTGGTGCCGGTACGAGGACATCAACCCGGGAAGCTACGACCCCATCGCCCGAGTGAGCGAGATGGAACAGGACGGGGTCGACGCCGAGCTGATCTTCGGCTCCAACTATCCGAGGACCTACGTGGCCACGTGCGAGGACGACGACCTTCATCACGACATGATCCGGGCGTACAACGACTTCATGTCCGAGTTCTGCAGCTCCGCCCCCGAGCGGTTGGGCGGAACCGCACTCCTGCCCAACCGGGGAACGGAAGGCTGCCTCAAGGAGATCGAGCGGGTGTCCTCGATGCCCGGCTTCGTGTCCTTCCTCATGCAGCGGTATCCCAACGGCGACTTGTCGATCAAGCCCGAGGACGACGCGCGTGTGGGAGGCCATCGAGGCATCGGGGATGCCTGTCTCCATCCACGTCGGACTGGTCAGCGGCAAGATGGGGCGCCAGCGGGCGGAGTCCCTGCCCGGCACCGGGCACTTCTACGACGCCCCCCTCCGCATGCTCCAGTTCATCTTCGGCGGGGTCCTGGACCGGTTCCCGAACATCCGGGTCCCCTTCATCGAGGTCGATTGCGGGTGGATCCCCTACTTCGAGAGCCAGGCCGACGACAACTTCATGCGCCATCGCAAGGCGTCGCTCCGGGACTCGAAGCTGACCCGCATGCCCAGCGAGTACATGCACGAGTTCTTTCCGGCCGCCTTCATCACCGATCCCTTCGCCGTCCAGAGCCGCCATCACATCGGTGTCGACCGGATGCTGTGGTCGAGCGACTATCCCCACATCACCACCGACTGGCCCTATTCATGGAAGACCATCAACGCCACGTTCGAAGGGGTCCCCGCCGATGAGCGACACGCCATCTTGGCGGGCAACGCGGAGCGGGTGTTCAAGTTCGGAAGCGCCGGGAAAGCCTGACCCTTGGCTCTCGGCGCCAGTGGCGGAGTCGATCCCAGCGGGGTCGATCCCGGCCGGGCCAGCACGTTCGTCATCGCCATCACGCCCGTTCACCGACGACGGCGACTTCGACGAGGCGGCCGTCCGGGCTCATCTGCGTCGGATGGCAGCGGCCGGCATCGGGGTGTACGTGGGTGGTGGCGGGAGCGGCGAGGGGTACGTCCTCTCCGACGCGGAAGCCAGGCGACTCCTGGAGATAAGCGTCGAGGAGCTGAAGGGCCAGGTTCCGGTGCGGGCCATGGGCGTCGAGCCGCGGACCGCCGCCCAGATGATCGAGTTCGTCGAGACGGCGTCGGACGTCGGGGTCGATGCCGTACAGATCTATTCGCTCGACCAGGGACACGGCCACCGTCCGACCCGGGACGAGATCCACCGCTACTTCGACGACGTGCTCGGCGCCACGACCATTCCCGCCGTCTTGTCCACCCATCAGTCGGTCGGTTACCAGGTCCCGGTGCCGATGCTGGTCGAGCTGACCGATCGCTTCGAGCACCTGGTCGGGATCAACTGCAGCCACCAGGATCTCGGCTACCTGTCGGCCATGATCGACGCCGTCGGGGACCGGGTCGAGATCCATGTCGGCGGCCCACAGCTGGCCCTCACCGCTCTCTCCCTCGGGGCCAACGGCTACCTGAGCTCGGAGGGAAACCTGGCCCCCGCGTTGTGCGTCGGCGTGATCGACGCCTATCGGAGCGACGACCTGCGCCGCATGACCGACTGGTACGGAAAGCTCCTGCGGGTGTCGATGGCGCTCTACGGTGCCGGTGGGATCCGAGCCACCAAGGCGGTCCTCGGCGCCCTCGGCCTACCGGGTGGCTCGCCCCGTCTGCCGCAGTTGCCCCTCTCACCCGACCAGGTTCCCCCGCTCCTCGGCATCGTCGAGAAGCTGGGCATTGCCGAGATCGAGGGCTGGTAGATCGAGGGCTGGTAGGCCGCCCGGCCCAGGACCCCGAACTTAGGTCGGTACCGGTTCTCCGACCCGCTTCCAGACCATGAACACGTCCCGGCGCGAGATGGCCCAGCTCTCTCCCCTGCGCACCAGCTGGTCCTCGTAGCGCACACCGGTGATGAGCGAGTCGACTTCGCCCGCCGCGTCGGCAAAGTGCCGGGCGATCAGGTACGTCTCGGTGAACCCGGTGTCGCCGTTGAGCTCCCGGAGCTGGTTCCCGATGAAGTGCTGGGTGCTCGGGAAGTGCTCCACGCCGGGGCGGAGGATGTCCAGGTAGGTGTCGAGCGGCCCCTCGAACGAGGTGCCGTGCACGTAGGCGTCAGCGGTGAAGCACGAGCGGACCAGGTCCCAGTTGCGCCGGTCGACGCCGCGGGCGTAGTTGACCATGACCCGTTGCATGGCCAGCTCGTCGGTCAGCCGCTGCACGGCGTCGGCCATATCCGCGGACTCGGCGTTCACGACTGCGGGCCCACGACGACGAGGGCATCGGCGGCTCGGACGGCCCCGTCGGCCACCCGGATTGGGTTGACGTCGACTTCGGTCACTTCAGGCACCTCGAGGGCCAGATCACCCAGCCCGACCATGATGGCGGCCACCGCATGTTGCTCGCTCTCGCTCAAGCCACGACCACCCTGGACCAGGCGACCACCGAGCAGGCCGCCGAGCGCTTCTTGTGCAGCCCGGGCGGTGAACGGCGGTCGCAGCATGGCCGTCTCGCTGAGGATCTCGATCAGTATGCCCCCGAGCCCGAGGACCACGATGGGCCCGAACACCGGGTCGGCGTGGATCCCGGCGGTGAGCTCGACGCGGGCCGGGACCATCTCTTGGACCAGGACCCCGTCGCGTGTCGCGTCTGGGCGCCTTGGCCGCCACCTCGGCCAGCATCTCCTCGTATCCGGTCCGCACGGCGTCCGCGCCGCGAAGGCCGAGGCGGATGGCGCCGTACTCGGTCTTGTGAGGCAGGTCGTAGGACATCACCTTCAACGCCACCGGTCCCCCGATCTTGTCGGCTGCGGCCACGGCGTCCTCGGGCGAGCGCACCAGGACTTCTTCGGTGACGGGGATCCCGTAGCGGGCGAGGAGTTCCTTGCTGGTGGACTCGAGCAGCGACCGATGGCCGACATGGCCGGCCAACAGCTCGACGCGCTGCGGCCGCACGAGCCTGGTTCGGGCTCCACGATGCCCGGTCCACGATCTCCAGGGTCCGCAAGGAGAGATCGGCCACTGCCCCGAGCGCGCGGCATGGCCCGATGAGGATCGGTATACGTGGGTATGCCCACCACTTGCAGCTCGTCGAGCCAGGCGGTGGAGGTCAGGGCCACCGGTTTGTCGGTACCTCGGTAGAACTCGATGACCGAATCAGTTTGCGGGCCGGGGACCGCCCAGATGACCGGGGCCACCATGTCGACGACGCGCGACTCCCCCACCGCGTGGAGCACCTTCGAGAAGCTCTCGGGCATGGCCACCACTTGCGCGGTGGTGTCGACCGGGTTGGTCAAGCTCCCGTAGAAGGGCACGGGCATGAGGGCCATCATGGCTTCCTGCTCGTCGGCGGGGATCTCGGGGACGTCGAGGCCCTCGGCGGAGGCGGCGTCAGCCAGCAGCACCCCGGCACCACCCGATGACGTCATGATGCCGACGCCCCGGGACGGCACCCGACGCCCGTCCTGGAAGATGGTGCCGAGATCGAGCATCTCCTCCATGGTGGAGACGACGAAGACGCCGTACTGCCGGCATACGGCGTCGAGCACATCGGCGGAACCGACGATCGATGCGGTGTGGCTCATGGCCGCCTTGGCCGCGGCATCGGAACGTCCCGCCTTCAACAGGACGATGGGTTTGTCCAGATCCGCCGCTCGGCAGGCGGCGTCGATGAAGACGTCGGGATCACGCACGGTCTCGGCGAACACCATCAGGACCTTGGTTTCGTCCCGGTCGACCAGGTAACGGAGCACGGCGGCGATGTTGACGTCGGACTCGTTGCCGGTGCTGACGAACCAGCCCAGCTTCAGTCCGGCCAGCATGGCCTTGGTGGTGATGTAGGAGCCGAATCCCCCGCTCTGGGACACGAGGGCCACTGGACCGGGCGGGGGCAGCGGGACGGTCGGGGGAGGGCGAAGTTGGCCATCACGCCACCCCACAAATTCATGAAGCCCATGCAGTTCGGTCCGATGACCCGCAGTCCGGTGGCGGCCACCACATCGGTTATCTGGTTCTGCAGGGCGATGCCCTCCTCGCCCGCTTCGGCGAACCCGGCGGTGATGACGGCGGCACCTCCCACCCCTCGCGCCGCGCAGTCGGCCAGAGCACTTGGGACGAGGCGGGCGGGGACGGCCACCACGGCGAGGTCGACCGGATCGGGGAGGTCTCGCACCGAGTGGTACGCGGCCACGCCTTGCACCGTGTCGTCACGAGCGGTGACCGGCGTCACCGGGCCGTCAAAGGCGCGTACCAGATTGGCGAAGACGTGTCCGCCGATGTTGGCCACCTTGTTCGACGCGCCGATCATGACGATCGACTGCGGGGACAAGAGGCGGTCCATGGCCGGGCGCGGGTCGCCAGACGTTGCCTTACTGGTCGTATCGCTCATGATGTCCCCCTCGGTCTCATCCGCTTCGTGGCCTGATCGCCATACTCACTCGGTTGGTGCACCGCCTAGGTTGGTGCACCGCCGACGCCTACCGGGCTCGCCGTCGGGATGGCGGCAAGCCGGGGCACCAACATCTCCCCCATACGTACCACCTCGGCGAGAAACTCCGCACGGGTGTCCACCGGTCGGAGGACCCCGCCGTAGAGATAGGTCACCCCCACCCCCGCCAGCTGCTCGGCCGTCTCCACCATGAGGTCGTCGATGTCGGTGGCCCCGCCGTTGGTGGACCGGGTCTCCATGGCCAGGCCGCCCAACGACGACGCGATGGTCAACGACGAAGACCGTCCTACCGCCTCGGCGTGGCTGGACGCGTAGTCGATCCGGATCTTCAGATCCTCCAGCGTCTCGAGGGCGGCGGAATGGCGCCGCGCCGCCGTCTGAGCCGGGTTGGGCATCGGCGCCCATCCGTCAGCCAGCTCGACGGCCCTGCGTATGGCCCGCTTGGAGTTTCCCCCGATCCAGATGGGAGGATGCGGGTCCTGAACGGGTCGGGGCAGCGCGAAGTTGTCCTGGGCCTCGAAATGCCGGCCGGTGAGCGACAGCGGATCGCCCGACCAGGCCGCCTTCATGGCCAAGATGGCCTCATCGGTCAAGTCGTTGCGCTCGGCGAAGTCCACTCCCAGCGCGGCGAACTCGGCCTCGAGATAGCCGGTACCCGCACCCAGGATGACGCGGCCCCCGGACAACACGTCGAGCGAGGCCACTGCTTTGGCGGTGAGAAAGGGGTTGCGGTAGGGCAACACGCACAGGTGGGTCTGCAGCCGGACCCTGGTGGTGGCGGCCGCCGCGAAGGAGAGGGCGACGAAGGGGTCGAGAGCGTGGTGGCCACCGGTGTCCATCCAGGACTTCTCGGGGAATGGGTGCTCGGTGACGAACACGGCATCGAACCCGGCGGACTCTGCGGCCCGGGACATCTCGGCGATGGCGTCACCGGTCACGAACTCCTCGAGCCGATCCACTCGTTGAGTGGGCAACCCCAGCGAGATCTTCACGCCCGAACCCCGCCGGAACCGTACCTGACAAGCTTGTCTACTACTGGCTGGTCGATCACGACAAGGTAACGATAACATGCTGCTCAGAACGGGCCGGGACCGGCCGGGATGCTCGCGTCAGTTTGCTTGACCCCGGCCATCGGGCATGTTAGGGACCTGAGGATCGACACTGCGCGTCCAGCGCTGGAGAGGGGGCTGCGGTGCTTGCACTGCTGACCGAGGAGCAGGAGATGCTCCACGAGATTGCCACTCAGCTGGCACAATCTGTCGGGCTCACCAATCCCAGCGACCTGGAAAAGGTCGACCGGGCCAAGGGTTGGGCGGCCCTGGCCGACGCTGGGCTGCTCGGGCTGCGAGCCCGGGACGACCAGGGGAAGCCCACCGCCTCGGGTGTCGAGGTGGCTCTGGTGGTCGAGGCCCTGGGCGCCGCCCTCGCCCCGCTCCCCTACGCCGGTTCGGCCGTGCTGGCCACCGAGCTGCTGTCCATCGCCGGCGCCCCGGAGGCGTGGTTGGCCGAACTGACCGACGGCAGCGCCCGCTGCGCCCTCTTGTTGAGCGAGGACCTCTGCCGACTGTCGCATGTCGACGACCTGGCCGACGCCTTCGCCTGGGACGCCGATGGGGCGACCCACGGGCTCGCCCTCGCCGGCAGCGCCGATGCGCCCCAGGTGGTGCGGGTGACGTTGGGAGAGGCATGGGCACCGGTCGAGGCCGCCGATCTCACCCGGGAGCTCCGCCGGGCCGGCTCGGCGCCCGCGCCGGACCAGATCGAACAGGCCGGCCACCCGATCACCAGCGGGCAGTTCGACACCTGGCTGGCCCTGGCCCTCACCGTGGTCAGTGCCGACATCGTCGGCGCCCTGAAGCACGGGCTCGACGAGGTGGTGGCGTACACCAAAGAGCGCGTCCAGTACGGCGTGCCGGTGGGATCGTTCCAAGCAGTCCAACATCTCTGCGCCGAGAGCCTGGTGGCGGTGGAGGCATCGGCCAGCACGGTCAAGTACGCGGCCTGGGCCATCGACGAGCTCGATCCGGCCGAGGCCCTGGTGGCCGCCCGGACGGCCAAGGCGTACAGCGCGACCACGGCCCGGACGGTGGCCGAGACCATCATGCAGGTCTACGGAGGGATCGGTCAGACCTGGGAGCACATTGCCCATTTCGTCGCCCGCCGCACCTAC
Source organism: uncultured Acidimicrobiaceae bacterium (assembly GCA_963717035.1). GTDB lineage: Bacteria > Actinomycetota > Acidimicrobiia > Acidimicrobiales > RAAP-2 > DASXMT01. Next base: position 37,839 of record CAVQVK010000026.1, on the reverse strand, counting down.
TTGGACCGTACGTCGTTCGGCGACGATGCTGTGCAGCTGTCGGCCATCGCCGACGCCCGCTTGGGAACTCATTGACATGACCGCATACGTGGAGGCCGTTGACATGACCGCACAAATGGGAGGCCATTGACATGACCGCACAAATGGGAGGCCATTGACATGACCGCACAATGGGAGGCCATTGACATGACCGCACACATGGGAGGCCATTGACATGGACTATCGGGATACCGCGGAAGAGGCCGCGTTCCGAGCCGACCTCCGGGCCTGGCTCGAGGCGACCGCGCCCAAGAACTACACGCAGATCAAGGACTACACCGAGCGGAACAAGATGTACCGCCAGTTCCACCGGAGCCTGTACGAGGCCGGCTATATGGGGATGGCGTGGCCCGTCGAGTACGGCGGCCGGGGGCTGAGCCCGATCTACGACGCCATCTTGAACGAGGAGGCGGGCCGCTCGTCGAGCCCCCCGATTCCGGGCATGGTCAACTACCTGGGGCGGGCCATCTACACCTACGGCAGCGAGGAGCAGAAATCACAGTTCCTCCCCACCCTGCTCAACGGGGACGTGGCCTGGTGCCAGGGGTTCAGCGAGCCCGAGGCCGGATCGGACCTGGCCTCGCTGCGGACCCGGGCCGACCTCGACGGTGACGTCTACGTGGTCAACGGTCAGAAGATGTGGACCAGCGGCGGGCAGTACGCCGACTGGTGCCTGTTGCTGGCCCGGACCGATCGGGAGGTGCCCAAGCACAAGGGCATCTCGTGCCTGCTGGTGGACATGCACTCCCCGGGGATCACGGTGCGGCCGATCGTGCTGAGCGACGGCGACCCCGAGACGTGCGAGGTGTTCTGGGACAACGTGCAGGTACCGGCGGCGCAGCTGCTGGGCACGCCCGGGCTCGGCTGGAAGGTGGCCATGACCACCGTCACCTACGAGCGGGGCCCGGCCGACATCGGCTTCATCGCCATGTACCAAAAGTCACTGCGCACCGTGGAGGCCCTGGCCGTCGAGAAGGGCGTGGCCGACGATCCCGAGGTGCGCCGCGAGCTCGCTCGCGCCTATGTGCGGGGTGAGGCGATGCGGCTCAACGTCGTCGAGCAGCTGTCGATGCGGGTGTCCGGTCGCGAGCCGGGCCCGGAGGGGTCGGTGGGCAAGCTGTTGTGGGCCGACGCCGAGCAGACCCTCCAGCATCTGGCCATGGACATCGCCGGGGCCGACGCACTGACCGGTCGCCGACCCGACCGTCTCGAGAGCTACTTCCGGTCCCGCCCGGTGAGCGTGTACGGGGGATCGGCCCAGATCCAAAAGAACATCCTGGCCCTCTCGGCGTTGGGCATGCCCCGGTCCTGATCGGCACCGGGCCCGACGAGCCCACAGCACCGGGCGATTCAAGAGTCGAGGAACCGCAGTACGGCAAGAACGCGGCGGTGATCGGATTCGGATACCGGGAGGTCGAGCTTGGCGAAGATGTTGGCGACATGCTTCTCCACCGCGCCCTCGGAGACCACCAGCTCTCGGGCGATGGCCGCGTTGGAACGACCCTCGGCCATGAGGGAGAGCACCTCCCGTTCGCGCCCGGTCAACACCGAGATCGAATCGGTGCGTCGCGATGCGCCCAGGAGCTGGGAGACAACCTCGGGGTCGAGCGCCGTTCCCCCGTTGGCCACCCTGACCAGGGCTTCGACGAACTCGCTCACGTCAGCCACCCGATCTTTGAGCAGGTATCCGATGCCGGCGGCATCGTCGGCCAGCAGATCGGCGGCGTAACGGGTCTCGACGTACTGCGAGAAGAGCAGGATCCCGAGCCCCTCATGGATGCGACGAAGCTCAACGGCGGCCCGCAATCCCTCGTCGGTGAAGGTAGGCGGCATGCGGATGTCGATGACGGCCACGTCCGGGCGATCGCGTTCGATGGAGCGGCGTAGCGATTCGGGATCACCGACTGCTCCGGTGATAGCAAAGCCCCGATCGACGAGCAACTGGACGAGTCCATCGCGGAGGACGGCCGAGTCTTCGGCGATGACGACGCGGAGAGGGGTCGTCATCTATGCGTGCAGCGGCAGGTCCACGGTGACCACCGTAGGGCCACGCGGTGGGCTGGCGATGTCGAGCCGCCCGTCCACGGCGTGGACGCGATCGGTGAGGCCGGCCAATCCGCTGGAGGACGACCCCAACCGTGAGAGCTGTGCCCCACCCGAGCCGTCGTCGCGCACCACCACGCGCAGCGACTGCCCGTGTTCGGTGCAGGTAACGGTGGCGCCCGAGGCATGGGCATGCTGGGCCACGTTGGCCAGCAGTTCGGCGACGCAGAAGTAGGCGATGGCCTCGATGGCCGGTGCGGGCCGGCTCTCGAGCGAGAGGGTGAGGTCGGTCGGGACGGTACTGCGGGCGGCCAGGGTGGCCAGAGCCCCTTCGAGCCCGATGTCGAGTGCAGGCGGATGGATCCCGCGGGCCAGATCCCGCAACTCGACGATGGCTTCTTTTGCGCTTCGGTGGGCGTCGTCGACCAGCTGGCGCACCTGGTCCAGCTGGCCTATCTGGTCAGGGTCAGGCTCCTGGTACTCGGCCAGTTTCTCCTTGGCCATCCCCAACCGCATGGCCAGGGCGACCAACTGAGCCTGGGTGCCGTCGTGCAAGTCTCGCTCGATCCGCCGCAATGTGGCCGCCGAAGCATCGACCGTCTGGGCCCGGGCCTGCTCGAGCGAACGCACCCGCAGCGCCACGGGATCGGGCGCCAGGAGGACTCGCAACACCCGGCGGTCGAGGTAGACGGTGGCCCGCACGGCCCACGGAGCGGCGAAGAAGAAGAGCACCCCGGCCAGGAAGACGCCCGCTCCATAGAGGAAGCCGGTGTGACCACCGGAGAAGAAGTTGTTCCCGAAGATGAGCTGGGGCAGCCCGTAGACGGCCGGGCTGTTACCTGATCCGCCCCACAGGGGGAACGTCAGGCAGAAGAAGGCGTCCCACCAGAAGGCGAAGCCGGCCAGGATGCCGAGCGTGGCCAGGGGCACTTTGAGCCCCATGTAAGCCATGGACCGCCAGCCGGTGCGGTCCCGCAAGGAGGACTGGAGCCATCCCAGGAATCCCGGGCGGGACGAGAACTCCTCGGGGTCGTCTATGTGCTCGCCCAGATACGCCCGAGCGAGTTGGCGATGGAGTCCTCCAAATCCGCGGGCACCGCGACGGAGAGGGCCATGAGGCCCAGCCCGAAGAACGTGATGGCCAGGACCACACCGGCGGACAATGTGATGACGACGAAGGCGATGCCGAACAGGCCGAGCACCGCGCCGAGCGAGAGGAAAACGAGCTCCGACCAGGCACGCTTGGCAAATGGCTCCCGGATGATTGTCCTGGCGATGGCGCGGATCTGTTCCTCGTGGGTTCCCGCCACCGCAGTCAGAACTTCGTCGAACCGGCTCCGTGCCTGCATCCCCCTCTCGTCCATCTCGGCCTCCATCATGGGTCACGCCGAACGAGTACCTGGTTCCCGGCACGCTGGTGGGCCAAGGCGGTGAGACCGAGGATCATGCCTTCATCGTACGAAGAGATAGTGCCGTTGAGAATGCCGCCACCCGGCGTTCCCAGCTGGGGCTAGCCCCCCTCTTGGCGTGGACGGCCTGGTCCCCGTCGGCGCCGGACTGTCATCGATAGGGCCGGGCGAGGCCACTGGCGCCGCTGACCAGCACGCTTAGCGTTCGGCCAATCCCGCCAGTGCTTCGTCCGCACATGTTGATCAGCTGACATACCTACGAGCGAGCGGAGATCTCCGACCGGTCAGCTGGTGATGCCGAAGCGCTCCAGCCCGAACGCCTTGATGGCATTGCCCCGGGTGAGCTTGTAGATCTCCTCGTCGTTCAACCCGGCCTCGGCGCAGATCTTGGTGAGGACCTCTTTGGACACCGGGTACGTCGAGTCGGCATGGGGATAGTCGGTCTCGAAGCAGATCTGGTCCATGCCGATCACGTCGCGGTTCCGCAGGCCGGTGGCGTCGTCGAAGATGCAGCCGTACACACGGCCGGCGATGTAGCTCGACGGCGGCTCGGGCAGCCACGTACCGAAGCTGTTGTCGCTCCGCTCCTCCCACAGCTTGTCGGCCCGCTCGAGGATGTAGGGCATCCAGCCCACCTGACCCTCGGAATAGGCGATCGTCAGCTTGGGGTACTTGGCCAGCGTGCCCGAGAACAGGTAGTCGCACAGCGAGCCCATGGCGTTTTGGAACGTCAGCGTGGAGCTGATGATGAACGGAGCGTCCGGCGAGGTGCTGGGCATCTTGGACGAGGAGCCGATGTGCATGCACACCACCGTCCCGGTCTCCTCGCAGGCCTCGAAGAACGGCTTCCAGAAGTCGTTCTTGTCGTGGATGGAGGGGAGGCCCAGCGGGTGGGGGTTCTCGGGGAAGGTGATGGCGAAGCTGCCCTTGGCCGCGCAGCGGCGGACCTCGTCGGCCGCCAGGTTCGGATCCCATAGCGGGACCATGGTCAGCGGGATCAGCTTGCCCTTGGCCTCGCCGGCCGACCACTCGTCGATCATCCAGTCGTTGTAGGCCTTCACGCACAGGAGGGCGAGTTCCTTGTCCTCACGCTCGTAGAACGTCTGGCCGCAGAAGCGGGGCAGCGTGTTGGGGAAGCAGATGGCCGCGTCGACGTGGTTGGCGCTCCATGTCCGCCAACCGCTCGTGCTTGTCCCACGCACCCTTGCGGATCTCGTCGAAGGTGGTCAGGTTGAAGCCGACCTCGTCGAAGCCCACGGCGGCGGACAGCATCATCAGCGGCGACACCAGGTCGTCGTAGTACCAGACGTCCGACCAGACGCCGTTCTCGGTGTCCTCCACCCAGGTCATCCCGCCGCCCCCGGTGGTTGGGCCGCCCAGGGTGATGCGCTGGCGCTTGATGCGCGGGCCCCGGTCCTGGTACTTGGCCGGCAGCCGTGAGGACCACAGGTCCGGGGGCTCGACGACGTGGTCGTCCACCGAGATGATCCGCGGGACTTCTGTCATGGTGTTTCCTCCCGTGTCCCTCTGTCGAGGGTCCAGTTCTGGTCGAGGGTCGAGTTCCGGCGCCTCGTGTACCTACATGTTGCCCGCATAGCTCAGTGCGTGGCGACCGTATCGGTGTTGCGGCCCGAACGCAGTACGGTCCCACCCAGCGCCCCGGTCGATTCGCCGTTCTCGATGGTCGGAGACCCGTTCACGAACACCCGCGAGACGCCGATCGACTTCGACGTCAGGCGCAGGCTGTCGCCGGGCAGGTCGAAGACCCGTCGGGCCGGCCCGCTGTCGACGGTGTCAGGGTCGAAGATGCCCACGTCGGCGAACCCTCCCACCTCGAGCCGGCCCCGATCGCGCAGGCCGAACAGGCGGGCGGGCACGTCGGTCATCAGCTGCACGGCCCGCTCCAGCGGGACCAGCTTGCGGCCCCGCAGCGTGTCGCCCAGGAACCGGGTCGGGTAGGGAGACCCGAGCATCCGGTCGAGGTGGGCGCCGGCGTCGGAGCCGCCGAGCAGGACGTCCTGGTGCCCCCACAGGTCCCGGCGCACGGCCCAGTCCTCCGCCGTATCGCGCGGTGGGCAGCGGCCACAGCACCGTCTTGAACTCGTCGGCGGCGGTGATGTCGATCAGCGCGTCGGCCGGGTCGATGCCCCTCTCGCGGGCGATGTCGGTGATCAGCCGCCCCTCGTACTGGCGGTTCTCCGGGGCGACGGTGTCGCCGATGCGGTAGTTGGAGAAGTCGGCCAGCCGCTCGAACACCGTCCCCTTGGCCGCCAGCCACCATCCGGCCCGCACCGCGGGGTCGTGCAGCTGCTGCGTCTTCTCGGCCAGGGGCAAGCGACAGCACGTCGTGCCAGCCGGGGATCAGCCACAGGGCGCAGAACGTGCCCAGGCTCATGTTGTTGTCGGCGAAGATCGGCATGGTCAGGGCCACCACCCGGCCCGCCGATCTGGCGGGCCCGCTCCGAGGGCAGCAGCTGTGCTGGTCGATCTTGTCGGTATCCGAGGCCTGCACGGACAGGACGTTCCAGTTGAGCGGGCGGTTGGCCTGCGGCGCTCATGGCCGCCATCAGCTCGATCTCGTCGCCGGAGAACCCGTCGAGGCAGCCCTCGACGATGGCCTCCAGGGTGGTGCCCGGGTGCTGGCCCACCGTCCGGCACAGGGTCAGCAGCTCGTCCTCGGAGGCGGCCCGGCTGGGCACCGGTTTGTCGTCGCCGTCGTTGTGGGTCGACGAGCGACTGGTGGACAGGCCCAGGCCGCCGGCGTCGAGGGACTGGTTCAGGAGCGACGACCATGGTGGACAGCTCGTCGGCCGTCGCCTCGCGCTCGCCGGCCTCGGCCCCCAGCACGTAGCGGCGCAGGGCGCAATGACCGACCAGGAACCCGGCGTTGACCCCGATGCGACCCTCGAGCCCATCGAGGTACTCGCCGAACGTCTCCCACTTCCAGTCGACGCCGTTCTCGAGGGCCTGCGAGGGGCATGCCCTCCACCTTGGCCATCATCCGCCGGGTGTAGTCGGCGTCGACCGGCCTTGAGCGGCGCCAGGGTGAACCCGCAGTTGCCGCCGATCACCGAGGTCACGCCGTGGTTGCTCGACGGTGTGGCGTAGCCGTCCCAGTAGAGCTGGGCGTCGTAGTGGGTGTGGGGATCGACGAACCCGGGAGTGACCAGCTGGCCCTCGGCATCGATCGTCTCCGGGCCGGCTCGTCCACCTCACCGACGGCGACGATGCGCTCGCCGCGGATGCCGACGTCGCCGGGGCGGGGGGCGGCGCCCGTGCCGTCGACGATCGTTCCACCTTTGATCACGTAGTCGAGCATCACACCTCCGAATCGCAGGGGTTCGGGCAGAGGCCACGACCCCCGCGCGTCGGTGTCCTCCCCTCGCGACCCCATGGGAACTGACGGTTGAATTACGTTACCAGTAGCTGACAACCGAGTCTACCGGTAGCGGAGCGCCTGGGTTCGGGGCCCGGTGCGCCTGTTCAAGGCCATCTGCGCCTGGATTCAGGGCGACCGGCGCCTGGGTTCAGGGCCACCTGCGCCTGGATTCAGGGCCACCCGGGGAGGGGTTCAGGGCCACCCGGGGAGGAGGTTGCGCTCCCGGCAGAGGTCTTGGCCTTGAATGTGCCCGCCGTTCAGCGAAGGAGCCTCCGGTGACGTGACCAACCAGGCCGCGGCCGCCCCGACGACGTCCGGTGGGGCCCCGGAACTGGCATCGAACCCGAAATCTCCCATGTCGATGACCATGCGCTCGGTGGCCACGAAGCCCGGATCCAGATTGAAGAAGAGGATCCCCCGGTCCCCGAGCTCGGCGGCCAGGACCCCGGCCACCCGGTGCAGGGCTCCCTTGGACATCCCATATCCCAGACCCCACCCCCCGGCCCCGACCGGACCCGGCGGGTCGGTGAGCCCCGACCCCGAAGTCAGGTTGATCACGATCCCGGACCCTCGCTGCAGCATGCCGGGAAGAACCAACCGGGTCAGCACGAGGGGCGCCATGACGTTGGCCTCGAGGTGGCGGTCGAGCAGCTCGGTCGGCGTGTCGACGAATGCGTCCATGTGACCAGGTCCGATGTAGCGCCCGTTGTTCACCAGGACGTCGACCCTTCCCCACCTCTCCTCCACCGTCCTCACGGCGGCGTCGAGCGAGGCGCGGTCCAACAGGTCGAGGTAGATCGGGAGGGCTCGGCTGCCGGCTTTTTCCACCAGGTCCGACGTCGACGAAACCGACCCGGGTAGCGGTCGGGTGTCCGAGCGCTTCACCGTGGACGAGTGCTCGCGGGCCTCTCCCTCGTCCATCGTCCGAGCGGCCACGGCCACGTCGTAACCGGCGCCGGCCAAATGGACGGCAATGGCCTTGCCGATGCCTCGGCTGGCCCCGGTGACCAGCGCCACGGGTGCCTGTTGGGCCTTGCCCGCCACGGGTGCCTGTTGGGCCTTGCCCTCGGGCGTTGTCGTCATGGATCCCCCTCTTGTCTGTCTTGTCGTCTCTTGTCGTCGTTCGCGGCTCGCGGCGCTTACTCGCCGCGTTCGAGATCAGAGGGAACCCGGACGATCCCCTGGCTGGCCAACAGCTGCTCGTACCCTTCCGGGTCGGAAGGGACCGGCGTGATGTCACCGGTATAGAACTCGAGGAGCTGCGCGCCGTCGGGGCCGGTGACCAGAGGCCCGAAGCTGGCGCCGTGCTCCAAGAGCACCATCATCCCCGGCGTGCACTCGACGTCGCCGATGCGGAGCGACCCTTTGGTCACGAAGATGACGTGGTCGCTGCTGTGGCCATGCTCCTCGATCACCAGACCGGGGTCGTACTCGGTGTAGATGACCGAGCGGGTGTCGGCCATCTCCATGAACTTGAGCCGGACGGCAACCCGGCGATCGCCGTGCATCTGCGCCCGTACCTCTTGCCACGGGACGTCGTCCAGGTGACGGAATACCAGTTCAGGCACGGAACCCCCTTCGGCCGTATACGGCTTTGCCACTAGCTTGGCCCATCCGACCCACGCACGTTCCCGAGCATCGATTGAATCTCGGGCGAGACACGATTATCATGTTAACCGCAGGGGCGGCTCTAGGCGCAAGCCGGGGTGGCCAAGCCGGATCGACCGGTTACATCAACTAGGAGAACACATGCCGTCACGTGACCTCGACTTTCCCGTCTTTGATGCCGACAACCACATGTACGAGACCAAAGAGGCGCTGACCAAGTACCTCCCCGACGGGTACAAGCACGCCATCGACTTCGTGGACGTGCACGGCCGGACCAAGATCGTGGTACGGGGCCAGATCAGTGACTACATCCCCAACCCAACCTTCGAGCGGGTGGCCGCGCCGGGCGCACAGGAGGAGTACTTCAAGCACGGCAACCCCGAGGGCAAGTCCTACCGGGAGATCCTGGGCCGGGGCATCGACGCTCCTCCTGCGTTCCGGGAGCCGGCCGCCCGGCTCAAGCTGCTCGACGAGCAGGGCATCCAATGGGCCACCATGTTCCCCACCCTGGCCAGCCTGGTCGAGGAACGGATGAAGGACGATCCCGATCTCACCCACGCGGTGATCCATGCGCTGAACCAGTGGATGCACGAGCACTGGACCTTCAACTACGAGAACCGGATCTTCGCCGTGCCGGTAATAACCCTGGCCGTGGTGGAAAAGGCCATTGCCGAGCTCGAGTGGGTCGTCGGGCGCGGGGCCAAGGCCATCCTGATCCGTCCGGCCCCGGTTCCGGGTTACCGGGGACCCCGCTCGTTCGGGCTGGAGGAATTCGACCCGTTCTGGCAGCGGGTGCTCGAGCTCGGCGTCCTGGTAACCATGCACGCCTCTGACAGCGGCTACAACCAGTACGCCAACGAGTGGGAAGGCACCACCGGCGAGATGCTGGCCTTCAAGCCGCAGCCGTTCTCCATGGTGGCCACCCACGACCGGGCCATCAAGGACGCCGTCACCGCCCTTGTCTGCCACGGTGCACTGACCCGGAACCCCGGGCTCAGGATCGCCCTCATCGAGAACGGGAGCGGCTGGGTCCGTCCGCTGCTCCACGAGCTGGCCGACGCCTACAACAAGATGCCCCAGGCCTTCCCCGAGGACCCCATCGTGGCCTTCAAGCGGAACCTGTACGTCCACCCCTTCCACGAGGAGGACCCGGTCGGCCTGGTGAAGCTGCTCGGTGCCGATCACGTGCTGTTCGGTTCGGACTTCCCCCACGTGGAGGGCATGTCCGACCCGATCACCTACGTCGACGAGCTCGAAGGTCTTCCCGACGATGAGCTCCGCAAGGTGATGGGCGGCAATATGGCCTCGCTGATGGGCGTCACCATCGACGCCTGATCATCCAGGGCCGGGCGCGGCTGAACTTGCCGCGGGGTTTCTGTGCGGCCAAGAGCGGCTCCGACTACACCGATCAGAGTTGATCGGTGTAGTCGTCCGTCCCCACGTTGGTGCCGAAGAACGGGGCGGCGAAGGTCAGCTTCGCCACCCCACCGTCGTCGACGGTCTCAGCGAAGGCCCGGAACGCGTCCCACGTGGTGGTGGGGTCGGCTTCGACGAACACCAGCTGGACCAGCCGATCCTCCCGCCCGCCGTCGGTCCCCAGCTTCATGGGTGAGCGGCTCTCCTGATCGGGCGGCGCGGGGTGCTTCGTCCACGCCGACCAGTTACTAATCCCGTCGGTGGCCAACAGGCTGGGCACGGCGTTGGACTGCAGCCAGGCCAGATGCTCATCGGCGCTGACGCCCTCAGCCGGCTCGGTGACGAGGACGCCCAGTCCCGGGAAGTGATGGTCGAGGGACAGCTCGAGCGGCACCCCGTCCTCATCGGCGTAGCGGACCGAGACCAGGTCGTAGATGCTGGTGTGGGCATGGGTCCGCTCGTCGAAGCCCCTACCGTTCGAGTAGAGCCACACCACCTGCTCGCCCGCCCACTGCAGGTGCTCTTCGACATGGTCCTTGTGGATCCAGTATGTGGACAGGTAGGAACCGGCATCGACCGGCTCGGCGAACGGGCTCTTCTCGGGGAAACGCAGGTCCTTCAGCGGTCGAGGTGCCACCCAACGGCCCCCGGCGAACAGCCACGGGCCGATCATGCATCCGGCGTAGAAGTGGTCTCGCTCGTACCACCGGTTGTACGCGACCTCGAATCCGGGGTTGGGATCGACCATCGTGAACAACATGCTGCCGATCTGGACCGGGTAGTCATCCATGGATTGCTCCTCTCATCGGGTTTTTCAGGGTTCGTGTCCGTCGAGATTTACCGCCGGCAGGGAGACGGTGGCCGTGCCCGGCGCCAGCTGGTCGCCGCCGGACACATCGATCCACACCGTCAGCTCGACGAGGACCCGGTCACCGTCGGGCCGGATCGCCTCGATACGGCCGCGGGCGGTCACCGTCTGGTCCTTGAGGTTCGGCGATCGGAACTGGCAGGCAATCTGCTCGATCCGCCCATCGTCGCCCATCCACTCCCGCAGCACGTTGTGGAGGAAGGCCCACTGCAAGTTGCCCATGCCGATGGCCGAGGGGTAGCCGGCGTCGCGTCCGGCGCCATCGTCCATGTGGATGGGCACGAACTCGTCGTTGACCGCCGCATACCGGTTCCAGTTGGCGAAACCGGTGACGCGCTCGAACGGAGGGATCTCGTCGCCCACCGACAGCCCCTCTACCGAGAGCCCTGGTGTGGACTCAGCCGTCATCGGACGACTCCCAATGGGCGTCCTCGGGTCTCCGTGTCGTCGCGCTCCGTGTCCTGGTTGCTGTCCCGGTTGCTCTCCTGGTTGCCATGGCATCAGTAGCGAATGACCGTCCCCTCCGTCTGCCGGACCAGGTTGCCGCGCTGGTTCGTCCACGTGGTGTCCATCGTGGTGAAGAGCATCAGTCCCAATCGCCCGCTGCGCTCCCGGTAGCCCCCGAGCCGGGACACCGACGTGATCACATCGCCAGGACGCATCCGTTCGCCATAGGTGACGGAGATCCCGCCGTTGACCTGGAAGGCGACGGGGGGTGGCTCGACGCCCAGGGTCTTCTCGGTGGCCTGGGGGTCGTTGCTCCCGGGTCCCTTAGCGCCATTCGGCTCAGCCGCCATCCACGCGAACGGATTGAAATCCTCCGGTGCGACCAGGCCACCGTGGGAGGTGGCGGCGGCGAAGTCCTTGTCCCAGAACAACCGGGGCGGCGGTTCCGGGTAGTAGACGGCGATGGCCCACCTGCGGATGTCCGACTCGGCGATCGGGTAGGACACCTGCCGGCTCATCTCGCTTCCGACGGCATCGTTCATCGCCGCTGAGATGTACGTAGTCGCCGAAGCTCCCGTCATCCTCGCTCAGTCTCTCGGGTCACCGGGCACCGTCCGGGTCGTGAAGCGAAAGGCCCCGCCAAACGTGTCGACCGGAGCGGCCAGGATCGTCGTGTCGTCTCGAGCGAGGACGCCGATGCCCTTGACCTCAAGATGGTCGGCTACCTGGGCCAGGTCCTCGACCGAGAAGGTGAGGGCGTGGCAGCACTCCCCCACGGCGGCCAGATCCTGCCCGGCCAGAGACGCGGCGTCGGTGGGCACGGCCAGCTCGACAACCGACTCCGCCCCGACGGCCACGAACGTGCTCATGGTCCCGGTCAACGCCGAGGAGCCCTCGTCGATGATGGTTCCCCCGAGGACGTCCACGAAGATCGAGAGGGCCCGGTCCATGTCGTGGCCCACCACCGTGGCGTAGGCCAGGCGCTGCACGCCGAGAGGATTGCTGGTCGCGGCCCATTGCTCCGACCACGTCGGGTCGAAGCGCGGGTCCGGTGGCCCACCGGTAGCCGCCGGGGGCTGGAAGAACTCGAGTTGGGTGAGCGTGTCTTTGGGATGGGTGTAGATGTCGCCCTCGTCCGGGCGCTCGGACGTTCCGTGGTGTAGGACCCGGATTCCCTGTTCGACCAGGTGGTCCCAGACCGCACCCACGTCGTCCGTGTACCAGGCCAGCGAATGGAGGTGCCGGCCGAACCGGGCGAAGAACTTCCCGACGGGCAGGACTTCGGAACCGGATCGTCTCGAGGGGGCCATGGTCTCGATGACGGTGTCACCGATGGCCAACAGCGACCCGTCTCGCATCTCGATGGCCAGGTAGTTGTCGTCCATGATCCCCCGGCGGGGGACGAACACGTCGTCGTACCAAGCGTCGAGGGGACCCAGCGCCTCGGAGACATGGACAATATGGAACATCTTGCCGATGTTCAGCGACATGGCCCCCCTATGTGGTCGACGCTCGATGTGGACTCGGGCCTGAGACCCGATGTGGACTCGGGCCTGAGACCCGATGTGGACTCGGGCCTGAGACCCGATGTGGACTCGGGCCTGAGACCCGATGTGAACTCGGGCTGAGCCCGATGTGAACTGGGGCTGAGACTACTTTGTCAGGTAGATGGGCATCAAACCATGTGGTTGCCGCCATTGACCCGGATGACCGTCCCGGTGATGAACGATGCCCGGTCGGAGGCTAGATAGGCGATGGCGTCGGCAATCTCGTCGGGTTGGCCCCAGCGGCCCAGGGGTACGCCGTCGATAATCTTGGCCGCCGCCGCCAGCGGATCGTCGGTCGCCGCGTCGTCGGGATCCTGGGGCCAGGTCAACGTGGGCCCCGGCGCGACCGTGTTCACTCGGACGGTCGGCGCGCCCTCCTTGGCCAGGACGCGGGTCAGGGCTTCGATTCCCCCCTTGCTGGCCGAGTAGGCGGCCGTCCCGGCGTAGGGGATCTCGGCCGCGCCGGACGAGATGGTGACGATGCAACCGCCGCCGGCCGACACCATGGCCGGAAGGGCCGCCCTACAGCAGTAGAAGACACCGCTCAGGTTGGTGGCCAGCACATCGGCCCACAGCTCGTCGGTCGTCTCGCCGGCAGTGGCGAAGGGATAGATACCGGCCACGGTGGCCAGCACATCGACCCGGCCGAACCGTTCGATGGCCGCATCGATCATCGACGTGGCGCTGGTGCTCGAGCGCTGGTCGAAGGGGACGGCGAGGACAGTGGCTCCGGCCGAGCCCGTCTCTTCAGCCGCCTCGGCCAACGTCTCCTCGTTGAAGTCGGCCAACACGAGTTGGGCGCCGTCGGCCGCGAACCGTCGCGCCGTGGCTCGTCCGATCCCATGGCCGGCGCCGGTGATCACCACCGTCTTGACCTCCGACGCCATCAGATCGCTCCTCGGTCGACGTGCTTGGACCCGTTCCACTCCGGCGGCCGCCGTTCCAGGAACGAGACCATGCCCTCTTTGCCGTCGGGCTGACCGACCAGGTACTGAAACGCGTCCCGCTCTTCGGCCCGGGCGCTCTCCCGGTCATCGGTGGTCAAGAACTCGTAGAAGAGCTGTTTGGTCAGGGAGACCGCCCCCGGCGCGGTATTGGCCGCGATGTCGCGGGCGATCTCCAGTGTGGCCGGGAGCACCTCGTCGGCCGGCAAGGCCCGGGAGACCAGGCCCATCTCGGCCGCCTCGAGGCCCGAGAAGGTGCGACCGGTCAAGAGCAGCTCCAAGGAGCGAGAAGACCCGATGGCCCGGCTCAACAACCAGAGGGAGTTGGCTTCGGGGAGGACGCCCCGACGGGTGAACACGAAGCCGAGCTTGGCGTCTTCGGCGGCGATGCGAATGTCCCACTGCAGCGTGTAGGTGAGGCCCAGCCCGACGGCATGGCCGTTGATGGCGGCCAGGATCGGCGTCGTCATCGTCCACGGCGACAGGGTGGACGCGTGGGGCCCCAACGGCTCGGGCTCGTCATCGCCACCGCCGGTGAACGTCGACTGCTCCGGGTCGAGGGCGGCGCCGACACAGAAGGCCCGACCGGCTCCGGTGACGACGATGGCCCGCACCGACTCGTCCGCCTCGAGCTCGACCAGCGCATGCCCGAGCTCGAGCCCCATCCGGGGCGTAACGGCGTTCAGCTGCTCGGGCCGGTTGAAGGTGATGAGGGCCACGCCCGCGTCCACCTCGACCAGCAACACCTCGTAGGGGCCCTTGCTCACGTCGTCGACCTCGTTCCTCCCCGGGACCAGTCGCACGCTGGCCGATGGCACTGGGCCAAATTCCTCAATCCGCACACCGGATGAGACATGGCTATCAGGTACTAGGTAGTGTAGCGACCGATCGTTTGGCGTACCTGGGGAGGACAGTCTGAATGTCTGGTCATGGCTGGAAGCGGGGGTCGGCGGCCATCGTCGGCGCCGCCGACATGGTCTCTCCCACCGGCGAGCTGGACTGCACTCCGCGCGCCATCGAGACCGCGGTGATCCGTGAAGCGCTCGACGGAGCCGGCTTGACCATCGCCGATGTCGACGGCGTGGCCTCCTGTGTCGGCGGTTTCATCATGCCGTCGGTCGAGCTGGCCGAGTACCTGGGCGTGCAGGCTCGCTGGACGGACACCACCCAGATCGGGGGGTCGAGCTTCGAGGCCCACATCGAGCACGCCGCCGCCGCCATCCAGCTCGGGGATGGCCGAGGTGATCGTGGTGTCGTACGTGAACCTGCCCCGGTCAACGGCCAAGCGGGGTGGGCGAGGGTTCTCGGGTTCTGCAGGACAGGCCGACGCCGCCGCCGGCGGAGTGGTGGCACCACGGCTCGAGTGGGAGATGCCCTTCGGCATGCAATCGCCGGTCGGGGCCTACGCGTTGGCCGCCAGTCGCCATCAGGCCATCTACGGCACCACGTCGGAACAGCTGGCTCAGATCGCGGTGGATACCCGACGCTGGGCGGCCCTCAATCCCAAGGCCCGGTATCGGGATCCCCTCTCGGTCGACGATGTGCTGTCGTCGCCGATGGTCGCCTCCCCCCTGCACCGCTACGACTGCTGCCTGGTCACCGACGGGGCGGGCGCGCTGGTGCTGACCAGTGCCGAGCGAGCCCGCGACCTCAGGGCCCCCCCGGCCTACGTGCTCGGTGCCGCCACCGCCCACAGCCACCAGATGATCTCGCAGATGCCCGACCTCACCGTCACTGCCGGATCGGTTTCGGGGCCACAGGCGTTCGGGCTGGCCGGCGTCTCGGTGGATGACGTGGATGTGACCGAGCTGTACGACTCGTTCACCATCACCGTCCTGTTGGCCTTGGAGGACCTCGGCTTCTGCGCCAAAGGTGAGGGTGGTCCCTTCGTGGCCGACGGCAAGCTCGGCCCCGGGGGAACCTTCCCGGCTCAAACCTCCGGTGGAGGGTTGTCGTACACCCATCCCGGGATGTTCGGCATGTTCTTGCTGGTGGAGGCGGTACGCCAGATCCAGGGGTCGGCGGGACCGCGCCAAGTGGACGATGTCGATGTGGCCGTCGCCCACGGCGTGGGCGGTGTCCTCTCGGCCACATCGACCGTCGTGCTCGGAACGGAGGCAACGCTGTGAACCGACCCCCGCAGCAGGAATCGACCGAGGCCCGCCCGTACTGGGAGGCCACTCGCTCCCGCCGGCTCGTCCTTCCGTGGTGCACGTCTTGCGAGCGCCCGTTCTGGTACCCGCGTGCCGCCTGTCCGGGCTGCCTGGGCTCCGACATCGAGTGGCGAGAGGCCTCGGGCAACGGCACGGTCTACGCCGTCAGCGTCCAGCACAATGCCGCCCTTCCTCAGTTCAAAGAGCTCGTCCCCTATGTGGTTGCCCTGGTGGAACTGGAAGAAGGCGTCCGGTTCATGAGCAACATCGTGAACACCGATCCAACCGGCGTGGCCGTGGGGCAACCGGTCCGCCTGTCCTGGGACCCGATCGAGGACGGCCGCGCCATCGCAGTGTTCGAACCTGACACGTCCAAGCAGTCAAGTTAGAAGCAGACAAAAAAGAAGACAGGTTGGAAGGTTAGAAGCAGACGGGTTCAGAAGCAGAGAAGGCGCAGTTGGAGCAGTTAGAAGCAGAAGGTGAGGAGCAGACAGGTTGGAAACAGATACGGAGGACAGCAGTGGCACAAATCTGTGAGGGTCGGGTGGCCGTAGTCAGCGGGGCCGGACGCGGGATCGGAAAGGGTCACGCCCTCGAGCTGGCCCGCCAGGGAGCGAGCGTCGTCGTCAACGATCTGGGCGGCGAGGTCGACGGCAAGGGGGCGTCAGTCTCTGCCGCTCAGGAGGTGGTCGACGAGATCGTGGCCGCAGGTGGCAAGGCGGTGGTCAACGGCGACGACGTCTCCAGCTCGGAAGGTGCGGCGCGGCTGGTGCAGACGGCCATCGACACCTACGGCGACATCGACATCGTGGTCAACAACGCCGGCATCCTCCGGGACCGGGTCATCGTCAACCTGTCCGAGGACGACTGGGATGCCGTCCTGGCCGTACACCTGAGGAGCACGTTCCTCACCACCCGGACGGCGGCCCGCCATTGGCGGGAGCGGGCCAAGGCCGGTGCCGAGAACAGCGCTCGGGTCATCAACACCTCGTCGGTGTCGGGGCTGTTCGGAAACATCGGACAGAGCAACTACGGCGCGGCCAAGGCGGCCATCGCCGCCTTCACCATCATCGCCTCCCGCGAGCTCGAGCGCTACGGGATCACCGTCAATGCCATCTCGCCGGCCGCCCGCACCCGGATGATCACCCCGGGTGGACAGGAACGGATGACCGCGGCAGCCACGGACGACTTCGACACCTTCGCCCCGGAGAACGTGGCCCCCCTGGTGGCCTGGTTGGCCAGCCCCGCCTCTGCCGGCGTGACCGGGCGGGTGTTCAACGTCAGCGGAGGTCGCATCAGCGTGCTCGAGGGCTGGCACGAGGGCCCGACGGTCGACAAGGGTGCAAGGTGGGAGCCCGAGGAGCTCACCGCCATCCTTCCCGACCTGGTGGCCAAGGCGGCCCCCAACGTCGATCTACGCGGGGGCTCGTAGCTTCGGGTTCTCGCCTCCGAACAGCGAACGCTGGATGAACTCGGCCAGGCCGATGGCCAGCTCGTCCGTGCTGACGAGTAGCTGACCGCGGAACATGGCCCGGTTCGCCCCCTCGATCATGGCGTAGATGGCCAGCGCGGCGATCTGCGGGTCCACATCGCTCGCCCCGGTGGCCCGCACCCGGTCGGCGATCAGCGCGGTGTTGTGGGCCAGCCGTCGGAGCGAATCGGTGCTCACCTTGGTGTGGGTACCGGCCTGGAGGGCCTCGCTCAACGCCTGCAGCATGGCCCCGTGCGCCTGGAACTTCTGGCACACCACTTGGAGCCAGTCGTCGAGGGCAGCCAGGCCGTCCGCGCCGGCCTCGAAGGGGGGCACGGCCCCCAACGCCGGCTCCAGATCCCGGCTGACGTCGGTCATGGCCGCCGAGAGCAGGTCGTCCTTGTCGGCAAAGTGAAGATAGACGGTGCCGTGCGCCGTTCCCGCCCGCTTGGCGATGCGGGCCATGCTGGCGCCGTGGTAGCCGTACGAGGCGAACTCGGAGACGGCGGCGTCTAGCAGCTTGGCGATGGTCCGGCGACCGTGGGCCCTTGTGGTCCGGCTGGCCACGGTCAGGCTCCAGCGGCCCGACTCCGGCGACGGGTCGGGCGGATCGGGCGGCTGGTCGACCTCGGTCACCAGTTTCTTCGTCACGCAGCCTCCGCCGTCGTTCGCTGTTCCACCGTTTCCCGGGCCGGCCCCGTCAACCAGCGGCGCGGGTCCGAGGGAGGCCCAACCCGGCCTCGGCGATGATACTCCTATGGATCTCGCTGGTACCGGCATAGATCCGGGTCACCTGGCTGTGGCGGTAGGCGTGCTCGATCTTGGCCAGGGTCTCGTCCCCCAGCCCACGACCCCGTTGGAGCGACGCCGCGCCGAAGACGTCGAGCAGCTCGCTCGCAGCCCGCGAGAACGCCTCGGACGAGTAGACCTTGGCCATCGAACCTTCGACCAGCGGCCGCTGGCCTACGTGATGCATCCAGCCGGCGCGCATGCCCAGGAGATCGGAGACCTCGATCTCGATGGCCGCTTGGGCCAGCCGGGCCCGAACGCTCGGGTCGTCGATCAACCGGGAGCCGTCGGCGGCGGGAAGGGAAGCCTCGTGCACGGCCACGGCCAGTACCTGTTCGATCTCCCCGGCATAGCTGCCCGAGTGCTCGAGCTCGAGCGCCGCCGAGGCCACCGACCAACCCTGGTTCACCTCACCGACGCGCAGGCTGTCGGGGATGCGGACACCCTCGTAGGTGGTGATGTTGGTGCGCTCGCCACCCAGCGTCTTCACCTCCGAGATCGAGAAGCCGGCTGACGTCGTCGGCACCAGGAACGTGGTCAGCCCGCGGTGCTTTTTCACCTCGGTGTCGGTGCGGGTCAACATGAAGACGTAGTCGGCCACCTGGGAGAGCGTGGTGAACATCTTCTCGCCGTCGATCACCCACTCCTCGCCGTCGGCCACCGCCCGCGTGCGGGCCGCAGCGGCGTCCGACCCGGAGTCGGGCTCGCTGTAGCCCAGGGCGATCACCAACTCGCCCCTCACGGCCGGCTTCATGATCGTCTCTTTCTGTTCGGGCGTGCCGAACATCCGGAGCGTCTCGGCCACCAGCATCGTCGTGCCGATGGCGTCGACGGGGGCCTCGGCCCGGCGCAGCTCCTGGTTCAACGCGGCCTGCTCCAACCAGGTCCGGCCGCTGCCTCCCTCTTCCTCCGGCCAACCGGCGGCAATCCAGCCGCGCGCCCCGAGGGCTCGGGCGAAGTCGCCGTCGTAGTACGTACCTGTCTCCGCCATCCGCTCGTGGATGTCCGCCCTGAGGTTCTCGGCCAGGAACTCACGAACCTCTTTGCGAACCGCCTCTGCATCCGCACCCATGTCGAAATCCATCAGATCGCCTCCTCTAGCTCTCTAGCTCTAGACGGCCGCGAGCGGCTTGGCCGGGCGGGCCGGGCGGGTCGGGCCGGTCGGCTGGGCCGGCCGAGCCGCCGGGCCGGGCCCCACAACAGATCGGCAACGGACTCGAGCTCCTTGCGACGGTCGCCCACCTGCAGTGACCACGCCTTGATGCGACGGAAGTAGAGCTGGATGTCGTACTCGAGCATGAACCCGTAGCCGCCGTGAAAATGGAGCACCTCGTCGACTGCGTATTGCGCCGCTTCGTCGGCGGCCACGAATGCCATCTGGGCGAGGGCGCGCCACCGATCGTCACGGGAGTCGATGGCCCAGGCCGCCTTGCGGGACACCAGCTGGGCCCCGTCGAGCGCGGTGGCGGCGTCGGCCAACCGATGGGCGATGGTCTGGAACGAGGCGATGGGTACACCGAACGCGTACCGATCGGTGGTGTAGGCGACCCCGATCTCCACCGCCCGTTTCCCGGCCCCCACCGATTGGGCGGCCACCAGGTTGTGCCACTCCAAGACGGCGTCGGCAAACGCGGCCATGGCTTCCGGGCCGCGGGCCAATTCAACGGCGTCCTCGGTGATCCGGCGATCAGCAACGGGCAACGCGCCCAGGTTGTTGGGATACGGGGTCGGCTGGTCACCGCGCTGGGCGACGATCCGATCGCCGTCGCGGGCCACGACCACGTCGGCGACCAGCCCAGCCGGTACCCAGCCGAGCCGGCCCTCCACCGCAGGACGAGGACTCAGGGTCACCGGAGCACCCGTGGCCAACACCTCGGTGAGCAGCCGGCGAGCCGGGTCGGTGTCCAGCGCGGCCAGCAAACGGGTGGCGGCCACGGCCTCGGCCAGGGGCAGCGGGGCTACGTAGGCGCCGGCCACCTCGCTCACCAACAATGCGTCGAGGAAGAGTCCGCCGGCTCCGCCGACACTCTCGGGCAGGGCCATGTCGACACCGCCGAGCTCGCCCAGGCGGGCCCAGAGATGGGGCGAGAAACCCGTCTCCTCGCTGGCGCGAACCACCTCGGTGCTGCACTCGCGATCGAACAACCCGCGGTATGCGCTCTGGAGTTGTTCCTGCTCATCCGAGAGCCCGAGATCGAACATCACCTCTCCTCTGATTGGTCACCTCAGCATAGCTAAAGCTGACAAGTACGTTTACAATGCCCGTTTTCCGAGGCCGGTGGGAGGCTCGTTCGCCCTAATGTCGGAGGTAGCTCGGTTGGTGCCACTTACGCCGGCGTAACCACTTCGTGGAACGTTCTAGTCAGGTTGTGTATCTTCCCTGTAGCGCTTGCCGGTAGCGGCAGAAGCCCGAGGCACCGGTGACCGGGGACGGTGACCGGGGACGGACCCTCGATCCGCGCCATGAAATCCATCGCGAGTACACAAGTCCATTGCGAGTACACAAGTCCCTGGGGGGAACCATGACCACCACGTCCCAGCCGACCCTCGGGTTCGGCATGCAGCTCCCGATCCAGTCACGCTCCAAGTTGTACCGCGAACCCTGGGAGGACGGGGCCGGCCGGGACGAGCTGGCCGCCATCGCCCAGGCCGCCGACCGGGCCGGGTTTGCCTACATCGCCGTCTGCGATCACGTGGCCATTCCCCGGGACCGGGCAGAGACCATGCAGACGGCCTGGTACGACACGGTGGCCACCCTCGGCTGGCTCGCGGCGCTGACCACGAATGTCCGCCTCTTGTCCCACGTGTTCATCCCCGCCTACCGCCACCCGTTGGTCACGGCCAAGTCGTTCATGACGCTCGACCACCTCTCGGGCGGACGGGCCATCCTCGGAGTCGGCGCCGGTCACGTCGAGGCCGAATTCGAGGTCCTGGGCGTCCCCTTCGCCGAGCGGGGTCGCATCACCGACGACGCAGTCGACGTGATACGCGCCGCGCTCGACGACGAGTTCCCCGACGTCGATACGGATCGCTGGTCGGTCCACGACGTGGGCCTCTCCCCGCGGCCCACCCAGGCCCACGTGCCCATCTGGGTCGGGGGATCGTCCCGCCCGGCGTTGCGTCGAGCGGCAGAACGTGGTGACGGCTGGCTACCTCAGGGGCCGCCGCCCGAGGGCATGGAGTCGGCCATCGAAATTTCTCCTCGAGCGACGGGCCGAGATCGGACGAACCCAGCCCTTCGACATCGGCGGCTTTGCCATGCCCCTGTACATCGGCACCCCCGAATGGGACCTCGGGCCCCACGCCGTGTCGGGATCGCCCGATCAACTGGCCGAGCAGCTCCGCCAGTGGGGATCGGTGGGTGCCTCCCACCTACAGGTTCGCCTGCGGAGCCGCAGCGCCGACGAGCTGGTCGACCAGATCGGAGTATTCGGGGCCGAGGTCATCCCGCTGACCCGGTGAGGGAGAGCGGCGAGGCTACGGCCGGTCGTCAGGCACCCGAATCGCCCTGCCGGCTGACTGTTTCGGCCGCGCAGTGACGCCTTTCCCCTACTCAGGGCGACGTCCGCGAACGTCGTTCAGATAGAGTGCGTCCGATGGGGAAGGAAGTACGGCCGGAAAAGGGCACCAGCACCGGCGCCTCGCCGCCCCGACAGGACCAGGATTTGCGCAACCGGTTGCTCGAGGCCGGTCAGCGGGTTTTCGCCGAGACCGGCTACGCCGGGACGCGGGTCGATGACATCATCGAAGCAGCCAATACGTCCCGAGCCACCTTTTACCGGTACTTCAAGAGCAAGAACGCCCTTTTCACCGAGTTGAGCCGGATCTGTTTCGTGGACATGCGGGTGACCACGCGGGCCATTGCCTCGGTGACGCCCGGAAAAGAGGCTCGGGGTCAGCTGAT
This sequence comes from uncultured Acidimicrobiaceae bacterium, assembly GCA_963717035.1. Taxonomy (GTDB): domain Bacteria; phylum Actinomycetota; class Acidimicrobiia; order Acidimicrobiales; family RAAP-2; genus DASXMT01. The sequence goes on along the minus strand of CAVQVK010000026.1, from coordinate 15,822 downwards.
CGAGCTGTTGAAGCATTGGCGAGACCTGCTCGATTCGCATGGAGGCGTCATCCGCGCCTGGTTCGAACGGGACGCCGTCCCCGACTCGACGATCTCGGGCGAAGCGACCAAGGCCTTCGACGCGCTCTTCGAAGAGCTGCTGACCCCGATCATGGCGGCCAACACCGAATCGAGAGTCCACCCCGAAGTGCAAGCGGCGCTTCTGTTCATCCTGATCGATCGGTCATACAGCTACGTGACCTCGCGGCAGTCCCAGGTCAACCCGGATCGTCTGGCCCCGACCCTGGCCACGATGATCGAACGCTCGTACCTCGGCGCCGGCGCCCGGCCGCAGGGACGGCGCCTCCGCATCGCTCCCCACTGAGCCGGGCGCTCGTTCACGGCATGTTCGTTGGCCTGTACGGCCTGTTCGTTACGGCCTGTTCGTTGCGGCCTGTTCGTTACGGCATGTTCGTTACGGCCTTCAGGCGTCGGTGGGGATCTGGGGCCGAAGGAGGGCCTTGATGATCTTGCCCGTTGAGGTTCGAGGAAGCTCGTCGACCAGGATGATCTCTTCGGGCACCTTGAACTTGGCCAGGTGCTCGCCCACGTAGCTCTGGATAGCGGCAATGTCCGGCTCGGGATGCTCGTCGGCGGCCACGACGAATGCCACCACCCGCTCGCCCAGCACGGCGTCGGGCTTTCCCAAGATGGCGGCGTCGGCCACGTGGGGGTGGAGCCGCATCACCCCTTCGATCTCGACCGACGAGATGTTCTCGCCACCCCGCCGGACGATGTCCTTTTTCCGATCGACGAAGAAGAAATAGCCCTCTTCGTCGAAGTAACCGAGATCCCCGGTGTGGAACCAGTCGGCGTCGATGACCGCAGCGGTGGCCTCGTCGTCCTTGAGGTAACCGTCGAAGGAGATGGTGCCCCGACCGAAGACCACCTCCCCCTGCTCGTGGGGGGCGGCCGCGGTTCCGTCCTCTCTCAGGATCGTCATGGTGGATTCGGGGAACCGACGGCCGGCCGACCCCGGCCTCCGAACTTCATCGAGCCGGGTGTAGGTACCCATGCCGGCTTCGGTCATGCCGTACCAGTCGATCACCGGAGCCCCGAACCGCGCCTCGATGATGGGGGCGGTCCTCGACGCGCCCAGGGCAATGATCACCCGCAAGTTGTGACGCTTCTCGTGCAGGCTCTCCGGCCGGCCGAGGAGGATGTTGACGATAGGCGAGAGGGTGAACAGGAACGTCGGGCGGTACAGGTCGACCAGCTTCCAGAACCGGGTGCCGGAAAAGCGACGAGGGAAGACCACGCTGGCGCCGTAGATCAGCGCCACCATCAATCCGCCCATGCCGTTGCCGTGGAAGAACGGAGTCACCACGATGCCCCGGTCCTTGGAGGTGATCCCGAACATCTCCTCGTAGTCGATCCCGGGCTGGTCGGTCACCTGATTGATCACCGCCTTGGGCCGTCCCGTCGTCGTTCCCGAGGTGTACATGATGTGCTCGGCGAACTCGAACTCGTCGGTGGGAAGGGTCTTTCTCGGGTCCTCGGGTGCACCCTCGATGAGCGCGGCATAGGACAAGGCCCCGGCGGCCACCGGCTCACCGGGGTCGGCAATGGCGATCACGTGGCGGAGCCCGGACAAGCTCTCCTTCAGGGCGACGACCCGTTCGGCCAGTTCACTGTCGCAGATCACCGCGCTCGACTCGGAATGCTCGAGGATGAACGAGATCTCCGAATCGGTCCACTCGGGATTGCCCGATACACACCGCAGCCCGGCGGCGCCGACGCCGAGATAGGTCTCGACCCACTGGGGCCGATTGGCGGCCAACAGGGTGACCGTGGCCCCCGGGGCGACGGACAGCTCCCCGTGGAGGGCCCCGCCAATAGCGGCGGCGTTGTGCACCAGTTCGGCATAGGTCCGGGTGCCGTCGGTCTCGGTGATCAGGGCCAGGGCTTCGGGTTGGGCCCCCGCCCACTGGGTCAGTGCATCGAACAACGTGCTCACGACGCCTCCTCTGTGCAACATCGACACTCTGCAACGTCAAACACTCTGCAACGTCAAACACTCTGCAACGTCAAACACTCTGCAACGTCAAACACTCTGCAACATCAACACTGTGCAACATCGACACGAACAACGGCGCTCGCTTCCGGACCGATCGTCGACCGGTACCGGTTACTCGGCCAGGTCGTCGACCGGTACCGGTTACTCGGCCAGGTATGTGGCCAGCAGGTCCTCCCGGGACGGAAGCTCCGAGTGCGTTCCCGACACCGCCACCCGGCCGGTGGCCAGGACATAGGCCCGGCTGCACAGGTCGAGGGCCAGTCCGGCGTTCTGCTCGACCAGCACCATGGCCACCCGATGGGCGATCGAGTGCAGCGCCTTGAACACCGACTCCACCACCAGTGGGGCGAGACCGAGCGAGGGCTCGTCGAGCAGCAGCACCCGAGGCGACGCCAGCAAGGCCCGACCGATGGCCACCATCTGCTGCTCGCCCCCGGACAACGTCCATCCGCCCCTGCGGCGGAGGGCGGTCAGCTGGGGGAAGAGGTCGTAGGTGTCGTCCAGGCTGAAGAGGGGATCGCGCCCACCTCGGGCCGTGCCTCCGATGAGCAGGTTCTCCTCCACGTTGAGGGCCCCGAAGAGCCGACGACCTTCGGGAATGTGGATGATGCCTGACCGGGCGATCATCTCGGGTTGCCGCTTACCCTGATCCTCGCCGTCGAAGAGCACCGCTCCCGTCGACGAGATCAGCCCCGATATCGCTCGCAACGTGGAAGTCTTGCCCGCCCCGTTGGCCCCGAGCAGGGCCACGGCCTCCCGCTCGCCGACTTGAAGATCGATGTGATCGACGGCCGGGCTGGGCGTGCCGTAGGTCACGGTCAGCCCTCGCACCTCGAGCAACGGACGACTGGACGTGCCCGTGGGCGAGGTGCCGTCCATCGCCGGCTCGGTGGTCATGTCCACATCGGTCGTCATACTGCCTCCCCGAGGTAGGCCCTCATCACCGCGGGGTCCAACCACACGTCTTTCGGGGCGCCGGTGGCAATCTGATGGCCGAGCTCCAACACGATGATCCGATCACAGAGCTGTTCGATGAAGGCGATCTTGTGCTCGATGACGACCAGGCTGATCCCCTCTGCGGTCACCTCGGTCAGGAGATCGGCCAGGCGGCCGGTCTCGGCCGTGTTCAGTCCGGCGGCAGGTTCGTCCATGAGCAGCAGGCGCGGTTTGGCCATGAGGGCACGAGCGATCTCGAGCCGGCGCCGCTCGCCGTAGGAGAGTCCTCCGGCCGGCTGATTGGCCCGATCGTACAGCCCAACCCGCTCGAGGATGTCGCACGCAGCCTGCCAGCGTTCCTTCTCCCGTCGCCACATGGCCGGCCTCAGTGGCCACGCGCCGATCAGGCCCCGAAGGCCCAGATCGGGTGAGGTGACCAACGTGTTCTCGATGCACGTGAGCTCGCCATCCACCTGGGGTGTCTGATACGTACGGAAGACGCCGTTGCGGGCCATCACCCCGGGACGGCCGAACGACACCGACTTGCCCTCGACCTCGACCCGGCCACGCGCCGGCACCAGGCCGGACACGGCGTTCAGGAAGGTGGACTTACCCGACCCGTTCGGGCCGATGAGCCCCACGACCTCCCCGCCGCTGTCGATGGACAGGGAAACGTCATCGACGGCGACCACGCCCCCGAACCTGACGGTGAGTCCTTTGCACTCGAGAAACGCGCTCACGAGCTGCTCCGTTGCTTCAGCTTGGCCCGCCGGGCGCGGAACTCAGCCGGCAACGACGTCAGGCCGCCGGGGAGCACGAGGATGACGGCCAGGATGGCGAGGGCGTACACCAACTGCTCGTAGTTCTGCCAACTGCTCAGCACCTGGGGAAGCACGGTCAACACCACCGCGCCGATGATCGGGCCCCACACCATGCCGATCCCGCCCAGGAGCACCATCAACAGGACGAGTAGCCCGACGCTCACCGACGCCGCGGACGAGAACGAGTTGATATCGACGAACCCCGAGGTGGCGGCCAAGAGGCTCCCGGCCGCACCCATGTAGGCAGCGCCGGCGGCGAACGCCACCACCTGGAGGTAGTTGGCCCGCAGTCCCGAGGTCCTGGCCACCAGACCCATGTCGCGAACGAAGGTCAGGTCGCGCTGAGCCGGGGACCGCTCGAAGAGCAGGAGCAATGCCGTGCACACGAGGGTCACACCGGCAATGAGGTAGTACTGCTTGGTCTGGGTGTCCAGCTGATAGCCGAACAGGCTGGCCGTGGGGATGCCGTACTTGCCCTGGTCTCCCCCGGTGAACGACGTCCAGTTCTCCAAGACGATGACGACGAGCTGCCCGAAGGCCAAGGTGGCGATGGCGAAGTGAATGAGCGGCGAGCGGGCCAGCAGCAGCTTGGTCATCCCGCCCACAACGGCGGTGACGATGACGGCGGCGATGAACCCGAGCAGGAACCCGTGGTTGATCGACACCCAAGCCGACGTGTACGCCCCGATGGCGTAGTAGGCCGGCGTGGCGAAGCTGAACTGGCCGGCCAGGGCGAACTGGAAATAGAAGCCCAGCGACAAGATGGCGAAGAGCCCGGAGTTGATGGCGATGTTGTAGCCGTACCCGCCGGTTACCACCAAGGGGATGAGCGCAGCCACGACGGTGACCGCCAGCCACGTACGCCATTGATGGCGGGAGTAGATGGTCGGCCGGACCAGCCGGGCCGACAGTTTCTCCGATGCTCCGGTCAGCGGGCTGGTCGGAGCCGGCTGACCGGATTCAGTAACGGACACCGACGGTCGCTCTCACGAGTCCCTCGGGACGGAAAACCAGCGCAACCAGCAAGATGATGAACGGGTAGGCCTCGTTCAGATTCGGAGCGACGTAGCCGGCGAGCAATTGTTGGGCCACGCCCACCACGATGGCTGCGCCCATCGCCCCACCGACTCGATCGAAGCCCCCCAGCACCACCGCGGCAAAGGACCCGAGCATGAGGGTGAATCCCAACGTGGGTGAGGCCGAGAGGATCGGGGCGACGAGCAGGCCGCCCAGCCCGGCCACGGCGGCCGACAATCCGAACATGATCATGGTCAGCCGACCGGCCCGGACCCCCTGGAGGAGGGCGGCTTCGCGATCCGACGACACGGCGCGCACCTGGCGCCCCAGCGTCGTGCGTTGCAGCATGTACTGGATCATCAAGAACACGACGATCGTCACAACGATGATGAGGACGTCCTGGTAGGGAATGGCCGCCCCGAACACGTGCCACACCCCGGCTCCGAACGGCGAAGGCAGCGTCCGAGGCGTATTGGTGAAGATCAGCCCGATCACCGCTTCGATCAACAGTGACAAGGCAAACGTCGAAATGACGATAGCCAGGAGGGGCCGTTTTCGAAGGGGGGCATAGCCGACCCGCTCGACCACCACGCCCACCCCGAAGGACAAGATGATGGCCATGATGTACGAGAGCCCCGTAGGCAAGTTGAGATCGACCAGCAGCCAGATCCCGAAGTACGCCCCCAGGGACAGCAGATCGCCCTGGGCGAAGTTGACGACCCCGGTCGTCTTGAACAAGAGAACGATACCGAGGGCGACCAGTCCGGTAATGGCCCCGTCGGCAATGCCAGAGAACAGGATCGAGATGAACCGGGACATGGGCGAGTCAGGCGACCTGGTTCGTTTCAGACGACGTTGTTCCCATCAGGTTCCCCCTCACTCGCGCAGCCTCGGGGGGCCGGCACCATCACGAACCGCCCCATTGTGGCCGTGACGTGACGCCCAGTCAAGATCTACCAACCGGATGTTTGACACGGGCCCTCCGCCGCCGGTAGCGGTGACCAAAAGTCGCAGGCGGGCGCCCAATTGGGCAGGTTGGTGTCTAATTTGCAGCAGGTTGGTGTCTAATTGGAGTTGAGGTTTTTGTACACAGCGAGGTTTTTGGTCTGGTCACCGGCCGAGACGACCTGGACCTGATGGATCATGTTGTGGTGCTTGTCCGTCGTGTACTGACCGCAGGCCCCAGTGAAATTCACCGTGGCCAGGTTCTTGACGATCGACGAGGGTGACAGGCTGCCACCGCCGGCCTTGATTGCGTTGGCCACGGCGTAGACGGCGTCGTAATTCTGCGGCGCGGACGAGACGACGTTGGCCGTGGGGTATGCGGCGCGGTAGTTGGCCACGTAGGCCTTGGCCACCGAAGAGCTCGAGGACTGCGGTTGACAGATCGAAGCCAATTGTCGTTGTTCAGGACGTTCTGGGGTGCCAGCTTGAAGGCGATGGTGACATAGGCCCCGTAGCTCATGGTCAACGGTGTGGTGATGCCGTTCTGGACGAGCTGCTTGGCATAAAGGGCCTCGGCTGCCGGGAAGCCACCGCTCACCAGCGCATCGGCCCCCTTCATGTCGACCACCTGTTGGGTGGTGTCGGTGGGGTTCAGGGTGGACTCCCGGTAGATGAAGTTCTTCACGCCCATACCTTGCAGGTCCGTTTGCACCAGCTTCATCTGGGTCGCGGCATTGAGGTCACTGTCGTCCCAGATCCCAACCGTCTTGGGATGCTTGGAGGCCACGTACCTGGCCTGGCCGTACGCCTCCTCGCTCACCGTGGCCAGTGGTCGGAAGAGATTGTTGGCGCCAATCTTGTCGGCATCGGTCGAGTTATCCGATGCCAGCTGCAGTGTCGGGATTCCCGAGGCCTTGATGACCGATGCCGCGGCCTGGACCCCGGAGCTCACCGGCAGCCCGATCATGACCGTGGGATGGTCGCCGATGGCCTTCTGGACGCCGGTCACCGTCTCTTCGCTGGTGATGCCGGAGTCGTAGTACTTGATGGTGATCATGTGCCCGTCAACGCCGCCCTTGGCGTTGATCTGGTTAACGGCCATCAGAACTGAGTTGTGCCGGTCGGGAAGTCAATTGGCACCGGTCTCGAAGTCGAGGAACGCAATAGTGATCGGTGCTTTGGCGCTGGCCGCCCCGGCCGGGATCCCCGGTCCGGCGGCCATGAATGTTGTCACGCCCAGACACAGCCGCGCCCGATACAGCGACGGAGACGATCCGATTTCGCTTCATGCCGTTCCCCCCGGATGGATGACACAACGATTCGTAACATCTCGGCGGCGATCAGTCAACCATCCGGTTGGTGGGTGAACCGCGGGCGCGACGACGTTGCTGCGTGCAGTGACCAGGGAGTCTGCCGGTCCGGTGGGAGATCCCACAGCCAGGTCGGCTACCGTCTCAGCCCATGCTGCCCACACTGGTGCTCATCCACGGGTCCGGCCATACCTCCCTGATCTGGGACGATGTAGTGGCGAAGCTCGACGGCCCCGCGGTGACCGTCGACCTCCCCGGGCGGCGCTATCGACCCGCCGACCTCACCAAGGCGACGATCGAGGACTCGAGCGCGGCCGTCGCATCCGACATCGACGCCGCGGGCGCAGACCGTGTTGTTCTGGTCGGTCACTCCTCGGGTGGGCTCATCCTCCCCTCCCTCGCCGCTCGGCTGGGAACTCGGGTCTGCCATCTCGTCTTCGTCGCCGGGCTCATTGCCCGAGACGGCCACTCGGTGAGCGAGGTCATCAACCCGAAGAACCCCGACGGGCCGCGGACTGCTCGTGACGACCTGTTGGCGCGTTACCTCGGCACCACCTACGGCGGCCTCAGGGACGACGAGGCACCCATCGAGACCGACCTCTGCGTGATCGAGGACGTCCGGACCGTTGGGAGCATCGACTCGCTCGCCCTCATGTACCAGCCGGTGTCCTGGCGGGGCCTCTCCCCGTCGATCCCCGGAGCTTCGTTCGTTGCCTGGCTGATTCGATCCCAACCGCGCGACATGCAGGCCCGCTTGATCGAGAGCGCCGGGGCCGACGAGGTGTTCGACATCGACGCCGACCACACACCGGCGGCCAGCAAACCCGAAGAGCTGGCCGCCATACTGAACGAGGTGGCCGAGCGCTACCCCTCGGTCAGTGGCCCAACCGGGCCATGACCAACGTGGTCAGCCGATCGTCGTTGCCGGGATCACGGATCTCCACCCGCACCGTACGGTCATCGAGCTCCACGGCCGAGGTGCGAGCGGGACCGACCCGGATAGCCGACAGGTAGCGCACCTCGAGCTCGACCACCCGTCCTCCGGTCAGGCTCTCGGCCGCCAGCTCGGCCAGCACGGCGACCACGCCTCCTTGCAAGGTCCCCGATGGCTGGTTGACGTAGGGCCCTCGTTCGACCTCGACCACGCCGGCGGCGAGCACACGTATCCCCAGCCCCTCGGCGAGGGGCCGATCGAGCGCGCTGACCGAGGTCCGCGTGATGGCCATGGGGCCGATGACGTCTTGGGGCGCGGCGAAGCGACGAACGTGGCGTGGGAGAGGGCGACCACCGCGCCCGTCGCCGGATCCCGGAAGTCGGTCTCGGCCACGATGGTGGTGCGACCCTGTTTGAGCACGTTGCCGACGATGTCGAGTCGATCCCCACCCACATCACCGACGATCCGCGCCGTGAGGTCGAGGGTCAGAGCCAGCTTCGGCGCACAGGCCATGCCGGCCAGCGCCCCGGTCCACACATCAGCCATGGTGGCGAGCACCGACGCACGTACCTGTGAGGAACCCGGGGCGCGCAGTTCGTCGGTGACCTGCAGCCAGCCTCGAGAGACACCGTCCTCGATGTCCTGGGTGTAGCCCACGTCCTGCAGGAACATCCTCTCGGCCTCGTGGGCGAGCGCGTGCATGATCAACCGATGTCGGTGCGCGTGATCAGGGTGGGGACGGGATCGAGCCGACGGTCGCTCAATGACCGGTGAAGGTCGGCTTCCGCTTCTCGATGAACGCCGAGGATGCCTCTTTGAAGTCGTCGCTCATGAAGGTGGCGCCCTCGAGGGCCAGGCCGATATCGAGTATGAGGTCGAGCCGCTCCCGCAACACCTGGTTGACCGCTTTCTTGGTCCACTTGAGGGCGAGCGTTGGGCCATCGGCCAGGCGCTGGGCGATGGCCGTGGCCTCATCGAGCAACCGGTCGGCGGGCACGGCCTTGTGGATCATGCCCATCTGAGCGGCCTCCGCCCCGGTGATCCGGTCTCCGGTCAACAGGTGGTACTTGGCCTGACCGAAGGGCAGCAGCAAGGGCCAGAGGACGGCACCGCCGTCACCGGCGACCAGGCCCACATTGACGTGGGTGTCGGCGAAGTATGCGTCTTCGGCGGCCACCACGATGTCGCAGAAGAGCGCGATGGTCGCCCCCAGCCCCAGGGCGAACCCCTGCACGGCGGCGATGATCGGCTGTTGGATCTCGAGCATCGAATACAGCAGCTCCCTGCTGCCGAGGATGGAGCCCACCCGCTCGACCGCGGTGGGCTCGCCACTGGACATCTCCTTGATGTCCCCTCCGGCGCAGAACGCCCGACCCTCGCCCTTCAACAGCACCGCGCCGACCGAGTCGTCCTTGCGGATCAACGCGATCAACGCATCGAGGTCCTCGTGGAGACCCCCACCCACGGCGTTCATTCGCTCGGGCCGGTTGAAGGTCAGGGTCAGCAGACGTCCGTCCTGGTCGGCAAGGACCTTCTCGAACTGGCTGTAGTCAGGCATGCGAATTCATTCTCCCCGTGCTCGTGTCGTGAAGCTGCTGAACTGCTCCCGGTGCTCGTGTCGTGAAGGCGCGGAACGGCCCGGACTGCGGTACATCGGCTCACCGTAACGTGACGTTCGTGTCTCGGACCATACCAACCCACCCCGGCGCCCGCCTCACAGCTTGGTGATGACCTACAGCTTGGTGATGACCTCGTCGGCGAACCGCGCCGTGAAGTCACGCACGTCGTCGGCCGAGACCCGGCCGTTGACGGGGACGGCACCGGCGACGATTCGAGTGACGCCCAGCTCCTGAGCGCGACGGATGGTGTCCAGGTCGGTCCCGACCCCGGCGGTGATCTCGAAGGGGAGATCCTGGCGTCCGGACCGGTGGCGGTGATCCTGGACGACGGCCATTTTGGCGGCCAGGTCGTCGAGATCGTGCGATCCGATCTCTATCCAGCCGTCGCCCAGCTCACCGGCGCGTCGGAGTGCAGCCGACGGACCGCGCCACCGATCTCGATGGGGATGCTGGGCTGCTGGAGCGCCTTGGGCGAGAAGGTCAACGGGCCGAAGTCGTAGAACTCCCCGTGGTGCTCGACCCTCTCCCCGGTCCACAGCTGGCGGAGCAAGACGATGATCTCGTCCATCCGGCGCCCGCGGTTGGCGAAGGTCTGCCCGACCATGTCGAACTCGCCCTCCAGCCATCCGACGCCGGCCCCGAGGGTGACCCGCCCGCCCGACAGGCGGTCGAGCGTGACCACCGACCGGGCCGTGCCGATCGGATGCCGCAACGGCAGGATGAAGACATTGGTGGCCATGCGGATCGACTCGGTGGCGCTGGCCACCGAGCCCAGGACCACCCAAGGATCGTAGAGCGGCGTCTCCGGGGTGATCGGGGGGAACCCGCTCTCGGTGTAGGGGTAGGTCGCCGGCATCTCCGCCGGGATCACCAGGTGCTCGGGCATCCACACCGACTCGAACCCGTTGTCCTCCGCCGCACGGGCGACGGATGCGTAATGCCTCGGGCTCAGCCCGAAGAACGGTAGGCCGAACTTCATCAGAACCTCCTTAGCCGGCTCGCCAGGGTGCGTGCTCGGGGGCCTCGCCGCTGAGGCGGAACTGGGGCAGGGCGAAGTCGTCGGTGAGGTTGACGAAGCAGGCCTCGACTCGCTTGCCGATGGCCACGTTCGCCTCCTCTTCGGGGCGTGTCGGGTCCTCGGGTCGCACCAGATTGGTGATCAACCGCACCGACACGGTCTCGTCCTCGATCCCCCAGCGCCAGGTCACGCCGCGCTGCTCGTCCAGCTCGACCAGCACCACCGGGTACGGGACCCAGTCGGCGAAGGCGGGCTGGATGGCCTGGGTCACGATCTCGTAGCTGTAGATGACGCCCTTGCCGCTGACCGTGTGCCACTCCCAGCCACCCGAGGTGCAAAAGGGGCACGACGCACCGATGATGCCGCGCAACAGGCCGCAGTTGGTGCATCGCTGGACGACGAGGCGGCCGCGGCGAGCCTCCTCGTAGTAGCCCCGGTGCTCGGAGTCGGTCGGCTGCACCTCCAAGACGAGGTTCATGTAGTCGGCACTCAGGTAGTCGGCCTTCTTGGAGTCGGCCTTCTTGGAGTCGGCCTCTTGGAGTCGGCATTCTTGGAGCGGCCATCACGACCGCCCCAGGATCAGGGCGCTGGAGACGGCCGGCGTTCCCCACCCCATGTTCATGGCCAGCTCGACGTCTTTCACCTGTCGGCACCGGCCCTCGCCGTAGTCGTAGCTGTGCCTCCCCTCCGCCCACCCCGGGCAGGAGTCGTCGGCCTGGTGTCGGAGTTGACGGACGTTCTCGATCACCAGGTTCATGCCGTGGGTGTAGCCCTCGCACAGTTGGCCACCGCTGGTGTTGTTCGGTCGCTCGCCGCCCAGGTTGATGGCGCCGCTCGAGACGTACTCGCCGCCCTCCCCGGGATCACAGAAGCCGTAGCCCTCGAAGAGCAGGACGGGCGTGAAGGTGAAGGCGTCGTAGCACCCGGTGAGCTGAATGTCCTCGGGCTCCACACCCGCGTTGCGAAAGGCCACCCGGCCGGCGTAGTACCCGGCCTGCCTGGTGATGGGATCGCACTGGTAGTGGCTGTACATGCCCTGGAACGGCTTGTTGACCCGCCCGGCCACCGACTTGATCGGGATGGGTCGCTGGCGCAGATGGCGGGCCCGATCAGCCGAGGTGACGATGATGCAGGTGGCGTTGTCGGTCTCGATGCAGCAGTCGAGGAGGTGACAAGCCGGCTTCACGATCCAGCGGGAATCCAGCACGTCGTCCACCGTGAGCCGCTTGTTGTAGAAGGCCCGAGGATTGTTCGAGGCGTGGTTGGAACAGGCCACCTTGACGTGGGCCAGTTGCTCGCTGGTCGTCCCGTACTCGTACATGTGACGGGCGAAGGTCAGCTGAAAGTTCTGGGCCGGACTGGTGACGCCGTAGGGGACGGTGTCGAGGTCGGGACCGGTGACCACCCTCGCCGCGGGGCGGACCGTGCCCGGCGAACCGCCTTGGCGCAACCCCGAGTACCCGTTCATCGAGCGGTACACGGCGACGGTGTGGCACAACCCGGCCTCGATCACCCCGGTGGCGATGCCGATGATCGTCTCCGGTGCTGGAGCCGCCCCCGAACGTGTCGGTATAGAAGTCGAGCCGGATCCCCAGGTCAGTGGCGATGGTCTGAGACAGGGTCGAATCGCCGACGTGGTAGTTGAGCATGCCGTCGACGTCCCAGGGGTGCAGCCCGGCGTCGGCCATGGCGTTTCGCACCGCCTCGGTGCCGAGGTCGCGCGTGCTGCGACCCGAGCTCCGGCTGTAGCTGGTCTCCCCGATGCCGACGATGCAGTACTTGTCCTTCAACCCGGCCATGCGTACCCCCCTTGTGCCTGGCGTGAGCGGCTCTCCGGCCCGCAGCCGGGCCACCGGCCCGGCCCGCAGTCGGGCCACCGGCAGCCTAACATCCGTTTGTTAGGTAGTTCTGGCCTCCGCCGGGCCACGTTTGTCAGCCCTCCCCAGGCCGAACAAGGGGATCGGGATTCCGTCTTCGTCCGTGGCGAACCGAGGGGTCTGCCCAGTCTGCCCGCCCCGGCGACGGGTCTGACGCTCGGAGACCATCAAGAACGCGGCGGGGACGGCGGCGGCGGCGGTGATCCCGAGCGCCCACCAGAAGGTATTGCCGAAGGCGCGGGCCAACGCGGCCCGGGTCGGAGGTTTCCCGCCCGACGGGGCCGAGGCGTCCAGGATGTTACGGGAGAGGATCACGGCGAGGATCGCCGTCCCCATCGAGCCACCCACGCGCTGGATGACGTTCAGCTGCGGACTGGCGTCGTGGATCTCATCGGGACGGAGGACGGCGAAGGCCGCGGCCATGGCCGGCATCATCGATGCGCCGACGCCGAAGCCGCGCCCGACCAGTGTGGCGCTGATCCAGACATAGGACGTGTGCGCGCCGATGAAGACGAGAGGAAGGGTGAACAACGAGGTGATGATCACGCCGCCGAGGGCCACGATGCCGCCTCCGACCCGATCGACGAACCGACCGGTGATGCCCATGGAGATGGCCACGCCGATGCCCTGAGGTATGAAGGAGCAGCCCGGTGACCACCGGGTCGGTGCCCCGGACGTTCTGGTAGTACAGGGGCAGAAGGATCATGCCGCCGAAGATCGCAGCCCCCAGGCAAAAGGTGGCCACCGACGCGGCCACGAAGGTCGGTTTCCGGTACAGCCGGATGTCGAGGAGCGGTTCGGGCACCCTCCGGGCGTGCCAGGCGAAGCCGACGATGAGAGCTACTCCGGCGAGCAGGGACACGACCCACCGCACCGTGTGACCCGATCGGATCTCGGCCAGTCCGTAGATGGCTGCGGGTAGCCCGACGCCGAGGAGGACAAGACCGGTCACGTCGAGCCGACCGCCGGGATCGGGTTTGTCGGTGGGCAAGAAGCGCAGGGACACGACAACGGCGACGATGCCCACCGGGATGTTGACGTAGAAGATCCAATGCCAGCTCAGGTGCTCGAGCAACAGTCCTCCCACGGTCGGCCCGATGATCGGCGCCAGCACCGTCGGGATGCCCACCATGCTCATCGCCCGTCCGATCCGCCTGGGTCCGGCTGCTCGGGCCAGTGCGGTCTGGCCCACCGGCAGGATCAGGCCGCCGCCGATGCCCTGGAGCACTCGGAAGGCGACGAGCGAGGCTGTGGACCAGGCCATCCCGCATAGCGCCGATCCCAATGTGAACAAGATGATGGCTGCGATGTACAGCCGCTTGGTGCCGAACCGTCGGGTGGCCCAACCGGAGATGGGGATGACCGCGGCAAGCGCCAACAGATAGGCGGTCACCACCCACTGGATGGAGTCCAGGCTGGTGTGCAGGTCGATCGACAACGTGTCGAGCGCGACGTTGACGATCGTGGTGTCGAGCACCGACATGATGGAGCCGAGCACGACGGCGAAGCCGATGCGAACAATGGCCCGATCGAGCTGGTCGCCTCCCCCGGCGATGGTCTCGGGCGACGCGCTCATTGCGTCCTCACGATAACGGCCCTGCGGAACGGTACCAATTCCGCCAACCAACCAGTCGTTTGCCTGGTCTCGCCCGCTCACGCTGCGCCGATCGGCGGCGGTCGACCACCTCTCCGGGGCCGACGATCGGCGCGGTTGACCACCTCTCGGCGGCGGCCTAACCTAACAGCCGTTTGATAGGCAGCACGGACCCGGTCGCGCTCCCGGGATCGTGGGGACACCCGCTTTGGATCGTGGGGACACCCGCATCTTCCGGCCGCGGTCAGGTCACCGTGACGACACGCATCGGAGTCCGACGCTCATGATCACCCCCTCGCTCGACGCACCCCTTCGCACCACCGACGCCATCATCGCCGCCCTGGCCGAAGCGGGGATCGAGCTCGTGCTGGGTATGCCCGGCGGCTACACGGGCACGCTGTTCAGCTCGCCTCCACGACCACCCGACGATCAGGGTGGTCCAAGTACCGAAGAGGCCATCGGCTCCGCCATGGCCGATGCATACGGCCGGACGACGGGGAAGCCCGTCGTGGTCATGGGTCAAGGTGAGTGGATCGCCGGCAACGCCGGGCAAGGCTTTCTCGAGGCGCTCCTCGGGAGCGCGCCCATCCTGGTCCTGACCGAGATGTCCGACGGTGGTCCGCTCTCCCACCACGGCTACTACCAGTCGGGCACGGGTGACTACGGAAGCTGGGACGCGGTGTCGGCGCTCCGTGGGGTGACCAAGCGGGTGATGGTCAGCCACGACCCGCTCAGGCCGTCCAGCACACCCAGTTGGCCATCAAGCACTCACTGGTGGAGAGCCCGGTCCCGTTGCCGTGATCTATCACGGCGATGCCCTCAAGGGAACGGTGGGACCCGAATCGGTGCCGCGGATCTATCCCACCAGTGCATACCTGCCTCGCCGATCCCAGGCGGTGGACGCCGGCGGTGCTCGATGAGGCGGCCGGCGCCCTCCGGTCGGCGATCCGTCCGGTCATCATCGCCGGCAACGGTGTCCGGGTCGGCCAGGCGTGCGATGCTCTGTTTGCCCTGGCTCGGGCCATCGACGCCCCCGTGGCCACGACCGCGGCGGGCAAGGGCGTCTTTCCCGAGATCGATGCGCTGGGAGCCGGGGTGATGGGCACCTTCGGTACGCCGACGGCCAACGCCGTGGTCGGCGGTGCGGACGTGGTGCTCGCCGTCGGAACCAAACTGGCCCCCATTGACACCGCCGACGAGAGCGCCGCCCTGCTCGACCCGACCCGTCAGACCCTCATCCAGATCGACGTCGAGCCGCTGAACGTGAGCTGGACCTATCCGATCGATCACGCCTTGGTCGGGAGGCGGGCTACGTCATGGACCGACTGGCCGACGCCGTCGACGGCCGGCCGGGTCCGTTCGTCCACAAGGGTGCGGCCGGGTGGCCGCGGCGAGGAGGCCCACGGCGAGCTCGACGGCGCCGAATTCACCTCGGACCAGGTCCCGATCGCCCCACAACGAACGTTCCGGCTGCTCCAAGAGACCTTCCCCGGTGACGGCATCATCACCTGCGACGCCGGAGAGAACCGGCTGTTCATGATGCACTGGTACCGCACGAAGTCGTCGAGCAGCTACCTGCAGCCGGCGGCGGGCGGGGGCATGGGCTACTCGGTGGCGGCCGCACTCGGAGCCAAGTTGGCCTGTCCCGACCGACCGGTACTGGCCGTCTGTGGTGACGGCGGGTTCGCCATGTCC
>CAVQVK010000025.1:0-33994 GCA_963717035.1 uncultured Acidimicrobiaceae bacterium | reverse complement strand
ATGGACTCGGAGTCACTGCGATGAACGATATGAAGCTCGGTCTGCAACTGGGGTATTGGGGTTCGGGCCCTCCACCGAACGCCGCTGAACTGGTAATCGAGGCCGAGAACCTCGGGTTCACTCGATCTGGACGGCTGAGGCCTACGGCTCCGACGCTCTGACCCCCCTGAGCTGGTGGGGTTCCCAGACCACACGGTGCGTCTGGGCACGGCCTTGTGCCAGCTGTCGGCCCGCACGCCCACGGCGATGGGCATGGCCGCCCTCACCCTCGACCACCTATCCGGAGGGCGGTTCGTCCTCGGGCTGGTGTTTCCGGCCCCCAGGTGGTCGAGGGCTGGTACGGGCAGCCGTTCCCGAAGCCCCTGGCCCGGACCCGCGAATACGTCGACGTCGTCCGCCAGGTCATCGCCCGGGAGGCGCCGGTCACCAACGACGGCCCCCACTACCCCCTCCCTTACCCGGGGGCCGGGCTGGGGAAGCCGCTGAAGCCGATCACCCACCCGCTCCGGAACGAGATCCCGATCATCCTCGGTGCAGAAGGGCCCAAGAACGTCGCCCTGGCCGCCGAGATCGCCGACGGCTGGTTCCCCATCTTCTTCTCGCCCAACGCGGTCAAGGCCTTCGAGCCGTCGCTGGCCGAAGGGTTCGCTCGGCCGACGGCGCGCAATACCGCGGAGACCTTCGAGGTCATCGCCTTCGCCCCTACCATCATCGACGACGACGTGGAGCGGGCCGCCGACGCTACCGTCCGGGCCTCGCCCTCTATATCGGGGGCATGGGGGCAAAGGAGATGAACTTCCACTTCGACGTGTTCGCCCGCTGGGTACGAGGCCGAGGCCCACAAGTTCCAGGACCTCTACCTCGACGGCCACAAGGACGAAGCGGCGGCGGCCGTGCCCACTGCTCTCATCGAGGACGTGGCCCTGATCGGACCCAAGGAGAAGATCCGGGACGACCTGGAGGCTTGGAAGGAATCGATCGCCACCACCCTTTTGGTGGCGGGGACCACCGATACCCTTCGGACCATGGCCGAGATGGTTCTCTGATCTCCCTTGCAGTGACGGCCGTCCTCTTTGTCTGCACCGGCAATATCTGCCGCTCCCCCACCGCGGCCGCGCTCTTGAGCGCTCGGATCGGCGAGAGGGACGAGGAGATCGTGGTCGCTTCTGCGGGCACGCTCGATCTCGACCAGGCCTTCGCCTGAAGAGGTCTCGCCGCCGTGGCCGAGCTCGGTGCCGAGGTCACCGCCCATCCAGTCACCGTTTCACGCCGAGGACCTGGCGGCTGCGGACCTGATCATCGGCATGGCCCGCGAGCACGTCGGGAAGTCGTCCTTGCCTATCCCCCGGTTGGCCGCGGACGTTCACGCTCCCCGAGCTGGTCCGTCGAGGGCACGCCGTCGGTCGGCGAGGGCGCCTGGAGATCATTGCCGACTGGCTGGCCCGGGTCCACGAGGGCCGACGTCACGCCGATCTGTTGGGTCCGTCCGACGAGGATGACATCCCCGACCCGATGGGGGGCGCGCCCAGCGAATACCGTGCCTCGGCCAACCTGATCGCCGGCTTGGTCGACGAACTCGTTGCCCTGGCCTGGCCCGACCGCTCTTAGTCCAGGGCTCAATTACCGGCCGGTAACAGCGGGCTCAACTGACCGAAGAAATAGAACAACAAGACGAGCAGGCCCGTCGCCCCGATCACGTAGACCCACCAGTGCCGGAGCCGCGGTGGACCAGCCATCGGCCAGGGCCAGGGCGATACAGGCGAGTCCCCCCAGCGTAGCCCCCTCCAGCCGGCCGGTGATCCAAGAAGCTCCGACGATGAGGCCCCCTTACTTCACTCGACCGTTTCGTACCGGCACCGCCGCGACCACGGGCGAGACCAGCGACGCCTTGCACCACCATGCGGGTGGCGGCGCTGAACCTGGGGATTGCAGGTGGTGAGCGTGAGGGTCGGGGTCGGGGTGGCATCGAGCACGCCCACGTCGCTCGGGTAGACCACCAATGGACCTGGGCACGACGTACTGAAATTTTCCCTGGGTGGTGGTGACGTAGAGTGGAGTCACCGGGTGCCAGTTGGTCGAGGTTGTAGAAGGGCGCGGCATAGGTGGTCCGATGGCCAGCGAAGCCGGCGTTTCCCGGGTTCCCGGGCAAGGACGTGTTGCTGTAGTGGCCGGGCCCCCGCTCCAGGTCGGTTTCGTCCGTACCTGGACGGCCACGTAGTTGATACCGATCTTCGGGATGTCGATGATGCCGATCGGCTGCCCGGAGCCCGCCGGAGGTGCAGCCGGCTGAACAGTTCGAGATTGGTGCCGTTGTAGACGTCGTCGAGCCCGTTCCCTGCGGTTTCGTTGTCGTCGTTGACGAAACGTGGTGAGCGCGCAAGCTCCTTCTCGAACTGCTGGCGCAGCGTGTTCTGGTGGCTCTTCGTGGTGAGACCCGTTCCCCAGAGTGGCTTGTAGGCGACGAACAGGATCACCAGCACGCCGGCCGCCAACAGCACTACCCCAATGGAGCGCAATACCCGCCGGACGGTCATCGGCGGAAGGCTACCCCGGAGACCGATCTGGACACCGTCAGGTCCCGGCCTGGGGATTGTCCGGCCCTGCAGCAGCCGAATTGCTCGTGCCGAGTGCCGCTATTCGGGCTAGGCAAGAATAGGGGATGGAAGTTGTCCTACTCGGCCGTCACCGGTCGGTCCGCTCTGGGATCAGGCGCCAGCTACGTCGACTTCGCTGCCTTGGGTGCGATGATCCTTCCCTCGGAACCCGATTCGGGTGTCGAGTCCCGGTGAAGGACAGCCACCCGGCGGCCGCCGAGGGCACACCATCAGACTTACGGCCGCCAGGCAGGCGCCGAACAATCCACTGGCATTCTCTCGGCGACGCCATGGTGCTCACCCTGCTCGTTGCCGGACCCACGATGTGGTGGGAGGAAGCGGGGCAGGGCCGGCCCATGATTGATCTGCCGGGAAGCCTGTGGTTGGTACCGGCAGCGATCGTCACTGTCACCTACTTTGTTTGCGGCGCCATCGCCGGTCGCCATCGACGGCGTCCTCTCGGTGCCCTCATCCAGGGAGTGGTCCTCGCCGTGTCGACGTCTTCGATCTTCGTCATTGTCGATGTCGTCCGCCGGGTGATGGTCGGAAACCACCAATCGGTCGCAGTCGCTGAACTGTGGCTGGCGGCCATGGGGGCGACGGTCGTCGTCGCTGGGCTCGGAGCACTGTCCGGGCGCTGGATATACATCCGACGTCGAGCACGATTGTGACCCTGACTCAGACTGCCCACCGTGAGCCGCTCATCCCCCGGACGCGACGAAGCACCGCCGTGCCCGACACATGCCCAGCGAGGCTTCGTCCAACCTCAGTAAACGCGGGATGGACATAGCCTAAAGAGTTCTGCTTTCGGCACGATGCATGCAGTGTGAACGCCTCGTGATTGCCGGCCAGCAACACTGGCCCATTGGCGATTTCAAGGTACCGAACTGTTCACCGAGCCGTAACGTGACTATTCGGACATCTGGGTAGACAATGAAGGCCCGAGACCACGGAGGCTCAGTTGTCCACCCTTCGCCCCTACGACCCGTTGAGCATGTGCCCAAAGTGCGGCGACGCGTCTCCACCACCAGCGCTCCATCGAGCTGGGGAATGTGGAGACGTTCGTCCCCACTTCCATCGGTTCAGCGGATGCGGACATAGTTGGATGGAAGCACCTCCGGTCCGAATGGATGCTCCCTTGAATCCTGCGGCTTGACCATTAGGGCTCGAGCAGAACTGTCTGTCCTCCCGACAGCTGCTCGCACCAGAGTGACGTATATCCGGGCGTATGCAGAGGACGACATGTGTCTGGAAGACGCCCAGTCGAAGGCGATGGAGGATGCGGCCTATCGGAAGGCATCTCACAAGCCGAATGGTTCGTCGGCTCACCCATCACCTGGCAACGAGTGCTGATACCAACCTCTCGAGCTTCATCGGCATCCTCTGGCTGTGGTGGTGATGTGCCATCGTGCTCAGTGCCGTTCGAACGACCACCGCCGACCTTTGCCATGAAGGCGTAACGAATCGGCGCTAGCAGCGCTAATATAGCGCTGTGGCCACCATCCAGATCCGGAACGTTCCCGCTTCGGTGCACCGGACCTACCAGGCACGCGGTCCGCATCGGGGATGAGTTTGCAGGAGTACCTGCTGGCCGAGATCGTCCGCAACGCCAACCTCCGCTCCCCCGCCGAACTGGTCGCCGAGGTCGAGGAGGCCATGCGGACCGAAGGACGGGAGGGCTATGCCGAAGCGTCTTCGGCCGAGTTCGTCGCGCCGATCGCGATTCCGGCTGAGGACCTCGGTCGATGACGGTCACTGACGCCTCCGTCCTCGTCGACGCCCTGGTAGGGCTAGTACCGGCCGGCGACCTGGCCAGAGAGGAGCTACGCCACCGGACGGTGCTGGAGGTACCGGCCATCTTCGGGGCGGAAGCCACGTCCGCCCTTCGGGCGCTCGTACTTCGAGGGTCACTCAGTTCCATTCGGGCCGCCACCGCCCTACAGCAGGTGCGATCTACGCGAACGATCCAATATCCGTTCGAACCCTTCAGCCAGCGGGCGTGGGAGCTACGGGAAAACGTGACCATCTATGACGCCTGGTACGTAGCGCTCGCCGAGTGGCTCGGCACCGATCTGGTCACTGCCGACGAACGCCTAGCCACGGCGGTCGGTCCCCGCTGCCCGATCCGCCACCTTGGTACATCCGGACCCTAGGTTGCCTCGCCGCCGGTTTCGGTCGGGGCTACGAGTTCCGATCGTCGAGTCGAGTTATCAACTCATCACATCTGATGCCTTACTGTGCTGTTACGGAGTATATTCATCGTATTAGCTGAGTTATTCTAATGGCAGATGTTCTAGTTCAGCTATAATTCATCTCATATGATGTGTTAAGGCCACAATCCTAAGTAAATCATCAGATATGAGGAATTATGAAGATAGGTGCGCAAAACACCGACGAGGTCGTTCTGGCCGAGCTGGGCGAGCGCCTGGCCCGCACCCGGCTCGAGCGCAACATCACACAACAGGAGCTGGCCACCGAAGCGGGGGTCTCGAAGAGCACGGTCGAACGGGTCGAGGCGGGGGCCGGGGCGAAGCTCTCGAACCTCATCCGCATCCTCCGGGTGCTCGGCCTTCTGGACCGGCTCGACACGCTGGTGCCCGAACCGCTGCCCAGCCCCATTGAACGTCTGAAGCTAGAGGGTCGGCGGCGCCGGCGGGCCGCACCCGCGGCGAGAGCGGAAGACATGCCATCGACCACGTGGACGTGGGGAGAGGGGGACAAGCCATGAGCACGGTGGCATCGGTGCGCCTCTGGGGGCGCGTCATCGGGGCAGTAGCGCTCGAGGACGGCAGCGACACCGCCGTCTTCCAGTACGACCCGGCCTTCGCCCGAAGTGGCATTCAGGTCTCGCCCATCACTATGCCCCTGCGGACAGATCCCTACGCGTTCCCGACCCTTGCCTACGAGGCCTTCCGTGGCCTCCCCGGCCTGTTGGCCGACTCCCTTCCCGACCGCTACGGCAACGCACTGATCGACACGTGGCTGGCCTCGGAGGGGCGCACCCCGGCCAGCTTCAACGCCGTCGAACGGCTCTGTTACCAGGGCACGCGCGGCATGGGCGCCCTGGAGTTCGCCCCTGCCGTTGGTCCCGGCCCGTCCGGCGTCAGCAGCGACATCCACATCGGCAGCCTGGTGGCACTGGCCTCCGAAGTCCTGACCCAGCGAGCCGAGCTCGTGGCCTTGCTCGAAGACGCCGACAAGGAAAAGGAGCAGGCACTCAAAGACATTCTGCCGCGTAGGGACCTCGGCCGGAGGCGCACGGGCCAAGGCAGTAATCGCCTGGAATCCGACCACCCATGCCGTCCGCTCCGGTCAGGTCGACGCCGGAGCCGGCTTCGAGTACTGGATCCTGAAGTTCGACGGCGTCAGCGGCAACCGGGACCGGGATCTCGATCTACCACAGGGCTACGGAGCCATCGAGTACGCCTACGCCAACATGGCCCGAGCCGCCGGGATCACCATGTCCGATTGCCGCCTGCTCGAGGAGAACGGCCGTCGGCACTTCATGACCCGGCGATTCGACCGTCCCGGGGGAAGCACCAAGGTACACATGCAGTCCCTCGGGGCCCTGGCCCACTTCGACTTCAACCAGGCCGGTGCCTACTCGTACGAGCAGGCCCTGCAGGTGATCCGTGGACTCGGTCTGCCCATGGAGGCCATCGAGCAGCAGTTCCGGCGGATGGCGTTCAATGTCATCGCCCGCAACCAGGACGACCACGTGAAGAACATCGCCTTCCTGATGGACCGGTCCGGCGACTGGAGCCTGTCCCCCGCTTTCGACATGACCTATTCCTATTCCCCCGACGGGTTTTGGACGCGCCAACATCAGATGTCTCTCAACGGCAAGCGAGACGACTTCATCCTCGACGACTTCCGCCAGTGCGCCGAGAGCGCCTCGATGAAGCGGGGGCGGGCCGAGGAGATCGTCGGCGAGGTGCACGACGTCGTGGCCAAGTGGCAGACCTTCGCCGACGAGGCGGTAGTGCCGGAACGAGACGCCGAGCGGATCGAGGCTGCTCAACGGCTCGACCTGGTGCGATCCTGACGGCCGCTTGGGCGCCGCCGGAAACAGTGACAGCGGCTATGGACCCGATCCGGAGTGCGCCCACCGTTCGAAGGCAGCATTGCATCCCGGGTTGCACCGTACCTAGTGAGCGGCCTTTCGGCTATTGTAGAAAGGCGTAACTGTGAGGAATTCTACCATGAGCCTCAACATCAAGAACGAGGAGGCCGAACGCCTGGCGCGGCGGGCTGGCCACCGAGACGGGTGAGAGCGTCACCCGCGCCGTCACGGTGGCACTTAAAGAACGCCTCGATCGTCTGCATGACGAGCAAGCAAACGATCAGGCCGCACGGGTCGCTCGGATCCGTTCCATCGTCGAAGACTCCGCCGACCGATGGGTAGAGCCCTACCGCAGTGCGGACCACGGCGATCTCCTCTATGACGAGGGCGGCCTGCCCCGGTGATCGTCGACACTTCGGCCGTCACCGCCATCCTGCCGCGATGAACCGGACGCAGATCGTTACGTCCGGGCTCTGGTCGGGGCCAACCCACCACGCATGTCAGCGGGGACGTACCTGGAAACTTCCATCGTTGTCGATGCGAACCGGGATCCGGTGCTCGGCGGACGACTCGACGACCTCCTCGTCACGGCTCGGATAAGGATCGAACCGGTCATGCCCAGACACGCAGAGATAGCGCGCCGGGCATACCGGGATTTCGGAAAGGGCAGCGGGCATCCAGCCGGGCTTAATTTCGGCGACTGCTTCGCCTACACGCTGGCCCGAGACAGTGGTGAGCCCCTGCTCTACAAAGGCGATGACTTTGTTCACACTGACGTCAACTCAGCGTTGCGCCCAGCCTGAACTGGCGGATCTCGCAGACGGCGCCCGGTCCCAAGTCAGAACCCAGCTGCCACAACGCTCTGATCTTCTCTATCAGACGATGGAGCCCTGGGAGATGATCGGGAACTACGACCGTGTTTCGGCGGTAGGCGCCATGACACTGGCCGCCAAGAGGTGGTTCTCATCACCGAGGCGCTTCGGGATGGACTACTGGTCGATGTTCTCGCTCGAAACCCGTTCTTAGCCTTCTCAAACGACTCTCTTATGGCTATCAAAAGATCGCCAGCAACAATGAATGATCATCCCCAGTACTGAGGATGACGTCATCGTCTTCGCATGGCCATAGTGGTCGTAGTCCGCGCCGACGTCGATTCCCAGACCTTAGAAGTCCAGACGGAGAACAATCGTGAGCACCATCGGTTACATCATCATTCCTATTTTCCTAACCTTCGTCATCGGCGGACTGGGTCTGGGGTTGTCAACTTGATGTCCGAACGGGCATTCCCCCAAACGGGCGCACTGTTCATCTGCCCTGCCTGCACCAAGCGCGTGGAGGGCCTGCAATAGCAACGGGGGGTTGGTAGCGAAGACCTCACTGCGCACGCGAAACGACGCCGTCCGGTGATGACCTTGTTCCCGCGTCTCCGGCAGGATCGGTGCGCCTCGCAAATTGCCGGATCCGTCGGCGCGGCTCGGTCGTCGGTGCCCTATCTGCCCTGTAGTTTCCCAACGATGTACAGTAACAACTGAACTGTGAGCGGTATGGAGCAGAGGAAGCCAATGTGGTGCAGAGCACGGCCGGGGACCATCTCGTTGCGACGGCTGAGGGCAACGGGGTCACCGCTCATCCCGTCGCGCCCGGGGCCCCGGCGCTGACGTGACCAGGCTGGCCCAAAACCGGGACACCCACCTGACACGGGAGGAGATCGCAGCCGAAGCCCTTCGCTGTTTCGACGAGTCCGCATCGACGCCGAGCATCCGCCAACTGGCCGTAGTCCTCCGCGTGACTCCCTCTGCGATCTATCACCACTTCCCGTCGCGGGCGGCGATCATCCAGGCCGCCGTCGACCTGGTGTGGGAGAAAGCCGGCGCCCGCTTCCTCGAGCAGGTGCCTGACCCGTTCACCGCCGACCCCGTCGAGGTCCTGGTCAACGCGGGTGTCGCCACCAGGGAGGTGTTCGGAGCCCACTATCAGGTGGCCCCGTTCATCGCCGCCACGCCTGAGACCAACGGGCCGCTCGCCGCCATCCTGGCGCTCATGACCAACGTCTTTGAGCGGATGGGGCTCGACGACGACCAGGCGGCCTCGTTGTTCCACGCCTATGCCTCTTTCACCCTCGGAGCGATGTTGTTCGCCGCCACCCGTCGGATCACCAACGAGGAACTGATAGCCGACGGAGCAGCCCGTTCCCCGGCCGAGCGGTACCGTGCCCACCCGGTGGAACCCATCGACGGCCGTCCAGCTGCGGATGCCCCTCGCGCCGTGATGCGTCAGGCGCTCGACCAGATCATCGACCTCTCGGTCGAGGACCCCGACCGGGACGGGAAGCTCTTCGCCGAAGGCCTGCGCCGCCTCATCGCCAGCTTCGGCGTCGAGGAGTGCGCGCCAGTCTCGGGCTGACTGGTTTGGCGGGTCGTAAGGAGTGGTGATGTCACCTGGGACCGAACAGCTCCTCAAGGAGGAACTGGGTCCTCGGTTCAATTGCCCGTCCGGGATAGAACCGTTCTACGAGATCCATGCCCTCGTCTGCTGTCGTAAACCCGCACTGCTCGTAGAGAAGACGGATGTCGGTCACGTCTTGGTCGACCCTGGCGGCCAGGAGCTTCATCGCCAGCAGGTAGCGCGGTGATGCCGCCGATACTTCGAGCGACGGGGTGGAAAAGACGACACGGCGTCCCGCATCTTCGCCTGGGATGTAGGCCTTCACCGCGTCATTCAACCAGTTGTCGGGAAGGTCGAACTGCCGAGCCACGACAAGAGCAGCTTCATAGACCACCGCCTTGGGCTCGAAGATCGCGTCGACATCCCTCGTCACGCGGCGCGCGGCATACGCCAACGCTATTGCTGCGCCACCGACCACGAAGAGCCGAGCTTGAACCTCTCGGTGGGCCAGCTCGGACGACAGAGCATCGAACGCATCGATGATCTCATTACGGGCGAGCGCCCTATTAGACACGGTCGAGCGCTCCCTCGTTCACGAAGACGCCGTGGCGGGCAAAGGACACGGGGCTGTCGCGAAGGGCCATGGCTTCGAACCCGGGTAGACCTGAGACGAACCACCACGGCTCCACGAAACGCTCGGACTCTTCGGTCCATGCGGGGATGGCCATGCCGGCTTCGATGCAGAGCTGTTCGACGAGGGATGCAATTGCCGCATCGAAACGCCGGTCTCCGCACAACGGAGGCGCATCCTGAACCAGCGACCACTTTCCCGCCGTAGAAGACCCCCGCATATCGTCGACAAAATCGAGCAGCCGCCGCCATGCCCCTTGGTCACCCTCGTCGCGGAGGATGTCCCCGACCTCGTCGCTCACGAGGGCTATTGAGACCGCGCCCCGGCGGACCGTTGGTACGGCCCGGATCTCGAGGTCGTGCCCACTAACCTCCAGGATGCGAGCCAGGGTGTCGAGGCGAGGGAGCAGCCGACCGGTCTCATAGCCGGCCACCGTGGGCTGCGAGGTCCCGGCCATCCGGGCCAGCTCCACTTGGCTCAAGCCGGCAGCGGTCCGCGCCTTCCGGATCATCATGCTCACTTCCATGGGATTCATTATATCAAAGTTGATATGATGAAAATCCAGGCTCGACCTCAAACCGAAGGGCACAGGCTGCGGGTGCGGTCCCTCGAGTCACCACCAGGGCTCTCCCGCCTTTCGAATGCAGACCTGGAGACGCTTGTTGTGGCGGCGTACATGGTCGACGGAGCATTCGTACCGCTCGGCCAGGGACGGGGCTGTCACCCTCATGTCCAGTCGTTTGGCCACCACGGACTCGATCGACGCCGCCAAGGACCGATCGAGCCGGTCGATGGGCTGAGGTCCGCCGTCCCCTTCTTCGGTGAGCTGCCACCATGCCGCCAGGCACCGGGTGGCGTAGCCGAGACCGGCAAACCGTGCCGCCCGATCGAGCAGGAGCTCCGCGGTCGGGTCGAGCTCGACGATCGGGCCCGGGGGCGGAACCAGGAAATTGGCGGTACCGGTGGCGCCAAGCCTTCCCGAACTCATCCCGGCGAGCGAGGAACGCACCGACCCACCCCAGCGGGAAGGCTTCGACCTCGACCAGGCTGGACCGGGATCCGGGCCGCCAGAACAGCGAGAAGGGGGTGTCATCCTCGCCGGAGCGCTGCAGCTCCCCCGCGCTGGAGCACACGCCACGGGGGCCTTCGGCCACGGGCGAGGCAGTGACGGCTGTCATCCCTCGTATGTCCTCGAGCCCGATCGCCAACGCCGGGCCCAGGGACCCGTAGAGCCGGAGCAGCGCCTGCATCGGTGAATCGGGCACGGCGTCCCGCGGTCGCAGCTCGCCTGAGCGCACCGACGACCAGAAGGACAGTGCCACCTGTATCCCGGACTGAGCCGACGAAGACCGGGCGCCCGATCCTTTCGGGGTGACTCGGCCCGAGGAGCGCTTCCGTGCCGTTCGAGCTGGGGTCGGGGCGGTCCCAGCGATCGATGGGCTGCGGTCACTCGGGCGCTGCGGCCGGCGCCCGGTCGGAACCCCCGTCGCCGCCGGCGAATCCGTGGGCCGGTCGGGTGGGAGAGGAGGCTCCGGGGTCGTCTCGACCGGGACCGGCCGAGATCCAATCGGTTGTCGGTCTTCGAACCGGCCTGTGCCATCATCGTCACCTTGACGAGGAGGGGCCATGCACCGGCGACAGCCCAGCCTGTCCTTTCCGGCCACCAGGATGGCCTCGGATCCGCAAGACGGGCAGGGCGGCGGCAGAAACGAGGACGTCAGGGGCACGTAGGTCAATGGCAGGGGGTACCTACGCGCACCTCGACGCACAGTCGCCTGAACGTGGTACGAGGGGACGGCGATCAGATGGAGCCGGAACGGCTGCACCTCGAACGAGGGAGTCAGGTCATCGGCCACCTCGGCGCGCCGTCGCTTCCACTCCACCTTGGTCGCATCGGCCTGTTCACTCAACAAGGCGACACGATCGCTACTGGCGCGTTGCATCCGTTCGTCGATCGAGGACAGCACCCGCCCGTAGTAGTCGTCCACGACCCCGAGCTGACTATGCAGACGGGCCGAGGTCTGACGGGCCAAGTCGTCGGCTCGCCGTCGCGCCCGCCCACAGAGCAGCTGGTGGGCACCGGCCACGGCCTTCCCTGTCGGAGCGGCGGTGTGGGCGGCCGTCCCCGGTTCGAGAACCATGGCCTGTAGCCGTCTGATGAGCTCGGGGGGCACGACCCGACCGCAATCGGCCAGCACCCAGGCTTCCTCCAATTCCTGGACCCGTTCGTCGATGGAAATGCTGTACGTCAGGAGCGCCCCCACCCGCAGCACCGTGACGTCGGCCGCCATGGGCGTGTCGGTCACTTCCATCCGGCCGTGGTCAGCATGGACGTGCTCGCGGGCCTTCTCCTCGAGGACGCCGGGCGTGGGGGGAAGTCCGTCGGGACGAGGCAACGATCCACACCCGACATCGCCCCGTTCGAGGACCGTGCGAGCCGCGGCCAGTAGCAGCGGGTGACCGGTGGTGACGAGTAGGAACCCGTCGTCCCGTGCGGTCTCGGGGTCTTCGGTCAGCCCGATCTCCTCGGGAAGTCTCAGCACGGTCCGCAGCTCCTCGGGGAGAACGAGGACCGCCCCTTCGGGGACCACCTCGGCCAGCGCTCCCTCGGCCTCGGCATAGCGGACGAAGAAGTCGATGCCTGACCCCGACGTGCTCACGACGCCGGCGTCGCGTCGGCAGGCTCGCTCGAGCTGCCGTCCATCTCTGCGACCAGGTCGTCCGTCCAGGCGCGGCTGCCGGCATACTCGGCTCGGGCTTCGACCAGGGCGGAACCGAGCCGCTCCAAGCGGGCCAGAAGCTCGGCGTCGTCGACGCTGCCGACATGGGCATCGAAGACCGCGTCCTCGAACATGAACTCCTCGCCGATCCGGCCGAGCACCATGTCCAGCTCCCCCACCACCAGCTCGAACAGGTTCAGCTTCGTATGCAACACGTCGAGGATGTGGTCTTCGATGGTGCCCCGTCCCACCAGGTTGGTCAGCACGACGTCGTGGTCCTGGCCGATCCGGTGGATACGTCCGAGCCGCTGCTCGATCTGCATCGGGTTCCAGGGAAGATCGAAGTTGATCATGGCGTGGCAGAACTGCAGGTTTCGACCCTCCCCGGCTGATTCGGTGCTCACCAGCACGTCCACGTCGTTCTCGAAGCCGGCAATCGCCGCGTCTTTGGCTCGTCGGTCGAGCCCACCGTGGTACTCGGCGACCGGCAATCGCAACGAATCGACGGTGGCCATCAGTTGGGCCAACGTCTCTCGGAACGATGTGAAGACGATGACCTTCTCCCCGGCGGCAACGTGCCGTTGGATCAATGTGCCCAGGGCCGACGTCTTGGCACAGTTGGAGACCGAACGCGCCACCTCGGCGAGCTCGGTCCACCCCATGCGATCAAGAGTCGCCGCCACGGCCGGGGTGTGGACCCCGCCAGTCGCAGGACGGTTCGGAGCGCCATGGACCGTCCTGCACCGGTCTCACGCCCCTCGATGCGCACCCGATCGGCGATCTGTCGGTACAGGGCGGCCTCCACATCCGCCGGCTGCACCGTCAGCGTCTCCGCCAGTCTTCGTGGCAGCATCAGGGACACCTCACTCCGACGGTGCCGGACCATGACGTCACGCATGCTGCGACGGAGGTCGGCCACGGCGGCAACGGCGGGCACGGCAGCCGCGGCGGGCACAGTCTGGGGTCCGGCCAGGCGCCGGTCAGGCGGGGCGCCGTGGCGGCGGCGGAAATCGCTGACGGTGCCCAGATGCCCAGGTCGGACCAGCGAAACCAGGTGGTAGAGGTCGTCGATGCGGTTCTCGACGGGCGTGGCCGTCAACAGCAGCATGAAGCGGGCCCGGAGGGCCCGTACCAGCTTCGAGGACGCCGTGCGCGGGTTACGGACCCGATGGGCCTCGTCGACCACCACGAGATCCCAGTCCACCTCGGCCAACATCTCACGCAATGGCGCCCGCCGGGCCGTGGCCAGGGAAGCCAGCACCACCGGGTCTTCGATGCCGGCCAGGGTCGATCCGGCGGACGTCCAGCCCTGGCGGGATGCCACCACCGTGGCTAGCGCGAATTTCCGCTCGAGCTCCTCCCCCCACTGGGCGACAAGGCCGGTCGGGGCCAGCACGAGCACCCGCCGAGCTAGGCCTCGGAGCCGTAGTTCGGAGAGCACAATGCCGGCTTCGATCGTCTTGCCCAGCCCGACCTCGTCGGCGAGGATCGCTCGTCCGGACATCCGCTGCAGGACGACCGATGCCGCCCGGAGCTGGTGGTCGAAGGGATCGAAGGGCAGGCTCGACAAGCTGGCGAAGGTGTCGAACCCGGGCCGGCGCCAGACCCCGATCGCGGCTTCCACCATGTCGCGGCGCTGCTCGGACACGAGCGGAAGCGCTCCCAGCTGTTCGATGAGCGCAGCGTATTCGGGCGGTACGACTGCTCCAGAGGTTGAGGCGTCCGGAGTGGTGTTGGTCGCCGTCACTCGGGCCGAGCATACGCGAGTGCGTAAGCGGTGTGTACGATCCCGGGACCGTCCGTAGTCGCTGCCTACGAGCCCCGCTCAGGAACGGAACAGTCGAAGAGACAGGCGCAGCAACGGCAGAGTCCCCGCCGTCGCGAAAACGGCCGTTTTTGCGACTACTGACCCTCCTGTCCTCGGTCGGGTCTCCGAAGCCATCCAGAAAATTCGATGGCTCAGGCGGCCCCTACCGCAACCATGATGCGTTTCCGGATGCTCGATAACTGCTCAGCGGTGATCCGAGAGCCGGTGACATCGACGCGGCGCAGCGAGACGCTGGTGACGTGATGGGCCAACGCCCAGCACGTCGCATCGACGCCGTTGTCGGCCGTTGGTTCGATTCGCTCCGCCAACGACCTGTGTGCGAGCCCCTCATCCCGGGTCAGGGAACCACGAGCATGTTGGGATACTCCTCAGGAAACAGCTCGTGATCCTCGACCACCACCGCGGGACGGAGCTTGCCTGGCTCTTGTGGCAGGGAGCCGCCGCGCCAATCAACCACCACAATGCTGCCGGCCGCATGCCGGCTCATGGGAGGTCGGTCTGCGGCGTCCCAAGCTCGTTGAGTTCACTTCGCGCTTCAGGGTGCTCGGCCAGATGAGCCACCACCCGATCTCCGTCCGCCCGGATCGCCTCTCGCCGCACCCGACGTGCCTCGGCCTCGGCGATCTCCCGAACAAACGCGCTCAGCCCCTTGCCTTGTTCATGGGCTGCCGCCTCCAGCGCTGCTCGGTCCTCTGCATCCAAACGAATCGTCAGCGTCTCGGCCATACACGCCAGTGTACCACGGGGTCGTAACACGCACACCTGCTACCTACTACGTGTTCCCCGTTTTTGAGACGGTCCGGAGTCGAGGCTTCTGTCGGCCTCCTACGAATCATACCCCCAACTGATAGTATCTTTGGTATGGCGAAGGAGAAGACAACGATCACCGTCGATCGGGCCAAGCTCTCCGAGGCCCGGGCCGTGCTCGGAGTGTCCTCGGCTTCAGCTGCTATCGACGTCGCGTTGTCTGAGTTGATCCGTCGTTACCGAGTGCTCAACGACGTCAACGCCTATGCCAGGACGCCTCCCACGGATGGGGAGTACGCGCCCAGCCATGCCCTCCCCGACTGGAGCGACCTGGCCGACGACACCGACTGGGATGCCGAGTGGCCCGAGGACAGGTGACATCGCCGGCGGTCCGGCGAGGCGAGATCTGGTTGGCTGAGCTGGACAAGCGCCGTCCGGTCGTGGTTCTCACCCGAGATCCCCTGGGGCGGGTGCTTCACTCGGTGATCGTCGGCCCGGTCACTTCGACGGTTCGTGGCCTGAACACAGAAGTCGACCTGACCGAGGCCGACGGCGTCCGCAAGCGATCGGTCGTGAATCTGGACAACCTCCAGCTCGTGCCCCGAGCACGCCTGGCGCGACGCGTGGGCAGAGCGACTCCGAACACTCTCCGAGCGATCTGCGCAGCGGCAGCCGAGGCGATCGGTTGCCCCGAAACATGAATGCTCGGCACCGTTCGGCGGAGA
Organism: uncultured Acidimicrobiaceae bacterium; assembly: GCA_963717035.1. Lineage (GTDB taxonomy): Bacteria > Actinomycetota > Acidimicrobiia > Acidimicrobiales > RAAP-2 > DASXMT01. Next base: position 18,301 of record CAVQVK010000025.1, on the reverse strand, counting down.
TCGATGCGGCCTACGCAGCGTACGATGAACACCCGCTCACTGAAGGTGATGAGTGGGGCGACCTCGAGTCCTTCCACGAGGCTGCGGCAGGCTGACGGCCTCAGCGTTTCCGAGTCACGAGCTCCGCCCCGGTCGGGTTCAGACCGGCTCGGCCGCCAGCATCGATCCCAGCCGCAGGAGCTGCTCGGTGGCCCCGCCCAAGGTGAGCTCGAGCTGCTTGGTCAACAGGAAGTACCGATGGAGCGGATAATCGCGATCCACTCCGACCCCGCCATGGAGGTGCACGGCGGCGTGGACGACCCGTTGCCCACCCTCGGCCGCCCAGAACTTGGCCACGGCCACGGCGTCGTCGGCGGGCAGTCCCTCGGCGACGCGCCAGGCGGCCTGCCACGCGGTCAGCCAGATGGCCTCGCTGTCCACATAGGCGTCTGCGGCACGCTGGCCCACCGCCTGGAACGTGGCGATCGGCCTGTCGAACTGCTCTCTGGTCTTGGTGTACTCGGCGGTGAGAGCCAGCGACGCGGCGGTGACGCCGGCCTCGGCCACCGCGGCGGCGGCGGTAGCCCGGAGCACCAGCCAGTGGACGATCTCCGAGCCGGTCTCCGCCGATCCCAGTAGGTCGTCACTGGTCAGGGCTACCTGGTCGAACTCGAGGATGGCGTCAGGGCGCTCGGCGTTGGTCAGCTGCCACGTGCGAGAGACCCCGGGTGCCGCCAGGTCGACCAGGAACACCCCGACCTGGCCGCCGTCGAGCCGAGCCGGGACCACGGCCACGTCGGCGATGAGGCCCGAGGGCACACACGACTTGGCCCCGGTGAGGATGAAGCCGTCACCTTCTTCTCGGCCCGAGGGCCGGCGCATCGGGGGTGCCGCCCAGCTCCACCAGCGCCGTGGTCACCACGGTGTCGCCGGCAACCACGCCGGGGAGCCAGCGCTGGCGCTGGGCGTCGGTGCCGAACTCGGCGATGGCCGACGCCCCGGTAGCGATGGTCTCGATGGCCGGGACGTACGCCGCGCTCCTCCCCGCCGCCTCGACGATCAGTGCCGCCTCGATGAAGCCCAGGCCGGCGCCGCCCACGTCCTCGGGCAGGTTGATGCCGGTCAGGCCGGCGCTGGCCAGCTCCGACCACAGCTTGCGATCGAACCGCGGCGTCTTCGGATCGGCCTCGATTTCGCGCATCCGGTCATGGGTGGCCAGATCGGTGAAGATGCGGGTGGCCAGCTCCCGGATCGCCTCTTGGTCCTCGCTGAATGAGAAGTCCATGGTGGTTCCCTTCGTCTTCTCGTGCGTCGTCTATCGGAGCGACCGGGGCAGGCCCAGGCCGAAGATGGCAATCAGGTCACGCTGGATCTCGTTGGTACCACCGCCGAAGGTCAGAATGACCATGCTGCGGGCGTACATCTCGAGCCGACCGGCCAGGACGGCCTCGGGGCTCCCCCGGGTCAGGTAGCCGGCTTGGCCGACTATCTCCATCATGAGCCGGAAGGCCTCCATGTAGAACTCGGTGCCGAACACCTTGTTGGTGGAGGCATCGGCCACATCGAGCGTGCCCTGGGTGGCCGCCCACGCCACCTTCCAGTTGATCAGCTTCAGGAACTCGAGCTTGGCGTGGATGCGAGCCAGGTGGACCTGGACCCACTCCTGGTCGATGACCCGCCGGCCGTCGGCCAGCTTGGTGTTCTGGGCCCACGCCCGGGTGTCCCCCAGCGCTCGATCGACGATGCCCGGCGAGCACAACGTGACCCGCTCGTGGTTGAGCTGGTTGGTGATCAGCGTCCAGCCGTTGTTCTCGCCGCCCACCAGGTTGGCGGCCGGCATGCGGACGTCCTCGAAGAAGGTGTAGTTGATGTTGTGGTTCCCGAGGAGGGACATGGGCACCACCTTGATGCCGGGGGTGTCCATGGGCACGACGAACATGGAGATGCCCTTGTGCTTCTTGGCCTCGGGGTCGGTGCGGGTGGCCAACCAGATGTAGTCGGCGCCACCGGCAAGGGACGTGTACATCTTCGACCCGTTGATGATGTACTCCTCGCCGTCGCGGACCGCCCGGGTCTGGAGGGCGGCCAGGTCGGTGCCGGCGTTGGGCTCGGTGTAGCCGATGCAGAAGTGGATGTCGCCGGCCAGGATCTTCGGGAGGAAGAAGTCCTTTTGCTCCTGGGTGCCGAAGTCCATGATGGTCGGGCCCACCGTGTTGATGGTCAACATTGGCACCGGGGCGCCCGAGCGCATGGACTCGTCGAAGAAGACGAACTGCTCGATGGCCGACCGGCCCTGGCCGCCGTACTCCTTGGGCCAGCCGATGCCCAGCCAGCCGTCTTGGCCATCTGCTTCACGACCCGCCGCATGTCGGGGCCGATGCCGTGGCTGTTGGCCAGCTGTTCTTCGACCTCGGGGGTTAGTAGCGCCGAGTAGTAGTCACGCAGCTCCCGGCGAAGGGCCTCTTGCTCTTCGGTGTAGCCGATCTCCATGGCGTCCCTCCCTCGATCGCTAGAACACGTTATATTCGCCCGCCCTGCTCCGCCAGTGTGCTGGCGCGTCGTGAGCGCCGGGGCTCGAACGGGCGTTCGATAACCAGAATCAGCCTCCAGGTCTGTGGCTGTTCACGGCCGGTTTGGCCTCGCCTCTTGTGCTCCTGGGCACAGGTAGGTCCCGATTACCGCTCCTTGTGAGAATGCGCTCGACGCAGCGTCCAGAATTCTCATATGCGAAAGGATTGACTTTTAGTCAAGTGGATAATATAGTGCATTTTGTCACTAACTAGACCTGAGTGACTACGGAGTGCGACATCCGCTCTCCAGATTGGCCTCGGCGGGCAGCAAGCCTGGGCTCAAACCAAGCCCAAAGGAGATCAAGATGAAGTTCAGTTTCAAGAAGATCAGCAAGAAGGGAATCGCATTTGGCCTCTCGGCCGGTGTAGCCCTCGGTCTTACCGGTGCAGCGTTCGCCTACTTCACGTCAACAGGTACAGGCAATAGCAGTGCGACAACGGGTAGTGCGACCACCTGGGGTGTCGCCCCCACTGCACCCTCCACCGGAACGATGTATCCCGGTGTAGGAACTGCTTCCGTGCCCTTCACGATCACCAACCATGGCGCGGGCAACCAGGCGCTTACGTCGGAGACTCCGACAGTGGCGGCGACCTCTGGTGGAATCGTTGAGACCACGGCGGGCGACTCGAGCACGGCAGTACCTGGGTGCTTGGCGAGCTGGTACGTCGCCTTGAACGGCACCCCGAATCCCGCGAACCTCACGAGCATCGTCCCCTCGGGGACTGTCAGCGACACCGTGACGGTGACGATGACAGACGCTCCGACCAGTCAGAACTCCTGCCAAGGTGCCATCCCAGCCATCATCCTGACCGTCGGTTAGTCACTTGAGACAAATCAAGTCCATGGGGAGCCTGTTCATTCCCCTCTCCATGTGCTCGATCTGATCAGTCGGCCGAGTCCTGTAGCTCCTGCTCCGCGGCTCGGCCGACTGGCCGGTGACTGGTCACTTCGCCTGCACCGAACAAAGGGCCCTCGCGTAGTCCTGCGCGCAACTCCGGTGAGAATGGGGATCGCTTGCGGCGATGGCGCGACCGTGGCTCTCGCTGACCCACCCGGAAGTCCAATCGAACAACGGGGTTGAGTGTGTTGGAACGCTTGAAAACGACAGGGGTGACGAGTGTCGTCGCACTTGATCGTCGATCTCCTCTCGACTCACGCATCGTGCCCGCTCGAAGCAGTACAAACCAATGCAGCCTTGGTTCGCCATGAGACGACACACCATTCTCGTACTCGGGGCAGTCGCTGCTCTGGCGATAGGGCTGGGAGCGGGAGCGGGCTCGGCCTATGGCTACTTCACCTCGATTGGCACTGGGTCAGGCTCGGCCAATACTGGGACTGCGCAGCAAGTCACCTTGGTGGCAACTACAAGCGGTTCTGCAGCTATCAAATCTGATCCCCGGGCGGGACGGCCGACCTGCGGGCGGAGCTGAACAATCCCAATAGCTTCTCGGTCACCATCGTCGGGATCAGCCAGAACGGCCCGGTCACAGTGGTAGGCGGGAGCGGATGTACCAGCGACTCCGGAACATGGCCGAGCCTCACCCTGGGTAACTCCGGAGTTTCCGTGCCCACGCAGACTGGCTTGAGCGTTGCCGTCGCCAGCGGCCCGATCACGAATGTTCTCGTACACGTCGCCAACGGTGCGTCCATGAACACCAGCTCGGCGTCTGGCTGCCAGGGCGCCACGTTCCAAATTGCCGTGACGGTGACGGTACAGCGATGAGTGGTCCGTCGTTGCCCGGAACCACCCAAAGCCCGCGGCGACTCGCCGGATGGGTCTTGCTGTTCGTAGGAGCCTTCGTCATGGCCGGGGCGGCCGCGGCATTCGCCTTTTGGACGGTGAGCGTCAACAACGGTAGTGGTAGCTACGCCGCGGCCCAGGCCGACAGCCTTTCTGCCCCCACGACGCCGACGGCAACGGAGAACGGCAGTGGGGCGATCACCGTCGGCTGGACCGTTGCGGGCAGCCAGCTACCTGGAGCTCAGTACCAGGTGACTCGCACCAGTCCCGGCTCCCCGACCACGGTGTGCACGGTGGCATCGACGGCGGCCTCGTGCCAGGACACCGGCCTCAGCGCCAATACTCTGTACAGCTACTCCGTTACGGCGATCCTCGACAACTGGCAGTCCTCGGCCATCACGGCTTCGGCCACGACCGCTACGCCCAATTTCGTGATCACCTTGTCGAGCGGCCCTTACACGGCCGGGACACCGGCCACCGTTCAGACCGTCAAGGCAATGATCGGCGCCAGCGTGGACACCACCTACAGCGGCGCCAAGACGATCACCTGGTCCGGCCTGCCCAACAGTCCCTCCAGCCATGCGCCGACCTATCCATCCAGCGCGGTGACGTTCTCCAACGGAGTTGCAAACCCGAGCTCTGCTGTCACTGCCTACGCCGCGGGCAGCAATACCTTGACCGCCACCGACGCCAGTGCGACGGCGGTGACCGGCTCCGCCAGCTTCACGGTGGCACCCGCCGGGGCCCACTCGATGGTATTCACCACCCAGACCACCGGCGCGGCGGCGAGTACAAATACCACGGTGTTCCCCGTCCAGCCGGTTGTCACGGTCGAGGATCTGTACGGGAACACAGCGGTCAGCTACGCAAGCCCGGTGGGCCTGACCCTCAGTGGAGGGCAGACCCTGGGCTGCACGTCCACCACATCGGTCACGCCCACTGCTGGCGTAGCTGCCTTCGCCGGGTGCCACGGAAGCGCCTTTGCCACGGGCCTCACCCTGACGGCAGCGAGCGGGAGTCTCCCGAATGTGACGAGTGCCAGCTTCAACATCACCAGAGCGGCAAACACGCTGGCCTTCACGACTCAGCCCAGCACACCCACAACGGCGGGGTCAGCCTTTGCCACCCAGCCCGTTGTCAGCGTCGAGGATTCGAGGGGCAAGGTTGTGACCGCTGACGCCACCACCGGGTCCAACTGACAGCCAGCGGGGGGACCGGAACCCTCACCTGCACGACTCAACCGCTTACCGTGACGCTGGGCGTGGCCGCCTTCGCTAACTGCAGTATCAACAAATCGGGCACCTACACCCTCGCGGCTGCCGCCACCGGCATCACCAGCGCCACCTCGAGTTCTCTGACCATCACCGCCGGCACGGCGACGCAGCTTGTCTTCACCACCGAGCCCGGTGGCGGAGTCAACGGCGCAACCTGGAGCACCCAGCCGGTCGTGACCGTCGAGGACAGTCTCGGCAATACCGTCACGACACCGAGCGCCTCAGTCACTTTGTCAGTCAACAGCCAGCCTGGGGTCGGGGCGACGCTGTCCTGCACCACCAACCCGCTGACGTCCGCAAGCGGCGTCGCATCGTTCGCCGGGTGCAAAATCACCGGAATGGCGGGCACAAACTACACGCTGACGGCTGCTGCCGCCGGCCTCACCAGCGCCACCTCGAACGCTCTGCCCATCACGGTTGGCCCCGCCACGCAGCTCGCCTTCACCACCGAGCCCGGTGGCGGAGCCAACGGCGCCATCTGGAGCAGCCAGCCGGTGGTGACCGTCGAGGACAGCGGCGGCAATACCGTCACGACGTCGAGCGCACCGGTCACCTTGTCCATCAACAGCCAGCCTGGGGTCGGGGCGACGCTGTCGTGCACGACCAACCCTCTGACGGCGACCAGCGGCGTCGCATCGTTCGCCGGGTGCAAGATCACCGGCAAGACCGGCAGCTATACGCTCACGGCTGCGGCCACCGGCCTCACCAGCGCTGCCTCGAACGCTTTGCCCATCACGGTTGGCCCCGCCACACAGCTCGTCTTCACCACCCAGCCCGGTGGCGGAGCCAACGGCGCGACCTGAGCACCCAGCCGGTGGTGACCGTCGAGGACAGTGGCGGCAATACCGTCACGACACCCAGCGCCTCGGTGGCCCTGTCCATCAACACCCAACCAGGGGCCGGGGCGACGCTGTCGTGCACGACAAACCCTCTGAGCACCGCAAGCGGCGTCGCTGCCTTCGCTGGGTGCGATATCACCGGTAAGGCGGGCACCTACACCCTCACGGCTGCGGCCACCGGCCTAACCAGCGCCAACTCGAACAACCTGACCATCACCGTCGGCCCGGCGACACAGCTCGGCTTCACCACCCAACCCGGCGGCGGGGCCACCGGCGCGCACCTGGGGTACCCAGCCTGTCGTGGCCATCGAGGATAGTGGTGGCAACACCGTCACCACCTCGAGCGCCTCGGTCACCCTGTCCATCAACACCCAGCCCGGGAGCGGGGCAACGCTGTCCTGCACGGCCAACCCCAAATCGACCACCAGCGGTAGCGTCGCCTTCGCCGGATGCAAGATCACCGGAAAAGCGGGCGCCTACACGCTCACCGCCGCGGCAACTGGCTTCGCCAGCGCCACCTCGAACGCTCTGACCATCTCCGCCGGCCCGGCGACGCAGCTCGTCCTCACCACCCAGCCGGGTGGCGGACCAAACGGCGCAGCCTTGAGCACCCAGCCCGTCGTGACCGTCGAGGACAGCCTCGGCAACACCGTCACGACCTCGAGCGCCTCGGTCACCTTGTCCATCAGCAGCCAGCCTGGGTCAGGGGCGACGCTGTCGTGCACGACCAACCCTCTGACGGCGACCAGCGGCGTCGCATCGTTCGCCGGGTGCAAGATCACCGGCAAGACCGGCAGCTATACGCTCACGGCCGCGACCACCGGCCTCTCCAGCGCCATCTCGAGCGCTCTGACCATCACCGTCGGCCCCGCAACCCAGCTCGTCTTCAGCACCCAGCCCGGAGGGGGAGCCAACGGCGCCACCTGGAGCACTCAGCCGATCCTGACCGTCGTGGACAGTGGCGGCAATACGGTCACGACGTCGAGCGCATCAGTCACCCTGTCCATCAACACCCAGCCTGGGTCGGGGGCGACGCTGTCGTGCACGACCAACCCTCTTACGGCGACCAGCGGCGTCGCATCGTTCGCCGGGTGCAACATCGTCGGTAAGGCGGGCACCTACACCCTCACGGCCGCGGCCACCAGCCTCACCGAGCGCGACCTCGAACAACCTGACCATCACCGTCGGCCCGGCGACGCAGCTCGGCTTCACCACCCAGCCCGGCGGCGGGCCCAACGCCGCGACCTGGAGCACACAGCCCGTAGTAGCCATCGAGGACAGTGGTGGCAACACCGTCACCACATCGAGCGCCTCGGTCACCCTCTCCATCAACACCCAACCCGGGAGCGGGGCCACGCTGGCGTGCTCAGCCAACCCTGTGACGACCGCCAGCGGCGCCGCCGCATTCACCGGGTGCAACATCATCGGTAAGGCGGGCACCTACACGCTCACGGCCGCGGCCACCGGCTTCGCCAACGTCAGCTCGAACGCGCTGACCATGACTTTCGGCGCCGCGACGCAGCTCGTATTCAGCACCCAGCCCGGGGGCGGAACCAGCGGCACGACCTGGACCACGCAGCCGGCGGTGACTGTCGAGGACAGTGGTGGCAACATCGTCACCACATCGAGCGCCTCGGTCACCCTGTCGATCAACACCCAGCCCGGATTCGGATTTCTGCTCTGCACAACGAACCCCCAGACGCCGACCGGCGGAGTGGTCGTATTTTCTGGGTGCCGGATCTTCGGCACTAGCGGCACCTATACGCTCAACGCGGCGGCCACGGGCCTGACCACAGCCACGAGCGTCCCCTTCTCCGACTGATCGCCCGCCCATGCCAATTCCGCTCGTTGAGAGCCACCAGGTCTCCGGTGCCGATGCCGGTGCGCAACAGAGACGAAGCGGACTGAGAAGTAGGAGAGGAACCGAACGGATTCGGACACGGTCATGGGCAACCCCAATGTCGGTGCCGCGTCCGGATCCACGACGACTTCGATGCGCTCCCCGATGCGCTCCCCGATGAGGTGGCGGCTGCCTTCCAGGGCGAACGGTCGTGAGAGTGGTTCTCGACACGCACGTCCTGTTGTGGTGGCTCGCCGCGATCCGTCACTCCCCCACCTCGCCGCCGACGCAATCGCCGACGCCGACACTTCCATGGTCTCGGCCGAGACAGCATCGGGAGATTCGCGTCAAGAAAGCCACCGGTCGCCTCGAAGCACCTGACGATCTGCTCGACGCCTTGGACGAGAACGACTTCGACCAACTCCCGATTACTGCGCTTCATGCTCTCGCCGCCGGAGAGCTGCCCGCCCACCATTCCGATCCGGTCGACCGCATGCTCATCGCTCCAGCCCAGATAGAGGGCATCACCCTGGTAAGTGTCGACAGCCGATTCTCGGCCTACGACATTCTAAGCTCCTGCTTTGATGGCGATCTACGCGGGACCGACAGGATAGCACTTGTGCTACGCTGGTCCGATGACCACCGTAGCTACGTGAACTGCGACAACAGGCATCCGATCTGGTTCGACGCGCTGAGGCCGGCGAAGAGGTAACGATCACTGTTTCAGGCCGGCCGAGCGTACGTCTAGTGGCCGTCGCCGCTCGAGCATGGCGACCATATGCGGACATTGCCGACCTGTTCGACGGTCCGCATGACTCTCAGTGGGAGACAGACCGAGGTCGAGTCGACCAGGAGTTGCGTGACCCCTGGACTCCCGGGTGAGGGCGATCCTGGACACCAGCGTCATCATCGCTATGGACGTGCCCGCTCTCGACGGGGAGTTGGCCATCAGTGCGGCCACGGTGGCCGAACTGCACTTCGGTGTCCTCGTTGCGCGCGGCGATCCCACTCGGCCGAGCGGCTCCGGCGACTGAGCATCATCCAGCAGAGGTTCGATCCGCTACCTGTCGATGAGTCAGTGGCGGCCAGCTACGGCATGTTGGCTGCTGCCGTGGCCGCTGTTGGTCGTCAACCGCGAGCACACGTCATGGACCTTCTGATCGCGGCCACGGCCCACGCCCACTCCGCCCGGCTCTACACGCGCAACGGGGGCGACCTTGCCGGTATAGATGGGCTGGTCGAGGTCGTTCCCGTCTAGCTCTGGGCTAGTCCAGGCTCTGCAGCGGGACGACTCCGAGGACCAGTGGGTGCGGACTGCAGCCGCTGGTCCTAGTCTCGAGGCATGTCCGAGTCATCCAGATCCGGGAGGTTCCCGACGACGTCCACGATGCTTTGTTGGCGGCGGCCGAGGACCAGGGAATGTCGCTGACCAGGTACCTGCGGCGGGAGTTGGCCCATCGCCAGGCGTGCGACGGTCCTAGTGGCCAACGCCGAGGTCGTTCGGGAGACCAGGCGGAGGTCCGAGGAACAGCCGACCGGGACACGATCTTGTCCGTGCTGCACGAAGAGCCGCGGCGATTGAACGTCGTGGACGCGGGCGTCGTCGTCGAACCGATTTCGCTCGATCTCGATCCCGACCGCCTGGGAGACGAGGAACTGGCTGCCCCACATCTGATCGACAGCGAAGTGACCCAGGTCCTCCGGGGGCTCGTGATCCGTTGTTAGTTGACCGAGCGACAGGGATCGGCGCGCCCTGGACGGGTTCACCCGTCTCGTCCTGACCCGGTTTCCAGCCGACTGGCTGCGTCCGAGAATTTTGGGCACTTCGTCACGATTTGAGCGGCTATGACGCAACGTACGTCTGCGCTCGCGGAGCTGATCGGCGCCACCTCGCTGCTCACCACCGACGCCAGGCTGGCCAGTGCGCCGGGCCTGCAGTGCCGCGTTCGGGTGCTCTAAACCACCAGTGTTCCAGCCCCAAGCTTGTACTGCATGCAGGCGCTAGCCGCCGGCCTGCTCCGTGCAGGCGCTAGCCGCCCGCGGCTCGGACACCCGAGGTCGATACAGCCCATCGCTATCGTGGCTCACATGACCGATTCGAACCCGCCAGACGACATGCTGACGCACGCCATAGAGGTCCTGAGCGAGGGGCCGCTTCACCTGGACGCGTTGGTCGAGCGGCTCGACCAGGCCGGCCTTCTCGACGGCCTGCGGGCCGACGGTGTGGACGAGGAGGACCTGGCCGAGGCCGTGGACGAGGAGCTCCTCTACACCGACGCCGTGTGGTCCTCCCCCACCGACGTCCTGGCGCTGTCATCACACCTGACCGAGGGGCTCGTCCTCACCCATCGCCTCACCGCCGACGAGATCTCCGGCGGCCACGTGGTTCTCACCCCGGACCTGGTCGCCTTGGACTGGGACGAGCCCGATGGCCTCGAGCTCGGGGGCGGAAACCGGTTGGTGCACCAGCTAGGCGCCCGTATTCCCGGCGAGGACAACGCCACCTTGGCCGGGCCCGATCGGCTGGCTCAGTGGCTTCGCCGCCGGAGAGGTCGTGGCCTTCGTTCGCAGCGGACGGTCGGTCTCCGTCGAGCCTGCTGGGGCTCTCGGTGACGACCACCACGAAGTGGAATTGCTGCGAAGCACCATCGACGGGCGGATCCCGCCGGGCGGCTACGAGGAAGCCATCCCTTTGATCCTCGACGCCCTGACCTCCGACCCGACGGCCTTCCGGCACCCGGTCCGACCGCTCGGGGAACTGCTCCAAGCCGCCGGGCTCGAGCAGCGCGGCTTTTCCTTCGGCCGGGCGGGCGACGACTGGAAGAGCGCCGCCGAGGAGCACCATCAACGAGCCCTCGACCGCCTCACCGATACCTGGGGGTTCAACCGGTGCTGCCAGGCCGCCTTCGACCAGGCCTACGAGGCGCTGGCCCGGACCGAGCGCGGCCAGGACATCGACGCCCGCAGCGTTGCCGCCAGCCTGTCCCACGGTGCGGTCGCTCCCGCACTGGCCGAGTACTGCATCGACCTGGAGCGGGAGGCCCAGCTGTCCGACCTGGCCGGCGCCGTGCTCGCCGGCTCCACCCGCCACACCGCCGGGGCGCGGCTGCTGGTCGCCGAGGTGGCCGACCACCACGGCGACGCGCTCGGTGCCGAGGCCGAGCTGCGCCAGGCCCTCCGAGACGATCCCACCTACGGTCCCGCTGCCTCCGACCTGGCCCGCTACGAGTTCGACCGCGGCGAGCTGGCCCGGGCCATCACCCTGCTCCGCCACGAGGACCTCGATCCCGAGGGCCCGATGCTGGCTTTCCTCGAGGAGTTCCGCCGCCGCTTCGACGCACCCTATGTGGGGGTCGGGCGCAACGATCGGTGCCCGTGCGGGTCGGGCCGCAAGTTCAAGGTCTGCTGCGCCCGCGACCGCGTCCCGCCGCTGTCGGCCCGGACCGAGCTGGTGACCCACAAGTTGGCCCTGTTCGCCCACCGCGAGTCCCAGCGGCCCCGCCTCTTCGGGATCGCCACCTCCGCGTGCGACCCCGACGACCCCGAGCTCCTCTCGTCGATCGCTGAGCTAGTGGGCGACCCCCTGATCATCGACTTCGCCATCTGGGAAGGTGGCATCGCCGAGGACTACCTGGCCGAGCGAGGCGAGCTGCTCCCGGCCGACGAAAAGCAGCTGATCGAAGAGCTGCTCGAGGCGCAGCGCCCGCTCTGGGAGGTGACGGCGGTCGACCCCGGCACCGGCATGACGCTGCGAGATACGGCCACCGGCGACCACGTCGTCGTCACCGAGCACCTCGGTTCCCTGGAGCGGGAGGCCGGCGAGCTCTTCATGGCCCGGGTGGCCCGGCTCGAGGACCAGAACCAGCTCATGGGCATGCCGATGACCATCCCCCTCCGACTCCGGGACTCGGCGCTGCGATTGGTCGACTCCGCTCCCGACGCCGACGAGTTGGCCATCTGGTACGGACAGGCCATCGCCTTTCCCACCGTGGTCAACTCGGATCGAGATCCCATTGTGCTGTGCCACGCCGAGATAACCACGGCCATGGCGCTACCCGAGCTCCACGCCGCCCTCGACCCCGTGCTCGATCGGATGGACGAAGGAGAGTGGTGCGAGCACGACACCTCCGATCAGGCTTCCGGCACTGACGGGGGCGAGGGCGACGGGCCTTCGGAACCGATCGTCGTCGACGATCCCGATGCCCTCAACGCTGCCTTCGATGCCATCGACGAGGCCTTCGGCTCGGCGGGTCCCCACCCGGCCCGCCCAGTCCTCGAGGCCCGGGGGGACGACGAGGACTTGGACGACGACGAGGATGAGGAATGGGACGAGGACTGGCTCGACCAGGGAATCCTCCGGGGAACGGTGGCCTTCGAGGACGATCGGCTCGAGGTGGACGCCAACTCGGTGGCCCGCATGGAGCGTCTCTTAGCCATCATCGCTTCAGTTGTTCCCGATGCCGAGGTCGTGGTCGACGAGCGCACCGACCTCCGCCACTTCCTCCCGAGCCGGACAGGATTGGCCGCTTTCGATGGCGAAGACCTGGGCGACCTGCCGCCAACCGAAGGCCAGGACAAGCCGCTGCCAGCCGAAGCCGAGTCCATCCTCAACCAGTTCATCCGCAAGAAAGAGGCGGAATGGGTCGACGAGTCGATCCCCGCCCTCGGTGGCCTCACCCCTCGCCAGGCGCTGGACGACCCCACCCGCCGCGAAGACCTCCTCGCTCTACTCCGAGAGCTGGGCGGCTCATCCCCCATCGGTGGCGGGGGCCAGGGCTTCGATGCCTGTCGCATCCGCGCCCTGCTGGGGATTGGCTCCGAGATCAGGCCCGATTGAGGGCCCTGGGCGTCTCAAGAATGTTGGTGACAAAGTCGTTCGCACGCGAATCCCAAAGTGGTACCATTCTGGTATGACGAAGCAGATCGCCGTACGCCTGCCGGACGACCTGGTCGAGTTCATCGATGAAGTCGTCGCCCAAGGCGGGGCCACGAGCCGGGCTGCCATCGTCGCCCGGGCGATTGACCGGGAACGACGACGAGCGGTCGCAGCCCGAGACGCAGCTATCTTGGCCGACGCGGGCTCGGATGCCGATCTCGACGAACTAGCCGAGTTCGCCGCCCGCATCCCCGTGGATGACCTGGACTAGTCGGGGCTCGTGCGCCCGATCCACATCGCGGAGCTCGACAAAGCGCGGCCTGTGCTCGTCCTCACCCGCGAGCTCGTACGCCCCCACCTCAGTCGGGTGACCGTCGCGCCGATTACGAGCACTGTCCGCGGCCTGTCGACCGAGGTCCCAGTAGGAAAACCCAACGGGCTCGATCGGGACTCGGTCGTGAGCTGCGACAACGTCGTAACCGTGCCGACGTCGACGATCGGACCCCTCGTCGGCTACCTGCTGCCCTGGCAAGAGGCGAAACTGGCCGACGCCATCCGAGCGGCGTTCGATCTCATGTGAATTGCGGGCTCCCGGCCACGACCTATGCCTGTAGCCTGAACCAGCGCGGCCTGGAACGGCTGCGTGGCCAGTCGCTAGAGTTACCGGTCGGTAAGTTCGACCCACTCAGCTAGCCGATTACTGCGGCACCCTGCCGCCACGACCTCGAGGAGTATGGAATGCCCGAAGCTGTCATCGTCGCCACCGGACGGACCCCGATCGGCCGAGCGAACAAGGGCTCGCTGGTCGACTGTCGGCCCGATGACCTGGCCGGGTTCATCGTCAAAGGAGTCCTGGCCAAGGTGCCCCAGCTCGATCCCCAGACCGTCGAAGACGTCATCATGGGATCCGGGCAACCCGGCGGCGAGGCCGGCTACAACGTCGGCCGGGTGGCGGCCATCCTGGCCGGGCTCCCCGACGTCCCCGGCGTCACCGTCAACCGCTACTGCTCCTCGTCGCTGCAGACCATCCGCATGGCGGCCCACGCCATCCGGGCCGGCGAGGGCGACGTCTTCGTCGCCGCCGGCGTCGAGGCGGTCAGCCGCTACAAGTTCGGCGCCGCCGACACGGCCCCACAACGAGCTCTTCGCCGACGCCGAGGCCCGCACCGTCGCCCGCACCCCGGCGCTTACCGATCCTGGACCCCGGCCCCGGACCTGCCCGACATCTACATCGCCATGGGCCAGACGGCCGAAAACGTGGCCGAGTCCGAGAAGGTCAGCCGGGAGGAGCAGGACGAGTTCGCCGTCCGCTCCCAGAACCTGGCCGTCGAAGTCCCAGGCAACGGCTTCTTCGAGCGGGAGATCATCCCGCTCACCACGCCCGACGGCGACCGTCGTGACCAAGGACGACGGCCCCCGGCCGGGACGACCATCGAGAAGCTGTCCGAGCTGAAGCCGGTGTTCCGGCGAGGGCGAGGTCACGGCCGGAAACGCCTGCCCGCTCAACGACGGCGCCGCCGCCGTCGTGGTGATGAGCGACACGCGGCCCGGGAACTCGGCATCACGCCCCTCGCCCGCATCGTGGCCAGCGGCGTGTCGCGGACTCAACCCCGAGATCATGGGCCTCGGTCCGGTCGAGGCCTGCCGCCAGACCCTGAAGCGGGCCAGCATGACCATCGACGACATCGACCTGGTCGAGATCAACGAGGCGTTCGCCGCCCAGGTGATCCCGTCGGCCAAGCACCTGGGGATCGCTTGGACAAGCTCAACGTCCATGGCGGGGCCATCGCCCTCGGTCACCCCTTCGGGATGACCGGCGCCCGGATCATGACCACGCTGCTGAACGGCCTGGAGGACAGCGGTAAGACCATCGGCCTGGAGTCGATGTGCGTCGGCGGCGGCCAGGGCATGGCCATGATCGTCGAGCGGCTGTCGTAGGGGGTACTGATCCCCTTTCGTGGGGGTAGATGGCCGGCCCTGTCGGTGTAGTGGCGTGGCGCCTGATTGGATAAAGGGATGACCAGGCTCGCTCGGGACCGGGATACGCACCTCTCAGAAGGCGAGATCGCGGCCGAGGCGCTGAGCGCTTCGACGAAACCACCGCCGCCCCCAGCATCCGTCAGCTGGCAGCGGTGCTCAAAGTCACGCCCTCGGCCATCTACCACCACTACCCGTCCCGGGCCGCGATCGTCCAGGCCGCGGTCAACCTGGTCTGGGCCGAAGCCACCACCAACTTCTTGGAGCTCATCCCGACCCTTTGTCGCCGACCCCACTGAGGTCCTGGTTTCCTCCGGCCTGGCCACCCGGCGGGCCTTCGGTCGCCACTACCGGATTGCCCCGTTCCTGGCCGCCACCCCCCAGGCCGAACCGCACATGGTCGCCATCCTGGCGCTGATGGCCAACGTCTTTGAGCGGCTCGGGCTGGACGCCGACGCGGCGGCAGCCTCGTTCCACTCGTATGCGTCGTTCACGCTGGGATCGACGTTGTTCGCCGCCACCCGGCGCATCACCACCGAGGACGCGGAGGCCGAAACACCAGCGGAGGCCCCCGCGGCGCGGTTCCGGTCCGTCCGGACGAGCGACTCGGGCCCCGCCTCGAACAATGGGGTCCATCACGCCCTCGACGAGATGATGGATCTCTCCTACACCGATCCCGAGCGGGATGAGGAGCTGTTCGTCCAGGGACTGCGGCGCCTTATCGCCGGCTTCACCACGACCGACGCTCGCTGAATCCGAGTTCGGGTCGACGTCGGGATGTCGATCTACCCGGCTACCACGACGCGGACGCCGACCGTCTCGTAGGTGGCCTTGGCCCGAAGGTCCCGTGTGGCCAGGTCCGAGCCGTTTTCGCGGGCCGCCAGAGCCACCAGCGTGTCGTAGACGGCGCCGCCGGAGATTCCCAGCTCGCTGAGCACGTCCGGAATGCGTTCGGACGCTGCCGATCCGAGCAGGATCGGCGCAACGAACCGTTCGCTGAGCAGCCGGGCGGCATCGGCTGGCGCGACGCGGAAGTCGGCGGGGAGCCGAGTCAGGACCGAATAGGTCTCAGCCAAAGCGTGTCCGCTCAGTGCGATCTCCCGTCCATCCCACCAGCGCACAACTTCTGCATGCGCAGCATGCGTCTGCACCAGGAGCGGGACGGCAACGCTCGTGTCCACGGCAAGCGCCAATCAACGCCGTCCCGTGTCGATCAGCCCGAACACCACGTCGTCGTCGATCGTCGCCTCACCGGTGGCAACCAGCAGCCCGGACTCGTCCACTAACCGAGCTGTCCGCCCGGTTGGCACCAGCTGTAGTCCCGCCCCGTAGCGGGAAATATCCACCGTGGAACCCGGAACGAGGCCGAGCGTGTCACGCAAGGGTTTCGGGACGACGATCCTGCCGACCGAGTCGATCGTGGTTTCCATTGGGAATATGATACCAGTCAATTCCCAAGAGCGGAGATGTCGGCAACAGGGACCGCCATTCGGACCTGCTACTATATGAGCATGTTAGACCGTCGATTGCAGGTTCTCATCGATCAAAGGCGGTGGTCCCGCCTCGAGCAGGAGGCAGGGCGGCGAAAAGTGTCTATAGGGGTGCTGGTACGCGAAGCGATCGACGAGCAATTCCCGGGCGACGACGAGGAGCGACGGACGGCATTGCAGGCGATCCTCGACTCGGAGCCGATGGATGTCCCCGAGCCTGATCAGCTGCACGACGAACTGGAGTCAATTCGTAGCCGTCGATCCACGTGATTCTCATTGACACGACGATCCTGATCTACGCGGTCGGCACGGATCACCCGCGACGCGTACCGGCCCGCGAGCTTGTGGACGAATTTCGCGACGGCTTCCGTTCGGGCGACCACGACAGTCGAAGCTGTCCAGGAGTTCGCCCACGTTCGAGCGCGCCGTTGCCCACGAGCGGACGCGGCTGAACGCGCCCGGGAGTACGCCCTGGAACTTTCGCCACTTGTCCGACCGGAGCAGGAGGATCTCTTCGATGGTCTCGAGCTCTTTGAGGCGTTGGACGGGTTGGGCCCTTTTGATGCCGTACTGGCCGCCACGGCTCGGCGTCGAGAATGGGCATTGGCATCTGCCGACCGATCGTTTCGCCAGGTGGCCGATCTGAAGCATCTGGACCCGTCGTCGCCGACGTTCATCGCGGACGTCGAACGCGTCGGCTAAACCTAATCCGGAGGCGTCCGACGAGCGAGGACGCGATCAGGCGTTCGACTGGCCGGGCCAGCCGGGGAGCCAGGCCAGGAGGGCATCGATGGCCACCGCTCCGGCCAGAGGCAGGGCGCCGATGGCGATGCCGGCGGCTCGCCGGACCCGTCGGAAGCCGTGGGTCGAGGCAGCCAGGGGAGGTTCGCCGGCGGGGCAAACCGCCCGATGAGCATCCAGACGGCTGCCGTCAGGTCGACCCCCTGAGACGCCTCGGCCCGATCTATGTCCACGATGGTGAAGCCCCGTTCGATCAAGGCCTCCTCGAGAATGCCGATCGACATCAAGTGGAGGTGCTGAGGCTGAAACCACGGGAGCCAGTACCGTCCCATCCATCTCCCCCAGGTCGACTCGGGGTCCGGGAGCTCGATGAGCAAGTGGCCGCCGTCGGCGAACACCACCGCAGCGCTGTCGAGCTCGGCCGGGGATCGATGGTGTGCTCGAGGTAGTGGTGCACGCTGACCACGTCGTAGCTACCGGCCAGGGACGGGGCCAGATCGGAAAGGTGCCCCGGTGCCCGTGGTGATCCACCGCCGGCGCTCGGCCTCTTCGACGCTCTCGCTCATGTCCAGCCCGTCAAAGCGGGTCTCGGGCAACACGGCGGAGGCGACCAGGCAGAAGTGGGCATGTCCGGTGCCCACGTCGAGCCACCGTTTCGGCGTGGCCACGGCGCCGACCATCTCGGCCCGCTTGTGGTACGTGGCCTCCCCGAAGTCGAACACCGACGCCACCAGGCCCTCGCCCAGCCCGTCGTAGAAGTCCCGGTAGTAGTAGTCGAGGCCCTCGGTCGAGAGCCTCGGGTTCTGGAACACCAGTCCACAGGCACCGCACTGGTCGAGTACGAACGCACCGGGCTTGTGCCGCAAGAGGTCGGAACACTGCACCCGCGGTCGTAGCTGCTCGGAGCCACAGAACGGGCAGTCGAGCCGCCGGCTCTCCAGCAATACGGGACGAACGAAGCCCGGCAAAAGAG
>CAVQVK010000024.1:0-27298 GCA_963717035.1 uncultured Acidimicrobiaceae bacterium | reverse complement strand
CGTTACGGTGACCTCTGCACCCCTGCTGCGGCCGCCCGCTGCCCTGGTCGACCTGGTCAGGCCGGCGCCGCCACCAAGCCCGGTCTCGGAGCGCGGCCAACCCTGCGCCACTGCGTCGCCGGCGGCTCCTCGGTTACGCGGAGGGCTTCGGCCATGGCCACGATCCCGGCGACGTCCGGGGTCCCACTCCGCCGTTCCCGTTCCTGACCACCGCCGTGCATGAGGGGGGCGAGGGGGATACCGCCCCGAACGGCCAAGGCTCCGATTCCCTTGGCCCCACCGAACCAGTCGCGGCATTGATCGCCACCGTCATGCCGCCGTTCGGGACAGTTTGGCCACATCGAGCCATGGCACGGCCTCGACGGCGTCGGTATGCACGAGGGCACCTGGCGAGCGCTCATGCACGATCGCTGTCACCTGGTCGAGTGGCTGGACGGTGCCGATCTCGTTGTTGACGGCCATCACACTCACCAGGCTGACGTCCGCCGTGCATGCGTCGGCCAGCTGCTCGAGGTCGACGATGCCCTCGGCGTCGCTCGGCACCTCCCTGAGCTCCACTCCGAACCGGGCGGCCGCGGCCCAGCAGGCGTAGAGGACGGCGTGGTGTTCCATGGCGGCGCACGTCGCCGACGGCGACCCGAGCGGCCAACGCCCCGAACACGGCCAGGTTCGGCCTCGGTGCCACCGCTGGTGAACACCAGGTCTCCAGGATCGACGGCCAAGGCAGCAGCCACCGACTCTCGGGCGTCGTCCAACGCGGTGCGGGCGTCGCGCGCCGTGCCGTGTCCCCCCGTGGCGGTTTGGAGTTGCCGGTGAGGAAGGGCAGCATGGCCTCCACCGCCTGGTCCGCACCGCGGCTGCCCGGCCATCGAGGAGGCGTGCACCGGTTCAGTTTGGCACTCCCCTGCTACCTGCCGACCCGGCGGCCGAGCTGCCTGCCGACCCGGCGGCCCTGCGGCCGGCCGACTCGCCGGCCGGCGGCCCGAGGTCAGGGAATCGAGATCGCCTTGATATTGCAGAACTCCCGGATGCCGTGGGCCGACAACTCACGACCGTGTCCCGAGCTCGATCCCTCCGAAAGGGAGGCATCGAGGCCACCATTGTGTTCATGAAGACGAAAAGGGCCCGCCTCCAGGTCGTTCAACTGCAGCTGCTCGTCGGGCTCGTTGCTCCACACGCTCGACCCCAGGCCGAACTCCGTGCCATTAGCCACGTTGAGTGCCTCATCGGCAGTGGCCACTCGGAAGAGGAGGGCTACCGGTCCGAACACCTCTTCGGTGGCCACCCGCATCTCCGGCCAGATATTGGTGATCACCGTCGGGCGAAGAGCTGGATGCCCGGTTCCGCCCGGTCCCACCACTCGCTCGCCTCCACACAGGATCGTCGCCCCCTTGGACCGTGCGTCCTCCACCTGCTCTTCGATGGTGTTCCTCGCCGCCGCCGTGACCAGCGGTCCCACCTCTGTCGCCGGGTCGAAGGGGTCGCCCACCGAGAGGGCGTCCATTGCCGCGACGAAGCCTTCGGTGAACGCATCGGCCACCGACTCGTGCACGATGAACCGCTTGGCCGCGATGCACGACTGGCCGTTGTTCTGCACCCTGGCCTGCACGGCCACGGGAATGGTCCGGTCAAGGTCGGCCGAGGGGAGGACGATGAACGGATCGCTTCCCCCCAGCTCGAGGACTACCTTCTTCCCCACCGCACCCGCTTGGCCCCCGACGGCCCGGCCCGCGCCGACGCTGCCGGTCAGGGTCACCGCCTTGACCCGAGGGTCGGCGATGATGGCCGGGACCTGATCGGTGCCGATTAGCAGAGATTGGAACACGCCGGTTGGCGCACCAGCACGGCGGAACACGTCCTCGAGGAGCAACGAAGTTCTGGGCACGTTCGGCGCGTGCTTTAGAGCCCGACGTTGCCGGCCAGGACGCCCGGGGCGGCGAACCGGACCACCTGCCACAACGGGAAGTTCCAGGGCATGATGGCCAGCACCGGCCCGAGCGGTTGGTACCGGATCAGCCCCCGAGCTCCTTCGATGGGCACCTCCTCGTCGGCGATGAAGGCGGGGCCGTGTTCCGAGTACCACCGGAAGGCGCTGGCGCACTGGCCACCTCGCCCTTGGCCTGGGCGAATGGCTTGCCCATTTCGGTGGTGAGCATGTGGGCGATGTCGGGAAGCTCACCTTCGAGCAGATCGGCCACGGTGATCAACAGGCGTGAACGGTCTCCTATCGGAGTGGCCGCCCATACCGTCGCCGCCGAAGCCGCCGCGGCCAACCGGTTCTCCACCTCGGCGGCATCGAACGGTTCGAAGCGTTGCAAGGTCTCGCCGGTCGTGGGGTTGACGGTGGTCAGCGGCGGTCCGAACGGTGCTGAAGTCATTATTTGATTCTCCCTTGTGTATCTGCCATCGAACCAAGGCCGACGGCGGCCCGCGCTCCGGCGGCCCGCCGTTGTCGGGCTTCCGCCCCAAGAGGTACCACTACCTCGACGGTAGGGTCGATCACAGGACCTCCTCGGGAATGGCGCGAGGCCACGTCAACGGACGAAGCGATGCGACGTTCACTGGCCGAGGCTACCGGGCACCACTGCAGTACAAGGCGAGGCGGTCGGGCACCGAGGCATGCGCCTGGGCGAGGCCGTCGGGCACCGCGGCATGCCAAGCTGGCTCCGATGCCGATTGCTGACCCTGCCGTCGAGGCTGCCCGGGCCATGGTGGAGCGAGCCAGTCGCATCCTCGTGCTGACCGGTGCCGGCATCTCGACCGATTCGGGGATCCCGGACTTCCGGGGCCCTTCCGGGGTATGGACGAAGAACCCGGGCGCCGAGAAGCTGTCGAACCTCCAGACCTACATGGCCGAGCCCGAGGTCCGGGCCCGGGCGTGGCAGAGCCGGGTTCAGTCGCCGACGTGGGCGGCCGAGCCCAACGCCGGGCACACCGCGGTGTCGCGGCTGGTGGGGACGGGCAGGGTGATCCTTGTCGTCACCCAGAACATCGACGGGCTGCACCAGGCTGCCGGCACCGACCCGTCCCTGATCGTCGAGATCCACGGCACCATGCACGAGGTGGAGTGCATGTCGTGCGGTGACCGGGGCCCGATGTCAGGCACCTTGGAACGGGTCCGGGCGGGTGAGGAGGATCCGCCGTGCCTGGCCTGTGGCGGCATCCTCAAATCGGCCACCATCAGCTTCGGTCAAAACCTGGTGCCAGCCGACATAGGCCGGGCCGAGGAGGCAGCAGAGGGTGCGACCTCCTGGTCGCAGTGGGATCGAGCCTGGCCGTGTTCCCCGCCGCCGGGCTGGTGCCGACCGCACACCGGAGAGGGGCCGGCATCATCATCGTCAACGCCGAGCCCACCGGCTTCGACGAACTGGCCGATGTGGTCGTGCGGTTGCCGATCGGTCAAGCCCTTCCCGCCATCGTGGGTTGATCGAGGCCTCCGCCTGGCTTACTTATCCTTGCCGGGCTGGTCGAGCTTCACGTCGGGATTGTCCAGCTTCACCTTGCGCCTCGGCTTCAGGGCGAACCACCAGACGCTGGCCATCGTGGCCAGGACGCCGACTGCGGCCGCCGGTTTCAGGATCTTGCGGGAGCGGTCTACATGAAGCGACGTTACTCCCACCCGAGGCCAGGCCGCCCCTCGGTGGTCAATCCTCGTCAGGCACCCGCACGACCACGCCCTCGGGCCGGCGCCTGCCCTCGACCACGTCGAGCAGGTAGCGAGCCACCCAGTCCGGCGAGTTGAAGGCATCGGCCTCTTTCAAGGCTATGAAGCGGTTGGCCGAGGGCAGGCGCTCGACGGGCGTCTCACGCATCAGGCTCTGCATCCTGGTATCGACAACCCCCGGGGCCACCGCGTAGGCCAACAGGCCGTGGGCCGCCTCCTCGTGGGCCACCACCTCGGTGGCCATGTCGACAGCCGCCTTGGAGGCGCAGTAGACGGCCATGCCCTCGTAGATCGTCCGGGCCGCCCCTGAGGACATGTTGACCAGGACCCCGGTACCGTCGCGCTCTCGAACGTGGCGGGCGAACGTCCGGCTCCCGAAGAGCACGCCTTTGACGTTGACGTCGACGTGGTGGGCCAACGCATCGGCATCGGCATCGGCCAGGAAATCGATGGGTTCGAGGACGCCCGCGTTGTTGATCCAGAGGTCGATCCGGCCGAACCGTCCGATGACCATGGACCCGAAACGGTCGACGTCCTCGGCATCGGTCACATCCACGCTTGCCGTCACCGCCTCTGCTCCCGGCGGTGTGGCCGGCCGGGTCCGGGCGCAGAGCCCAAGCCGCAGCCCGTGCTCGGCGAAGGTCGCGGCCATGCCCGCTCCGAGCCCTCGGCTCGCCCCCGTTACCACCGCCACGAGGTCGCTCAATTCAGGCCTCTCAACTCAGTCATTCAGGACTCGCAACTCAACCGAGTCGGCCCGTCGATCCGGTCTCCCAATTCAGGCCTCGGTGGAGAGGAAGACGTTCTTGACCTCGGAATACGAGTCGAGGGCCTCGAGGCCGAGCTCACGGCCGAACCCCGATTGCTTCATCCCCCCGAAGCTAGTCTGGACCCGAACGGAGCCGTTGGAGTTGACCGACAGGTTGCCCGCCTCCACCGCTCGGGCCATGCGCAGGGCCTTGGCTCCGTCTCGTGTCCAGATGGACCCGGACAGGCCATAGGGCGTGTCGTTGGCCAGCCGCGCCGCCTCGTCTTCCCCGTCGAAGGGGATCACGACCACGACCGGCCCGAAGATCTCCTCGGTGGACAGGCGCCAATGGTTCTCGGCCGGGGCCACGACCGTCGGCGGGAACCAGAAACCGGGGCCCTCCGGTCGGAAACCGGACAGCGCCGGCTCCACGGCACCACCGTCGGGATCGCCCATCCCCGCCGCCAGGTAACCGGCTACGACGTCTCGTCGGCTCGATGAGGCCAGCGGGCCCATCTGCGTGGCCGGATCGCGAGGGTCGCCCACCCGCCAGGCCGACACGGCCTCCCCCAGCAGCTCGAGGAACCGATCGAACACCGACCGCTCCACCAGGATCCTGCTGCGCGCGCAACAGTCCTGGCCGGCATTGGCGAAGACGCCCCCGGGCGCGGCGGCCGCGGCGCGCTCGATGTCCGCGTCGGCGAAGACGATGTTGGCCGACTTCCCGCCCAGCTCCAGGGTGACCCTCTTGATGGTCCTCGATGCTGTGGCCATCACCTCGCGGCCCACTGCCGTCGACCCGGTGAAGGCCACCTTGGCCACATCGGGATGCTCAACCAGGCGAGCGCCAACGGCCGGGCCCGCCTACGACCACTTGGAGCACGCCGGGCGGGATGCCGGCCTCCAGGGCTAGAGCCTCGAGCCGGAGGGCGGTGAGCGGCGTCAGCTCGGCCGGCTTCACCACCACGGTGTTCCCGGTGGCCAGAGCGGGGCCCACCTTCCACGAGGTGATGGCAATGGGGAAGTTCCAGGGCACGATGGCCGCCACCACCCCGAGAGGCTCGTTGAAGGTGAGGTCCACTCCCCCGGCGACCGGTACCGTCGCCCCCCGGTGCTTGTCCACGGCGCCGGCGTAGAAGTGGAGCACCTCGGCGACCATGGCCACCTCGTCCCTGCTGTCACTGATCGGCTTACCCACGTTTGCCGTCTCGAGTTGGGCCAGCTCCTCGGCATGGTCTTCCACCTCGCCGGCGAACCGCCGCATCAAGCGAGCGCGGTCGGCCGGAGCCAACGCCCTCCACGCCGGGAAGGCCCTGGTGGCTTGGGCTACGGCTACATCGACTGCCTCGACCCCACCCATCGGGAGCTCGGCGATGGGCTTCTCGGTGGCCGGATCCACGACGGTGAGGGTGTTCTCGCTCATGCTGGGCCCTTCGCCCTGGACGCGTAGGTCGTCGTCGACATGCCGGCCAGTATCCCATCCGACTTGATAGGGGTCGTTTTGGGCGGCACCGGTATGGTGCGAGCGCACGGCAGATAACCCACGGATTGCGAGGACGGCGATGGCACGACTAGAGGGCAAGGTAGCGATCGTGACCGGTGGCGGGAGCGGCATCGGGAAGGTGACTGCCGAGCTGTTCGCCGCCGAAGGGGCGCGGGTGGTGGTGGCCGACGTCCGATCCGACCAGGGGGCCGCGGCGGCTGCGGCCATCACCGCCGACGGCGGACAGGCCAGCGCCGTAACCGTGGACGTGACCGACGAATATCAGGTCGCCTCGATGGTCGCCCACGCCGTCGACACCTATGGCGGCCTTCACATCCTGATCAACAACGCCGGGATCTTTCCCGACGACGACGGGGGTGTCCTGGACACGCCCCCGTCCACATGGGATCTGGTCATGGACGTGAACCTGAAAGGGGTATGGCTCGGGTGCCGAGCCGCAGTCCCGGCCATGCTGGCGTCGGGCGGAGGATCGATCGTCAACGTGGCATCGTTCGTGGCCCTGGTCGGAGCGGCCACCGCCCAGGTGGCCTACACCGCCAGCAAGGGCGGCGTTCTGTCGTTCACCCGGGAGCTGGCCGTCGAGTACGCCCGACAGGGAATCCGGGCCAACTCGCTGTGCCCCGGCCCGATCGAGACGCCGTTACTGGCCGAGCTGTTGGCCGATCCGGCCCGGCGCCAGCGCAGGCTGACCCACATCCCGATCGGCCGGTTCGGTCGCCCCGAGGAGATCGCCAAGGCCGCTTTGTTCCTCGCATCCGACGAGGCGTCGTTCGTCACTGGATCGTCGATGCTGGTGGACGGGGGCATCACCGCGGCCTACGTCACGCCGGATTGACGCTGGACGGGACCGTCCCGTCGCGAAAGAGTGCGGGCATGCTCACCGTCGAGTCGCTCCGGCAGCAGATTATCTCCGGCACCATCGACACCGTCGTGGTGGCCTTCCCGGACATCCAGGGAAGGCCGGTGGGGAAACGAGTCACCGGGCCGTTCTTCCTCGAGCACGTGCTGGACCACGGGATCGAAGTCTGCGACTACCTGTTGGCGGTTGACGTCGACATGGAGCCGCTGCCCGGGTACCGGTTCGCCAACTGGGACAGTGGCTACGGAGACATGAACGCGGTGATCGACGTCGACACCATCCGGCCCCTCCCGTGGCTGGAGGGCAGCGCGCTCGTGCTCTGTGACCTGGTGACCATGGACGGTGAGCCGGTCGAGGTCTCGCCCCGGCGGATCCTCCGCCGCCAGCTCGAGCGAGCGGCGGAGCATGGCCTGGTCGTCAAGTGCGCCACCGAGCTCGAGTTCTACCTCTTCCGGGACTCGTTCGAGGAGGCGACAGCGAAGGGGTGGCGGGGCCTGGTCCCCCACGCCGACACCATCGAGGACTACCAATTGCCGCAGACCTCGCGCGAGGAGTACATCATCGGGCAGGTCCGCAACCAGATGCTCCAAGCCGACATCCCCATCGAATTCTCCAAGGGTGAGGCAGGCCGAGGCCAGCACGAGATCAACGTCACCTACGGGGACGCTCTCGAGGTCGCTGACCGTCACGTGGTCTTCAAGAACGGCGTGAAGGAGATCGCCGCTCAGCACGGGCGGGCAGCCACCTTCATGGCCAAGTGGTCGATGGATTCGGTGGGATCCTCCTGTCACCTGCACACCAGCCTGTGGGACGCCTCCACCGGTGCACCCCTGATGGCCGCCGACTCGGGTGAGCACGATCCATCGGACCTTTCGGAGGTGGGGAGGCAGTTCCTGGCCGGACAGCTGCACGCCGGTCGCCAACTGGCCTGGTGCTTCGCTCCCTACGTCAACTCGTACCGTCGCTATGTGCCCGGCTCATGGGCACCGACGGCGCTCGTTTGGGGAGACGACAACCGGACCTGCGGGTTCCGGGTCGTCGGGCATAGGAGTGGAAGGCGGGTCGAGAACCGAGTTCCCGGCGCCGACGTCAATCCCTATCTGGCCCTGGCCGCGGCCATCGCCGGCGGCCTGTGGGGCATCGAGCACAAGATGGTCCTCGAGCCTGCGTTCGTCGGCAACGCCTACGAGTCGGTGGACGTACCCCGCATCCCGACCACGTTGGTCGAGGCGATCGCCGAGTTGGAATCCAGCGAGGTGGCCGTCGAGGCGTTCGGCCCTGATGTGCACCACCATCTGGTCAACACGGCCCGACAGGAATGGTCCAAGGCCAATCAAGTCGTCACCGACTGGGAGTTGGCTCGGAACTTCGAACGGATCTGAGCTCGGGATCTCCTAGGCGTGCGGGTGGTCCGAATCGAGCCACGTCCACGTTGATCGGGTGGGCCGAGTGGTCTCGGCGTGCTTTGGTCAGCAGTTCGGGCTAGCGCTGCAGGTGAGGCGGGTGTACGAGGCGATGCCGACCACCGGGCCGTTCAGTGGCTGGCCGGCCATCGATCCCAGGAACGGCAAGTTCCCGAACGTGAAGACCCCTCCGTCGGCCGCGGCGATCCAGTAGCCACCGCTGACGTTATTGGTGGCGATCCCCACTGCCGGCGCGTTCAGGGGTTGGCCAGCCATCGAGCCGTGGAATTGCCGCGTCGCCGAGCTGAAGACGCCTCCATCGGAGGCCACCAGCCAGTAGCCCAGACCTCCATGCTCAGGAGTCATGCCCACCACTGGCGCATTCAGGGATTGGCCTCCCATCGAGCCGTGGAATTGCGCGTCTCCGAAGCTGAACACGCCCCCGTCGGCGGCCACCAGCCAGTAGCCACCGTTGTCGCTCGTACTGGCGATGCCCACGATCGGCGTGTTCAGGGTGGTTCCACCAAGATCGCCGTGGGAGGTGGCGTCGCCGCAGGTTCCGACCGTCCCATTTGCCGTGACCAACCACAACCCGTTTCCGTCTGACGTGGTAGCAATCGTCGCCCAAGCTTGGCCGCCGCTCGAGATCGGCTCGGTGCAGGAAGTTGGGGTCGTCGACCCGGCCCCGAACCCGGCCACCCAGCGATAGGTGTTGAGCAGCCAATAGGCCGCATTGTTCCCGGCGAACGAGGTGCAGCCGTTACTGGCGTTAAGAGTGGACGGGGATTGGGGAGTAAAGCCACACGGTCCGGGCGATCCTCCGGTACCCGAGACCCCGGAGCCATAGAAGGGGGCACCGAAGGAGAAAACCCCACCGTCGGCCGCGCCGAGCCAGTAGCCAGAGCTCGAAGGTACGGCGCTTGCTGTACCGCTCTCGGCCACCATCCCGAGGCCCAGGGTCGAACACAGAACTGCACTGGCTATCGCAACGCTTCGGTACAGAAGTCGCACGTTTGGCTCCATTCGTACCGCACGTCTGGCGGCCCGGGTCACAGTACCAAGCAGGGCTCCGCGCTGCGGCGATGGACCGATGCGGCACCATCAACCTCGTGCGTGGTCCAATAGCCATCGTGTCTACGCCCGACGATCTCGAAAAGGTCGCCACCCTGCTCTCGAGCCAAGCGCTCGCCGCCCGGCTGTCGAAGGCCGGGTTCGTCGCCGCCGAAGAGGAGGCGGACGAGCTCACGATCCGGGCTGCGGGCGACGTCGAGCTCCTGGAGTCATTGGTGGCCCGGCGCCTGACGGGAGAGCCACTCGCCTGGATCACCGGGAGCACCACGTTCTGCGGCCTGGACATCCTCGTCCATCCCGGTGTCTACGTTCCGCGCTGGCAGACCGAGCCCTTGGCCCGACGGGCCAGCGAGCGCCTGCCCGCCAACGGTACGGCAATCGATCTGTGCACCGGAGCAGGGGCCATCGCCAGGACCTTGGCTACCGCTCATCCCGACGCCCGCGTGGTGGCGACCGACATCGACGCGCGGGCCGTGGCCTGCGCAGCGGAGAAC
Organism: uncultured Acidimicrobiaceae bacterium; assembly: GCA_963717035.1. Taxonomy (GTDB): domain Bacteria; phylum Actinomycetota; class Acidimicrobiia; order Acidimicrobiales; family RAAP-2; genus DASXMT01. The sequence continues at coordinate 17,555 of CAVQVK010000024.1, read as the reverse complement.
GGCGTGGAGGTCTATTGCGGCAATCTGTTCGCGCCGCTGCCGCCATCGCTCGAAGGGCACACCGATGTCGTCGTCAGCGTCGTGCCCTATGTGCCGACTCCCGCGCTGGCGCTGCTGCCGCGCGACACCCTCACCTTCGAATCGCCGTTGTCCTACGACGGCGGCCCTGACGGCACCGAGGTACTCCGGCGCGTCCTGACCGACAGCTCCCGCTTCCTCCGGCGCCGCGGTGCACTGCTACTCGAGCTCGGCGGTGAGCAAGCTGAGGCGCTCGAGGAGGATCTGGACCGCCTCGGGTTCGTCGACGTGTCCGTTCTGGTTGACCAAGACGGTGACGTCCGCGGCATCGAGGCGACCCTCAGCGAGTAACGAGTGATCAGGTGGTCTTGAACATCAGGTCGGCGTAGCGACCGAGCAGTTCTTCCACCGTGGCCCGGGTGTCGACCGCACCGGTCATCCCGTAGATCGGGGCCATCACACCCTCGGCGCCGGGCATCCCCGACAGCGCCTCCACCGATGCCCGCAGGTCGGCCACGAATCGGTCGGCCACGCCGGGCTGGGTATGCCGAAGGGTGACGCAAATGTGGGCCGCCGCTGGGCGTTGCAGGCCGTTCAGGCTCCACCCCCGCTGTCCCATCTGGTCGGAGATGCCGTAGACGTCGAGGGTGTCGGACGTGAAGGCGATCACCCACAGAGGGTCCCCGATCACCTCGAGCTCGGGGATGTCCTCGATTCCCTTCCGGATGACGGCCCCCGCCTCCAGGATCTTCTTGGTGGCAGCCAGGTAGCCCTCCTCGCCGAAGGCCACCATGGCGGCCCAGCACTCGGCCGACAGAGCGCCGGGGCGGCTGCCGGCGAAGGTGGGCGAGTAGTACAGGCCCCCCATCCAAGTTGCCGTCCGGTAGTACTGGTGATGCGGATGTCGGGTGTCCGGTAGAGGACGACCGAGGTGCCCTTGGCCGCGTAGCCGAACTTGTGGGTGTCGGCGGAGATGGAGGTGACCCCGGGCAGCCGGAAGTCGAATGGCGGCACGTCATAGCCCAGCTTCTCCGCCCACGGGAGGACGAACCCGCCCAGGCAACAGTCGGTGTGGAACCCCACGCCTGCGTCCCGAGCCAGCTCCGAGAGCTCCTCGATGGGATCGATGATGCCGTGAGGGAAGCCCGGGGCGGAGCCGACCAGCGCGATGGTGTTGTCGGTGATGGCTGCTTTTGCGGCACCGACGTCCGCCCGCCAGTTGGCGTCCAGCGGAATGGGGATCAGAGTGATCCCGAAATAGTGGGACGCCTTGTCGAAGGCGGCGTGGGCGCTGAGCGGCACCACCATCTCCGGCTCGGTGATGCCCCGCTCGGCCTTGGCCCGGTCCCGGTACGTGCGGATGGCCAACATGATCGACTCGGTTCCTCCCGAGGACATCGTTCCGCACACCGTGGGCACGCCGTCCTCGCCTCCCCCGAGCATGGTGGCGGTCATGGCGACGATCTCGGCCTCGAACTTGACCGCGCTAGGCCACAGATCAGGGTGTAGCGGATTGGCCTGCGAGTTCAGGGCGTAGACCTCGTTCAGAAAGTCGATGTGCTCCTGGTCGCCGTTGTACACGGCCCCCGAGGCGAAACCTTCCCGCCACTTCGCCTCCTCTCCCGCCGTCAGCTCCCGGATCTCGGCCAGGATGTCGGTCCGGGCCCGACCCACCTCGGGCAGTCGGGTGTAGGTGTGATGGGACTCGCGGTACGGGCGCATCTCGCCCTCGAGCACATCCATCACGAAATCAAGATCGGAGGATTCCACGGCAGTCTCCCTTTAGAACCGGTTCAGGCGCTTGTGGATGCCTTTGGTCTGTTTGTACAGCGCCACGAACTCCCGGTACAGCTCGTCGTAGACGGTCGCCGTCGAGCTCTCCGGCGTGTACGTGCCGCGGATGGCCACCATAGAGGGGATGTCTTCCACGGTGATGCGGCCGAGGGCCATCAAGGTGAGCAGGCCCGTCCCCCGCACGTCGGCCAGGATGGGCTCGGCTACCTGGCGGATGGTGCGCTTGGTCACGTCGGCGTGGATCTGGGCCCACTCGTCGGAGCTGGCGCCGCCACCGATGAAGGCCAGAGAGTCGAACCGCTTCCCGGCGAACCGCTCGACGGCACCGAGCAACCAACGCGAGTTGAAGGCCACCCCCTCGTAGACGGCCCGGACCATCTGCTCTTTGGTGGTGCCCAGGGCCAGGTTGTGGAATCCGCCTCTGATGGTGTGGTCGTCGACCGGCGATCGCTCCCCGTTCAGCCAGGGAGTGAAGAGCACCCGCCCGCTTCCCGGAGCGACGCTCGCGGCCATGGCGTTGCAGGATTCGTAGTCGTCGGCAAAGCCGAGATTGTCCCGCACGAAGGTGAGGCATGCTCCTGCGGTTTCGTGCTCGTCGACGATCACGTACTTGCCGGCCACGGCCGCCGGTATGGAGGCCACGTTGTGGAGGGCATCGGTCTTCTTGAAGGGCACGTGGCCCGAGATCCACGACGACGTCCCGATGTACAGGTGAGCGTCGAGATCGGCGACCGCCCCCGACCCGATCACGGCCGAGTGGACGTCGCCGGTGCCGGTAGCCACGGGCAGGCCGGATGGGATGCCCAGCTCCTCGGCCACGCCCGGGTCGAGCGTGCCCGATGATCGTGCCCGGTGGCACCAGATCGGGGAGCTGGGACCGGTCGAGCCCGACCATGGCCAGGAGGCCGGGATCGTAGTCCACGGCATCGATGCGGCGGTTGTTGGTGACCCAGTGGGCGGCAATGGAGTCGAACGAGGCGCAGGTCCGGCCGGTGAGCTTCAGGTTCAGGTAGTCGACCGGCTCCAGGAACGTCTCCGTGTGCCGGTACACGTCGGGAAATTCGTCCCGGATGAAGAGGATGTGGGCGACCGGGTCCTTGCCCGACATGCCCGGTGCTCCCCCGGTCTGCCACAACCAGCGGGCCAGCTTGGCCGGTCCGTAGCCGAGGACGGTCACGGCCCCTCCGGCGGCCTTGCGGATGGCCCGGTTTCCCCGGGAGTCCATCCAGATCACCGCCCGCATCAACGGATCGCCGTCGGCGCCCACCGCGACCGTCCCCGACCACTGGGCCGTGCATCCGACCCCGATGATGCGCTCGACGGGAACCCCCCCGTCGGCCAACGCCACACGAGTGGCGACGACGATGGCCGACCACCAGTCAGCCGGGTCCTGTTCGGCCCCGCCCCCCGGGAGGAGGTGCAACGGCACCGGGTGATGGGCATGGGCCACCACCGTCCCGGTGGTCGACACCAGGGCTACCTTGGGACCCCCGGTGCCGAGATCGATGGCCAGCACGTAGTGCTCGTCGACCCCGGGAACCGGCGGGTCCGGGGTCAAGCCTTGATCACCCACGCTCGGGCGGCCAAAGGGACCCCGTCCTCGTCCCTCGAGCTCCAGCGCGGTGCCCTCGGGTCCGGCGGCCCTCAGGGCGCGCGAGTGGTCTCCACCGACGTGGCCAGGACCTCGCGACCGATGACTTCGAGGAGGGGACCGAGGAAATCGAGCCCGACCAGGTGGAGACGGATCCAGTCCGACACCTCCAAGCCCGCGGCCTCGCGCATCTCTTGGACCTGGCGGACCACCTCGCGGGCCAGTCCCCGCTCCCAGAGCTCCTGGTCGATGGTGAGATCGAGGGCGACGACCTCGGCGCCGTCCCGGGAGACGGCGAAGCCGGGCTGGGCCTTGACCCGGAGCTCCACCTCGTCGACTCCCAGCTCCACCGGGCCGTCGGCCAGCGGATGGTCACCGGCTGTCCCTCTCCCAGCGAGCGGGCCGCGGCGGCCCCGTCCACATCGCCCATGGCCGCCCTGAGCTGTTGGACCCGCTTCCCCAAACGGGGGCCCAACAACTTGAAGTTGGGCACCAGCTCGTAGGTCAAGACGTCACCCAGCTCCGACGTTGCCTCCACCCTGTCCACGTTCAGCTCGTCCTCCACGATGCCCTGGGGAAGACCGGGACTGCCCGGGGGCAGGTACACGAGGGCACGGGCCAGGGGCTGGCGCACCTTGATCCCGGCCTCGGCCCGGGCCGCCCGTCCCAGCGAGGACAACCGGCGGGCCAGGCCCATCTCCTCTTCGAGCGTGACGTCGATGGCATCGGCGTCGACGGCAGGCCAGTCGGTCAGGTGCACCGACTGGTCCTCGTCCGAACCGGTCAGGTCGCGCCACATGCGATCGGCCAGGAACGGGCACATCGGGGCCAGGAGCCGGGACAAGGTAACCAGCGCCTCGTGCAAGGTGGCCTGGGCGGCCAGGGAGTCGGCCGGGTCGGCGCCAGGGTCGGTCCTCCAGAACCGCCGGCGGCTGCGACGGACGTACCAGTTGGAGAGATCGTCGACCAGGCGGGCGATGGATGTTGCCGCCGGGAAGGGCTCGTACCCGTCGAGGGTCTCGGTCACCTCGGCGACCGTGCCGGCGATACGAGATCGCAGCCACCGATCGAGCACCGAGCGCTCGGCCGGCGCGGGATGGCCGGGTCGGCGGGATCGAAGTCGTTGAGCGACGCGTAGGTGGTGAAGAACGACCAGGTGTTCCACAACGTCAACAGCGTGTCCCGCATGGCCGTGTCGATGATCTCGAAGCTCACCCGGGTGGACGTCCACGGCGAGCCCTGCGAGAACATCCACCACCGGAGAGGATCAGCCCCCCGGGTGTCGATGATCTCCCACGGGTCGATCACGTTGCCGACGCTCTTGGACATCTTGCGACCATCTGCGTCCACGATGTGCCCGAGGCACAAGACATTGCGGTACGGGGCTGGCCCCGCACCAACACGTTCACGGCCAGAAGCGAGTAGAACCAACCGCGGGTCTGGTCGATGGCCTCGCAGATGAAGTCCGCCGGGTAGACGAAGCGCTCCTCCGAACCGGGGCCAGCGGGTAACCCCACTGGCCGGCGGGCATGGAGCCCGAGTCGAACCAGGCATCGATGACCGGCTCGACCCGGCGCATCTCGGACAGGGCTCCTTCGGCATCGTCGGCACAGGTCGGACACGAGAAGGTGACCTCGTCGATGGCCGGCCGATGGGGATCGACCTCGGACACGTCGCGCCCGGCCAGTTCGGAGAGCTCGGACAGCGAGCCCACGCACACGACGTGCCCGTTCCCGCACCGCCAGACCGGCAGCGGCGTGCCCCAGTACCGGTCGCGGTGAGAGGGCCCAGTCGACGTTGTTGGCCAGCCACTCCCCCATCCGGCCGTCGCGGATGTGCTCGGGATGCCAGCCGATGGTCTGGTTCTCGGCCACCAGCTCGGCTTTCCGCTCCGAGGTCTTGACGTACCAGCTCGGCTTGCCCCAGTAGATGAGGGCGGTGCCACACCGCCAGCAGTGCGGGTAGGAGTGCTCGTAGGGCCAGCGCCGGAACAACAGGCCGGCGGCTTCCAGTCGGTCGTTGACCTCGGTGTTGGCATCACGCACCGACTGCCCGGCGAGCCAGGGGACGTCATCGGTGAAGCGGCCGTCGGGCCCCACTGGGTTGAGGGTGGGCAATCCCTGCTCCCGACCGACCTGACGGTCGGTCTCGCCGAATGCGGGAGCCAGATGGACGATCCCGGTGCCCTCGTCGGCCTCGACGAATTCCCCGGGACCACTCGCCAACCGTCGCCCGTCCCCGGGGTGACGGCCAGGTCGTCGAAGGGTCGCCGGTAGCGGAGGCCGACCAGGTCGGCGCCGGTGATGGTGGCACGCTTCCGGGCGTTCTCGCCGAACACCGATTCCACCAGGTCCGAGGCCACGATCATCCCGTCGACCACGCTGTAGTCGAGGTCGGGCCCGACGGCGGCCCCGGTGTTGGACAGGAGGGTCCACGGCGTGGTCGTCCAGACCACGAGCGAGAGCCCCTCCACCGTGTCCCGCCCCAGCCGGCCCGCGAGTCGGGCGGCAGCGTCACCCTCGTCGAGCAGAGGGAACAGGACGAACGCCGACTCATCGACGACATCACGGTAGACATCGGGTTGTCCGAGCTCGTGGCTGCTCAATGGCGTGCCGCAGCGGGGGCAGTACGGCACCACCTTGATGTCCTCGAAGAGCAGACCCTGGTTCCAGAGCTCTTTCAGCTCCCACCACACCGACTCGATGTAGTCCGGGCTGAACGTCCAATAGGCGTCGTCGATGTCGATCCAGTACCCGATCCGCTCGGTGAGCCGCTTCCAGTCGCCGACGTAGTTGCGCACCGACTCGCGACAGAGGCGAACGAACTCCTCGATGCCGACCTCTTCTTCGATCTGACGTTTGTTGGTGATGCCCAGCTGCTTTTCCACCTCGACCTCGACCGGCAACCCGTGCGTGTCCCACCCCGCCTTGCGGGGCACGGCGTATCCCCGCATCGTCCGGTAGCGGCAGAACAGGTCCTTGTACACCCGAGCCCAGACATGGTGGAGGCCCGGACGACCATTGGCCGTGGGTGGCCCCTCGTAGAAGACCCAGGGATCGGCCCCTGCCCTGAGCTCGATCGATCGCTCGAAGACACGGTGGTCGCCCCAACGAGCCAACTCCTCGGTTTCCAGCTTGGCAAAGTCTGCTTCGGTGGGGACCGGACGGAACAACGGAGCTCCTCGGGGGACGGATAGGTGCGGACCAGATACTACGGGCGGGCGGCCCCGGGCCCGGCCCCGACGAGCCACAATTGCCACAGTCCCCACCCGCGGCGGGGCCACAATTGCCACCGTGCCCACCCGCGGCGGGGCCACAATTGCCACCGTGCCCACCCGCGGCGGGCACAGATTGGCACCGTTCTCGCCGCGAGCGGGCACGATTGAGGGCGTGCCCGAGCTTCCCGAGGTCCATGCCCTCACCGCCTTCTTGGACGAACGAATCGCCGGTCGACTGATCGAACGATGCGAGCTGGCCTCGTTCTCCGCCCTCAAGACGGTCGATCCCCCGCTCCAGTCGCTGGTGGGGAGGGTGGCGACCTCATGCCAACGGCGGGGCAAGTACCTGTGCTTCGACATCGACGGCGTGTGGTTGGTGATCCACCTCTCCCGAGGCGGCTGGGTCAAGTGGTACGACCAGCTACCGTCGACCCGCCCGCGCCCGGGGAAGGGTCCGATGCAACTGCGCATGGGGTTCGAGGGCGGCGGGGGTTTTGACGTCACCGAGATGGGCAAGGAGAAGCGATTGGCCATCTGGGTGGTCGATGACCCGAACCAGATCGAGAATGTGGCCACCCTGGGCGTGGACCCTCTCACCCCCCAGTTCGATGTCGATGCACTCGCCGGTCTGCTGGCCGGCAACGGGGCCACGATCAAGACGGTTCTGACCTCGCAGCGGCTCATCGCCGGCGTGGGGAACGCCTACTCCGACGAGGCCCTTCATGCCGCTCGCCTGTCCCCCTACAAGAAGTCGTCCAATCTCACCGCCGACGAGGTGGTGAGGCTGCATGCCGCCCTGGTGGAGGTGCTCACCGACGCGCTCCAACGAGCTGAGGGCCTGGGCGCGTCGGAGCTGAAAGGCGACAAGAAACAGGGCATGGCCGTGCACGGTCGGAACGGCGAATCCTGCCCAACCTGTGGTGACACCATCCGCCAAGTCTCATTTGCCACCAAGTCGATGCAGTACTGCCCGACGTGCCAGACCGGCGGTAAGCCCCTGGCCGACCGGCGGCTGTCCAAGCTATTGAAGTGACCCGACTCCAGTGAATGGACTCGCCTGATCCGACTCCGCTGATCCGACTCCGCTAGGCGATAGCACCTGGCCGCATGTTCCGGCGGCGGATTGCGGTACCTTCTTCAGGCCCACTTTTGCGCCAATCACCATCTTAATCACTAGGTTTACTGGTATTCACCGTGCACATTGATCCCTACATCGTCCTCGGAAGTGCCGTTGTCGGCTTCCTCGTCGGGATGACCGGAGCGGGCGGGGGCGCCTTGATGACGCCGATGCTGATCCTGCTCTTCGGGGTCAAGCCCTCCACGGCCATCTCGAGCGACCTGGTCGCGGCCGTGGTCATGCGCCCGATCGGGGCCGCGGTCCACTTGGGCAAAGGAACGGTCAACCTCCGCCTGGTCGGCTGGATGGTCCTTGGCTCGGTCCCGATGGCCTTCCTCGGTGCCTACCTGCTGCACCTCCTGGGAGACTCCAGCGCCGCCGAGAAGAACATCCAGATCGCCTTGGGTGCCGCCTTGCTGGTCGGAGCAGCCGCCATGGTCCTGCGCTACGGACTGGATCGCCGTGCCGGCCATGCCCGCGAGGGGGTAGTGCACAACCTGACCGTGCGGCCCCTGCCCACGATCGCCATCGGCATGATCGGCGGCGTGATCGTGGGCATGACCTCGGTCGGCTCGGGCTCGCTCATGATCGTCCTGCTCTTGTTCCTCTACCCGATGCTGGGCGCGAACCAACTGGTGGGAACCGATCTGACCCAGGCCGTTCCCCTGACTCTGGCCGCCGCCCTGGGGGCACTGGCCTTCGGCCACGTGGAGTTCGCGGTGACCACCTCGTTGATCATCGGAAGCGTCCCGGGGGTGGTGGTCGGCTCCTTCCTCTCCTCCCGGGCGCCAGACCGCTACATCCGTCCCGTCATCATGTTCGTGATCTTCGCCTCGGGGCTCAAGTACGTGGGTTTGAGCACGACGGCGCTCGGATGGGTCCTGTGTGCCGTTCTGTTGGCTGGAGCGACGGTGTGGCTGGTGAAGGTCCGTCCCTGGGAAATTCCAACGGTGCCCCGCCTTCGACCACCTCCTCTGATGTCGCTCTCTCCGACAGAGCTCCTCCCGACATAGCTCCATCTGGTGTGTCTCCTTCCGACGTAGCTCCAGCTCGAGCCGGGGACCGGGCACCAGACGAGCCCTCATAAGCCTCGGAACGCGCCCTCCAATGCGCTACTCCGACAACGCCTCCGGGTACGACAGACTCATTCGGTGACCGACCCGCCGAGCCTGGAAGGCCGATTCGTCCGTCTCTCCCCGTTGGGGCTCGAGCACGTCGACGCCCTGCTCGCCGCGGCCAGCGAGGACCGCTCCACCTACGGCCTCGACGCGGGTTCCCCACGACCGGCCCACCACCGTCGCCTACATCGCAGCGGCCGTCGCCGCCCGCGAGGCCGGCCGCCAGTTGGCCTTGGCCACATGGTCCGTTGCGGCCGCGAGGATCGTCGGCACCTCCCGGTTCACTGACCTCCAATCCTGGGATTGGTCACTGTGCGGCGACGAAGGTGCCCGCCAGCAGCGCTACGGGCGACCAGATGTGGTCGAGATCGGCGGGACCTGGCTGGCCGCATCGGCCCAGCGAACCGCGGTCAACACCGAGGCCAAGCTGTTGATGCTCACCCACGCCTTCGAGACCTGGGGGGTCCACGCCGTCACCTTCTCCACCGACCGGCGGAACTCCCGATCTCGCCAGGCCATCGAGCGGCTGGGGTGCACCTTCGACGGCATCCTGCGGGCCGATCGACCGGGTTCGGACGGGACCGTCCGGGACTCGGCCCGGTTCTCCTTGCTCGCTCAGGAATGGCCGGCGGCCAAGGAGCGATTGTCGGACCGTCTGGCTCTCGGTTGACCGACATCGGCACCTTCCCACCCGTCTGCTGACTCCGACGGTGCGGCACAAACGGGCGTCCTGACCGGACGTCCACAGCGCCCTGACCAGGTAGAACCGCCTCTCCACCATCAAGGGCGACGCCTGCGACCTGCTGTCACCTATACCTATGGAATCTAGAGACTTGACAAATCCGATCTTTTCAGTCAGGAATAGACCCCGTGAAAACCCCTGCCGAACGACGTACCGGTACGAGCTGGCGGCTGGTAGCCGTCGGCGCCCTTCTCCCCCTGGCCCTGGTGCTCGGCACCATGGTGGTGCCCGGCACGGCCTCGGCCGCAGGTGGGTCGGTATCGGTGGTGGCCTACTCCACGCCGAAGCCCGCCTACACCGTCCTCATCAAGGACTTCAACGCCACCAAGGCAGGCACCGGGGTGACGTTCTCGCCGTCGTTTGGGGCCTCCGGCTCGCAGGCCACCGCCGTGGTCTCCGGGCTGCCGGCCGACGTGGTCAACTTCTCGCTCACTCCGGACATGGACAAGCTGGTGAAGGCCGGGATCGTCGCCGCGTCGTGGGACAAGGGCCCGACCAATGGGATGGTCACCAACTCGATCGTCTCGTTCATTGTCCGGAAGGGCAACCCCAAGAACATCAAGACGTGGGCCGACCTGGTGAAGAGCAACGTCAAGGTCATCACCCCCAACCCCTTCAGCTCGGGCAGCGCCAAGTGGAACCTCATGGCCGCCTACGGGGCCGAACTGGCCCTGGGCAAGACGAAGGCACAGGCAAACGCATATCTCGGGCAGCTCTTGGCCCACACCGCCGCCCAGCCCAGCAGCGCCAGCAACGCCCTGCAGACCTTCCTCGGGGGTGAGGGCGATGTCCTCCTCGACTATGAGGACGACGCCCTGTACGCCCAGCACCAAGGGGAGCCGATCACCATCGTCACGCCCCCGCAAACGATCCTGATCCAGAACCCGATCGCCGTGACCACCAACGCGGCCAACCCCAGCTCGGCCAAGGCCTTCGTGGCCTACCTGCTCTCGCCCGCCGGGCAGAAGGTCTGGGGCCAGCAGGGATACCGGCCGGTACTGCCCCAGGTGGCCGCCCAGTTCAAGTTCCCCACGCCCAAGAAGGTGTTCACCATCGACAGCCTCGGCGGTTGGACGAAGGTGAACACCCAGTTCTTCACTCCGGGAACGGGGACCGTGGCCAAGATCGAACAAGGGCTGGGGGTCTCGACCGCCAGTGGCTGACCTGGCCGTTCGCCCGGGGGCATCGGGGCCATTGGTCACCGGCACCGGGAGACGTCGTTCCCTCCGGCGGGCAGGAAGGCCGGTCCTCAGGGCCACCGGCCCCACGTTGATCGTCACCTATCTCAGCTTGTTGGTGCTGTTGCCCATCGCTGCCGTGCTGTCCAAGGCATTCGGCAGCGGGTTCGGGGCCTTCTGGAGTGCCGTCACCCAACCCGAGGCGATCGCCGCCCTGAAGCTCACCTTGATCTGCTCGCTGTTGGTGGCCGCGTTCAACTCGGTCGTGGGCCTGGTCATCGCCTGGGTGCTGGTACGCGACGAGTTCCGCGGCAAGCGGGTGGTCAGCGCGATCATCGATCTGCCCTTCGCCCTCCCCACCATCGTGGCCGGCCTGACCCTGCTCACCCTCTATGGGCCCAACAGCCCGTTCGGTATCAACGTGGCCGACACGCGCATCGGCATCGTCTTCGCCCTGGCCTTTGTGACCCTCCCGTTCTCGGTGCGGTCGGTGCAGCCGGTGCTGGCCGAGCTCGACCGCGAGACCGAAGAAGCCGCCGCGTCCCTCGGCGCGTCGTCATCGGTGGTCCTCCGCCGGGTCATCCTGCCCAGCGTGGCTCCGGCCATGCTGGCCGGAGCCGGCCTGGCCTTCGCCCGGGCCATCGGGGAGTTCGGGTCGGTCGTCCTCATCTCCGGCAACCTGCCATACAAGACCGAGGTGGCCTCGTCGTGGATCTATAGCCTGTCCCAGAGCGACCAGCTGTCCGCTGCGGCCGCGGTATCGACGGTCTTGATCCTGATCGCACTGGTCGTGCTGACGGGCATCGGTTTGGTCCGGCGCCGGTTCAATGTCGGTGAGGCCGTATGAAGTCACGCTGGCGGTTACCCCTGCGCACTGCGGCTCTCGGTTACCTGGGCCTGCTCGTCGTCGTCCCCGTCGGGTCGGTGTTCTTTCGGGCGTTTCAGCACGGGTTCATCGCCGCCTGGGACGCGGTGACCACCCCCGATGCCGTGCACGCCTTGTGGCTGACCCTCGTGGTCGTCCTCATCGCCGTGCCGCTGAACACGGTGTTCGGCGTGGGCGTGTCGCTCATCCTGGCCCGCCATCGATTCCGGGGAGCGTGGCTGCTCGACGCGTTCGTCGACCTCCCGCTGGCTGTCTCCCCGGTGATCGTCGGTCTGGCCCTGGTCCTGGTGTACGGCAAGACCGGGTGGTTCGGCAACTGGCTGTCCGCTCGGGGCATCGAGGTCATCTTCTCGCTTCCGGGGATCGTGGCCGCCTCGGCCATCGTGGCCCTCCCCTACGTGGTGCGTGAGGTGCTCCCGGTACTGCAGGAAATAGGCACCGACCAAGAGCAGGCGGCGACGACGCTCGGCGCGACGTCGTTTGCCGCGTTCCGCCGCATCACCCTGCCGTCGATCAGGCGGAGCCTGGCCTACGGCGTGACGCTCACCACTGCTCGAGTTCTGGGCGAGTTCGGAGCTGTCGTCGTGGTATCGGGGGCCATTGCCGGAAGAACCCAGACGATGACGTTGTTCATCCAGGACAGTATTGACAATCTCAACCCGGTAGGCGCCTATGCCGGGGCCGTGATCCTTGCCCTCATCGCCCTCGTGGTCCTGACCGTGCTGGGTGCCGACAGAGAAGGGAGGAAAGCCACATGGCGATCACGATCAGATCCCTCTCCAAGCGATTCGGAGATGCCGTTGCCCTCGACGATGTCAGCCTTGATGTCCCCGATGGATCACTGACCGCGCTGTTGGGTCCGAGCGGGGGAGGCAAGTCGACGCTGCTGCGCGTGGTGGCCGGCCTTGAAAGCCCGGACACCGGCACGGTGGAGATCGATGGACTGGACCTGACCGGAATCCCGGCCCGCGAACGCGGCATCGGGTTCTGCTTTCAGCATTACGCCCCGTTCCGTCACCTCACCGTGCGGAGGAACGTCGCCTTCGGCTTAGAGGTCCGTCGACGGCCCAAGGCCGAGATACGGGAAAAAGTGGACGAGCTCCTCGATCTCGTCCGGATCGCCCATCTGGCCGACCGCTATCCCTCGGAGCTGTCGGGCGGCCAGCGCCAACGCATGGCCTTGGCCCGGGCGCTGGCCATCGAGCCCAAGGTCCTGCTGCTCGACGAGCCCTTCGGTGCCCTCGATGCGCAAGTCCGCCAGCAGCTCCGGGTATGGCTCCGGGAGCTCCACGAGAAGATCTCGGTCACCACGGTGCTCGTGACCCACGACCAAGAAGAGGCCATGGAAGTGGCCGATCGCCTGGCCATCATCAACGAGGGCCGGCTCGAGCAGGTCGGCGCCCCGGCGGAGATCTACGACAAGCCCGACAACGAGTTCGTCATGAAGTTCCTGGGTCCGGCCACCGAGCTCGACGGGGCCTGGGTCCGCCCGCACGACCTCGTCGTCCACAACGAGCCGGGCGTCGGGGGTCAGGGGGCTTCGGTGGAGCGCGTCACCCATCTCGGCTTCGAGGTCCGGGTGGACCTGAAGCTGGCAAACGGCAGCTCGACGTGGGTCCAGCTGTCGAGGGGCGCCGCTGCCGAACTGGACCTGATGCCCGATGATCGGGTGTGGGTTACCCGCGCCGCCCCATCGAAGCGCCGAGAGGCCCTTTCGCAGATCGTCTAGGACGGAGCACGTCGAGGGGTGTCGTCCCCTCGGGCCACGGATGCAATGAGGCCCGTCCCCCGCCGGCATGGCCCCCGCGTGGCAGCGGGCCTGGCAGAATCCTCACCGTGTACATCTCTGCCAAAGTCGACTACGCCGTCCGGGCCATGTGCACGCTGGCTGCCGCCGACGATCGTCCCGTCACCGCCGAGGCCCTCGCCGTCTCCCAGGGGCTCCCGGCGAAATTCCTGGAGAGCATCCTGAACGATCTCCGGCGGGCCGGTCTGCTGCGCAGCCAACGGGGGGCCGAAGGCGGCTATCGGCTCTCCCGTCCGGCCAACGCCATCACCGTGGCCGAGATCATCCGACCCCTCGACGGGCCACTGGCCGAGGTCCGCGGTCTGCGACCCGAGGCGGCCAACTACGACGGCGCCGCCGAGTACCTGCAGAACGTATGGGTGGCGGTGCGAGCGAGCCTGCGCTCGGTGCTGGAGGCGGTGACTCTGGCCGACATCGTCGCCGGCAAGCTGCCCAAGGCGATCGAGAAGCTCACGGCCGACCCCGACGCCTGGGTGCCGCACTAAGCGTCGAGCGCTAACCGTCGAGCACCGCCACCTGGAGCCCTCGGAGCCGTTCGGGATCGGCGATCACGTCGATCTCCGCTATCTTCCCGCCGGCAATGGTGAACGTGAGCACCCGGAGCAACCGGCCACGCGGCGCGATGACGATTCCGACGAGGCCGTTCACCAGTGCCGGCTGCGCGTCCGGGGCATGACGCCCTCCGACCACGGCCCGCTCGACCACGGCTGTCGCCCCGCGGACCTCGGGCGAGGACCCCTTGGGAACGGCGATGGGGTCGGTTCGGAGCACGACGTCGGGGTCAAGGACGGCCAGCAGGGCCGCGAAGTCTCCGGCGTGGGAGGCGGCCCGGAATGCCTCGACCACCTCTCGCTGACGGGACAGATCGGCGTCGGGCACGGCCGCCACTCCCTGGACCCGGCGTCGCGCCCGGCTGGCCAGTTGCCTGGCCGCCGCGGGAGCTCGCCCCACGACGGGGGCGATCTCCTCGTAGGGCAGGGCGAACATGTCGTGGAGCACGAAGGCCAGCCGCTCGGCGGGAGCCAGCGTTTCGAGGACGACGAGCAGGGCCAGGCCGACGGAGTCGGCCAGGACGGCCTCCTCTTCCGGATCGATCCCGCTCCCGCCGCCCGCCGCCGGTTCGGCCCCCTGCGTCTCCAGCGGGTACTCCCGCCGGGTCGCACGGGCGCGCAGCATGTCCAGGCAGACCCGGGCAACGACCGTCGTCAGCCATCCACCCAGGTTCTCGACTCCACTGGTGTCTGAGCGGTTGAGCCGAATCCAGGCCTCTTGGACCGCGTCGTCAGCTTCGCTCAGCGAGCCGAGCATGCGGTAGGCAACGGCCCGCAGGTGGCCGCGCTCGCCTTCGAATTCCCCAGCCAGCCAGGCACGTTCGTTCATCGGTCACATTCCTCCGTCGTGTTCCGTCTTAGCAGTGACGAACGAACGTCGGTCGATGTGACAGGGCCGACCCGAAGATCTCGAGGAGAGAGATGCTGCGAGCATTGCGGTACGACCCGGCGACGGCCCGACTCAGGACAGCCACGACTCATCAGAGTCGGACGCAGCCGGGCCAGCAATCCCTGCCCCTCCCGCCGGACGCGTCTGAGCCCCGGCGGATTGGCCATACGATCCGACAGATGGTTTCACCGTCATCGGCGTCGAGGGATGCGATGCCCGAAGATCGCCGTCACCCACCTGACTGGCTGATCCTGTCCCTGGTATGCCTGGCCCAGTTCATGGTGGTGCTGGACATCTCCATCGTGAACGTGGCCCTGCCCTCGATCCAGAAGAGCCTGGGCTTCTCCGAGGTGAACCTGCAGTGGGTGGTGACGGCCTACGCGCTGACCTTCGGGGGTCTGTTGCTGTTCGGCGGGCGCTTGGCCGACCTGTTCGGACGCAAGCGCATCTTCCTGTTAGGCCTGGTCCTGTTCACGGCAGCCAGCCTGCTCGGCGGGTTCGCCCAGAACCAGGCGACCCTGATCATCGCCCGCGCCCTGCAAGGGGTCGGGGCCGCCGTCTTGTCCCCGGCCACGCTGACCATCTTGACCGTCACCTTTACCGAGGAACGGGCCCGGGCCAAGGCGCTGGGCGTCTGGACGGCGGTGGCCGCCGGCGGTGGCGCGGCGGGAGCACTCTTCGGGGGGATCCTGACTGACGTCTTGTCCTGGCGGTGGATCCTGTTCGTCAACGTGCCCATCGGGATCGCCGCCTTCTTGCTGGCCCGCTTCTACCTGAGGGAGTCGCGAGCCGAAGGTGAGCGCCAGCGACTCGACATCGCCGGCTCGCTGACCGTCACCGCCGGGCTCATCGTCCTGGTCTACGGCATCGTCAGTACCGATCGGCACGCCTGGGGCTCGGCCCAGACCATCATCACCTTGGTGGTGGCGGCGGTGCTGTTGGCCACCTTCGTCCTCATCGAGGCCCGGTTGGCCACCCATCCGCTCATGCCCCTCCGGCTGTTCAAGTCCCGCTTCGTGACCGGGGCCAACGTCGTCATGTTCTTGTTCGGCGCGGCCATGTTCGCCATGTGGTTCTTCCTCACCCTCTATCTCCAACAAGTGCTCGGCTACAGCCCCCTGATCACCGGCTTGACCTTCCTGCCCCAGACGGCAGCCATTGCCATCGGGGCCACGGTGGCCGGCCGCCTCGTCCCCAGGATCGGGCCCCGACCGCTCATGGTGGCCGGAGGCCTGCTCGCGGCTGGCGGGCTCTACTGGCTCTCGTTCATCAGCGCCAGTGGAACGTACTGGACCAGCGCCTTCGGGGGTGGCGTGATGTGCACCCTGGGCATGGGTCTGGCCTTCACCCCCATCGCCGTGGCGGCCACCGGCGGGATCCCGCGCGAGGAGGCCGGCTTGGCGTCAGGAGTGATGAACACCAGCCGCCAGATCGGTGCTTCCGTCGGGCTGGCCGTGTTGTCGACGGTGGCGGCCAGCCGGATCGCCACATTGGAACGGGGCCACCAGGTCAGCAGCCAGCTGGCCCGAACGGCGATGACCGCCGGCTATGCCCGCGGTTTCGAGATCGGCGCCCTCTTGGCTCTGGCCGGCGTGGCACTGACGTTCATCATCCCGGCCCGGGTTCCGGCGCCGGTGCGTCGATCCGACGGGGACCACTCCGAGGCGCTGACCGATGGCATCGCCGCGGCCGGCGGTGGACCGGCCCCGACGCAACAGCCTGCGGGAGCGATGCAATCGGGGTCGCCCGAACCGGCCTGAGCACGCCGCCCTCAGCCGGCGATGAGGTCCGAACGGCTATGGCGCTCGAACTCGGCGACCAGACCGGCCCGATCCTCCGGTCCCAGGGGCCGGTAGCGATAGCCCCCGGCCCGCCCGGTCGGCCCCGGTTGGGGGCGCCAGAAGACGGGGTCGTCGGTGGCCCACCACCCCTGGGCGCGCAGCGTCTCCTTGGTCACCTTCCCGCTCGCCGTCTGGGGGAACGACGCGGTGGCCACGATGAAGCTGGGAGCCCACTTGGTACCCAGATCGGGTTGCGACTCCAGGAACCGGGCGAACCGATCGGGATCGAATGAGACCTCGGGCAGCATCTCGAACGCAGCCATCACCTGGTCGCCACTGCGGGCATCGGGAACGGCGTAGACGGCGACGGCGGCGACGTCGGCGAAACGGAGCAGGACCCGCTCGATGGGACCCGCGGTCAGGTTCTCCGAGTCGACCCGAAGCCAGTCACCCCGGCGTCCGGCGAAGTAGAAGAACCCCTCGGTGTCCCGATAGGCCAGGTCGCCGGTCCAGTACCAACCGTTGCGGGTCCGGTCCTCGGTGGCCTCGGGGTTGCGGTAGTAGCCCTCGAAACCGCCGAGCCCGGATCGGTTGACGATCTCCCCCACCGATTCCTCCCCGTTGGTCAACCGCCCGGCCTCGTCGAACGCGGCCGGAGGGCACTCCTTCATCGTGGAGGGATCGATGACGGCCACGTCATCGTGGGGCTTCCCCAGCGAGCCCGTGGGCGTGCCCGGGGCCCGGGTGATGGTGGCTCCTCCCTCACTGGAGCCGTAGCCTTCGCGGAGCTGGCACCCGAAGCGCTGCTCGAAGGCGGCATGATCGGCCACCGAGGCCTCGGTGCCAAAGCCCCGCCGGAGGGTGAT
>CAVQVK010000023.1:0-10816 GCA_963717035.1 uncultured Acidimicrobiaceae bacterium | reverse complement strand
CGATTGCTCGGCGGGGCGTACGCCGACGTCATTGCCCTACGCGGTCGGTCTCGCACCACCCAGTACCTCATCGCCGAGGGTCAACGACGGGGGGCCGAGTCGTCGGTGGACCTCACTCTGATTGCCACCGCTGATCCAGTCAGTCTTCGGGGTCGCCCGAGAAGTCCTGGAGGGTGTGGTGGAGTTGCAGACAGCCCGCTGGCCGACCGTTATCGAAAGGAGTGGCTGTACTCGCGGGCTGCGTCCATTTACGGCGGGACCGCGGAGATCCAGCGCGACATCGTGGCTGCACAGGTCCTCAACCTTCCGAGGGCCGGTCGATGAACTCCCACGAGCTCGAGCTACTCGAGCAGACGGTGTCCGCCCTGACACGACAACATGACGGGCCTGACCTCACTGCCGCACTTGATGCCTTCGGCTGGCGCGAGTTGCTCGCCGACGAGCCCGAGGCCGCCATAGCTGCCGTCTTTGGCAGTCAAGGAGAATTAGCACTGGTCTTCGGCCTTGCACGATGTACTGGGCGCCGCCATAGGGGTCGACGAATCAACCGCCGTCCTCGTCCCCGACCCGGGCGCGACGGCAACTTGTCGCCCCGACGGTGACGGCATCGCCATAGAAGGGCTCCCGTTGGCAACCGGACCGGATCGAACCAGATCCTCGGTGCGATGCAATCGGAAAACGGTCAGACGACCCTCGTGCAGGTCGAACAGACCGAGAGACGCCTCCGGCCCAGCAACGGATCAACCCGGCCATCGGAGCGGTGGTGGGCTCCGGATCCGTTCAACGGCCAAGGCTGGAGTTGGACTGTGTAGATGCCATTGGCAAATGGAAGGCCGCCATCTCGAGCGGGCGTTGTGCCATCAGCTATCAGATCGTCGGAACGCTCACAGCCATGCACGCCTTGGCTTTGACCCACGCCGTGGAACGGTCTCAGTTCGGACGACAGATCGGTACGTTTCAAGCCATCCGCCACCGGCTGGCGGAATCACACGTGGCCGTCGCCGCGGCGAATTGACCGCGCCTTGGATCGGTGAACTATCCGCCGACGGGGATTACAGCCAAGACGACCGATCCTTGTCCGTGGCCACGGCCAAGCTTGTGGCCAGCCGTTCGGCCGCAGTGGTGACTGCCCACTGCCAGCAGGTTCTGGCCGGAATCGGCTTCACGTCACAACACCCGTTCCACCGCTTCATGAAACGGGCCGCATCACTCGACCGGCTATTCGGCAATCCGGCAGAACTCTCCGGACAGATCGGCCGCCAACTGATGCGGCGCGGCGAAGTGCCGCTCTCGTCGAGCTTTCGCAGCCAGTTCCCTGAGCCTTCAGCGGCTCCGTGCCGCGGACCGCTTGGGTGACGAGCGTTTGGCGGTGGAGGTGTTCGACGCCGGCTCGGCACCTATCCCCGAACTGCAGAATAGCCATAGCTGATGGTCATCCCAATGTCAAGGGGACTCAGGATCCGGGCGTGGACTACGGCCAGAACCGCTTGGTAAAAGAGATATACGCAACAACATCAGTCGGTAGGTTGGTTTTCAACTCCCCCGCTGCGGCCGCATCTCGGACGAGCTCTAGCACCAACTCGAAATGCGGCCGGTACGCCCGATACAGGTCTTCAGGCCGAGTTTCGGCCAACCGGTTGCGAAACGTAGTCAGTGCTCGCTGCACCGAGGAACCTGCCTCGATGTGAGATCGTACATTCCCTGAATGTAAGCCCGAATACGCCGGACGGGGTCGTTTCGGCGTCGGAGGCTTCCTGAGGCGGCACGAGCTCCGTGGCCAGAATGGTCTCGTGCACCGCCACCAGCAAGTCGTCCTTGCTGGCGAAGAAGTTGTAGAACGTCCGGATGGACATCCGAGAGTGGTCGACCACGTCCTGGACGGTGAAATCAACCCACCCCTCTGTTCCATGAGCTCAATGGCCGAGGCAACGAACCGGTCGCTGCGCTCCGTTGCTCGGCTTCGGGCGGCCTGGAGTGAACGATCGACACTCTGCTTTTTCCACTCAGGCAGCCCATCATCCACGTCGACCGCTTCGATCTCCTGGGTGGTCGGCTTCGACTAGCCACGACGCGTTCTCCCCGTCGACGACGGGACAGGCGCTCGATCAAATATCCACACTGGGGAGCGCATACCGGGTTCTCTTTCCGCTACAGGATCTGCTTCAGGCATACAGTCACCCACCTCTCCAAACTGAACGGCGCGGCATCGGACCGCTCCGAGAAGGGCTGACGACTCCGATCGACGGCAAGCTCCACGCCTTCGCCGCGGCATGGTTGGGCTGACCTCATCGATGTCCCCGGAAGTACCTGTCGACCGACGCGCGGGTCCCGACCGGGCCAGGGTACGCGGGTCGCAGCCCCCGAACGGGGGGTATCGGGAGCTGCGATCCGCCCACCTTCACAAGGGCGTACGTCCGATCCCGACCCGACGGACCGGTGTAAACATCATTCTAGCAGATAGGTCATACTACTTTCACCCGGTTCCGACCCGACCGGACTACAGAGGCAGGTTCCCGGTGGCTCTTCGGGTCGAGCCCTCGTCCTGGTAGGCAGCAATGGCGCGCCTCGCCGTCCGCATGAGGTGAATCTCATCCGCCCCGTCGGCGAACCGGGCCCATCGGGCCTGCGTGAGCATGCCGGCCAAGGGGGTGTCGGTCGAGTACCCGAGTGCGCCGTGAACCTGCACCGCTCGGTCGATGACCCGGTTCAGGGTGTTCGACACGAAGTACTTGGTCATGGACACCTCGCCGGTGAAATCGACAACGCTGGCGTCGTTTTTCCCGGCATCGATGAGATAGGCACAGTGCAGCACCATGAGCTTGGCCTGGTAGAGCTGATCGTGGAATCAGCGATCAGCCACTGGATTCCCTGCTTCTCGGCCAGAACCGACCCGTGGCTGTAGCGGCCGAGGGCGCGATCGACCATCATTTCCAGAGCCGTTTCTGCCTGTCCGATCCATCGCATGCAGTGGGCCAGTCGAGCCGGTCCGAGCCGGTACTGGCCGAGGAGGTGGCCGCTCCCGGGTGCTCCGAGCATCTTGTCCCGGTGCACCCGAAGATCGGCAATTCGGATTTCGCAGTGGTTGTTGCTGCCCGACATCGTCTCGACATCCCGGACCACCTCCCATCCCTCGGAGGGAATGTCGACCAGAAAGGCGGAGTTCGGCCGACTGGGGCACATCGGGGTCGTCCTCGGTTTGGGCGATCAGGATGGCGAACTGGGCGCCGCGAGCTCCTGAGATGAACCACTTGTGGCCGTTGATGACCCATTCATCGCCGTCCCGATAGGCCCGTGTTTGGATGAGAGTCGGGTCGGATCCGGCCACCTCGGGCTCAGTCATGGCGAAACACGACCGAATCCCTTTGGCTTGCCGGCAACCAGGCGGAAACCCTCGCACAGTGGCTTGAGGTACTGCTCCTTCTGCTCTTCTGTGCCCCAATGCAAGAGCGTATGCATGTTGCCCTCGTCGGGTGCCTGAGCGGCTGGGCGAAGGGCCCCATCCGCGTCCTGGCCGCCTCCGCCGACACCGCGGCCATGGCCACATGACCCAGTCCCATGCCGCCCCACTCCGTCGGCATGTGCGGAAGCCACAGGCCGGCCTCCTTTGCCGCCGCACGCATGTCGACGATGGCCCGCACCCAATCCTGGCGCCCCCACCCGGATTCGTCCCCGGCCTTCTCAGTGGGTCGCACGACCTTCTCCATGAAGTCGCGTACCCGCAGTCGCAAGTCGACCAACTCCGGCGGGAACGAAAAATCCACAGCCACGTCAATTTCCTCTCTGGGATGAATAGGCAGCGCCGGCCGAGGGAGTTCGACCGTGGGCCACATCGCCCACGACCCGAACAGCGAGCGAGCGCACAGGCACGATTGCCCCAGTGGAAGAACAGTATTCTCCACTAGCGATGCATGAAGAGCGCTGGGCGACGACAGCTCCCCGTTCGGGCTCGCTCCCCCACGACTCGCCGCTATCCACCGACTCCAGCATCCGGAACGACTCAATCAGCAATAGTAATACACTGGTTGGGCACAGATCAACTCGAGTCCCCGAGTCCGTAGCCATGAGGCAGGCCCCCGGTCAGAGCAAGCCAATTTCCCGTCTTCGACAGCGACAACCACCTCTACGAGACCGAGGAGGCATTTCACCCGACATCTTCCCGCTCAGTACGAGGGTCTCTATCAAGTACGTGCAGGTGAATGGTCGCACCAAGATCGCCGTCGACAACGTCATCAGCGACTACATTCCCAACCCGACGTTCGAAGTAGTGGCACGACCGGCGCTCTCGGCGACTACTTCGGCGGAATAATCCCGAGGGGCACAGTCGTTGCGCGAGCTACGGGCGAGCCCATGCGATCGGTTGACGCGTTCCGCACGGGCGCTGCCCGTCTCGCCCATGCTCGATGACCTCGGTCTCGACGCTGCGCTCATGTTCCCCACCCTGGCCAGCCTGTTGGAAGTCCGCCTGACCGATGACCCCGACCTGACCTGCACGGTGATCCATGCATTCAACGAGTGGCTCCACGACGAGTGGACGTTCAACTTACGAGGGGCGGCATCTTTGCCACGCCCATCGTGAACCCTTCATCCCCGAGCGGGGCATCGCCGAGCTCGACTGGTTGGTCGAACGGGTAGCCAGTCGTCCTCCTCCGTCCGGGGCCGGTCGCTGGGTACAACGGGGTCTCCGCTCCCCCTTCCTGCCGGAGTTCGACCCCTTCTGGGCCCATGTGGCCGAGGCGGGGTGCCTGGTCACCCTCCATGCCTCCGACTCCGGGTACCAGCGCTATGTCAAACGACTGGGAGGGCACAACCCGGGAGATGCAGGCACTTCAACCCAGCCCGTTCAACAGCCGCCACGCCCGGGCGGGCCATCAACGACACCATCACCTCTGCCATCATGTCACGGTATGTTGAGCTCGTTCCCAACCGTGAAGCTGGCCAGTGTGGAGAACGGTGGGAACTGGGCGATTCCGTGCCTGAAGGCGCTGGAGAAGACCTACTCGAAGATGCCGCAGGCGTTCGACGAGCATCCTCGCGACGTCTTCCTTGCGCAACGTCTGGATCAACCCGTTTTGGGAAGACTCGACTCCAGAGACCTCGTCAACCTGATGACGCCTGAGCACGTGTTGTTCGGCTCCGACTATCCTCATCCCGAGGGGATGGCCGAACCGTTGAACTTCGCCAAGGAGATCGACGGTCTGTTCTCAGAGGCCGACACCCGCAAGATCATGGGAGAGAACATGTTCGGGTTGTTGGGACTGCATAAGCCAGGCGTCCAGGCCGTGTCGATTGACAATATCGACCCCGAGCTGCGTCCGCTCCTGGACGCGACCCTCGATGCCTTACCTGGGTTCGAGGCTGAGGGCCTGGGCGAGCTGCGAGCGGGTCTCCGTGCGCAATCGATGCGGCCCCACTGACGTGTCCGGATACGGTGCAGGTCGACGATGTCGTTGTCCCCGGATCCTGGGACGGGCCGGATATCGCCATGCGCATCGATCGCCCGGCGGCGGTGTTGCCCGCTCGGCCTGCTCTGTTTTGGATGCACGGCGGGGGGATGATGATCGGGTCCATGGACATGGACGACGCACTGTTGGTCGGAGCCGTGGAAGAGTTCGGATTCGCGGTGGTATCGGTCGAGTACCGGCTGGCCCCTGAGCACCCTCATCCCCGCGCCGATCGAGGATTGTTATGCCGGGTTGGTGTGGACCCATGCGCATTCACACGACTATGGCCTCGACCCCGAACGGATCGCCGTCGGCGGCCCCAGTGCCGGAGGAGGGCTGGCCGCGGCCGTCGCCCTCCTGGCTCGGGACAGGGGAGGGCCTCCCGTGGCCTTCCAGCTGCTCTTGGAGCCGATGCTCGACGATCGCTCGACCACGTTCTCCTCAACCCAATATGACGGCACAACCCTGTGGGACCGCAATGACAACGCTCACGGATGGAGCTCGTTGCTAGGCGATCAGGCCGGTGGTGAGGGCGTTTCCCCGTACGTGGCGCCGGCCCGAGCCGAAGACCTCAGCGGCCTACCGCCGACTCTGATCGACGTAGGCGAGGTGGAGACGTTTCGAGACGAGTGCATCGACTATGCCCGCAGACTGCTCGGCGCCGGCGTAGCAACTGAACTGCATGTGTACCCGGGGGCGTTTCACGGCTTCGACCTCATTGCCCCCGACACCACCCTCGGTCGTCTCGCATGGGGTCTGAGGTGGAACGCCCTCACCCGTGCCCTCGGCATGTCCCAGAGCGACTGACCGGCATCGGCGGGCTCGAATCGCTGCCCTCCGTCCTCGAGGCGGCCGGAGCGAACCGAGGCGGTGCCGGATACCCACCTATACTGTGCGGAGAATGTAGTTCTGCAACCTGGGGTCTCTGCCTGTCTAAGTCGACGACAGGATCTCGGGACACGAGGAGACGACGTGGAGCTCGAAGATATGGTCCTGGTCAGCGTGGACGATCACGTTGTCGAACCGCCTGACGTATTCCACGGGAGGCTGCCGGCCAGGTTCGTCGATCTCGCCCCTCAGTTCGTCACCCGCGACGACGGCACGAGCTGCTGGAGGTATGAGGGGACAGAGATCACGAACGTGGCCCTCAACGCCGTGGCCGGGCGTCCCCCTGAGGAGTTCGGAATGGAGCCCACGTCATTCGACGAGATTCGACCGGGCACGTGGGACATTCACGAGCGGGTCAGGGACATGGACGCCAACGGCGTGCTCGGCTCGCTCTGCTTCCCGTCGTTCACCGGCTTTTGCGGCCAACTGTTCGCCCGGACGGCCGACAGGGACGTCGCTCTGGCCATGGTGAGGGCCTACAACGACTGGCACATAGACGCCTGGTGCGGGACGTATCCCGGCCGGTTCATCCCATGCCAGATCCCCGCCATTTGGGACCCCGAAGTCATGGCTGCCGAGGTCCGCCGCTGCGCCAAGAAAGGCGCTCACTCGATCACGTTCTCGGAGAACCCGACCAAGTTGGGTTGGCCGAGCATCCATTCCGATTACTGGGATCCATTCTGGACGGCGTGCTCGGATGAACGAGTGGTCGTCAACATGCACATTGGCTCGTCCTCCCAGCTGGTGGTGACCTCACCGGACGCGCCCATCGACGTCCTCATGACCCTGTCCCCGATCAACATCGTGCAGGCGGCAGCAGACCTGGTCTGGGCTCCCGTCTTCCGCAAATTCCCAGACCTCAAGATCGCCCTGTCCGAAGGTGGGATCGGTTGGATGCCCTATTTCCTCGAACGAGTGGACCAGGGGTACAAGACCCACAAGGCGTGGACCGGTCAGGAGTTCGGCGACAAGCTCCCCAGCGAGATCTTCAGCGAACACGTCATCACCTGCTTCATCAATGATGCCGTCGGCGTGGAGAACCGCCATCACCTGAACATGGACAATGTCACCTGGGAGTGCGACTATCCGCATTCGGACACCACCTGGCCGCTCTCCCCCGAGGTCCTCTGGGATTGCCTCAGGGATGTCTCGCCTGAGGACATCGACCGAATCAGCCATGGCAACGCCGTGCACCACTACAGCTTCGACCCGTTCTCGGTGAACCCTCGTCAGGAGTGCACGGTGGGTGCACTCCGAGCCCGCGCCGACGGCCACGATGTGGCCGTGCACTCGACGGCAAGGCGACCAAAGGAGCAGCACGCCACGCTGGCATCGGAGTTCGCGGTACCGAACCGCTAGCCAGCATCCAGCGTGTCGGTCAGCTGGCCGTAGGGACTCACCATGGGTCCCGACGATTGGCATCAGGAACAGGGGATTAGGTGACCACGACCACTGGGAGCGCACACTGGATCGGCGGCGAGCAGCGAATGTTGATCGACGGCAAGTTGGTCGAGGCCACCGCCGGCAGGGTGTTCGACAACATCAATCCGGCGACCGAAGAGGTCCTCGGTCACGTGGCCGACGCCGGACACGAGGACATGGACGCGGCGATCGGTTCGGCCCGGCGGGCGTTCGATGAGTCCAAGTGGGGTCGCGACAACACCTTCCGGCAACAATGCATTCGCCAGCTCCATGCTGCCCTCGCCGAAGAGCGCGAGCTGCTCCGAGCTGAGCTCGTTGCCGAGGTGGGATCGCCCATTCAGCTGACCTACGGCGTGCACCTCGACCTCCCCTTGGCCGAAGGATTGTCGTGGCCGGCCGACTTCATCGATGACTTCCACTGGGAACGAGCGATACCCGAAGGTACAGCTTTCGGCACCCGTAGCTGGCGCACGGTCGCCCGGGAGCCGATCGGTGTCGTCGGCGCCATCCTGCCGTGGAATGCGCCCTTCGAGGTGGCCATCAACAAGGTCGGTCAAGGACTGGCCACCGGCAACGCAGTGATCCTGAAAGCTGCAGCCAACACCCCGTGGAATGCCACACGGATCGGCCGTCTGGCCGCCGAGCAGACCGACATCCCGCCTGGGATTCTCCAGGTGGTCACCACATCGGACAACGCAGTGGCCGAAGATCTCGTGATCGACCCTCGAGTCGACATGATCTCCTTCACCGGGTCCACCGCCGTCGGCCGTCGGATCATGGAGAAGGGAGCTCGTACCCTCAAGCACCTCTTTCTCGAATTCGGGTGGCAAGTCGGCGGACATCGTTCTCGACGACGCCGATTTCGACACGAAGTTGGCCCGGGCGGGAAACGTGTGCTTCCACGGCGGCCAAGGTTGCGTCATCCTCACCCGGATGCTGCTTCCTCGCTCCCGCTACGAGGAGGGCATGGCCATCATCGAGGAATCCTTCAGAAACGTGCCCTACGGTGACCCCACCGATCCGAAGAACATTCAGGGCCCCCAGATCAGTGCGACCCAGCGAGATCGCGTGCTGGGCTACATCGACAGGGGGAGGGACGAGGGCGCGCAACTGGTGGTCGGAGGCGGCCGACCGTCCCACCTCAACAAGGGCTTCTTCGTCGAGCCCACGCTCTTCGCCGACGTCGACAACTCGATGACCATCGCCAAAGAGGAGATCTTCGGCCCTGTTCTCGTCGTCATTCCCTTCGATGATGATGACCACGCCATCAGGCTGGCCAACGACAACCAGTACGGACTGGGCGTGGGGGTTACGTCAGGCTCCGAGGACCGCGCCATGGCCGTCGCCCGGAGGATCCAAGCCGGCACCGCCAGCGTCAATGGAGGCGTATGGTACGGCGCCGATTCACCGTTCGGCGGATTCAAAGCCAGCGGCGTGGGACGCCAGAACGGGATCGAGGGCTTTGAGCAGTACACCCAGACCAAGACCTATGCCGGCGGGCTCCCACCGCGCCAGTAGGCGGATCGGTTTCGCAGCTGGGAACTACCCCACTCGCTGTACGGGCACCTGCGAGTAGCCAGCCACGTTGGACATCTGGACCCGGGCACAGCCGGCCTCGTCCACTTCGAATGCCGGCCAGCGCTTGGCCAGCTCCTCGATGGCGATCCTGCTCTCCAACCGGGCGAGGGCCGCGCCCAAGCAGCTATGGATCCCATAGCCAAACCCCAGCGACAGGCTCGCCGGACGGTCGATGTCGAAGGTGTCAGGATCATCAAAGAAGCGTTCGTCCCGAGTGGCCGAACCGGTGACCAGGATGGTCGGAAAACCGGCGGGCACGGTGACCCCGTTGACCACCGAGTCGCTTATGGAATACCTCCCTTGGTACTGCGAGGGCGGGTAGTAGCGAAGAATCTCTTCGACGGCGGCCGGCGACCTTGCCCGGGTCATCGATCACTTTGCGATATTCAAGCGGGTTGCGGTGGAAGAGGACCAGGGCGTTGCCGATGAGCTTGGTGACCGTTTCGGCTCCGGCCCCACCCACCAGGCCGGCGAAACCGGCAATCTCCTCGTCCTCGAGGCGGGAGGTCGTCCCCTCTCGCTCCACCTCTACTTGGGTGAGCTTCGAGATCATGTCGTCCCCGGGGTGACGCCGCTTCTTCCTCGCCAGTTCGACCCAGTACGCCTTGCTCTCGAGGCCGGCTTGGATGCCTTCGGGAGTCGGATCTATCTGCCCGGGCTCGCGGTGCAAGCTGGCGTCCAGCCAGTGACGGATCTGTTGCCGTTCGCCCTCGGGAACTCCGAGCATGCGCGAGATGATCTCGACCGGGAACGGGCCGGAGAAATCGGCAACGGCGTCGAACTCCTCCGCCCCGTCGAAGGGGGCCAGGAAGGTCTCGATGACGTCGCGCACCATCGGTTCGAGTGCTCCGACGGCGCGAGGCGTGAACACCCGGCTGACCAGGCCCCGGAGCCGGTCGTGCTCGGGCGGGTCCAACATGATCATGCTGCGGTAGAAGCGGATGAGCTCCGGATCCGTCCTCAAGGTGGAGAGATCGACGCCGTGACTGCTCGAGAACGTTTGCCAGTCCTTGTGCGCCGCGCAAACGTCGTCGTAACGAAAGAGGGCCCAAAAGCCGTACTTCTCGTTGAAGTAGACCGGCGAGTCGTTCCGTAGGCGGCGGTACAAATCGTACGGGTCGTTGAAGTACTCGTCGGAGAACGGGTCGAACTCGAGCGTTTCACCTGCTCTGACATCAGCCATGTCGTACCCCTCGTGAAATCATCTTTGGTCACCTTCAATGGTCCGAGCCTCAACGCAGCCCTTGTGTTGACCCCTGACCTGGCTACGGCTTGTACAGGGGATTCTTCGTTCGCTTCACACACGTCAGCGGCAGGGTGATCGAGTACTTCGATCCGTTGCTGGACGCGACCGCGGCGCAGTTCCCTCCCAGCGTGTGGGCAGCCGGAAAGGTCTGGGGCCCCACGAGGCCGGGAACGGAGAACGTGAAACCCGCGTTCAGCGCCTTGATGAGGCTCGTCGACGTGACCGAAGGCCCTGTCTTCTC
>CAVQVK010000022.1:0-33251 GCA_963717035.1 uncultured Acidimicrobiaceae bacterium | reverse complement strand
TCTATGTAGCCTGTACTGGTTCGGTTACGTTCGTATTGCTGTGATCAAAGTTCACGGCCTCGCCCCAAGGCGTGTCATAAGCCGCGTTGAAATAAGGACCGAAGCGGCTGAGGTAATTGCCGGAGGGGCCAGAAGTGGTTGTAGACCACATCGAGCAGCACGGCGAGACCCTTGGCGTGACAGCGATCGACGAAGTGCTTCAACTGGCGGGGCGCGCCATAGGCGTGATGCGGGGCAAAAAGATCGACGCCGTCATATCGAAGGTGCGGGCCGAGGAGATCCCGAGGTCTCCGGCGCACAGGTCGAGCACCCGGTACTCCAGCTCGAGCTCGCGCAACAGCGCTTCGGCCCGCTCGAGGATGTCGGCGTGCACCTCAGGCGCCTCCTCGGGGGTGCTGTAGGCGAACAGCTCCACCTTCTCGAACTCGTGGACGCGCAACAGGCCCCGCGTGTCCCGGCCGGCCGCGCCGGACTCCCGACGGAAGCACGGGGTGGCTGCGGTGAGCCGCACCGGCAGCTCGTCCTCGTCCAGGATGTCGCCCCGGGACATCGAGGTGAGCGGAGCCTCGGCGGTGGGGATGGCCCACAGGTCGTCCCGCTCGAGGTGGTAGGCGTCGTCGGCGAACTTGGGGAGCTGGCCCGTCGCCACCATGGTCTCGGTCCGGACCAGGGTGGGCGGGCGGACCTCCTCGTAGGCGTCGGCGTGGCGGTCCAGCGCGAACGCGGTCAGCGCCCGCAAGAGGCGGGCACCGAATCCCCGGTACAAGGGAAACATGGAGCCGGACAGCTTGGCCCCCCGCTCCATGTCCAAGATGCCGAGCGTGGCCCCGACCTCCCAGTGAGGCACCCGTTGGGCGTCGGTGTAGGTGCGGCCGGAGTCCGGCCACGATCGCACGGTCACGTTGTCCTCGGGACCGGCCCCCTCGGGGGCATCGTCGGCGGGCAGGTTGGGCAGGATCAAGAGTGCCTGGTACACCGCCTCCTGGCTGGCCTCGGCCACCTCGGCCGCGTCCCGCTCCTCCGAGCCGATCTGCCGGCTCTCGCCGGCGAGGGTCTCGGCCAGATCGGTGTCCTGGGCCCGGCGGGCCTCGCCCACCTGCTTCGAGAGGGCCTTCACCTCGGGCCCGCAGTTCGTCGCGACGCCCGATTGCCGCCCGGCGCCGCCAGATCCAATGAGGCCAGGCGATCGACCTCGGCCCCGTCCACCCCCCGACGGGCCAGCGCGGCCTTGACCGCGCCCGCATCCTCCCTGACCAGCCGGATATCGATCATGTCGGCGACAACGGTAGCGTGAGCGCCCGTGGAGCACGCCATCGACCCGCCTGGATCTCCCGGCTCACCCGCGGCCGCGCAGCCGCGCGGCACCGGCCCCAGCGCCACGCCCGCGCGGCCGCAGTGCTCTGCGACGACCTCCTCGTCCGCTACGGCGACACCGTCGCCGTCGACCGCCTGTCGTTCACCGCCGACGCCGGAGAGATCGTGGCCCTGCTCGGCCCGAACGGTGCGGGCAAGACGAGCACGGTCGAGACCCTCGAGGGCTACCGGCGTCCGACCGCCCGGTTCCGTGCGGGTCCTGGGGCTAGATCCCCACAGGACCACACCGCCCTGGTCCGGCACATGGGCGTGATGCTCCAGCGCGGCGGCATCTACCCCATGCTCGGCCCCGCCCAGGTGCTCGACCTGTTCTCCCGGTACTACGACGACCCCGAGGACCCCGAGCAGCTCCTCGACCTGGTCGGGCTGCGGGACGTGCGCAAGACGCCGTGGCGTCGGCTGTCCGGCGGCGAGCAACAGCGGCTGTCGCTGGCCCTGGCCCTGGTGGGCAAGCCCTCGGTGGTGTTCCTGGACGAGCCCACCGCCGGGGTCGACCCCGAGGGCCGGCTGGCCGTGCGGGCGGTGATCGCCGGGCTCAAGGAGAGCGGGATCTCGGTGATCCTCACCACCCACGAGCTGACCGAGGCCGAGCGGCTGGCCGATCGGGTGGTCATCATCGACCACGGCCGGAAGCTGGCCGAGGACACCCCCGCCCAGCTGGCCGCCGGTTCGGCCGACGGCTCCATCCGCTTCACCACCGACCCCGGCCTCGACACCGCCGCCCTGGCCGCCGCGGTGGGCGAGGGAGCGACCCTCGACGAGGAACGGCCGGGCGCCTACCGGCTCCGTCCTGGGTGAAGACGAGCACCGCACCCGAGGCCGTGGCCACCGTGGCCCGGTGGTTGGCCGAGCGGGACCTGACCGTGGGCGACCTGCGCACCGGCTCCTCGTTGGAAGAGGCCTACCTGGCCATCATCGGCTCCTCGGGAACGGCTGAGCCCGGCCACCAAGACGAGGCCGTCCGGGACCGGGGCGGTCCGGCCGCATGAGAGCACTGGCGGCCCAGCTCCGGGCCGAGGTCATCATGATCATGACCAACGGCGAGACCTTGTTCCTCACCCTGGGCATCCCAATCTTGTTCCTGCTGTTCTTCTCGGCCGTACACGTGCTCCCCACCGGCACCAACCACCCCGTCGATTTCCTGGTCCCGGGGATCCTGGCCCTGGCCGTCATGTCCACCGCCATGGTGGCCCTCGGCATCGGCACCGGCTTCGATCGCGGTTACGGGGTCCTGAAGCGTCTCGGCGCCACGCCCCTGGGCCGGCCCCGGCTGCTCGGGGCCAAGATCGTCAGCGTGGTGGGTGTCGAGCTGGTGCAGGTGGTGGTGCTCATCCTGGTCGGGTGGGCGCTGGGCTGGAGCCCCGGCGGCGGCTGGAACAACGCCGGAGTCGCGCTGGCCGTCATGGTGCTCGGGACCTTCGCCTTCGGTGGGATCGGCCTGTTGCTGGCCGGCTCGCTGAAGGCCCTGGTCAACCTGGCCGTGGTCAACAGCCTCTTCGTGGTCCTCTTGCTGCTCGGGGGCATGCTGATCCCCCTGGCCAAGCTCCCGGGCTGGCTGGCCGATGTGGCCAAGGTGCTTCCCGCCGCCGCGCTGGCCGATGCGTTGCACAGCGCATTGGGCTCCGGAGTGAAAGTCTCCGGCGAGGACTGGTTGGTCCTGGCCCTGTGGGCCGTGGGCGCGCCGGTGTTGGCGTCGCTCACCTTCCGCTGGGAATGACCGGCTCTCGCTGGGAATGACCGCGCCGCCGTGAGTGACCAGTCCGCTCAGCCTCCGCCGGCCAGTCGCTTCATCCACTGCTGGAGCTCGGTGGCGGTGAGTGCGCCCAACTTCGAGCCGAGCACATGCGCCGGTGGCGTCGATGAAGAACGTGTTGGGCTGCCCGTTCGAGCGCGTAGTCGACCGAGGTCACCTTCAGCGTCAGGTCGGCGCCCACCGGGTAGGTCACCCCCGTTTGATGGATGAACGCCAGCGCGTTCGAGGAGGGATCGTTCACGTCGACGCCGACGAACTGCACGGGTGAGCCGGCCGCCTTGGCCGCGGCGGCCGCCTGGGCCAGCATCGGTGTCTCCGCTTGGCACGGCCCACACCACGAGGCGAAGAAGTTGAGAATGACCGGCTTGTGCCGGTCCACCCCGATGGCGTCCAGGTTCACCGGCTTTCCCCCTCCCAGACGGGGAAGGGTGAAGTCGGGGGCCGGGTCGCCCACGTTGACCCCGAGGTTCGACCCATTGGAGCTCGAGGGTGGGCGGAGGACTACGAAGAGCAAGACGGCGAGCAGGGCGGCGATGACCAATCCGATGACAAGTGACCGGAGGCGTCGTGGCCGCGGGGGCAGGGCGTTGGGCACCGGCGGGGTGTCATTGCCGCCCGGGGGCGGGGTGTCATTGCCTTCCGGCGGTGGGTTCTCCTCGCCCGCTTGCGAGGTCGCCGCGCCGGGTGAAGGGGCGTCGACCGGGTCGCTCATCGATGCTGGACGAAAACGTCTATCGCCATCACCACGAAGAGCAGCGTGAGGTAGGTGATCGAGTAGCTGAACAGCCGCATCGCCGCCTTCGGGGTGGCCCGGCGCCACAAACCCGCAGCCATGAGCAGAAACACCGCACCGAGCCCGATGGCGGCTACGACGTACAGCCAGCCGAGATGGCCGACTCCGGCCAGCACCAGCGTCGTCGCCACCAACAAAACGGTGTAGAGGAAGATCTGCCGTGCCGTCCGACGAAAGGTGGCAACCACCGGGAGCATCGGTACGTTGGCCGCCTCGTAGTCGTCCTTGTACTTCACGGCCAGCGACCAGAAGTGAGGGGGCGTCCAGATGAAGATGATGGCGAACATCACCACCGGAGTCCACGACAGGCTGTCGGTCACCGCCGCCCAGCCCACCAGCACGGGGACGGCGCCCGCGGCCCCGCCGATGACGATGTTCTGGCTCGAGGTCCGCTTGAGCCACAGGGTGTAGACGAACACGTAGAACAAGGTGGCCGAGACGGCCAGGATGGCCGACAGGAGATTGACGGCCAACCACAGCTCGAGGAAGGCAGCTACTTCCAGGGTGATGGCAAAGACCAGCGCCGCCCGAGCGGTCATGGCCCCGGTGACCAGCGGTCGGTTGCGGGTGCGGTGCATCACCGCGTCGATGTCCCGGTCGACCACCATGTTGATGGCGTTGGCCCCTCCGGCGGCCAGTGCCCCGCCGGCCAGGGTGGCCACCATCAGCCAGATCGACGGAAAGCCGCGCTTGGCCACGATCATGGTGGGCAGCGTGGTGACCAGCAGCAATTCGATGATCCGCGGCTTGGTCAGAGCAACATAGGACCCGATGCGAGATCCACGGGCCCGACGGTGGGCCGGAAGGGCGACGGCGGGCGATGACATCGGGGTAAACACTAGGGGCCGCCGGTGTACTCCGACAATGCCGTTTCGGCGGACCCCGCTGGGCGTCGTCTGAGAACCCGGCAGGCGGGGTCCCCGGCCCCGCCGATACGATCGATGAACGGTGTCCCACGTCCGTCTCAGCCCTCGGGCCTTCCGCCGGCTCTGCCAGATCACCCTGGTCATCGTCGTCTTGAACGTCGTGACCGGGGCAGCGGTCCGTCTCTCCGACTCCGGGCTGGGATGCCCCGATTGGCCCACCTGCTCGCAGCACCAGCCTCACGCCGCCCCTCTCGCTCCACCCGGTGATCGAGTTCGGGAACCGGGCCGTCGTCTTCCTCCTGGTCGTGGCCTGTGCCGCGGCCCTGATCGGCGCCCTGCGACGGGCGCCGGTCCGCAAGGACCTGACCTGGCTGGCCGGGGGCCTGATCCTCGGCGTGATAGGCGAAGCGGTCCTGGGTGGCATCGTCGTCTACTCCAAGCTCAACCCCTACGTGGTGATGACCCACTTCATGGTGGGCATGGCGCTGGTGGCCGTGGCCGTGGTGCTGACCCTCCGGTCCGGGCACGCCTCGGGTCGGGGTCGCCTGCTGGTCGGGACGGCCTCGATCCGCCTCACCCGGATATTCATGGCCATGATCGTGGTGGTGCTGGTGGCCGGCACGGCCACGACCGGGACCGGTCCTCACGCCGGCGGAAAGGGTTCAAAGCGGATCCCGTTGGGCCTTTCGGACATGACCCGCATCCACGCAGAGATCGCCCTGGTCACCGCGGCCTTCTTGTTGGTGGTCCTCTGGGTCCTGTGGCGCTCCAATGCTCCAGCCGCGGTCCAGGATCGAGGACGGTGGCTCCTCGTGATCATGGCCGCCCAGGGGATCGTGGGCTACACCCAGTACTTCACCCACCTGCCCGCCCTACTGGTCGGCATCCACGTGTTCGGGGCCACGACGGTGTGGGGGGCCACCCTGTGGTTCCACCACGGTCTGTCCCACCACGATCCCGAGATCCCGGCCCAGCCGGCGGTCGAGGACATGACGCCATCGACCCCGGTCGAGGTGGCCACGGAGGTGGCCACGTGACCAGGGAAGGGGTGGTGGCCGCGGAGGTCCAGACCGCGCCGGTCGAGACCGAGCGACCCGAAGGCGAGACCTCGACCACCGAGGACCGCCCATGGCTGGTCATCGTCTGGAACGACCCCATCAACCTCATGTCCTTTGTCACCTTCGTGTTCCAGAAGCTGTTCGGCTACAGCAAGGAGAAGGCGACCAAGCTCATGCTCGATGTCCATCAGAAGGGCCGAGCTGTCGTGTCCTCGGGAACCCGCGAGCGGGCTGAGCTCGACGTCTTTCGCCTCCACGAGCACGGCCTCTGGGCAACGATGGAGCAGTCCGGCTGAGATGCCGACCGACTCGTGATGGGCCACAGGTAATGGGATTCCTCTCCCCTATCCGCCGCCAGCGGGACGGCCGCTATCGCCTTCGGCTCGACCCCGCCGTTCGTTCCCTGCTCCGGTCGGTCCCCGAACAGCTCCTGCCCATCTTGGGCTCGGACGATCCCATGACCCGGCGCCTCTACCCGCCGGCCTATGTCGGCCAGGACAACGCCAAGGCCGAGGCCGAGTACCGACAGATGGTCGGCGGCGTACTGGAGAACCACCATCGACAGGCACTCGAGACCCTGGTCGAAACGGCTGACTCCGAGACTTTGAGCGCCGAGGAGCTCAACGCGTGGCTGGCCGCGGTGGGGACGATCCGGTTGGTGTTGGGTACGCGCCTGGACGTGAGCGAGGACATGGCCGAGCCCGAGGGTGAGGACCCCCGCCTTCCCGAATTCGCGCTGTACCAACTGTTGAGCGTCCTACAGGAGGCGATCATCGAGGTTCTCGCCGAAGACCTTCCCGTCGACGGCGCGCCGGAAGGGCTTCCGTAATACCTCTGCTAATCTCCGAAGACCCTGAGTATGGGTTTGAGCCCCCATCGTCTAGCGGCCTAGGACGCCGCCCTTTCAAGGCGGTAACACGGGTTCGAATCCCGTTGGGGGTGCGGTAATTCCCCAGTTGTGTGCTGGTTGGGGACCTGTGGTGCAGCCTGGAGTGCACGCCGGCCTGTCAAGCCGGAGGTCGCGGGTTCAAATCCCGTCAGGTCCGCTTCCTCGGTTCGCCGAGGAGGGGGTCGGGTAGCTCAGTTGGTAGAGCGCGCGCCTGAAAAGCGTGAGGTCACCGGATCGACGCCGGTCCCGACCACTGTTTCGTGGG
Organism: uncultured Acidimicrobiaceae bacterium; assembly: GCA_963717035.1. Classification (GTDB taxonomy): domain Bacteria; phylum Actinomycetota; class Acidimicrobiia; order Acidimicrobiales; family RAAP-2; genus DASXMT01. The sequence goes on along the minus strand of CAVQVK010000022.1, from coordinate 26,253 downwards.
TGATGCTCCGGCCAAGGTGACTGGTACGATAAGTGGTACCAGTCACCAAGGAGTGAGGCATGGCCATTACCGCCAGCGAGGCCCGCAAGAATCTGTTCCCTCTGATCCAGAAGGTCAATGATGACCGTCAACCGATCGAGATCACTTCGAAGGGAGGCGATGCCGTACTGATGTCGCGAGCCGACTATGACGCTCTGTCCGAGACCGCATTCCTCTTGAGGGTGCCAGCCAATGCCCGGCGTCTCCTCAAAAGTCTGGAACAAGCCCACCGAGGTGAGCGCGAAGTACACGACGTCGGTTGAAGCGTCTGGTTTTCACTCCCCACGGCTGGGAGGACTGCCGGTACTGGCAATCGACCGACAAGGCGACACTGAAGCGGGTGAACCGCCTTCTCGATGACGTGCTCCGGTCCCCGCTCTCGGGCATCGGCAAACCCGAACCACTACGGCATGTCCTCGCGGGGTGCTGGTCCCGTCGGATCGACGACGAGCACCGGCTGGTCTATCTCGTCGATGAGGACGAGGTGGTCGTCCTCCAGGCTCGGTACCACTATGAACGCTGAGGTCGGGAGGAAGGCTCAGGGCCATTCAAGTATCGGTCGATGATCACGTGGCGACGAGGTAGCTGCTCTTTCCGATGAGCCAAAGGCCGATCAAGAAGGACACAATGATGATGACCTGATCCCTGTGCGTATCGATCCAGGTCCTCACCCGGCCAAGTAGAACCCTCGACTGCTCGGGTCGAAAGCCGGCGTGGATCTCGAGCACGAGGATCGATGAGGTGGCGATGAGACAGAACACGAAGATCGCGATGTAGGTCTCGACATGGGAGAGCTTCGCCTCGACGACGGTGGCCGCGGCCGCGGCGACCAGGGGCCACGGCTGGACGAGGACGGCTAGCCCGATGGCGAACAAGGGCGACATCTTGTCGATCCCCACCTGCCATTTCGGGGTCTTTCTGGGCTTCTTCGGCTGACCCATCTTCCTGAGGTGTCGCATCGCGACGAGCAACAGTCCGACGCCGATGGCAATCTTCACGCCCAGTACCGCGAGGGACGGCGCGGTACTGGGTTTTGGAGGCTTATTGCCTGTCGCAATGACGGTGATGGCGATCACGATCGCGAGCGCTAGCAACCAGCCCAAGACAAATGCGGCTCCCTTCCTGACGCCGTTCTTCGAGGCGAGGACCAGGATGAAGGCGGTGAGTGGGACCGGTTCGAGCGTGATGGCCAAGCCGATGAAAATGAGGTCAAGAACCATGACTGGTCGACCTCATAGAAGTGGCGGCACGTTACGCCGGCTCTGTACTACTGGGTCCCGCCGAGACATGCCCACCGTGGTCAGCGTAGACGCCACGCAATTACCCCTGGGGGCAATCGGATCACACGATCCGGTTGGCCATGAGCCGGATACTCATTTGGGCTCTCTGCTAGCCAGCTTCTGCTAGCCAGCCGTGGCGCTCCCGCATCGCTTCGCGCACGTCACTGGTGACCACCACTGCTGTGTCGGCTTCGTGGTCGATCGGGATGGCCCCATCTGGTGCGGACGAGGTAGTAGACGACCGCCAGCAGAACGATGAATACCACGCCCACCACGATCCACAGTGTGCGGTTATCGACGGACCAGCCGGATGCAAACTGCATCGTCATCGCTTGTGACATCAAGTAGGTGACCATGACCACTTCCCCGGTCGTTCGACCGAAATCCTACTTCCTGGCCGCTGGTGGAATCACCCCCGACCGGGACACCGTTGCCCACCCTCACACGAACTCGCGGCGCCGCATCCACACCAGGGTCATCCATCCCCAGATTGGCGGCAGGTACGAGGTGAAGAGCCGTTGGATGAACACGGCCGCGGTGGCGTCGGACTCCGAGATTCCGGCCGCGGTCAGGCCCAGGATCAGGCCGGCTTCCACCACGCCCATACCCCCCGGAACGGGCGAGACGCCACCGATCATCGAGGCCAGGGTGATCACCACGATCAACGTGGACAAGCTGAGGTGATCGTCAAAGGCCCGCAAGGAGGCGCCGAGGGCCATGGCCACCAGTACCTGACCGGCCGCCGCCCCCCCGAACAGCTGAATCATCTTCCGGGGCGACTTGGCCACCTGTCTGACGTTCATCCAAATGTCGGCGAGCTTCGGTCGAAGCTTGTCGGCGGCCATCCGGCGCAAGCGGGGGACGAGCAACACCAGCCCGAGGACCAACGCCACGCCGACGATGGCGGCCAACAGAATCCAGACCGTCTTGGCATTTCCCCCTGACTCGGGCGTCGTCTCGAGATGGATCGAGCCCCAGGCCAACGGGAGCGAGATGAGAAACAGCGCGCCCTTGACCGTCCAGCTTGCCGTGCTCACCACGGCGCTCGAGCTCACGGCCACCGACGCGTCGTAACCCTCTTGTTGGAAGAAGCGCACGCGGGTGGCAAACGTGGCAGGCGACCCACCGGCCAGAGCACTGAAGCTGTTGGCCACCTCGAGGGCCAGGACCCGACCGAAGGGGAGTATCCCCCCGATGCTGCCGAGATCCTCGATGGCAGAGCCCACGAAGGCCAGCTGGGAGCACACAAAGGCGGCCGCGACCCAGAGCCAGTTGGCACCGACGATCGTGTCGAGCGACTTCGACACGTCCAACAGGACCCCGATCAGCGCCCAACCACCGATCAGCGTGCCCAACGCCACCACCAAGGTTGCCCAGCTCACGCGCCGGGGCTCAGCCAACTGGGGCAGCTCGATCGAGTGAGCCGAGGCGGTCAGGTCGCGCAGCTCCTCCAACAGCGCTTTCTTCCCGCGCAGCGATCGGGCCAGTATGGGATCGAGACTGGCGCGGCGAAGGTGTTGCAGCATCCCGGTCAGAAGGTCGAGGAAGGCACCGACCGGCGGCCGCCGTAGCCCGGTCGCCACCCACCAGGAAGGCCATAGTCGCCACCGCGCCGGCGAGATCTCGGTCGAGCCGCTCCGTGGTCGCATGAGACGTAGCGTTCCGGAAATCGACCAATGCCGCGGACCTGGTGGGCGGGTCGACCAACACCGTCTCGCCGTTTATGGCGCCGTGGGCAATACCGACCGAGCGCAGCCGGAGCAACTGGTTGAACACATCATCGAGCGCCTCGTCGGTGACGTCAGCGACCTCGCTCTCGGTCAGCGGACTTCCCGGGGGCATCCGGCTGACCAGCACGGCGTCGCCGGCCGCGCCGGCCTTGGCCGCCTCGATCACCTCGGGCACCCTGACACCGCCCCGGTCGGCCAACAGCGTCAGGTAGGCCTCGTGCTCCACTTGCTGGAGACGAGTGAAACTGAGGGTCGGACCGGAGTCTCGGTAGAAGAGAAATCGTCCCGCCTTGGACAGGAGCCGGGCATCGGCTGCGTCCCGCCCGTAGACCGAAACCCTGAGGTCCGCACCTGGATCTGCTCCTCCTTGTTCTGTCGCCTGGTAGTTGGCCACTCCCCAGGCCTGGTAACGCAACGGCTCGACCCGAACCGCTTGTACCCCGACGTCGTGCAACAGCAGGGTGGCCTCGCCGGCAGACGGGAGGCCGAGTGGCGACCCAAACCAGAGCCGGACGATGGCGGTGACGCCCCAACCGATGACCAGGCTGCCGAGCACATTGAGGGGCAAGCCGTTTCCCGCGGTCACCGTGACGATGGCCAACCCGACGACGAAGACCTCGATCATTCGCTGGAGGCCCCGGGCGAGGTAGGGCAGCATGGCCGTGGCCACAGCCATGAAGACGGCGATCTGAATGACCGGGAAGTGCACATAGATGCCGTCGATGGTGATGCCGTGTCTGCGTCCCGCGTCGCTTCCGAGGGCGAGAACGAGAATGTCCGCTCACGGCAACGGTACCGATGGCGCTCAAACCGAGATCCCGAGCGATGACCCAGCGCCGGGCGACGAGGGCGGTCACCACCAGCACTGCGGTGACCCCGAACGAACCGGCGTTGTACACGAAGGTCACCAACCAGCTGAGGCTGTGGGGCGCCGGGTAGAGGACGTTCACGATGGTGCGGTCGACGTGGGACCCGTTCCTGATGGCCAGGACACAGCCGGCGAGGGCCACGGCGGCGACCGCCAGCCGCATCCCGTCGGTTCCCCTCCGTCGCCGTCGTCCGTCGCCGAGCGGAGCGAAGATCATGGAGCGCCATTGACGTCGGCGACCGAGAACCAGCGGGGCGGTACTGCCTTGCGTCGATGGATCGATCCGACTCGTCATGGCAAACTCCCATCGTACGGATCGCCGGCGCCGCCGGCCCGTACAAATGAACTCTGAATGAACGGGCGACACGTGGCCGACGTCGATGAGCGTTGGGCGCAACGACAAATCGGAGGGCTGCATGGACCTGAACCGACGCCAGTTTCTCGGGGCTGGCTTGGCCGGTGCCACCGTTCTGCTCCACCGTCCCGGCGCGAGAGCCGTTGCCTCGTACCCGGCGGCGAGTCGGTCTGCGTCCCTACGGCAGCCGGGATCGAGGCCTCGTCCCAACCTGCCCGCGGGAACCGACCAGGTGCCCAAGATCGAGCACATCGTGGTCGTGATGATGGAAAACCACTCGTTTGACAACATCCTTGGCCTCATCGGCAGAGGCGACGGATTCACCGTCGGCCGCAATGGCCAGCCGACGGCGAAGAACCCTGATGGACATGGGAACAACATTCACGCGTTTCACATGCCGACCGAGTGCCAGACGACAGGCGTGGGCAACAACTGGACGGTTACCCACGAAGCGTATGACAACGGTTCCCTTCAGGGTTTTGTCACCAGCACGACACCTGAGGCCATGGGCTACTTCACCAGTGCGGATCTCCCGTTCACCTGCGGCATGGCTGGGAAATTCCCTATCGCCGACCGTTACTTCTGCTCGGCCATGGCCCAGACGTATCCCAATCGGCGCTATCTCATCGCCGGGACGTCGCTCGGCCTCATCGATGACACGTTTCCCTCGGCGTTGCCACCCAATGGCGTGATCTTCGAACAGCTCAATAATCATGGGATCACGTGGAAGGACTACTACACCAGCCTGCCGACCCTCGGTGTGTTCCTCCCCCTGTTGGGCGACACTGCCCTCGCATCGAATGCGGTGAAGATCGATCAGTTCTACACCGACGCGGCCGCAGGAAACCTGCCGTCGTTCTGCCTGGTGGAAGAGGACTTCGGCACCCAGTCCGAGGAAGATCCTCAAGACATTCAGTTCGGCGACCAGTTCATGGACAAGGTCGTCAATGCCCTGATGTCGAGCCCGAACTGGCCTTCGACCATGTTGATCTGGACCTATGACGAGCATGGGGGCTACTACGACCACGTGCCGCCGCCACCCGCCGTGCCTCCCGACGACGTGCCTCCCGATCTGAAGCCGGGTGATCCGCCAGGCGGCTTCGACCGGTACGGGTTCCGCGTTCCCTCCGGGGTGGTGAGTCCGTACCGCGCGAAAGAACTACGTGTCCCACACCATCTACGACCACACCTCGATTCTGAAGACCGTCGAGGAGAAGTGGAACCTTCCGGCGCTCACCCGCCGAGACGCTAACGCCAACAGCTTGTTCGACATGTTGGACCTCAGAGGCAAGCCGGCGTTCTTGAAACCACCGAAGCTGCCGACCGCCGATCCAGGGCCCAAAGCCGGGTGCTTGACCACCGGGGCCGGCACGATTCCACCACCATCGGCGGTTACCAAGGCCTGACCGCTCCAGCGATTCGGAGGCTGGCTCTACGGCTCGACCACGGTCCAGCCGCGACGTTGGAGCTCAGCGGCCAGCTGGCCGGCGGGCATGCTCCGAATCGCCCGCTCGCCGGCGGTCAGCCGGGTCACCGGGCTGGCGGCCACGGGGGTGTTCCCATCGATCTCTGCTTCTTGCAATCGAACGATGAACGCTTCCACCTCGTCTCGCGTGAACTTGCCCGCGGCCTGGCGCTGGGTGAACCCCATGGGCCCACGGGCATCGCGGAAGTCGCTATGACCGGCGCCTTCGAGCAGGGTCAACAGCTCCTGTACCTGCCGGGCCGACGCCGGTGGCCCTGACTGTTGACCGAACGGCCATGACCGCAGTCTGGCCCAAGTGGCGATGGAGCCGCTCTTTCCCCGATGCTCCTTCCCCGATGCTCTCGGCCCGGTCCATACTTATGGGCGTGAAAGCGGCCGAGAGCCGGGGACGCACCCCAACGGCCGGCTGGAGCGATCCCGAGCAAGTCGAGTGGTACTTCGATCGGATCGATGGCCTCTCCCCTCGCATTGCCGGCGAGAACATGCTGCGAGAGGCGCTCCCCGCCGAGCCTGAGTCGGCCCTCGACCTCGGGTGTGGCGATGGACGGCTTGCCGCCCTCGTGCTCGATGCTCGCGCCACCGTCAGACGGGTCGTGGCCGTGGACGTGTCCCCGGCGATGCTCGAGCGAGCCCACGCGCGCTTTCAGGCGGAGCCGAGGGTCACTGTTCGCGAGTGGGACTTGGCCACCCCGATCCAGCCGCTCGGGCGCTTCGACGTCATCGTGTCCGGCTTCGCCATCCACCACCTCGAAGATGGGCGAAAGCAGGAACTGTTCACCGAGGTCGCCCGACAGCTCCGGCCCGGCGGACTCTTTGCCAACCTCGAGGTGGTGGCGTCGCCGACGCCGGAGCTTCACGCCGAATTCCTGGCCGCCATCGGTCGAACCGCGGATGATCCGGCTGATCGACTGGTAGACGTCGAGACGCAGACAGAGTGGATGAGCGAGGCCGGGCTCGACCAAGTCGACTGCCTGTGGCGCTGGCGTGGCTTCGCCCTCCTGGTCGGTCGCTCGTCCCCATGAGTCTCGAGCTGTCGTCCCCATGAGTCTCGAGCTGACGGTGGTCGATGCCTTTACCGACCGGCCGTTCACCGGCAACCCCGCAGCCGTAGCCGTGGTGGAGAGCTTCCCCGCCGAGGATCGGATGCAGGCGGTGGCCATGGAGATGAACCTGTCGGAGACGGCCTTCGTGGCCGGGAGAGCCGACGGTGGACTACGACTTGCGCTGGTTCACGCCTTCGGTCGAGGTCGACATGTGCGGGCACGCCACCCTGGCCTCGGCCCACGTGCTGGGGGGCACGGCCCGCTTTCACACCCGAAGCGGCGTCCTCAGCCTGTCGGCAAGGGGCCGAGGGACGAATCGAGATGGACTTCCCCGCCGACCCCCCATCCCGTGACGAAATCCCACCGACGCTGGCCATCGCCGGCATCCAATGGTTCGGCCGAGGTCGATTCAGTGTCCTCGTCGAGCTTGCCGATGCTGGTGCCGTTCGCGCCTTCCGACCCGACCTGCCCATGCTCGCCGCGCTCGGGTCCCAAGCGGTGATCGTCACCGCCGCCGGAGACCGCGCCGGCATCGACTGCGTGAGCCGGGTCTTCGGACCGAACGTCGGCATCCCAGAGGACCCGGTCACCGGGTCAGCTCATTGCGCCCTGGCCGTGTTCTGGGGCGAGCGCACCGGCCGGAACGACCTGGTCGGGGAACAAGCCTCCGCTCGCGGCGGCGTCGTGCACATGCGACGAGACGGCGACCGGGTGGTGCTCGGCGGCCAAGCCGTGACCGTCGCTGAGGTGCGCGTGGCGGTCTAGCCGTTGGTGGTCGATCGGGCGTCGTTTCGACGATCCTGAGCCCAGCGAACGCTGACGTCCTAACCTCACATCGTGCGAGATTCCGTGACTATCCACGTTGACGCCCCGGCCGAGCGGATCTGGGCCCTGGTCAGCGACATCACCAACACGGGCAAGTTCAGCCCGGAGACCTTCGAGGCAGAGTGGCTCGGCAACTCGAAGGAGCCGGCGGTCGGGGCGCGGTTCCGCGGGCACGTTCGCCGCAACGGTCGGGGACCGGTCTACTGGACGAAGTGCACGGTGACCGCGTCACGTTCCCGGGCGTGAGTTCGCCTTCGGCGTGGATGGCCCCGGGGGCAAGGCGGTCAATACCTGGCGGTACCAGTTCGAACCCACCGGCGACGGGGCAGCCGGAACCGATGTCACCGAGTCCTTTCAGCTGACCGACACCCCGATACTGCGGCTCTATTGGAAGCTGGCCGGAAAGGCACGCGGCCGGACCAACGTCAACGGCATGCGCACCACGCTCGAGAGGATCAAGGCGGTAGCCGAATCCCCTGAGCAAACCGGCTAGGTCCTCGGCCGGGTAACCATGGACCGGGCCCGCCTGGAGGCGTTCAGCGACGGCGTGTTCGCGGTGGCCATCACCCTCCTGGCGCTCAACCTGACGGTGGCGGGACCGGGACACGGCCGACTGTTCAACCTGTTGGGTCACGCCTGGCCGGTGTTCGCCGCCTATGTGGTCAGCTTCTTCACCATCGGCGTCATCTGGGTCAACCATCGCTCGTTGTTCAGCGGAATGGCCCGTGTCGATCGCATTGTTCTGTTCCTGAACCTGCTGTTGTTGCTCTTCGTGGTGGCCATCCCCTTTACTACGGCCACACTCGCCCAATACCTGCAAACGGGCGGCTCCAATGCTCATGTCGCCGCCGCGCTCTACGGCGCAGTGATGATCGGGATGTCCATCAGCTTCTGGCTTATCTCTGCCCGAGCACTGCGCCACGACCACACGATCGAATCGATGACCCCGAAGGCCAAGACTGCCGCACAGCTTCGATTTGGGGCGGGAACGTTCGTCTACATCATCGCCACTGGCCTCGCGTTCCTCAGCGCGCCGGTGGCGTTGATTTGTTACGGGGCCGTCGCGGCCTACTACGTCGTCGAACAGACGCCCACCGGACGCACCGCGGATCCGGACTGACCGGTCGATGAGACTGTCGAGCATCTGCGGTGAACCGGTTCGACCAGGACGGCACCGGGTATACACGGTACTGCTCGCCCCGTGCGCCGGGGCGAGCTGTCCGTCACAAAAGGATGAGGAGGTCCAGATGGCGACGGAGAAGCAACGCTCCGCCGCCCGCCGCAACGTGAAGAAGGCGGCCTCAACGGCCAAGGCGAGGAAGTCGATCGCCTCCATGCCGAAGAAGACTCGGACCGCGCTGGGCAAACAGGGCGCGGCCGTGGCCCAGCGGAAGCGCTCCGGTGGTTCAGCGCCGAAAACCCGTCAGGAGCTGTATGAAGAAGCGCAGCGGCGAGATATCCGCGGCCGGTCCAAGATGGGACGGGCGGAGTTGGCGAAAGCCCTAGGTCAGAAGGCGTAGCACTCTCGGCCAACCGGATCCATCGTCGGGCCTTCTCCAGCCTCGGTAGGCCCTGCTTCTCAGGGATAGCCCTGCTCGCTTGGAAGGCAACGACCACTCGGAGATCCTGGACGAACCGGGCCAGCTCGCTCGATCTCGCCGATTCGTCGCCGGCCCGCAGGATCGATGAGGGTGCACTGTCGCCATGGTGGGTGTGTACCCGGACCCGGCATGATCTGGCCTCGCTGTTTGGTCACTCGGAACTCAACGCCCAGGAGGGCTTGGGCTGCCGTGGCACCCAGGCACACGATGATCTCGGGGCGCACGGCGTCGATCTCGGCCAGGAGCCACGGCTTGCACGCGGCCACCTCGCGTGATCCGGGCTTCTTGTGGAGGCGTACCTTGCCCCGCCGCTCAAACTTGAAGTGCTTGACGGCATTGGTCACGTACAAGGTGGTGCGGTCGAGCCCGGCCTCATCCAAGGCGCGATCGAGGAGTGCGCCGGCCGGTCCGATGAAGGGCTCGCCCTCGATGTCCTCTCGATCGCCCGGCTGCTCACCCACCAATATGACCGCGGCGTGCGGGTCACCGACTCCAAATACCGTCTGTGTGGCCTGCTCGTACAGGGCGCAACCCTGGCAACCGGCACTGGCGCTCCGCAGAGCGGCGAGGTCATCACGCCGCTCGGGAAGGAATTCAGCCGCATCCACGATGGATGGTGTACCCCGATCGTGCGAGGCCGACCCGCGCCTGCTCGAGATTGCCACTCGGCTCGCTCATGTTCGTTGAACAGTCACTGGGCCGACGACCCCGAGGCCTGCTCACGGGTCTGAGGTCTTGGGTGCGCGTGATTCATCGATGGTGCCAGACGGGTACAAGTCATCCATCGACACGGATGAGGGAGGTTTGTCCTGATGGCGCTGCCGACACTCTTGGCCCCTTTGGATGAGGACCGTCGCCAGCTTGTTGCCATACTTGACCTGTTGGCCGACACGCCAGAGCCGGAGGCTCGGGCCGATCTTGGCCGAAGAGCTGGTCAGAGTGTCGGCCCGTTATGAGGACGCGAAGGAACGGGCCGTCTATCCAGCACTTCGCGGGCAATCTGGCCCGGAAACATCGGTCGGGCGGGCTGAAGAAGGACCAGCGGTTGGTCCGCCGAGGCAATGGTCGACATCCGCAATCGAACCCGACACGTCAAGCCCATCAATGCTCATGCCGATGACCCCGACGGATTCGAAGCATCCTTGGACACCCTGATCGCGCCCTGCATCGCCATCTCGACCAGGAGGACCGAGAGCTGTTGCCTCTGGTGGAAAAGCTCGACCCATCCGGGCAGAAAGAGCTGAGCCACACCATCGAGCGAGCGGTCGCCCATGCCACCACCCACCCCAACCCGCCCCACAATCCCCTCGGCCGCGCCATGGTGAATCTGGGGGAAAGATCGACCGCTCGTTCAATGACACCTCGACTCCCTGGCACCCCGGGTTAGAACAGCTGGCCGACAAGGACACCGACCGGGCGGCGAGAGCTGAGCCCTACGCCGCTGAGGATGCGCCGGCAAGGATCGCCGTGACGAATCCCTAACTGCTGTCGGGCAGCCGCCCACGACCCAATTCAATTCCAACGACCCACCCCTCCCCGAAGACCCAAAGGAGAGCCATGACCACCGACGAGTTCATCGACCTGTTGAACGAGGACCTCAGCACCGAGTACCAGTCGATCGTCCAGTACAACTTGCACATCGCCACGATCACAGGTGCCGAGTACGTCAGCACGGTCGACGAGTTGACCAAGCATCTCACCCAAGAGCTCAACCATGCCCAGGTGCTGGCCACTCAGGTGGCATTCCTTAAGGGAACCCCGACGACGACGGTACGATCGGTCACGAGCACCGAGGGTTCGCGCGCCGCTTTGCAGGCCGACCTCCGGCTCGAAGAAGAACAGCTCGGGCGCTACCGGGAGCGCTTTGCCCAAGCCAATGAGCTAGGCCTCGTCGACGTCGGCGAAGCCCTTCGCCCCCTACTGGAGCAGACCCAGGAGCACGTTCGGGATCTCCAATCGGTGCTGGGCGACTAAGCTCCTCCGGCTGAGAGTGGTGCACCTGAACCAGCCGGACTGCACGCAAACCGCCGGGGCTGCTTACTCAGATAATCACGCGCCGCCGAGCTCGGTGGCCAGGCGGTCGGCGGCCGCCTGGGCCGCAGCAGCGTCGAGTCCGGCCTTGCCCACCAGCCAGCACGACAGAGGCGCCGCCGTCCGCTCGGAGGCATGGGCCGCCGTCCCGGCCAGGGCCAGCAGCGACTCGATCTCTGCATCGCTCGGCTCGGGGATGCCGAGCTCGGCGGCGAAGCTGCGCAACCATTCGGGGCCGGTGACGGTCATCGCCAAGCATGTTAGTGACCGGGCCGATGCGTCATCGCCCCTTCCGGTCGGGCGCGACACCTGCCGGTCGCCCCTAGCCTCCCGAGACCGGTGGCAAGACAGCGACCTCGTCCGAGGGCGTGACCGCGTCTCCCGGCGAGGCGGGCTCACCGTTCACCCATACCTTTGAGCGCTCGAGGACGTCGGCGAACGCATCGCCGTACCGGCTGGTGGCCGCGGCCAGCACCTCTTCGACCGTGTGCCCGTCGATGTCGGCCTCCTTGCCGCCGGCCGCATCCCGAGCTGGCCCGAAGAAGCGGAGCCTGGCCACGGTCATCCTCCGATCATGGACATCGAGCGGGCCGGGCGCAGAAACGTCGGATCGTTGATGCCATGCCCGGGGAACTTCTTCCATACGGCCCGCCGGAACAGGCGGGCGATCTCGTCGTCGGTGCCACCCCCTCGGAGGAGGTCGCGGACCGAGAGCTCGTCGGTGGCAAACAGGCAGTTGCGGAGGGAGCCATCGGCGGTCAAGCGGAGGCGGTCACAGGTGCCACAGAAGGGCCGGGTCACACTGGCAATGACCCCGATCTCGCCCTTCCCATCAGTGAACCGGTAGCGCTCGGCCGGCGCGGACCGGTCGGAGCCGACGGCGGTCACCGCCTCGAGCGGCCATCGGGCATGGATCCGGGCCAGCACCTCGTCGGCGGGGACCACCTGGTCCCGGCTCCAGGCCCCATCACCGTCCAAGGGCATGAATTCGATGAAGCGGACGGTCCGTCCGGTGGCCCGGGCGAATTCGGCGAAGGACTCGATCTCGTCGTCGTTCACACCAGCGATCGGTACCACGTTCACCTTCATGGGAGCGAGCCCGGCGGCCTCTGCCGCGTCCATGGACGCGAGGACCGGCGCCAGCTGGCCGCGCCGACGGATCTGGGCGAACCGCTCGGGTCGGAGCGAGTCGCAGCTCACGTTGACCCGATGCAGCCCGGCTGCGGCCAGGGAGGGCGCCAGCCGGGCCAGCTCTGTCCCGTTGGTGGTGAGGGACAGGTCATCGAACCCCAGTTCGGCGAGCCGGGCCACCAGGTCGGGCACGCCGCGACGAACGAGTGGTTCCCCTCCGGTGATTCGTATCGAGGTGATCCCCAATCGGCGCGCGATTTCGGCGGCTCGGACGATCTCGTCGAAGCCGAGCACCTCCGAATGGGGCAGAAAGCTCACCCCGTCCTCGGGGAGGCAATGGACGCAGCGGAAGTTGCACCGGTCGGTCACCGACAGTCGCAGATCGCGGTGCACCCGACCGAAGCGGTCGACCAACGGTCCATCCAGCGGCATCTCGAGCGGCATCTCTTCCATCGCCGGCGCAGCTGGGCGCGGGCGGATCGCCACCGGGACCGGGCCGGACGGGCGCGGGCGGATGTCCACCGGGACCGGCGCGGTCGCGGTCACGAGGGCACCTCGGCGCCGTAGACCCCTTCGGGCTCGAGGAGCAAGACCTGCACCTGCTGGCCGGCGTCGACGCCGTCGCCCTCGCCGTCGGGAAGGATGGCCAGGGCGTTGGCTCCGGCCATGGACCGCAGCTGATGGGAGCCCTGGCCTCCCGAGGGCCGCACCAGCAGTTGGCCCTGTTGATCGATGCGGGCACTGACGCGGATGAAGTGCAGCTTGCCGTCCCGGTGACGCTTCAGCCGCTCTTCTGCGGTGGCCTGCAGCGCCGGTCGGTCCAGGACGCGGTGACCCATCATGAAGCGCAGGGCGGGGCGAGCCAGCAGCTCAAAGCTCACCATCGCCGAGACCGGGTTGCCGGGCATGCACAGCACCGGAACACCCGACGGAGCCAGCACGGCGAACCCGAAGGGCTTGGCCGGCTTGATGGCCACTTCCATCCAGCGCACCGACCCACCCGACAGCCGGCCCAACACCGTCTTCATGTGGTCGGCGACGCCGACGCTGACACCGCCCGAGGTGAGGATGGCGTCGCAGCGGCCGACGCCACCCTCGATGGCGTCGGCGATGGCTTGCTCGTCGTCCCCGACGACACCCAGATTGACCGCCTCGCATCCGGCGCTGCGGGCCGCGGCCAGCAGGGCGTGCCGATTCGAGTCGTGGATCTGGCCGTACCCGAGCGGTCCGTCGCCCTGGCGGAGCTCGTCACCGGTCGACAGCACACCGACCCGCGCCCGCGGGTAGACGGTGACCTCGGACACTCCGATACTGGCGAGCACGCCGATATGGGACGGTCCGATGACCGTGAACGGGTCGAAGACCTTGGAGCCGAGGGCGATGTCCTCACCGGGGTACCGCACGTTCTCGCCCACCTGGACGGGGTCCTCCAGGATCACGTCGGTCCCCTCCACCGTGGCGCGTTCGACCATGCAAACGGCGTCCGACCCTTTGGGAAGGGCCGCTCCGGTAGCGATGGCCATGGCCTCGCCGACGCCCAGCGGGTCGGCGGCGACACCTCCGGCGGCCACCGCACCGATCAGCCGAAGTCGGGCCGGTGCCTCCCGGGCATCCTCGGCGCGTACGGCGAAACCATCCATGGCCGAGTTGGCAAAGGGCGGGACGTCCTCGGCGGCCACCACCGCCTCGGCCAGCGCGCAGCCGATCGACTCGTCGAGGGGTATCCGGCGTGGCTCCAGCTGATCCAGTTCGGCCAGTAGTTGGCGGCGCGCCTCGACCAAGGCGACGGTCGGGCCCGGACGCTCACGGTCGGCCACTGGTCAACTCCCAGCAGCCAGGTCGTCTACCTCCACGAGATCGTGTGCGCACAGGCCCCAGTCGGAGCCGCCCTCCCACACCTCCCGCTTCCAGATGGGCACGGTGGCCTTCAGGGTGTCGATGCACCAACTCGACGCGGCGAATGCCTCCTGGCGATGCGGGGTCGAGACGGCGACGACCACCGAGACCTCCCCCACGGCCAGCGTGCCGACCCGGTGGAGCAAGGCCACCCGGCCGACCTCGGGCCAGCGACTACGAGCCGACTCGGCGATGGCATCGAGCCGGGGCACCACGTGCTCTCGATAGGCCTCGTACTCGAGACGCACGACCCCGGACCGCCCCTCGGAGTGATCACGGACCGTCCCGCAGAAGATGCTCAGAGCACCGCAGCTCGGTATGACCGTCCAGGCAGCCACGTCGGCGATGGGCAATGGGTCTCCGGTCACCTCAACCCAGTCACCGGCCGCGGACAGTCTCGGCACAAGAGCGATCATAGTGGCCGACCAGGCGAAACTGAGCCGGCGCTCACCGTACGGCGCCGCCCGCTGCACCTGCTGCACCCGCTGCGCCGGCGGCCAGGACGTGCACCCGGGCCGGCTCCAAGCGCACCACGATCGACTTGGAGGTCGGGGTATTGCTCCGCTCGGCCGAACTGTCCAGGGGTACCAGTCCGTTGGCCTCGGGAAAGTAGGCGGCGGCACAGCCTCGGGCCGTGGGGTAGGCGACGACCCGGAACTGCTCGGCCACCCGGTCGACCCCGTCGCTCCATTCGCTGTGCAGGTCGACGCAGTCACCGTCGGCCACCCCCAGTTCGCCGAGATCGTCGGGGTTGACGAACACCACCCGACGACCGTTCCGGACCCCCCGGTACCGGTCGTCGAGCCCGTAGATGGTCGTATTGAACTGGTCATGGCTCCGGAGGGTCTGCAACAAGAGCCGACCCGGGGGGCACACCACCGGCTCCAGGGCGTTCACCGTGATCAGGGCCCGTCCGGACCGGGTGGGAAAGCGACGCTCGTCGCGCGGGAGGTGCTGGAGGAGGAACCCGGCCCCGGTACGGATCCGGGAGTTGTAGTCCTCGTGCCCGGGAACCGTTCGCGAGATGTGGTCCCGGATGGTGTCGTAGTCCCGCTCGAAGGCCCGCCAATCCACGGGCACCCGGTCCCCGAGCGTGGCGTAGGCCAGCCGGCTGACAATGGCGACCTCGCTCAGGAGGTCGGGTCCGGCCGGCGGTAGCTTGCCCCTGGAGGGGTGCACCATGCACACGGTGTCCTCCACGCTCACGAACTGTCGGGCCCGACGCCTGCACGTCGATCTCGGTGCGACCGAGCGTGGGAAGGATCAGGGCCTGGTCGCCGGTGACCACGTGCGACCGGTTGAGCTTGGTCGAGACCTGCACGGAGAGCCGGGTCCGGCGAAGGGCCGCCTCGGTCACCGCGGTGTCGGACACGGCGCTGACGAAGTTCCCACCCAGGGCGAAGAACACGCGGACATCGCCGTCGCGCATGCGGCGGACCGACTCGAGCACGTCGTAGCCGTTCTCGCGGGGCATGGCGAAGCCGAACTCTTCCTCGAGCGCATCGAGGAACTCCGGGTTTGGTTGCTCCCAGATGCCCATGGTGCGATCGCCCTGCACGTTCGAGTGCCCGCGGACCGGGCAGGCGCCGGCGCCCGGCCGGCCGATGTTGCCGCGCAGCAGCAACAAGTTGATGACCTCCCGAATGGTGTCCACGGCCTTCTTGTGCTGGGTGAGGCCCATGGCCCAGCACACGATGACCCGATCGGCGGCCAGGTAGCGCCGGGCGAAGGCGTCGATCTGGGTGCTGGTCAGGCCCGTAGCCGTCAGCACCTCGGCCTCGTCCAGCGTGCTCAGGTGCTCCCGAAAGGCGTCGAGGCCTTCACAGCGCTCGTCCAGGAACTCGCGATCGAGCACGGTGCCGGGGGCGGCGTCCTCCGCGGCGAGGACGCGGGCGGAGACGGCCTGGAGCAGGGCCATGTCACCGCCCAGCCGGATCTGCAGGAACTGGTCGGCAATTGGGGTGCCGGACCCCACGACCCCTTTTGGCTGTTGGGGGTTCTTGAACCGCAAGAGCCCGGCCTCGGGCAGGGGATTGACCGCCACGATGTGCGCCCCCGCCTGCTTGGCCTCCTCCAGCGCCGTCAGCATGCGGGGATGGTTGGTGCCCGGGTTCTGGCCCATGATGACTATCAGGTCGGCCTGGGCGAAGTCCGGGTAGGTGATCGTCGCCTTCCCCACGCCGATGGTCTCGGCCATGGACACGCTGGTCGACTCGTGACACATGTTCGAGCAGTCGGGAAGGTTGTTGGTCCCGAACGACCGGACGAACAACTGATAGGTGTAGGCCGCCTCGTTGCTGGTTCGTCCTGAGGTGTAGAAGGTCGCCTGGTCGGCTGAGTCGAGCGCGTTGAGCTCGGCGGCCACGAGGGCAAACGCCTCGTCCCAGCTGATGGGTCGGTAGTGATCAGAGCCCGCGGCCTTGTACACCGGCTCGACCAGCCGGCCCTGTTCGCCCATCCAGTACTCGCTGCGCTGCTCGAGCGAGGTGAGGCTGTGCTCGGCCCAGAAGGCCGGCGGGATGCGCCGGGTGTCCGCCTCCCAGGCCACCGCCTTGGCCCCGTTCTCGCAGAACTCGGCCTTCTTGCGATCGGACGGATCAGGCCAGGCACAGGACATACAGTCGAAACCGTCCACCTGGTTGAGGGCCCGAAGTGTGATCAGGCTCCGGCGCACGCCCATCTCCTCGCGGGACAGCTCCAGCGAGTGGGCCACCCCGGGTATCCCGGCGGCCCATTCCTTGGGCCTTCCCACGGTGAGATCCTCTTCGGTGACGTCCTTGTCCAGTGGCTTGCGAGTCATGCAGTCATCTCCTGAGCCGGGGTCGCACGGGGCGGTGGCGGGCTTTCCACCGGTGCGGTCGCCGGTGGCGGGCTTTCCGCCGGTGCGGGCGACAGGCGTTGGGCCCCGGCATAGACGACCATCGACGGCCCACGGAGGAACCCGACCAGCGTCATACCCGACTCGGTGGCGAGGTCGGCAGCCAGGGAGGACGGAGCCGAGACCGCAGCCAGGAGCGGGATCCCGGCCATGAGCGCCTTTTGGACGAGCTCGAAGCTGGACCGACCGGACACCATCAGCACGGCACCACGGAGCGGCAGCCGTCCCTCCCGAAGCGCCCATCCCACCACCTTGTCCACCGCGTTATGGCGCCCGACGTCCTCTCGCAGCACCAAGAGGTCGCCGGTCCGCCCGTCGAACAGCGCGGCGGCGTGGAGTCCACCCGTCTTGTCGAACACCCTCTGCTCGGCCCGCAACCGGTCGGGAAAGGTGGCCAGCAGCGCCGGGTCGATCGACAGCGGATCCGATCCCACCTCGTAGGGCGAGCGGGTACGCACGGCATCGATGCTGGCCTTGCCGCACAGACCACACGAGCTGGTGGTGAAGAAGCCCCGCTCCACACTCGGGGCGGGCGGGGCAACGCCCGTACCGAGCGCCACGTCCAACACGTTGAAACGGTTCGTGCCGTCGTCGTCGTCGTCTTGCGCCGGCGCAGTAGCGCATGGCCGCCAGCTGGTGGCGATCAGAGATGACCGCCTCGCTGACCAGAAAGCCGGCCGCGAGGTCAAAATCGGCACCCGGCGTACGCATGGTCACCGCCAACGAACGGCCACCCACCCGGAGCTCCAGCGGTTCCTCGGGGGCGAGGTCGTCGGGCTGGCGGACGGGCTCGGACCCGACGGTGAGCCGGACGACGAGTCGACGAGTCGGCACCTTTTCATACTGCCACCGTCGATCGGTCGACTTCGTCGGTCAGCGCTCCGGTTCCGGGCGCGTTCCCGCCGCAGCCAGGCTGATGGCCACCAGGTCCTCGGCCACGGCGACCACCGGGTCGGGCACCGTCCGTGCCGCCCGGGCCCGAAGATCGTGGCCGACCTTGGCGCCCAGCCCCGCGGCCGCCGAGGCCACCACGGCGGCAGCGGCAACTGGTCGGCGCTCGGTGTAAGCCAGGAGGCCTCCAGCCACCCCGCCCAGGACGAATCGGGCGGTCAGGGGACCGGGCCGCATGCGGTCGCCGACCCGTGGTGACTTGTCGGCCAGGATCTCGGCTGCGGCGCCCCCAGCGGCGGCGCGTGATGCCGCCCGAGTTCGGAGGAACGGCGGGAGGCGGCCAGGGTCCGCTCTGAGCACGACGGCGGCCACGCCCATCTGCGAGCGCATGCCCGTGGCCGCCCCAACGAGGATCGAGGAGGACAGGGTGCGAGCCAGCACCGAGGTGGACACGGTGCGAGCCAGCACCGGGTTGACCCAACGCCGCCGGGAGCCCGGTTCACCCAGTCATTCCTCTGTTCACGAGGTAGTCCTTCCCACTGCCGGGCATTCGACACCTCTTGGTTGTCGCGGTCGCCTGGTCATCGGAAATTTCCTCTTGACGAGAACTGTATCGCGATATATCGTGACTTATTGAGAGCGGTCACTCAGACCCTCACCACACGAGAACTGCCGAGGAGGCGCAATGCATGCACGACACCGATTTGAAGAGCCCTGGGACGACAGCGAACGCCCGGGGCCAGGGATCCGACCCGACCGCCTGCTCTTCGAAGCCGCGCTCCGGGGTCGGGGCCGAGGCCGGGGACGGGGTTACCCGGGACCGGGGTTCGGACGCCACGGAGGCATGGGCGGCTTCGGCGGTCCCATGTTCGGCCGAGGGCCGAAGGTAGGCCGAGGCGATGTCCGGGCGGCCATCCTCGCCCTGTTGTCCGAGAAGCCCATGCACGGCTACCAGATCATCACCGAGCTCACCGAGCGGAGCGGCGGGGTGTGGCACCCCAGTCCCGGTTCGGTCTACCCCACCCTCCAGTCGCTGGAGGATGAGGGGCTCATCATCGCGGACAAGGCCGAGGGTCGCCGGGTCTTCGACCTCACCGTCGAGGGTCTCAAGGTGGCCAAGGAGGCCGGGGACGGCCCGGCTCCCTGGAGGACGCGGCCCAAGACGCCGATCGTTCCCTCGTCGATCTGCGCAATCTGACGTTCCAGGTGGGCGCGGCCATCATGCAGGTGGCCCAAGCCGGGAGCGCCGAGCAGATCAAGACGGTGCACGGAATCCTCAACGAGACCAGGCGCAAGATCTACCAGGTCCTGGCCGAGGACGTCCCCGACGAGCCCGGCGCCGATGGCGCCTGATCCCACCGCGCTGGACAAGAAGCGACGGGCCGCCGCTCATCCGGATCGTCCGGGTGAGCGGTGTTCCGCGCCGGCGGGCACCTGGGCGCCGGTGATCGACCACGCCCGTTGCGAGGGCAAGCGCGACTGCGTCGTCGTCTGTCCCAACGACGTGTTCGAGGTGCGCCGGATCGACGATGCCGATTTTGGCGCCCTCGGTCTCGTGGCCCGGCTCAAGGTTCGGGCCCACGGACGCCAGACCGCGTACACCCCCAATGCCGACGACTGCCGGGCTGCGGGTTGTGCGTCGTGGCCTGCCCCGAGGACGCCATCCAGCTCAGTCGGGTCGGCCTGGGCTGAGGCGCCGGTGACCGACCGAGGGACCGGTCGGCCTCAGGCCCCCTCGTAGTCGAAGCCGAGGTCCGGTGCGGTGAGAAGGGCGCGGAATTCCAGGCCCTCCGTCGCGGCCATGGCCTCGACCGTCCCGCCCCGGTCCACCACCGCCACCAGCAATACGGGCACGCCCCCGGCGTCGGCCACGGCATGGGCAGCCTCGAGGAGGGAGGTGCCGCGGGTGACCGTGTCCTCGGTGATCACCACCCGGTCGCCGGGGTCGAGGGCACCGGCGATCCGGCCGCCACCGCCGTGGTCCTTGGCCTCCTTGCGCACACTGAAGGCGTTCAGCATCCTTCCCCGGGTGGCGGCTACACCGGCGACGACGAAGGCCACCGGATCCGCGCCCATGGTGAGGCCACCGATGGCCGTGGCGTCGGCGGGGATCACCGACAAGACGGCGTCGGCCACCAAGAGCATCGCCTCGGGACGACAGACCGTCTGCTTCGAGTCGATGAACCAGCTGCTCCGTCGACCCGACTTCAACACGAAGTCGCCCCGCTTCACCGAGTGAGCCAGCACGTGGGTACGGAGATCGGCGAAGGCGGTTTCGGGCAGCGCGGCCTCGACCTCGCTCTGGTCGGGGCTCAACTCGTCTCCTTCCACAGGTCCGGTCCGATCAGGTCGACCCCCCGAGTGCCGCGCTCGACCCGCCCGATGACCACCGCCGGCCGGCCGGCCGTCTCCAGAGCGGCCAGCGCGGCGGCAACGGAATCCGGGGCCACGACCAGGACCATCCCCAGCCCGAGGTTGAAGACCCGAGCCATCTCCTCGTCCGCCACCGCGCCCAGGCGTCGGATCTCGTCGAAGATCCGAGGGACGGGCCAGGTCCCCTTCTCCACCACGGCCCGGACCCCTTCGGGCAGAGCCCGAGGAAGATTTCCGGGAATCCCACCGCCGGTGATGTGCGAGACGGCATGCACCTCGGATGCCGACAACGCGGCCAGCACGGCCGGGGCGTAGAGCACCGACGGCACCAACAGCTCATCGGCAACGGTGGTGGGCGCCCCCTCCCAGGCCGGAGCGTCGAGCGACAGGCCCGCCCGGTCGAACAGCACGTGGCGAGCGAGCGTGTACCCGTTGGAGCGGAGCCCGGGTGAGGTCAGGCCGACCAGGACGTCGCCCGCCTGCACGCGCGCCGAGCCCAGGATGTCGTCCCGCTCCACCACACCGACGGCGAACCCGGCCAGGTCGAACTCGCCGGGCTGCATGATCCCGGGATGCTCGGCCATCTCGCCCCCGAGGAGGGCGGCACCGACCTGCCGGCAACCGTCGGCCACCCCGGCCACCAGCTCGGCCATCTGGACGGGATCGACGGCGCCGGTGGCGATGTAGTCCAAGAAGAACAGCGGCTCCGCCCCCGAGCAGACCAGGTCGTCGACGCACATGGCCACCAGGTCGATCCCCACGGTGGCGTACCGCCCGGTCGCTTGGGCCACCAGGGCCTTGGTTCCGATGCCGTCGGTCGCCGCGACCAGGACCGGCTGCCGGAAGCGGCCGGTGTCGAGAGCGAAGAGCCCCCCGAAGTCGCCGATGCCCCCCAGCACCTCGGGTCGAGCGGTCGAGTCGACCAGCGATCGGATGCGCTCGACGGCGACCTCGCCTGCCTCGATGTCCACACCGGCCCCCGCGTAGGTGGCGCCGGCGTCCGGCCGGGCGAGTCCGTCGGCCACGCGGCCTCAGGCGCCGGGAGTGACCGAGCCGGCCAGTGCCGGGCGACCGGTCAGCTCGACGGGCACCGGAACCGGATAGTTGCCGGTCAGGCACGCGTCGCAGAATCCGGCTCCCGGGGCGTCGACCGCCTCCACCAAGTTCTCGATGGTCAGGTACTCGAGCGAGTCCACGTCCAGGTACTCGGCGATCTCGTCGATGGACTTGATGGCGGCCAGCAACTCGGTGCGGTCCGGGGTGTCGATCCCGTAGTAGCAGGGCCACTGGAACGGGGGCGACGAGATGCGCAGGTGGATCTCGCTGGCCCCCGCCTCGCGCAGCATCTGCACCATGGCCCGGGTGGTGGTACCCCGGACGATGGAGTCGTCCACCACGACCAGACGTTTGCCGGCGATGTTCTCCCGCAGCGGATTGAGCTTGCGGCGCACGCCGTTGGCCCGTTCCTGTTGGGTGGGGGCGATGAAGGTGCGCCCGATGTACCGGTTCTTCACCAAGCCCTGGCCGTAGGGGATCCCGCTGGTCAGGGCGTAGCCCTCGGCCGCGGGCACGCCCGAGTCGGGCACCCCCATGACCAGGTCGGCCTGGACGGGCGCCTGGGTGGCCAGCAGTTGGCCCATGCGGCGCCGGGCGCCGTGCACCTCGTTGCCGTAGAGCTTGGCTGTCCGGACGGGCGAAGTAGACGAACTCGAAGATGCACAGACGCGGATCGAAGCGCTCGGCGGCGAACGCGGACTCCGAGCGCAGTTCCTTCCCGTCGATGACGACCATCTCGCCCGGCTCGAGCTCGCGGACGAAGGTGGCGCCGATCACGTCGAGGGCGGGTCTCCGAGGCCAGCACCCAGCCCTCCTCGAACTCCTCGGTGGCTCCAGTCGGCCCAGGCACAGCGGGCGGAACCCGTTGGGATCCCGGATCCCGATCAGCCGGTCCGCGTCGAAGAGCACGAAGGAGAAGGCGCCCCCGACGTCGGGGAGCACCGTGCGTGAGGGCGGCCGACCAGGTCGCCGCTCGCCTTCGGACCTCGGCCGGGAAGGCCTCGGCCAAGAGCTCGGCCACCAGGTCGCTGTCCGAGGCGACCACGCCGGGCAGCATGCCCGCCGCCTCGGTCAGGGCTGTCGGTGTTGGTCAGGTTGCCGTTGTGGCCCAGGCCGAATCCGGCCCGCCCGACGCCCCGGTAGACGGGTTGGGCGTTGTGCCAGTCGTGAGCCCGGCCGTGGAGTACCGGGTGTGGCCGATGGCCAGGTGGCCCCGGAGCCCGGACAGCTTGCGCTCGTCGAACACCGTGGTGACCAGGCCCATATCCTTCATCACGGTGATGTCGTCACCGTCGCTGACCGCCATCCCCGCCGATTCCTGGCCCCGGTGCTGCAGGGCGTACAGCCCATCGAAGATCAGGTGTGCGACCGAGCGCCCCGGGGCATAGACCCCGAAGACCCGCACGCTTCCTTGGCCTCCATCATCGGTTCGTCACCGTCGTCACCGGGGGTCGTCGGGCTCGTGCCGTCGCCACGATTAGGCCACACGGTGCGGCCTGACCGTGCCACGCCAGCCAGCGGGGCGTCACCGTGGGCACGCTCCGGTTCGGGCCTGCGGGTGCCACCGGCGGCCGCCCGGTAGCCTCGGACGGACGGTGATCGACCTGCACACCCACTCGACGTCTCGGACGGCAGCGACCCGCCCGAGCGGATCCCGAGCTGGCGGCCGAGGCCGTTGCAGCGCAGTGGCCCTGACCGACCACGACCGCTCGCCGGCCTGCCGGCCGCCCGCCCCGGGCCGACGAGACTCGGTGTGGACCTCGTCCCGGGGTGTGAGGTCTCGTGCCGGCCGTGGGCAGGCAGGCATGCACGTGCTCGTCTACTTCGTCGAAGAGGACGGCGGGCCGTTGCCGAGGAGCTGGTCCGGCTCCGGGACGACCGGCGCGGCCGCAATCGTCGCCCTGGCCGAGCGGATGGCGTCGCTGGGGCTCCCGGTGACCTACGAAGAAGTGGTGGACGTCGCCGGGGGCGAGGAGGGCGTGGGCCGTCCCCACTTCGCCGCCGCCCTGGTCGCGCAGGGGTGGTCGGTCGGTCCAGGACGCCTTCGACCGGTAGCTGGCCAACGGGGGCCGGCGTACGTGCCCAAGTCCCGGCTCGACGCCATCGACGTCGCCCGGCTGGCCCGGGCCTCGGGGGGGTGGCCGTCGCTGGCCCACCCCTACAGCCTCGGCTGGGCCGGCCGACTCGGCTCGGTCGGTCGGCGAGCTGGCCGAGCACGGTTCGCCGGCATCGAGGCGCTCTACGGGCGGTACTCGCCGCGGCAGCGCAGGGTCTTGGTGACCTGGCCGCGCTTCGACCTGGTTGCCACCGGGGGGTCGGACCACCACGGGACGATCAAGCCCGACCTGCGGGTCGGGACGGGGCGGGGCGACCTGGAAGGTGCCCGACCGACGGTGCTCGGAGCGGCTCGAGGCGCGCCGCCCGGTGGCGGTCGCTGGCCTCGGCCGGACGCCGGCAGGTGCCCGTGCAGCTGGTGACCGGGGCCAGCTCGTCGAGGAGCGACGGCGAGCGGCCGCGCCACGCCGCGGTGGCCCGACCAGGCCGACGTCGACCAGGCCCTCGACCACCGACCCGGTCGCCACCGGTCGGGCCCGAGCACCCGGCACCCCACCCGGCCGCGCCGGCCCGGGCCACGAGCTCGGTCCGGTGGGTCGTGCAGACCACCGACCGCGACGGGGCCTCGGTGAACAGCGCGCGATGGTCGGCCAGACGCCGGCCACCTGGAGCCCGACGCCGGACCGGACCGCCATCTCGGCCAGGGCCACGCCGAGGCCGCCGCCGGAGACGTCGTGGATCCCGCACCAGGCGTCGCCTCGCCGACCGCCGACCACCGCACCAGGTCGGCGACGAACGCCGACCAGCCGGCCGTGCGGCGCAGGTCGAGGGCGGGCAGCGTGCCGTCGCGGTGGCCCGGCGCTCGACCGCCCAGCGGCGAGCCGGCCAGCGACGGCGGGCTCCGCGGGTCGCCCGACACCTCCAGCAGGACGAGGGGCCCCGTCACGAGGGTCGATCCCCGGCGGCGCGGCGGGCAGGTGGTCGATGAGCCCGAGCGACGCCGATGACCGGCGTGGGGTCGATGTCGGTCCCCGCGCTCTCGTTGTACAGGCTGACGTTGCCCCCGATGACCGGGAGGCCCGAGCGCCAGGCACGCCTCGGCCATGCCGTCGATGGCCTCGGAGAGCTGCCACATCACCTCGGGATGCTCGGGGTTGCCGAAGTTGAGGCAGTTGACCACGGCCACGGGCGGGCTCCGACGCAGGCCACGTTGAGGGCCGACTCGGCCACCGTCGAGGCCGTGCCCCGGCCGGGGGTCGAGGGAGCACCAGCGCGGGTTGGAGTCGGTGGACAGGGCCAGGCCCCGGCTCGCGAGCGCGGCAGCCCGGGCGCGGCCAGGCGCAGGACGGCGGCGTCGCCCCGGGCCGACCACCGTGTTGAGGAAGAGCTGATGGTCGTACTGGCGGTACACCCACGACGGGTCGGCCAGCAGGGCCAGCAGGTCGCGCCCGCAATCGGCGGGCGCGGCCAGCGGGCCGGGTCGTCGGCGGACGGGCGTCGTGGTCGCCGGGCGGGCCAGGGCCGGTGGTAGAGCGGGGCCTCCTCGTGCAGGGCGGCGGCCGGGACGTCGCCGAGCACCTCGCCGTCGAACCGTCGAGGATCCGCAGCCGCCCGGGCTCCCGGCGGGGCTCGGTGACCCGACCCACCACGGCCCGCACCTCCCAGCGCCGGCACACCTCTTCGACCCGGTCCAGGTCGTCGGGCGTGACGATGGCCAGCATCCGCTCCTGGCTCTCCGAGGTCATGACCTCGTAGGCGGCCATGCCCGGCTCCCGTCGGGGCACGGCGACACGTCGACGTCCATGCCCACCCCGCCCCGGGCCGCCGTCTCGCTGGTGGCGCAGACCAGCCCGGCACCGCCCAGGTCCTGGATCCCGACCACCAGCTTGCGTCGAGCAGCTCGAGGCACGCCTCGATCAGTCGCTTCTCCTCGTAGGGGTCGCCGACCTGGACGCTCGGGCGCTTGGCCGCCTCGGCCTCGGCGTCGCGCCGCCGAAGCCGGCCGAGGCCAGCACGCTCACCCCGCCGATCCCGTCCCGGCCGGTCGCCGAGCCAGCAGCACGGCCAGGTTCCCACCCCGGTGGCCTGCCCGAGCACCAGGCGGTCGAGGGCAGGACGCCCAGGCACAGGACGTTGACCAGCGGGTTCTGGGCGTAGCAGTCGTCGAAGGTCAGCTCGCCGCCGACGGTGGGCACCCCCACCGAGTTGCCGTATCCCGAGATGCCGGCCACCACCCCCTCGATCAGCCACCGCTGGCGGGCGTCGTCGGGGGCCCGAAGAACAGCGGGTCCATCGACCGCGATCGGTCGGGCCCCCATGGTGAAGATGTCCCGCAGGATGCCCGCCGACCCCGGTCGCCGCGCCCTGGTAGGGCTCGATGGCCGAGGGGTGGTTGTGGCTCTCGATGCGGATGGCCACGGCGATGCCGTCGCCGGCGTCGATCACCCCGGCGTTCTCCCCCGGGCCGACCAGCACGTGGGGGCCCTCGGTGGGCAGCCGCCTCAGATGCACCCGCGACGACTTATAGGAGCAGTGCTCGCTCCACATCACCGCGAACAGGGCCAACTCCAGTGGTTGGGTGCGCGACCGAGGATCGCCTCGACTCGCCGCCGCTCGTCGTCGGTGAGCCCGAGGGCGCGGTGAAGGGGGAGGGTTGTCTTCGGGAGAGCAGCAGCAGCCAGAGAGAGAGAGGCGGGGAGGGAGGAGGGAGAGGAG
>CAVQVK010000021.1:0-14551 GCA_963717035.1 uncultured Acidimicrobiaceae bacterium | reverse complement strand
ATCGAGGCACCACGGGCATTCGAAACCAGGTATGCTGCGGCTCGCTCGGAACAGGAACAGGGTCCTGACGAGAGACGGCGGAGGCGGGAAGCATGATGAGCTCCAGATCGAACCGGCCGGTCCGGAAGCTCCTTCGGAGAACCGCAATGTCGCTGCTCGCAGTCATCGCCCTGGTCGTGGGGCTGGTCGGGATCGATGTCGGTCCCGCCTCCGCCTCGGTCTGTCTTGACGGCACCAACATCTGTATAACCGGCGTGAGCCCGAACCTTGG
The DNA here is from genome assembly GCA_963717035.1 of uncultured Acidimicrobiaceae bacterium. Taxonomy (GTDB): domain Bacteria; phylum Actinomycetota; class Acidimicrobiia; order Acidimicrobiales; family RAAP-2; genus DASXMT01. The sequence goes on along the minus strand of CAVQVK010000021.1, from coordinate 14,280 downwards.
GACGACCGCCGGGGGCAACACCGTCACGGTGACCGGACGCGGATTCGACAGCGGTACCGGCGACAGCATTTCGTTCGGAGACTTCCAATTACACACCGGCATTTCCGCTCGGCACCAATGTGAACTGTCCCAACACTGTGCACTGCACGGTCACCGTCCCGGCCCAGGCCGCCGGGTACGTGGACGTGGAAATCCGAGGGTCGAACGGGATATCACAGGCTAACGGGACCACGGACGGCTACAACTACTGGGCCCAACCGGCGCTGACCGGCATCTGCGTGTACATCAGTTCCAGCAACTGTGGAGGGAACTCCGGTCCCGTCGCCGGGGGCACCCTGCTGAAGGTCACCGGTACCGGATTGTTCTATGCCCAGAGGGCGGGCGCTATGACGTTCGATGTCGGCGGCCACCCAGCCACCGACCCGTCCGGCAGCGGTACCTTCCAATGCAGTAACACCATTTGTTACATACAGACCCCGGCCGGGGTCGCCGGTCCCGCGGATGTGACCGAGACCAATCCGGGTGGAACCTCGACGCTCCCCGGGGCATACAACTACTTGAACTCCCAGACTGTCAGCTTCACTTCGACGGCACCGACCAACGCGGTCGCCGGTGACCCACCTACACCCCGACGGCGACCGCCACCTCCGGACTCCCAATCACCTTCTCGTCACCCAGCACGGGGATCTGCTCGGTATCCGGGTCCACGGTCAGCTTCACCGGGGTCGGAAGCTGCGTGGTCGACGCCAACCAGGCGGGCGACTCCAGCTATTCGGCCGCCCCGCAGCAGATTCAGACGATCAGCGTGGGCCAGGGCTCCCAGACCGTCGGCTTCACCTCGACGGCACCGACCAACGCGGTCGCCGGTGGACCCACCTACACCCCGACGGCGACCGCCAGCTCCGGACTCCCGGTCACCTTCTCGTCACTCAGCACAGGGATCTGCTCGGTAAGCGGGTCCACGGTGAGCTTCACCGGGGTCGGAAGCTGCGTGGTCGACGCCGACCAGGCAGGCAATTCGAGCTATTCGGCCGCCCCAAAGCAGACTCAGACGATCACCGTTGGCCAGGGCTCCCAGACCATCGGCTTCACCTCGACGGCACCGACCAACGCCACAGTCGGCGGGGCCACTTACACACCGACCGCTACCGCCAGCTCCACGCTGGCCGTCAGCTTCTCGATTGATCCCGCCTCCTCCTCGGTCTGCACTATCTCGGCCGGTACGGTCAGCTTCACCAGGGTCGGTAGCTGCGTGATCGACGCCGATCAGGCCGGCGACACGAACTATTCGGCCGCCCCGCAGGTGTCTCAGACCGTCACGGTCGCTCAGCAAACCCAGACCATCACATTCACCTCGACGGCACCAACAAACGCCGCCGTCGGCGGGGCCACCTACACCGCGGCTGCTACTGCCAGCTCCGGGCTACCGGTAGTCTTCTCCTCTCCCAGCACCGGGATCTGCTCCGTGAGCGGGTCTACAGTCAGCTTCACCGGAGTCGGCAGCTGCGTCATCGACGCTGATCAGGCCGGCAATTCCAACTATGCGTCCGCCCCGCAGGTGTCTCAGACCGTCACAGTCGCTCAGGGGACCCAGGTCATCACCTTCAGTTCGACGGCACCGACCAACGCCACCGTCGGCGGCCCGACCTACACCCTGGCTGGTTCTGCCACCTCCGGACTGGCCGTCAGCTTCTCTATCGATCCCGCCTCGGCAACGGTCTGCTCCATCTCAGCGGGGGTCGTCAGCTTCACCGGGATAGGTACCTGCACCCTTGATGCCAACCAGGCCGGCGACAGCAACTGGAACCCCGCACCCCAGCAGACCCAGATGATCACCGTGGGCCAGGGCACCCAGACCGTCAGCTTCACCTCGACCGCACCGACCAACGCCGCGGTTGGCGGGGCCAACTACGCCGTGACGGGCGCCGCCTCCTCCGGGCTGGCGGTCAGCTTCTCCACCACCAGCACGGGAATCTGCTCGGTGACCGGGTCCACGGTCAGCTTCACCGGGGTCGGCAGTTGCGTGATCGACGCTGATCAGGCCGGCGATGCCAACTATTCGGCCGCAGCGCAGCAGACCCAGACGATCACCGTGGGTAAGGGCTCCGAGACCGTGAGCTTCACCTCGATCGCACCCACCAACGCCACCGTCGGCGGCCCGACCTACACCCCGACGGCCACCGCCACCTCCGGACTGGCTGTCACCTTCTCGATCGATTCCGGCTCGTCCTTGGTCTGCTCAATCTCGGCGGGGGTCGTACGCTTCACCGGCGTGGGTACCTGCACCGTTGATGCCAACCAGGCCGGCAACACCAACTGGAATCCGGCCCCGCAGCAGACCCAAACGATAACGGTGGGTAAGGCCTCTCAGACCGTTACCTTCACCTCGACCGCACCCACCAACGCCACCGTCGGCGGCCCGACCTACACCCCGACGGCCACCGCGACCTCGGGGCTGGCGGTCAGCTTCTCGATCGATTCCGGCTCGTCCTCGGTCTGCACGATCTCGGCGGGGGTCGTCAGCTTCACCGGGGTCGGTACCTGCACCCTCGATGCCAACCAGGCCGGCAACACCACCTGGAACCCGGCCCCGCAGAAGACCCAGGCGATCACCGTGGGCCAGGGATCTCAGACCGTCAGCTTCACCTCGACCGCACCCACCAACGCCACCGTCGGCGGCCCGACCTACACCCCGACGGCCACCGCCACCTCGGGGCTGGCGGTCAGCTTCTCGATCGATTCCGGCTCGTCCTCGGTCTGCACGATCTCGGCGGGGGTCGTCAGCTTCACCGCGGTCGGTACCTGCGCCCTCGATGCCAACCAGGCGGGAAACACCAACTGGAACCCGGCCCCGCAGCAGACCCAGGCGATCACCGTCGCCAAGGATGCTCAGACCATCACCTTCACTTCGACCGCACCCACCAACGCCACTGTCGGCGGCCCGACCTACACCCCGACGGCCACCGCCGGACCTCGGGGATCCCGGTGTTCATCACCGTCGATGGCACCTCGTCCTCGGTCTGCACGATCTCGGCGGGGGTCGTCAGCTTCACCGGGGTCGGTACCTGCACCCTCGATGCCAACCAGGCCGGAAACACCAACTGGAACCCGGCACCGCAGGCCAGCCCAGGCGATCGCCGTGGGCAAGGGACCCCGCAGACCATCAGCTTCACCTCGACGGCACCCGCCGACGCCACCGTGAATGGAGCCAGCTACACCCCGACCGCCACCGCGACCTCGGGGCTCCCGGTGGTCATCACCGTCGATGGCACCTCTACATCGGTCTGCGCATCTCCGGAGGGGTCGTCAGCTTCACCGGGGTGGTACCTGCCCCTCGATGCCAACCAGGCCGGCAACATCAACTGGAACCCTGCACCGCAGAAGACCCAGGTGATCATCGTGGGCCAGGGATCCCAGACCATCACCTTCACCTCGACCGCACCGAGTAACGCAACCGTGAATGGAGCCACCTACACCCCGACGGCCTCCGCCACCTCGGGGCTACCCGGTCAGCTTCTCGATCGACCCCGCCTCCACCTCGAACTGCTCCATCGCCGGAGGGGTCGTCAGCTTCACCGGGGTAGGTACCTGCACCCTCGATGCCAACCAGGCTGGAAACACCAACTGGAACCCGGCACCGCAAAAGACCCAGGCGGTCATCGTGGCCCAGGGATCCCAGACGATCACCTTCACCTCGACTGCACCCACTAACGCCTCCGTGAATGGAGCCACCTACACCCCGACGGCCACCGCCACCTCGGGGCTCCGGTGGTCATCTCCGTCGACCCCGCCTCGTCCTCGGTGTGCACGATCTCGGCGGGGGTCGTCAGCTTCACCGGGGTAGGCACCTGCACCCTCGACGCTAACCAGGCGGGAAACACCAACTGGAACCCGGCACCGCAGCAGACCCAGACGATCACCGTGGGCCAAGGCTCCCAGACCATCAACTTCACCTCGACCGCACCAACCAACGCCACTGTCGGCGGCCCGACCTACACCCCGACGGCCACCGCCACCTCGGGGCTGGCGGTCAGCTTCTCGATCGACCCCGCCTCCTCCTCGGTGCTGCACGATCTCGGCGGGGGTCGTCAGCTTCACCGGGGTAGGTACCTGCACCCTCGACGCCAACCAGGCGGGCGACACCAACTGGAACCCGGCACCGCAGAAGACCCAGGCGATCACCGTAGCCCAGGGCTCCCAGACCATTACCTTCACCTCGACCGCCCCCACCAACGCCGCAGTCGGCAGCCCGACCTACACCCCGACGGCCACCGCCACCTCGGGCCTGGCGGTCAGCTTCTCGATCGACCCCGCCTCGTCCTCGGTGTGCACGATCTCGGCGGGGGTCGTCAGCTTCACCGGGGTCGGTACCTGCACCCTCGATGCCAACCAGGCAGGAAACACCAACTGGAACCCTGCACCCCAGCAGACTCAGGTGATCACCGTCGCCCAGGGCTCCCAGACCATCACCTTCACCTCGACCGCACCGACTGGCGCCACGGTGAATGGACCGACATACACCCCGACGGCCACCGCCACCTCGGGGCTACCGGTCAGCTCTCTCGGTCGATCCCGCCTCTCCTCGGTGTGCAGCATCACGGCGGGGTCGTCAGCTTCACCGGGGTCGGTACCTGCACCCTCGATGCCAACCAGGCAGGCAATATCAACTGGAACCCTTCACCCCAGCAGACACAGGTGATCACCGTCGCCCAGGGATCCCAGATAATCAGCTTCACCTCGACCGCACCCACCAACGCCACGGTGAGCGGACCGACATACACCCCGACGGCCATCGCCACCTCCGGGCTGGCGGTCAGCTTCTCGATCGATCCCGCGTCCTCCTCGTTCTGCTCGATCGCCGGAGGGGTCATCAGCTTTACGGGAGCCGGCACCTGCACCCTCGATGCCAACCAGGCGGGCGACACCAACTGGAACCCTGCACCCCAGCAGACACAGGTGATCACCGTAGGCCAGGACTCCCAGACCACCACCTTCACCTCGACCGCACCGACGGGCGCCACCGTGAACGGACCGACCTACACGCCGACGGCCACGGCCACTTCGGGTCTCCCGGTCGCCATTACCGTCGATGGCACCTCGGCTTCGGTGTGCTCCATCGCCGGAGGGGTCATTAGCTTTACCGGGATGGGCACCTGCACCCTCGACGCTAACCAGCCCGGCAACAGGAACTGGTCGGCTGCACCCCACGTCTCCCAGTCCGTCTCGGTGGGCGGAGCGGCGATCGCGGGCGGCAACCATCTGGCAGCCCTCCGTGACGGCACCGGCTACTGGGTGGTAGGCCCGAACGGATCGGTCACCGCGTTTGGTGCCGCAGTCAATGACGGCTCGATGGCCGGCCAGCATCTCAACGCCCCAATCGTGGGCATCGCCGCCAACTCCGATGGGAAGGGCTACTGGCTGGTCGCCTCCGACGGAGGTGTCTTCAGCTTCGGGGACGCCGGCTTTTACGGTCTCAGGGCGGCCAGCCGTTGAACCAGCCGGTGGTGGGCATGACCTCAACCCCCGATGGGAAGGGCTACTGGCTGGTCGCCTCCGACGGAGGTGTCTTCAGCTTCGGGGACGCCGGCTTCTACGGGTCTCAGGGCGGCCAGCCGTTGAACCAGCCGGTGGTGGGCATGTCGGCCGATCCTTCGGGCGGGGGTTACTGGCTTGTCGCCTCAGACGGCGGCGTCTTCACCTTCGGGAACGCCACCTTCTACAACTCGATGGGGGGACAGCACCTCAACCGGCCCGTCGAAGGCATCACCGCTACTCCAAATGGCAAGGGCTACTGGTTGGTGGCCACCGACGGCGGCGTCTTCACCTTCGGGAACGCCGGATTCTACGGCTCGCTCGGTGGCAGCACCGGCCACGACGTCGTGGGCCTCTTCCCGACCGGCGGCGGGAGCGGCTACACCGAGGTCGATGCTGATGGCACCCCTTCCCACTTCTGAGCAATTAGGAAGCGGTTCGGACGCGATCGATGAGCCCGTACGATCTGGACTCTGCGAAGACAAAGGCGCCTTAGCCGAAGTGACCCCAATGCGTGGCGATGATGAGAAGTACACCGGCAACCGCGACCCGCGACGCCTGCGACGATCGTTCGAGCCTTGGCCAGTCCGAGCTTCGGGACTTGCGCCGCGGCTAGCCAGACACCGGCGAACAGGATGAGCAGGAACCCGACTTCCGCGAGGCGCAGACCAGTCTGACGTCCCAGAGCGAAGAGGTTCATCCTTGTATTCTTCCTGCCTTGTACAACTGTGTCGACGGCATGCCTTGGCCTCAGTCGCGCCAGAAGCCTGGTCGGGCATCCCGGGCCGCAGGCAGGCAATGGAACACTCGGCCCCCTGCATTAATCAGCGGCCGTCCCGCACCGCTGATCGAGTAGAGCCGGTTAGCCGCAGCTCCAGGTAGAATCGGCAACGTGGGGGATGACCCCCATTGTATCAAAGCTTCGGGACTAAGGAAGAGAAACGGGCATGAAGAAGAGCGGGTCGCAGAAGAGCAAGTCTCCTTCTCAGCTGATCGACGCGAGAATCAAGGAGCTAGGCGACTGGCGGGGCAAGATGCTCAGCCGGCTCCGTGCCTTGGTCAAGGAAGCCGATCCCGAAGTCGTCGAGGAGTGGAAGTGGCGAGGGGTTCCGGTGTGGTCGCACGACGGAATGATCTGCACGGGCGAGACTTACAAGAACGTCGTGAAGATGACCTTCGCCAAAGGGGCGGCTCTGAAGGATCCTTCGGGCCTCTTCAACTCCAGTCTTGACGGGAACACCAGGCGTGCCATCGACTTCCACGAGGGCGAGAAGATAGACGAGAAGGCGTTGAAGACTCTCATTCGCGCCGCCGTGACCCTGAACAAGTCCAAAGCCTAAACCTATTCACTCAGCGGGTCACGCTCGGCGAGCTCCCGTAAGCCTTCGGGCACTCTTCGCGTGTCGGACATCATCACCGTGGCGTAGCCGACTCGAATCTCGCCCAAATCGGCCCCGGATGGCGTCCACCGACCGGTCCACGAGCCACCGCCCTGCCCCCGTCGCCGTTCCGGGCCGGTGCAGGTCATCGCCCAAACCGAGCGGCAACTCGAGCTGAAGGGCGGGTTCGGCGACCAGATTGGTCACGGAGACGGCGAGGAGGGTGATCTCGCGTTCTCTGGGGTGGTCGGCGAGGGCTGCGTTGGCGAGCTCGACAGCGACGTCGGTCAGAGTCAACGTTGCCGATATGGCCACTGCCATGGTCATCGAGCGGGTCACCGAGCGGAGATCGGTAAACCGGACCCTCACGGTGACCGTGCGTCCAGCCCGACCAGCTGCCCGTAGCCGGCCAGCCACCCGATCAGCGAGGTACTCGAGAGTCGAGCGAACCAACTGCGGCGCTGTGCCTTGCCGCCCGAGAGCGGCCTGCGCGCCGACCGAAGCTCCTTTCCTGGAGGTCTCGATCCGGCGGGGATCGATATTGGTCGCCAGCGATGCAAGCTTTCCGCCTACTGCGTCGCCGAGCAGGTGCACGAGGAGTGGGCTTGGTGTGGCCGCGAGCTCGCCGATGGTGCGAATACCCACACCGGCGAGTCGGGTCCGTGTCGCGGGACCGACGCCCCACATCATTTCCACGGGGAGGGGATTGAGGAATTCCGTCTCTCCCTCGGGCTCCACCACGACTAACCCATCGGGCTTAGCCGCTTGGGAGGCGACCTTGGCCAGATGTTTCGTCCGAGCTACTCCGACCGACACCCCCAGGCCGATCTCGCTGCGCACCCGCTGCCGGATGGCGGCCGCGATTTCGCTTGGCGAGCCGAAGAGGTGGATAGCCCCGGCAACGTCGAGAAATGCCTCGTCGATCGAGATACGCTCGACAAGTGGGGTGAAGTCGCGGAGCACATCGATGACCTGATCTCCCAGGCGTTGGTACTCCGGGAAGTGGCCGCCGACGAACTGCAAGCCGGGCACAACTGCCTGGCCCGCCATCCAACCATGCCCGCCCGGACCCCCAATGCCCTCGCTTCGTAGGAGGCGGCCAATACCACACCGCCGCCTACGGCGATGGCTCGTTGGCGCAGGGAAGGGTTGAGCAATTGTCGACCGACGCATAGAACGCGTCGAGGTCCGCATGGAGAATCGTGGCCGGTGTGACCTGCACCATCGTGATCAGCCTACTCGAACATATGTTCGCCTGCCCGTGCCCAAGGAATAGTAGCGTCCCTCGCCAACTAACCTCTGCGGGCTGGGGCGACCCAATGCCCTTCGCCGACCCCGATCCCTTGAATGAAAAGGACTCTCTCATGTACCCGGACGAATATCTCCAGCGCCTCAGGCCGGGCCGAGTCGGAGTTCTGGGTCACGGGGGTTCACATGCTCCCGGACCGGGTCGACGTTGGCGAACGGTGAGTTCCGCCCTGCTGGTCCTGGCCGTCGGCATCTCGAGTCTCGAGCAGCAGTGGTGTACGGCATCATCCCTGAACCGCCCGGCAGGGGAACGTTCGCTCGGGCCCGCGTGAGACGGCCATGAAGCTCTTCTTCGATGACCTCGAATTTGATCAACAGCTCCAACGCACGCTGGCCAAGGCGATGAGCCGCATATGCGACGTGGGGGAGGTATTCGCAATTGCCCACCGGATCCGGTCCGGCAGTCTGGACAGCTGGCGCGACGAGTGGTTCGCCGCCGGCGAGTCCAACCTGGAACTGGCGGAGAGGTCCGAGGCCGAGGGAAAGACGCTGTCTGCGGCAGACGCTTTCCTGCGAGCCAGTGAGTGCTATCGGAGCGCGTACTTCTTCTGCCGCCGCGAGACGCAGGGCGAGCAGTTGTTGGAAGCATTTCGCGCCAGTCGCTCGACCTTCCGGCGGGCCCTGCCCTACCTCGACATCGACATCGATATCGTCGAGATCCCTTATGAGGGTGGTCCAATTCCGGGATACGTGGTCTGGGGCGGCGGTGACCGCACGGGACCGACGGTCCTCATGCCGTCGGGCTACGACTCGCCGGTCGAGGAGTCCTACAGCCTCGGCGCGCTGGAGGGCGCCTTGCGAGGGATGAACGTCGTCATGTTCGGCGGACCGGGCCAGGGCGAGATGCTCTATGAGCGCCACATCCCGTTCAGGCACGACTTCGAGGGGGTGATCGGGCCGGTCATCGACTACGTCGAGGGTCACGACGGGCTCGCATCAGACCGCATTGCGTTGCTAGGGCGAAGCTTCGGTGGCTACCTGGCTTCCCGGGCGGCAGCGATTGAGCACCGCATCAACGTGCTTACCGTCGACCCGGCCCAGACCGACATGTTCGCAACGCTCAAGGCCCGGCTTCCAGAGACGTGGCTGAAGATGATCGAAGCCGGCGACCCCCTGTTCAACGACACCTTCTGGAACGCCAATCCCGGCCTCGACCAGGAGGAAATTCTGGATGAGCCGGATCCGAGCGCACGGACTGGAAACGCCTCTCGAGTATGTCCGGGAGTTGAAGAAGTGGGTCGTCGAGGTCGAGGCCATCCAGTGCCCGACCTACGTGTCCTACGGCGAAGGCGACTACGCCCAGGCCACGAGTGCTGAGTTCTATCAGCGCCTTGCTGTGCCGAAGCACTTCGAGATGTTCAAGGATGCTGACGGGTCGGGTGGGCACTGCGAAGGCATGGGCCAGTCCCGTTACTTCGCCGGTGTCTTCGGCTTCATACAGGACCAACTCGAGCCCGACTGAGCCGCAGAACCACTCCTTGCCGCCGGCACGGTAGTCGGATTACGGTGTAATCCGAACCGGGGAGAGGCTGAGGGCGCACATGGGTTGGGACTTCGAGACCGATGCCGAATTCGCTGAGCAGCTGGCCTGGATGCGCGCCTTCATCGACCGTGAGCTGATACCGCTCGAGCCGATTTTCGACGAATTGCCTGCGGAGGAATGGCGGGTGGCCAAGAAGTACCTGCAAGACCAAGTGAAAGACCAAGGCCTCTGGGGTGCCTTCCTCGACCCGAAGCTCGGAGGGAGCGGATTCGGGCAACTGAAGTTGGCCCTGATGTCGGAGATCATCGGCCGGTGCATGATGTCGATGACCATCTTCGGGGTCCAAGCTCCCGACAGCGGGAACATGGAGCTGCTAGCCCACGGGGCCACCGATGACCAGAAGGAACGCTGGCTCTGGCCCAACCTTCGTGGCGAGATATCCAGTGCCTTCGCGCTCACCGAGCCCTTTCTCGCCGGTTCGGACCCCACCGTCATCGGCACAACTGCAGTGTCGGACGGCGATGAATGGGTGATCAATGGGCGCAAGTGGTTCATTACCAATGCCTCTGTGGCCGACATCGTGTTGGTGTTCGCCGAGACCAGCCCGGAGGGCCGTCCTCACCATCACGCTTCGGTCTTCATCGTGCCGACGGGGACGCCAGGCATGGAGATCGTGCACGACATCGCGACCATGGCCCATCCCGATGTTTCGTACGGGCGCCCAGGGAATCATGCCGAGATCGTCTTCCGTGACTGCCGGGTACCGGCCGACCACTGATCGGCCAGCCCGGGGACGGTTTCGTGCTCGCCCAGCAGCGCCTGGGGCGGCCGGATCCATCATGCCATGCGCTGGCTGGGAATGGCCCAGCGTTCCCTCGACATCATGGGCGAGCGAGCCGTGTCTCGAACGTCGCATGGGAAACTCCTGGCCCAGCACCAGATGATTCAGGACTATGTCGCGCTCTCCCACACGGAGATCCAGGCCGCCCGACTCCTGACCTTCCAGACGGCGTGGAAGGTCGACAAGTACGGGGCCGCGGCAGTTCGTGCCGACCTCGGGATGGTCAAGGCGCACGTGTCGAAGGTGGTTCTGGCCGTGCTCGACCGGACGATCCAAGTGTGCGGCGCCCTCGGCTATTCGAGTGACTTGCCGGTCGAAGCCTGGTACCGCTCCACCCGCTTCGGACCGATCGGCGACGGACCCGACGAGCTGCACAAGTCAGTCCTCGCCCGCACGCTGTTGAAGGGCTACCGACCGGTCGAGGGATGGCCGACCGAGCACATCCCCAGCCGTCGACCGGCGGCCGAAGCACGATGGGCCGAACTCCGTGCCGGTGCGGGGCTGGGATGACGGGGGACGATCGTCAACCGTCGACCAACACGACGGTCGTGGCCAAACTCCCCGGTGCCCGGTCGTCGATGCGGGCCGAGGCGGTGTTCTTCGACTTTGCCGGCACGCTGTTCAGCGACCGGGCCCTGCGAGACACACATCTCGAGCAGCTGCGGTTCGTCGCCGCCACGATCGGCGTGGACGCGACCGATCAGCAGCTTCGTGCCGCCTATCGCCGAGGGATGGCCGTGGGCTACGGCGCCATGGGCGCTACGTCCGCCTATCGCCACCGTACGCTGTTCGCCGCCGCGTTCACGGCGATGGCTCGTGCCCTGGGTGGTGACATCGACGAGTCCATCGCCCAGGAGGCCGTCGACCGCCAGTACCGGGCGACGATCGAGCATGCCGCGTTGCGGCCGGACGCTCTCGACACACTGGGTGCCCTACGTCGGGCGTCGGTCCACGTCCAGATCGTCTCGAACATCGACGATGAACAGCTCCACCCATTGATCGACGGGCTCGGCCTGGGCGACGTCATCAACGCCGCCACCAGTTCGGATGAGGCCCTGTCCTGCAAGCCTGATCCCGGTATCTATCGGGTTGCGTTGGCCAAGGCGAGTTGTCGTCCAGCCGACGTGCTCTTCGTCGGCGACAGCCTGCGCCATGACGTGGAAGGCCCGGCGGGGGTGGGAATGCGCACCGCATGGCTCGTCGATGACGGTGCCAACTCCGATCCGGGTGATGTCCGGCCCGACTTCGTGGTGCACCACCTCGCCGAAGTCACGGACCTGGTTGGTGTCGGGGTCGGCCAGTGAGCGGTATCCCCATCAGCACTGGTGCACTCGAGCGCTATCTTGATGATCGACTGGGTGGACCGGTCCCCATCACCGTGGAACCGATCAAAGGTGGTGGTTCGTGCGAGGTCTTCGCCCTGGACCGCGGCCCGTGCCGTTGGGTGCTGCGGAGAGCCCCCCGCCATGCCAGCTCGGCCACCGCCCATGATGTGCTGCGCGAGTTCCGCATCCTCGACGCCATCAAGGACGAGGCGGTCCGTATCGCCCGACCCGTCCTGTCGTGCCGCGACGTCGACGTCTTCGAGTCGCCGTTCTACGTCATGGAGCGCATCCCCGGATCGCCCATCCGCTCCTCCGTGCCCTCCGGCTGGGCGACGGCACCCGAGACGCACGGAGCGGCGCTCGAGGAGCTCATCGATGCCCTGGTGGCGATCCACGCCGTGGACTGGGAGGCCTGCGGGCTGGGCGATCTGGCCCGAACCGGTGAGTACCTGCCCCAACAACTGACCCGTTGGCTCACCCAGCTCGATGGCTACGGCGGGCGGGACCTGCCCGGTGTCCACCGGATCGCCACCTGGCTAAGGGAGCATCTTCCCGTTCCCCAGGCGAACGCCCTGTGCCACGGGGACTACAAGCTCGACAACGTCTTGTTTGCGGCGAGTGCGCCACCCCAGCTGCTCGCCGTCGTCGACTGGGAGATGGCGGCGATCGGCGACCCCCTGGTCGACCTGGCCTGGGCCCTGATCTTCTATCCGGGGCCGGGGGGGACCATGCCCCTCGGGAGGGCGAAGGATCCGAAGTTTGCCGTCGATCACCTCCCCGACCGCCAAGCCCTGGTCGAGCGGTACGTCCTGGGATCGGGCCGCGACGCGTCGGCGATCGGTTGGTACGACGTGTTCGCCCGGTGGAAGCTGGCCATCGTGCTCGAGGGCAGCTACGCCAAGCATCTGCGAGGCCTCTCCGACAATCCCGTGCACGAATTCTTCGGGCACCAGGTCGACCTGCTGCTCGACAGCGCAACGCAGATCTTCGAACGTGGAGGGGCACTATGACCCGCTCAAGACCATGTCAGTCATCGGGGAGCCGATCCGGCCGGACCAAGGGGGCGCTGATGCGGGCCTGGCAGGTACAGGACAAGGGGGAGCCGATCGAGGTCCTGCACGAGGTCACGCTCGACCCGCCGCAGCCCGGTCCCGACCAGATCCGCGTCCGGGTGACCGCGGCGGGGATCGGGCTTCCGGACGTGTTGATGTGCCGTCATACCTACCCCCTGACGCCGCCGCTGCCCTTTTCCCGGGACAAGAGGTGTCGGGCGTGGTCACCGGGTCGGCGACGGCGTGGACGCGTCGATGGGCGACCGGGTCATGGGGGTGACCGCGTTCCAGGACGGCTTCGGCTCCTTCGCCGAGGAATGCCTGGCTCTGGCCTCCTCCACCTTCCGAGTGCCCGACGGGGTCGCCGATGTGGAGGCGGCCGGGTTCTGGATCCCGCACCTCACCGGGTGGATCGGGCTGGTCGACCGCGGCCACCTTGCCGGTGACGAGTGGCTCGCCGTGCTCGGCGCCGGCGGCGGGAGCGGGATCGCCGCCGTCCAGCTCGGGCGCTTGCTCGGCGCGCGGTCATCGCCGTTGTCGGCGACGAGGATCGGGCCACGTTCTGCCGATCACTTGGCGCCGAGGCGACGGTCGACCACCGCGACGGTACCGCTGGCTCCTGCGCTGCGAGAGCTCACCGGCGGCCATGGCGTCGACGTCATCTACGACCCGGTTGGGGGCCCCTGGCCGAAGACGCCGCGGGTGCGCTCGCCCGGCACGGCCGCTGGCTGGCCGTGGGCTTCGCCAGCGGGGACGTGGCCGAAAGCGGGAATGAACCAATTGGTACTGGCCAACGCCTCGCTCATGGGAGTGTTGGCCGGGGGATACTGCCGAGCCGAGCTCGACGACATCCATGCCCGCCTGGCCGCTCTTGTGGCCGAGGGTGGCTGCGCAATGCGGTCACCGAGCGCATCCCCTTCGACGATCTCCCGCTGCGCTTCAGCGCATGGCTGATCGGCGGGTCATCGGAAGATGGTCATGGTGCCATGACCGACGCCAGGGGGACCTGAAGCATGGCGAGGCAATCCGACTCTCGACCTGGACGCCGACGAGATCGTCTCGCCGCCGTTGACATCTTCGAGGAGTCAGGGCTCGACGCCGTCAGTATGCGGAGTGTGTCCACCCGACTCGGTGTGTCTCCTGTCCCGCTCTACAGCAGGGTGGGTAACAAGGATGCGCTTGTCGACGCGATCGCCGACCGCTTGCTGGCCGACCTGGCGCCACCGGGCACCGAGGACGAATCGTGGGAGGAGTACACAGCCCCGATGGGCACGGGAGCTTCGGGGCCGCCTGGGCAACGCCCGCGACAGCCGGCTCATCCTCTCATTGGGGCGCAACGCCTATGTAGAAGCATCGCTAC
>CAVQVK010000020.1:0-18484 GCA_963717035.1 uncultured Acidimicrobiaceae bacterium | reverse complement strand
GTCCTCCATGCGTTCGAGTTGGGCTGTGGCCGGGTCGACCGCGCCCGTTCGCACGAGGTCGTGGAGCGCCTGCGCCGCCGCCCCAAACTGCCCCCAGCTGTTGGCCAGTGCAACCGCCTCCCACAGCAGTTGGCGGGCCACTGTCAGTTCGCCCCGGGCCATCGCCGTCCATGCCCGACCGTGGATGATGTAGCCCTCTTGGAGGTGTACGGCAACTGGAGCCATGTCATCGAGCTCGGTCAAAGCCGCGGTGCCGACGTCGCTATCACCCAAGAGGGCCCCGGCGTAACGCGATACCATGAATTCCCCATCGCCGGCGTCGGGACGGGGTCGAAGTCGGCCGAACAGCGTGGTCACCGTGTTACATGTTCGATGGCTGAAGACGGTCGGCCCTGATTCAGCCAGATCAGGCCCAGGACGCAGGGCGAACCGCCGCCAGGCTGTCTTCATTGTTCTTCTTCGACCGAGACCGTGTATCCGGCGTCGGCGATGCCCGCCGCCTCAACCAGGTTCCCAGCGTGGGTGTGAGCCAGCGCTTGGGTGATGAGGTAGATCCCGACGGCGGAGAGCTGCTCCTCGTCGTCCAGGTCCAGGCGAGCCGATAGGGCCGTGTCGACGTGATCGATAGCGTCTCGCGTGCGGCCAGCAAGAGCCATGAAGCCCACACCGACATCAAGGGAGGCTTGCGCAAACGCGAGCGTCCCCAGGGACGCGTGGAGCAGCATTTCGTCCAGGGCGATCGTGTCGGCCACTCGCCCGGCCATCAAGAGATGGTTCCCGCGGAGCGCTTGCAGTCCCCCGGCCAGAGGCCCGTCGGGTGACCGATGCCATTGCTTCATCAATCACCGTGCCCGCCGCTTCGGCTTCCCCCAATGACCGGAAGAGGGCGGCGGCTCGCCTGACCGTCAGTTTGGTCAGTTGCCGATCAATTCCGCGGCCATTGGAGTGGCGGTGGCCAGCACTTCGTCGGCTTCGCGGCACCGGCCTAGGAAATCCAGGGCCTCACCGAGAACGATGGCTGTATCGACCGAAGGCAATTGGTCCCAGACCGAGCGACTCAGGCGCGAACGGCCAGTGAGTAGTCCTCCATCCGGAGGGCGGTCCGAGCCGCGGCCTGAGTGATTTCGATTCGACCCCCTCCACCGCCTTCGAGTCGCCAGACGGCGACGCGCAGCGTGTCACGTACCGTCCACCCCGTCGTCCTCGTCGGCGGCGTCAGCGAGGGAACGAGAGAAGAAGGATGCGACGAAGTGAGGGAAGCTGAGCCCTGAGGGACGTCGCCGTAAAAGGGATGGTTGAGGCGCAACTCGGGCCCGGCGTCGCGGTCGAGGACATCGAGTAGCCCTCGCCGTTCCAGTTGCTCGAGGGCATTCAGTGGGACGAGGCGCTCCAGTAGCGTCAGGTTCATCGGCTCGCCCAGAGCGACGAGTTCCAGTGCTTCGGGCTCTTGCGCATTCAGTCCTGTCAGGCGCTCCTCGATGAGGTCTCGAAGACGCGGGCGAATGCACAGAGACCCTCTGAGGTGCCAAAGTCCCAGTTCAGAGGTAAGCACACCGGACTCGAGCGCCCCGTTTATGAGCTCGCGCAAGAAGAGAACATTGCCTCGGCTCGATTCGACAATGGCTGAAGGGAACCGCCGTCGATAGCGCCGCCAACGGCAATTTCCGCCAGGGTGCGCAAGTCGCGATCCGGCAACGGCCCAACCCCAATTCCAAGAAGCGCTGATCTCTCCACCTCCGCACGACAGTCGTGGGGTCACCCTCTCCTACTCTCGCCGTAAAGACGATGAAGGCATCGCCATGATCAACGACGCGGTCGAGCAGGAGGGCCGACGCCTCGTCCAGTTCGTGGGCGTCGTCTATGACAAGAACCATTCGTTGGTCGCCGCGCCGGGCATCGATTGCCCTCGAGGTGGCCATGTACAGCTCGGTGTCCAGTTCGGAGGACAGATCCAGTTCCCCCAGAAAACTACCGAGGGCAGCAAAGGGCACGTCAGTCGCGCTCTTCGTCGCCCTGATGGAGGCAACCGTCATGCCTCGATCACCGGCCAAGCTCACGGCCTGAGCGGCCAACCGAGTCTTACCGAAACCGGCTGCTCCGACGAGAGCCACGCCGGCACACTTCGAATCGCCAAACGCATCGGTGAGCGCACGGATTTCTGCGTCACGTCCGACTATCGGCCACACCGATCCGAATTTGACCTCGTTCGTCACTGCCCCATAGTGGCGTATGCGCTTGGAGGCTGCTCGCAATGAGGCGAATGAGTAGGAGTTACTCATCTCCTTGAGGGGGTCAGGGCGGATACTCGTATCCCAATGGACATCAAATTGAGGGGCCGGCCAAGCATGGGCCACGTCGGGCAGAAGAGAGTGGCAACGTGAGAGGAGCCGATCGGGTGCAGGCCACCATGACCGTCATCTCGGTGGGACGACGCCAGGGCACTATCGATCTCGATCCGGTATACGAAGTCGACCTGCTCGTTTCCCGGCCGGGAAGGGCCGCTAAGTCCTTGGCTACTTCCTTGCGGGTGCCACTCAACGCCGCAGGCCGGTTTGTGGCCGGATCACAAATGCCAGTGGAACTATCCAGTTCGGATTCGTCGGTATTGGACATTGACTGGTCGTTCCTGGCCTAGCGCAGTGCTTCTCCATCGGCGCAATCAGGCCACATAGGGAGGCCCGTCGGATGTCGTCCGTACTGAATGAGTAGTACCTACTCAGGCCAACCCCGCTCAATGCGTAGAGAGTATGACCTGTCCGGCCAACCAATTGGCCTAGGCGGAAAGGTTTGATCATGGAGTTTCTCGGGACATTCAAGGGCACGAAGCATGCTGAAGCAACCCGGGCGCGTTCGTTCAACCGGGCGATCCTGGCGCCAATCGCGGTCGTGGGCCTCACTGCCGGCGCAATCCTCATCCCGACGGGCGCTGGCGCGACGTCCGTGACCGGTTCAAAGGCCAAGGTTGTCTTGAGCGGAAAGACGTAAAAATTGTCAGGTGGAGCCTGCGTCGTGACCGGCAGCCGCGTCGACATCGGCATTGGCACCAGTACCAACTCGCTCGGCATCAACGCGAACGTCAAGGGTGGAAAATTCTCCAACGCACAGATCGGTATGGTTCTCGGCGGTAAGCCTGTCGCCATTACCTCAGACACCGGGACGGCTACTTCTAAGGGTGGGACGTTCACGGGTACTGACGTGGTCTCGAACTCCACGGTAAAGGGCACATTCACCTGCTAGAGCGCTTGCATGCTGTCCGGGCTCGGAGCCAACATCGCCAGGGGATGCTCTTGGCAGCTCCACAACGCTGAATGCCAAACTGAACGAATGGGATCGCGGACGCAAGGCATCGCCGACGGACCGGTGTTGCTGCTTGGAGGTCGAAGCGAGATTGGACTCCAAACAGTAGAACGCCTCGCCTCTGGTCGGGTCGTTGTCCTCGCTGCTCGCCGCAGCGAGGACCTGACCGAAGAGATAGTGAGGATCGCCGCCGCTGGTGCCCGCGCCGTGCACGGTGTCGAGTTCGACGCCGACAACACAGCCGCCCACGATGCCTGGTTGGAAAAGATCGTCGCCGAACACGGACCAATCGGCGTCGCCCTGCTCGCCTTCGGAGTGCTGGGAGACCAAGCTCTGGCTGAACAGAGTCCGGTCCATGCGGTCGAAGTCGTGCACACTGACTACGTGGCGCAGGTCAATCTCCTCACAATTCTGGCAAATCTGTTACGTACTCAAGGCGCTGGGCAGATCGTGGTGTTCAGCTCGATCGCCGGCGTACGAGTGCGACGAGCAAACTACGTCTACGGTTCGGCAAAAGCGGGATTGGATGGATTCGCCAGCGGACTTGCAGACGCTCTCCACGGGAGTGGAGTTCACCTCCTATTAGTTCGCTCGGGCTTCGTAATCGGCCGGATGACCGAAGGCATGACGCCGGTCCCGCTTCTTTCGAGCACGCCTGAACAAGTCGCCGCCGCCGTGGTGAACGGTCTGCAAACCCGAGCCGGGCGGATCTGGATACCACGCGTTCTACGTCCGGCGGCATTTGTCATGCGCCTGGTCCCGCAGAGCGTCTGGAGGCAGATGCCTCGATAGATGCACGCTGGTGCCTGCTCGACGGCGCGAAGGGTTCGTGGGGACCGATGACTTTTACCCCACTAGGGCGTCTGTCCTTGTAGTTGCTCGCCTGCCGTCTACATCGGCTACCCGAATGGAGTTCTCAGCATGACGAACGAGATCCTCAGCGCCACGGTCACCATCCAGGCACCGGCGGAGACCATCTTCGCGATCATCGCTGACCCGGTCAGTCATGCCGCGATCGACGGCACGGGCTGGGTTCGCGATACCCCCGACCGCCAACCTCTGACGGCGTCGGGGCAGATATTCCGCATGGCCATGTACCACCCCGGCCACCCGAATGGGAACTACGAGATGGCCAATGTGGTCCAGGTGTTCGATCCGCCGCATGCCATCTCCTGGAAGCCGGGCTACGACACCGGCGACGGCACCCTCGGCTTCGGTGGCTGGATATGGCGCTACGACCTGGCTCCGCTCGGCCCGTCCGAGACCGATGTCAGGCTCTCCTACGATTGGTCGGCGGTACCCGAGGAGGTGCGCCGAACAGGCCCAGTGTTCCCACCTTTCCCCCCAGATCACCTCCACAACTCGCTGAACCATCTGGCCGAGCTCGTCCCATTGACGGCTGATTGACGTGGCGACGGCTACGGAACGGCTCGGAGGGTTTACGAGGGCTGTGCCCGCTCCTTGTCTGCGGTCCCGACGGCATCCGAGCCGGGGTCATACACCGGTGGGAGGTAGACCTGTCGGGGGACGATGCGCACGATCACCCGTTCGGCACCCGGCTCGGGGGGAGGAATGGCTCCCCCCATGTGGATGTCGTACATCTCTTGATGGAATGAACCGTCGGGGTCGTCGGTGAGCTCAACGATGCCCGAGATGGTGGCGTAGTTCGGACCGAGGACGGGGAGGCCCTGCACGAGCAGGTTCACCCGGGGCTCGTGGCCCATGTTCGTCGTCTTGCGGCGGCCCTTGATCGTGCTGAACACGATGTGGTCGCCTTCCCGTTTGACGAAGATCACAGACGTTTGTGCCTTCCCATCGGCGTCCGTGGTAGCCAGGATGCTGAGATGGGGGCCGTCGACGATTCGGCGCACGGTTTCGTTGAGGACAGGCTGATCGATGTAGGTCATATACGTATCGACTCGTTGGGAGCCGCCAAAGAATCGCGGGACCGACCGATTCTTTTCCGGGGCGGTTCGAGTCAACATGTTCATGACCATGACCAGCGCTGCCGATGAACCGTTTCGAGGCAACGACCGAGCCGTACCGGCGAGAGCTGCTCGCGCACTGCTACCGGATGACCGGCTCGGCCCACGAGGCCGAGGACCTGGTCCAGGAAACGTACATGCGGGCTTGGCGGGCCTTCGATCGCTTTGAGGGGCGATCCTCGGTGCGGACCTGGCTGTACCGCATCGCCACCAACGTCTGCCTGACCTCACTCGACCGCCGTGCCCGGCGCTCGCTGCCATCGGGGCTCGGGCCGCCCTCACCCGACCCGCACTCCCGGGCCGATCCGGCGCCTGACGACGTAGCCTGGTTTGAGCCCCTCCCCGACCGCCTGGCCTCAGACGAGCGCGCCGACCCGGCGGAAGTGGCCGTCGCCCGCCAGACCCTGCGACTCGCACTCGTGGCCGCGGCGCAGATCCTGCCGCCACGCCAGCGCGCCGCCTTCTTCCTGTGCGACGTCCTCGCTCGGTCAGCGACCGAGGCGGCAGAGGTGCTCGACACGTCGGTCGGGGCCCTAAAGAGTTTGCTCCAGCGGGCCAGGTCACGCCTGGACCAGGAGACTCTCGCCGAGGACGGGTTCGCCGAGCCGACGGACGAGGGGGCCCGCCGAGTCCTCGACCGCTACATGGCCGCCTTCGAGCGGTCGGATATGGCGGAGATCGAGATCCTCCTAGTCGACGACGCCATCCTTGAGATGACGGGCACGACGACCTGGTTCTCTGGCAAGGCGACGTGCGTGCCGTTCATCGCGGCCCAGGCCATCGGCCATGCCGGCGACTGGCGGATGATTCCCCTCCACGCCAACGGCCAACTGGCCGCCGCGGCCTATCTCCTCGGCGGGGATGGGGTGTACCAACCATTTGCGATCGTCGTGGTAGCCACGACCTCGACCCACCTCACCCGCATCACCCTGTTTGCCGAACCCGCTCTGTTCACCCTCTTCGACCTGCCCCCGACCATGCACGTCGGGCGAACTTAGACACCGGGCCGCGGGACCTCACTCAATCACTTAAGTATCTACTTGACTATTGTCGCTCGAGCACTATACTTAAGTATATGGTTAACCGTATGGAGAATCTCGATCGGGTGTTCCAGGCGCTGTCCGACCCGACCCGGCGAGCCATGGTGGAGCGCCTGGTCGACGCCCCGGCGTCGGTGAGCCACCTCGCCGAGCCACTGCCCATGTCCCTGCCGGCAGTTGTCCAGCACGTAGGGGTGCTCGAGTCCGCCGGGCTGGTTTCCTCCGAGAAGGTCGGCCGCGTGCGCACTTGCCGCATCGAGCCCGAGATACTTCGGCAAGCGGAGACCTGGCTCTCTTCCCAACGCACCGCATGGGAAGAGCGGCTCGACCGGCTCGGCATCGAGCTCTCCGACCCAGACCACACACACATCGCCGACCGCAGAACCACGAACAAGAGCAGAACCACCAACAAGAAGGGAACTATCGATGTCTGATCGCAGCGTCACCCACGCCACCTTCACCCTGGAGCGCACGTACCCGGTACCGCCCGACCGGGTCTTCGACGCTTGGGCCGACCCGCAGGTCAAGACCCGCTGGTTCGCCGGGAATCCGGAGGACTATGAGCTGGATTTCCGCCCCGGCGGCATCGAGCGCAACGGCGGCACCCACGAGGGCAAACACATCACCTGGGAGTCCCTCTACCGAGAGATCGTCACCAACGAGCGGATCGTCTACACCTCGATACTGGCTGAGAACGACACGGTGGCAACGGTGTCGCTCACCACCGTCGAGTTCGTCCCCGAGGGGGAAGGAACTCGCCTGGTCCTGGTCGAGGCGGGCGCCTACCTCGACGGCCGCGAGCTGCCGGCGTGGCGGGAACAAGGCACGGGCGACTGGCTCGATGCCCTCGGCAAGGAGCTGACCAGCCCGGCCCACGGATGAACCTCTGAAGCGAAACCGCGAGCGTTCCCGACGAAAGGAGACATCGATGCCCATCGAACATGTTCTCGCCGTCGTCCCCGTGGCCGACTTCGATGCCAGCCACGCATGGTACGAGAACTTCTTCGGCCGTCCAGCTGACAACCTGCCAATGAACGGTCTCCTAGTCGAATGGCGAGTCACCGACAGTGGGTGGTTGCAGGCCACCACTGACCCGGCCCGTGCGGGCTCTGCGCTGGTGAACTTCTCCGTCGATGATCTGGAGCGCCACATCACCGAACTGGCCCGCAGAGGCCTAATCCCGGGAGCGATCGAGACGGTCAACAAAGGCGTCCAACTGTCTGCCATCACCGATCCCGACGGCAATACGATCACCCTGATCGGAAACTTTCGCGAGACCTACTGAGCTAGCCCAGCTCGCCGCCGACCAGCGGTTGATCCTTCCTCTAGGCAGTCGGGATCTGAAGCCGGGGTGGATGTGCGTCCAAAACCACTTTCAACGTCACATCCTCCTCAAGCGCTGCTTTCACCGAACTGAGTAGGAAGGTGAAGCCGGCAGTGGAATCGAGAGCCCGACTCATCTGAGTGTCACCGTCTCCGGTGAACCCTGTCTCGGATATGTCCAAGTAAGTGGTCTCGTTCTCGTAGGGGACGAAGCGAAACTCGACTGTCGTTCGGTGGGCCGGGTCATAGCCATCCCACCTGAATCGGATGCGGCTGTCGGATTCAACCTCGTCGACGAGAACGCGGCTGGAAACCCCGTACATTTCCCATTCCCACGTCAACTCGGCACCTTTGATCATTCGTCCGCTGCTTTTCGTATACCAGAACCTTGTCGTGATCGCAGGATCGGCCAGGGCCTCGAAGACGACGTGACGAGGTCGTCGGATAAGCAATCCGACGTTCACGGCCGGCGCTTTGGTGAGTTGGGAGGTCATGGTTGAAACTCCTTGGATTTCCGGATTGTTCGTACCAGAGACGACGGTGGGTGGTGGCGTGGAACCATTCGTCGTCAAGCTTTTGAGACCGGAGCATCGTTCGGTGCCATCTGAATCGATCGCAACTCTGCGTGCATTTCCCATGGGGGCTGGGGCAGAACGTGGCCCGTTTCCAGTAGGGACTTGAGGTTGGCACACACTGCCGGCCACCCGGACGAAATGGCATGTAGGGCGGCAGCGTCGGCCAAATTCTCGTGGGTCACGGTCAGCCGTACGATCTCGCGGTATTCCTGGATGTCAAAGGTCACCTTCGACGGTCCGCCTGGCGCGGGATCACCAGGGGCGTCAAACGTGAGGGTGAGGCGCTGGGGCGGGTCCGCCTCGATCACCGTACCGATGACGTCGGCGATGTCAGAGCCGTCGACACGTCGATGCTGCCAGGGTGAATCGACATTCCAATCGGAAACATTGCTGTGGCCCCAGTACGCGGCAGTGAGTTCTGGGTCGGTAAGGGCATTCCAGACACGCTCAGCGGATGCTTCGATGTAGGTGACGTATACATAGCTGGGTCGATTCGACATGTTCTCCTCCTCGGCTCTTTGCTTGATGGTGTTCAACGTTTGCAAGCGATGTCGTTCGAATCTTTCGATCCATCGCTCCTGGATGTCCCAGAGCGGCACCGGATTGAGGTAGTACAGCTTCTCCCGGCCTCTCCGAACGGTGGTGACGAGGTTGGCGGCCTCTAATACGTCAAGGTGCTGTGTAGCCGATTGCCGCGCCATCTCGAACTGTGCACACAACTCGCCAAGCGTCTGGCCGTTATGCACACGGAGCTGGTCCAACAACGTTCGCCGGGTGGGATCGGCGAGCGCCTTGAAGACTTGGTCCTCGGTAAGCACACTAGCGATTATGCAGGTATATACCTGCATATGTCAACCGGAGGGTTTTCGAAGAGGCGATCAACGCTGGGAACACACCTCGGCAGATGGCCAGGTCGGTCGACACCCCGATGCCCTGATGACCCCGTATCCTTATCGTCGCTGGCCGAGTGGCATCCGACCTGGGGGCACGCGATGGGACACAAGGCAAGAGTGGAACTCGTGCTCGACTGTGCCGAGCCAAAGAGGCTCGCTAAGTTCTGGCGCGAAGCGCTCGACTATCGCGACTACTACACGGATGCGAATTTGGCTGTGCTAGTTCCCAAAGAAGGGATCGCTTCACCGCTTCTCCTCCAGGGCGTGCCCGAGCCCAAAGTCGGCAAGAACCGCATGCACCTCGACATTGTGGTCGACGACATCGAAGCCGAAATCCAACGGCTGCAGGCCCTCGGCGCTCATCGCATCGACGAGGGTGTGCAGTGCTTCGGGGGAACCCGGTGGGTCAGAATGTCGGACCCCGAACAGAATGAATTCTGCGTCTCCACCGGCATTGAGTGGTAAGGCTTTGTAGCCGATTCGGCACACCGATAGGAACTGGATCAAGACGTTTTCATGACGGCAGCCGTAACGTTTCGGAAGAGCCGATGTCCGTCAGAAGCGACTCTCAATCGCTGCCTGCGGGATGTTCTGGAGCAATGAGGATCGGGCGTCGGGTATGCGATGCCAGCGTGTGCGAGACGCTGCCAAGCAGAGTGCTCCGTAGAACGCCCCGGCCCCGTTGGCCGCATACGATCAAGCGCGGCGAGAGGTCGTCCGCGACCTCCAAGATGGCCTTGGGAATCCCTTCGAAGGACTCCTTGATCATCGGTGAGGCCTTATATCCGTGCTCGCTCGCCCGGAGCGCTCCCTCTTCCGCCACTGACCTTGCATAGGACTCTTCGTCGGCATCCACGTCTGCGCCGCCTGTCAAAGTGCCCGCCGCAAAGGCACCGGCGAGAGCCAAGCGCGTTGCCAAGGTTTCCCAAACCGTGAGCACAACGGCGTCTATCGGTCGGTCGATCAGATCCGACGCGGCTCTCATGGCTTCTCGTGACCCGTCAGACCCGTCGAAGCAGAACAGTACGGGACCATTTTGCCTTCCTCCCGTCATAACACTTTCCCCTTTTCTCTATATGAGGTCTCGGACGCTTCCCAGGCCGAAATCCAAGCCACTCATACCGTCGTGTCCCGGCCCTCTGTTCGGTCGTCAAAGGGCCTTCTGAGCTTGCCTACTCGCCGATTCCGTAAAGAAAATCATCTAGTGTTCTCCAGCCGATCTCAGTAATCCGCCCCCCGCCGGGGTGGGAGGCCAAGACGACGGCCACCCTGTCCGGGTCGCGGCCTACCACTGCAGTCCACTCACTTTGTTCACGCCGGCCGACGAGGAGTCTCCGAGAGTCCAAATCGCTGGCGATCCGCTCCAATTCAGCGGCTGAATCGACCTCCAACATGAAGGCTCGCAGACCGATATGGCGAGCTCCTGCGCGAGGACTGCTTCCAAGCGCTCGCAACACGATGACCTGAGGATGATCATTCCCCGGAGCGCTCACTGCCGCCAATTGTTCCGCTTGGGACAGCACCGTAAAACCAAGCACCTCACGATAGAAGTCAATCGATCGGTTGAGATCACCCACGTTCATCACGACACCCTGAAAGTTCATCCCATTGCTCCAAGTCTCAGTAGAGCGGAGGCATCATGGGAAGCCCCATGCACCCAAGCTGCACCTTCCATCCAGAGTTGCCCAGATCTGCCGGTTCACGAGTCAACCGCAAGTGAGGGACATGCGTCAACGGCGCACGTCCCTCACGTTCTACGACCTCCTCGACGATCCCCCGAGGACCTCCGTTCTCACATCGACTGTCCAGTCCAGCCCTGATGTGTGGTTGAGAAGATTCAACATACATATACGCTCGATTTATCGACGTGGCCGACCCCCTAAGAAGGAGCCAACAACAGCGATGACGGCTGACCTGGGCGGCAAGGTGATGTGCGTCACGGGGAGCGGGAAGGGGAATCGGTCGCGGAATCGCCGAAGTAGCTGCAGCCGCCGGAGCGAGCGTCGCAATCAACGCTCTTACCCCGATCCATGTCGTTGATCTGTCGAAGCGCATCCAAGCGGAGTCGGGACAGCGGGTCATCCCGATCGTCGCGGACGTCACCACCGTGACTGGGGCGAGAGATGCCGTGGACCAGGTTCTATCCGAGTTCGGGCATGCACGAACTTCTCCACCGGGCCCGCTCAGCCTGACCCTCGAGCGGCCCCTGCACCGCTCATTTCCAGATTTCTCGCCACCAACTGTCGAGAATTGGAAGCCAGCTTTGACTCACCTATGTCGGCCTACCCCGGGGCGACCAACGAGGATTCAGGAGGTTCGCTATGCCGTCCATCACACCGTTCCTGTGGTTCGATACCGATCTGGCTGAGCCGATCGAGTTCTATACGTCGATCTTCTCTGATGCCGCCTTGCCCAACGGGCGTCCCACCGACGACGGACCGATCTTCACCGCAACGGTCGAGCTGTGCGGCCAGCAGCTGACATTGTTCCACGCAGGCTCACCTCCGGCCGGCTTCACCGAGGCGATCTCGTTGTTCGTCAGCGTCGACACACAAGACGAGATCAATAATCTGTGGGAGCGGCTGACCGCCGGTGGCGGCGAACCCGGCCGATGTGGCTGGCTGAAGGACCGCTACGGATTGTCGTGGCAGGTCGTACCTACCGTGCTCGGATCGCTGCTCGGTTCCTCCGATCGGGCCCGCGCCCAACAGGCCACTGATGCAATGATGCAGATGGGCAAGCTCGACATCGCCGCACTTCAAGCGGCCTACGACCGTTGAACCGAGGGCGGCGACCAATGCGTTTCATGCTGCTGCAAAACTACGGGCCGGTGGAGTC
The DNA here is from genome assembly GCA_963717035.1 of uncultured Acidimicrobiaceae bacterium. Taxonomy (GTDB): domain Bacteria; phylum Actinomycetota; class Acidimicrobiia; order Acidimicrobiales; family RAAP-2; genus DASXMT01. The sequence goes on along the minus strand of CAVQVK010000020.1, from coordinate 6,533 downwards.
GGGCATGGGACCGATGTTCGAATGGTCCCAGGCCGATCTACAGGCCCACATCGAGTTCCAGATCGCGCTCAACGGCGAGCTGAGTGCTCTGGGTGAGCTCGTCGACGGTCAAGGGCTGTCCGGGCCGGAAGCAGCGTTCTTCGTCACTTCAGACGGTCATCACCCACCAGTGGTATCAGATGGCCCGTTCCCCGAGACCAAGGAGCTCGTCGCCGGTTACCGGCTGATCGAGGTCGCCTCCTTGGACCGGGCGATCGAAATCGCTGCTCGGGTGTCCGCCGCGCCAGGTATCGGCGGTGAACCGATTCGCCAGCGCATCGAGGTTCGAGAGGTGTTAAGCGCACCGGAACCCTCGTAAGCGGGGATGCCGGACCCTGACACAACATCGGAGATCGAGCGGGTACTCCGCGACGCTGCCCCGGATGCGCTGGCCGTCTTGTTGCGGCGGGGTGAGAGCTTCGCCGATGCCGAGGACGCAGTCCAGGACGCCGTCCTCGTCGCAATCGACTCCTGGTCGACGACAGGGGTACCGGATCGGCCGGTTGGCTGGGTGGTTCGGGTCGCGCAGCGTCGGTTGATCAATCAGCATCACCGCGACACCGCACGTCGACGACGAGAAGCGCTGGTCGCTTCGTGGTCGACCCTGCCGAGCGAGCCGGAAGTCTCCGAAGACGACTCCCTAGCGCTGCTCTTCCTGTGCTGCCATGGATCGCTCGCTCCGAGCGCGGCCATCCCGTTGACGTTGCGGGCCGTCGGTGGCCTCACCACCCGAGAGATCGCGGACGCCCTGCTGATGTCCGAAGCCACGATCGCCCAGCGCATCAGCCGGGCTAAGGCCACGATCAGCCGTTCCGACGAGCCGTTTCGCACTCCGCCACCAGACCTGATCGACAACCGATTACCCGCGGTGATGCAGGTCATCTATCTCATCTTCAACGAGGGCCACGCCGCCACGAGTGGCCCAAGCCTCCACCGCACGGACCTGGCAGACGAAGCCATCCGCTTGGCACGCCAGATGCACCAACGCCTGCCTGACCAGCCCGAGACCACAGGGCTGCTCGCTCTGATGTTGTTGACCGACGCACGCCGGCCGGCTCGCATCGCAGCCAATGGTGAACTCGTAACCCTGGATCAACAGGATCGGCGATTGTGGACCCGGCCGATGATCGTCGAGGGTCTTGGTTTGCTTACTGCCGCGCTTGCCCACCATGCGATGGGCGAGTACCAGCTGCAGGCGGCGATAGCCGCAGTGCACGACCAGGCACTGTCGTATGACGCAACGAACTGGACACAGCTCCGGGCGCTCTACAACCAACTGCTCCTGCGCAGCGACAATCCTCTGGTCCGGCTCAATCGAGCTGTTGCCGTGGCTCACACTGATGGACCCGAGGCCGCCCAGGTCGAGGTCGACGCTCTGGGCGAACTGTTGATTGGTTACCATCGCTACCACGCCACCGTGGGGTACCTCCACGAGCTCGCGGGGGAACATGAGGCAGCGCAGCACGCCTACAAGACAGCGGCGAGCCTGGCCACTAACGAACCCGAACGCCGTTACCTCCTGGGAAAGTCCGAGTCCTGACACGCACCCTGTGGAGCCGGCCGGGAGGTCACGGGCGAGTGGGTCCCTAGCCGACCGACCAACAGCAGCAGGCCGCCGAACGCGATCAGGTAAGCGTTTACCACCCAGGCAAGTCCAGACGGCGAGAAGTGCAGGCCGTCTTGATCGCTCGTAGCGCGACGTTCACGATGGTCTGATCCAAGACGATCATCAGGAAGCCAGCACACAGCACGAAAGTGCAATCCACCGCTACCGCTCACCCAGCTCGTCGAGCGCCTGCACCGTTCCAACATTGTTCCGGGTCATGACTCCTCCGTCCGTGCTGGGTCGTGCCGGGAACCTGTCGGTCATCGGATCTCTTTCGAGTTTCGGTTCGTTCATCCCATTCGACGGCCCCCGCGCCGCAAATCATCGCCGTACGGGAGGCAACGGCCGTACGGGAGACAACGACCCTCTGGCCGTCGGGCGAGGAGTCAGGCCCGGAAAGGTCGATTAATTCGTCGAGCGACAGCCGTCTATCTAGTCATGACCGGACTCTGGCAGCGATGGTGTCGAATCACCCTCGTCGGCCGAGACGGCAGGGTTCTCGGCGTCCGGACCTTCGGCGGCCCGGGGCCTCCGGACCTCGAGGCCGTGGATGCCGTGGCTCGCACGATATTGAGCGCGACGCGCCAAGGAGCCAAGTCGATTGTGACAGACGTGTCTCCGCGCCTCGGCGAGTTGCTGAGCTTGGTCGGCTTAGGGATCGAGGTGGAGGGGGAGACCGAAGGCCGGGAAAAGCCGTTCCGAGTCGATGAGAGCGAGAAAGAAGCTCATGGCCGCGATCTTTCCTCCTGAGATCTCGAGCACCTGGATGGCCCACGGTTCGTAGCCACCGGCCGGATCGGGTCGGTACTGGCCGAATGCCGGACAGCCGTTGGCCCAGGTTGCAACGAGACGGGAGCCACTACAGGCGAGCGGACCGGGCTTCACCATGAAGGAGCCGATGTCAGATGCACCCTGGATCCACATGGCGAAGGGCGGCATCGACTGGATCGCATCCTCGTGCAGCAGTGTCACCAGTCGATCGATGTCGTAGCGTTCGAAGGCTTCGACATAGCGCTCGAGGAGGGCGGCATCGGCTTCATCGAGCGAACCCGGTGGGACCTCCGTCGAGACGGTACCGAGCGTGGCCCGGGCCCGCTGCAGCGAACTGTTAACGGCGGCGACGCTGGTCTCGAGAAGGTCGGCCGCCTCGGCCGCAGACCAGCGCAGTACCTCGCAGAGGACAAGGGCGGCACGCTGGCGGGCCGGTAGGTGCTGCAGCGCGGTCACAAAGGCCAGACGGATCGATTCCCGGTACAGGGCGACCTCAGCAGGATCGGCACGGTCCGGTGGTGCGACGCGCTCGTCGGCCACGGGGGTGATCCAGGTGGCCTCAGGCAGCAGTGGGCCAAGATGGGATTCATCTGGCGGTGACGCCGGACCCATCTCCATGGGCCGGGCGCGCCGCTGCACTTGGCGCTGCATGTCGATGCAGACGTTGGTGGCGATCCGATAGACCCAGGAGCGCAGGCTGGACCGCCCTTCGAAACCCTCTGCGTGGCGCCAGGCTCGCACCATGGTCTCCTGCACCGCATCCTCGGCCTCGAAGCCGGATCCGAGCATGCGGTAGCAATATCCGGTCAGCTCCCGGCGGAACGGCTCCAGGTCCAGTTCCGGCTCAGAAGTGCGCACGGTCATAGGCTGCACGATATCCGGTGGCGCTCGATCCGTTGGGATTGTGAATCGTTCGACACGCTTTACGGTTCGGCTGCTTGACGGGGTGGGGGTGCATGGCCGGACTCAGACATGCAGGGTGGGCCGGTAGATGAACTCTTCGGTGCGGCCGTCGAGCGTTCGGCTCTCGATGAGATCGAGGTCGAAGTCGGACGCACCCTGGAAGATCGGGTCCAGTCCGTTCTGACCGGTGATCACAGGAAAGAGCGTCACCTGGACGCGGTCGACCAGACCGGCGCCCATCAGCGCCCGGTTCATCGACAGGCTGCCGTGCGAGCGCAGCGGCAGCTCGGACACCTCCTTGAGTCGGGCGACGATGTCGACGGCGTCGCCGCTCGCGACGGTCGCTTCCGGCCAGTCGAGGGGTCCTTCCAGTGTGGTCGACACCACCGTTGCCGGCAGGTTCCTCATCCGGGTGACCCATGGGTCACGGACCTCGGACTCCTCGGTGCTCGAGGCCAGCATCTGCGCGAACACCCGATACGTGTTGGCCCCGAAGACCATCCGCTGCTCCTGGTCGTACAAGGCGAGGCGGCGGTCGAGCAGCTCGGGGCCTTGCTTGCCCCAGTAGCCGCCCCAGTTGCCGCTGGCGGCGCCGAAGCCGTCGAGGCTCGAAAAGACGTCGAAGGTGTAGGTAGCGGTCATGATGCTCTCCTGGTCGCCATGATGAGTGCGGTAATCGGTTCCGCGTCCTCCAGGATTACGACGTCCTCTGGCCTTCTGAATCATCGGTCGGCGAATTCCACGTTCTTGACCGGGGTTGGGTTGTTACTCAACCGGCCGATCGGACGAATGCACCGCGCCACACTTCCAGGGTGCCGTCGGCCAGCGCTCCAGCGAAGTTGAGGATCCGGGCAAAACCGTCCTCCAGGACCATCGGCAGGGTGGGGCCCGAGGGAAGGCCATCAGCGAACGTCGTGTCGAACCATGATCTGGCCCAAGCGGACTCGTCGACCCATTCGGCTAGCTCGAAGCCCCCTCCGAGAATGGCGTCGCGCAGGTCGTGAGAGGTGGCCAGGTGGCTGTCACTCCCATCCATGGACCACGGCAACGGCCATGAACGCTCCGCGTCCGACGTGCGGCATACCTCCCACACGCGCGAATCGAGCGCGAGGTGCGAGCCGCTGGGCGATCTGGGCGAACCATTCCCGCTTCGCCTCGATATTCATCTGGACGTGCATTGTGAACCCGGCGTCATACGGCTGCTCGGGCACGAGGTCGGCGATATCGCTGTGGACGAACCGGACACGATCCGACAGCCCGCAACGGTCGGTCAGTTCGGCGGCCACCTCGACGTAGGCCTCGGTGATGTCCACGCCCGTTACCCGGCAGCCGGATGCCATGGCCACCTGGCGGGCCGGACCGCCGAGACCTGACCCGACGTCGAGGACGATGTCCGACGGCGACGGGGTCAGGGTGACCAGCAATCGCTCGACGGCTTGAGATCCGCCTGCGTGGTACTGGTCGAGGTACTGCAGTGCTTCGGCCGTCGTCCCATCAGTCGCACCTTCGGGCACGAGTCGGTCGATGGTGGCGATCATGTCCTTCTCGGTGTAGGTCACGTCACTCCTTACATGGTTGGATGTCGAATGGTCGGCAATCGCTGTGCAGGGTCACTCTGCGAGAACTCATGACTTCGAACCGGCGACCACTGGCGTATCGCTTCCCAGCGCTGGTTCAGCTCCCGAAGAAGAGCTCGACGTTCCAAGTCGATCGGTTTGGTCCGCCATTTCCTCCGGTTGCCTTGGTCGGGCCGGCAGGAACGCAATAGCGACGACTGCCCCGACGATGGTGACGGCTCCGACAACCCGGCAACCGCCCGCCAAGCTGTAGAGGAATGCATTGGTGGCGGAGTGGGCCAGCCCGTGTGCCGCCTGGCCGAACCCGAGCTTCGAGAGCTGGTGGGAGGCGATGATCGCTCCTCCGACCGAGCCCTTTGCGCCCGCTACGGCTCGCCCAGGTACTCCCGACGGCAACTCCGACACCAGTCGGCTCGTGTACAGGGATGTGGCCACGCTGCCGATGACCGCCACCCCAAGCGTCCCGCCGAAGAGGCGCGTGGCATCGTTGACGGCGGATCCCACTCCCGCCTTCGCCGCGGGTACGGCGCCCATGATCGCTTCGGTGGCCGGGGCGCTGGTGAGACCCATCCCTGAGCCAAGGAACACCATCTGACCGACGATGACGAGATAGGTCGTGGAGGCCGACGCAGTCGAAGCCCAGAACAGCCCAGTCGCAAACAGCAACAACCCAGCTCCGACGATCACCTTGTTACCAACCCGAACGGCGAGCTTCGTGCCCACCACTGACGTTATGGCCACAGAACCGGCTACTGGTAGCAGACGGACGCCGGTGCCCAGGGGGGTGTATCCCTTCACGATCTGGAAGTACTGGACAACGAGGAAGATGAAACCCGAGAGAGCGAAGAAGGAGATGGCGACCGACCCACTTGCCGCCGTGAACCGAGGATTGCGAAATAGGGCCACGTCGAGCATGGGGTGTTCCGTACGCTGCTCTACCAGGACGAAGATGGTGAGGAGGGCCACGCCGCCAACGATCGTTCCCAAGGCGGCCGACGAACCCCATCCCCAGTCAGGCGCTTCGATGACGCCAAATATCAGCACCGTCATCCCCACCGCCGACAACATCAGACCTCGCCAGTCGATCGGCGGTGTACTCGGATCCCGAGAGGCCGGCACCCAAACTGCGACCAGGGCTGCGATTCCGGCGGCGACGAAGGCCATGAAGGCAAAGATGCTCCCCCACCAGTAGCGCTCCAGAAGCCACCCACCGACTATTGGACCAGTCGCTATGCCGATCCCGGTCGTGGCGCCCCACAGCCCGATCGCCACGGCACGTTCTCCGCGTTCGGTGAAGACATTGACGAGCAAGGAGAGCGTCGAGGGGAACATCAGAGCCGCGCCGAGGCCCATGAAGGCTCGGGAAGCAATGAGATCGGCGATGTTCCCAGAAAACGCTCCGGTCAGGCTACCCACGGCGAATACGGCCAGCCCGATAAGCAGAACGCCTTTACGGCCAAGACGGTCGCTCAGACTTCCTGCCGCCAAGACCAGGGCGGCGAACACCAGGCTGTAGGCGTCGACGATCCACTGGAGCTGCGTAGTGGATGCCCCCAGCTTGCGCACCAGCGTCGGCAAGGCAACGTTGACGATCGTCACGTCCACGCTGATGATGAAGGCGGCGAGACACAACGCCA
>CAVQVK010000019.1:0-45511 GCA_963717035.1 uncultured Acidimicrobiaceae bacterium | reverse complement strand
ACGCCAACCTGGACGAGAAGGTGGCCATGCTGGCCGTCTTCACCGGCCAGAGCGAGCTCCGGGCCTATCTGGCCGAGGACCTGGTGCGGGCGACTGCTCGCTACTGGGGTCGCTACGGCCAGAGCCTCTTCTCCGAGCCGCTGGAGGTGGTCCGGGATCGACCCGTCATCCGGCAGAGCGCCCGGCGGACATGAACCAGGCCCCGCCCGTGATCGGGGACTTCGGACGGGACATCCATGTCCACTCCACCTTCTCCGACGGTCGCAACGCCATCGCCGAGACGTGGACGCCGCCCATCAACGGGGTTTGCGCACCCTCTGCCTGGTCGACCACGTCCGGGCCGACACGGAGTGGCTGCCGGACTTCATCCGGGCCACCGGAGAGCTGATCGAGGGCGAGGCCGAGCGGCCCGAGCCCCTCGACATCCTGCGGGGCGTCGAGACCAAGGTACTAGACCAGGGCGGCAGGCGCTCGATCTGCCGCCCGGTCTCGAGGCACTCGACCACATCCTGGTGGCCGACCACCAGTTCCCCATGGAAGACGGGCCTCACCACCCCAAAGAAGTCCTCGACCGGCATCGTGGAATCGGCCGATGGGACCCCTCGTCCTGGCCGCGGTACTGGTCGAGGCGGTTGGCAATTCGCTGGAGCGCCGTAGCCGGGTGGGCATCCTCGCCCACATGTTCAGCGTGCTGCCCAAGTCGGGGATGAGCGAAGCGGACCTGCCCGCCTCGGTCTGGACTGGCTGGCCCAACAGTGCCGCCGGTTCGGGATCATGGCCGAGGTCGACGAACGATGGGGATGTCCCTCGGCGTCGACCCTGGCCTACTTCGCCCATAACGAGGTGCCGATTGTGTGCGCCACCGACAGCCACCGCATCGAGACGATCGGGCTCTACGACCGGGTTCGCCAGATCCTTGCGTCGATGGCGTGAGCGGGACCCCGCCCCGCAACGGTGCGTGACCTGACCATGGAAGTCTTCATCCGCATCTTCCTGTCGTTGTTCGTCATTGCCGCGGCAACGGTGTCACTGGTCAGCGCCGGGTTCGTCTCCCTGGCCATGTTCCATCGCTATCGCGACCACACCAAGGATTCCGCGCCGGCTCAGCCCCGGACGGCCATCATCATTCCCGCTCACAATGAACAGGCCGTCCTGACCACGACCCTGGAGACCCTTCTTGCGTTGGATTACCCCGTCGATGCGGTGCGCATCTACGTGGTGGACGACGCCAGCACCGACGACACGCCGGCCCTGGTCCAAGCGGCCGCGGCCGCTCATCCCAGCCGTATCTACTATCTCCGCCGAAACAAGGGCGGCGAGGGAAAGGCGGCCGTGCTCAACCACGGGCTTGCCGTCATCCTGGCCGACGACTGGGCCGAGGCCGTGCTCATCATGGACTCCGACGTCTTGTTCACCCCGACCTCGCTGCGCCGGATGACCCGGCACTTTGCCGATCCCGACGTCGGGGCCGTCGGCGCCTATATCCGTGAGGGGAGCCGGCCCGGCAATTCCATGACCCGGTTCATCGGCTTCGAATACGTCATGGCCCAGGCCCTGGCCCGCCGATCGAGCAACCTCATCGGCGTTGCCGCCTGCCTGCCCGGGGGGGCCCAACTGCACACTCGGGCCAACATCGAAGAGCTGGGTGGTCGTATCGACGACAGCACCCAGGCCGAGGACACGGTGAGCACCTTCCAGACCCAACTGAACGGGCGGAAGGTCATCTTCGAAGGTCGGGCCATCGCTCTAGCCGAAGAACCCGGGGACATCGACGGGCTGTGGAAGCAACGGCTCCGCTGGGCCCGAGGGAACCTCCAGATCGTCTTGAAGTACCGGTCGGTCTGGTTTCGGCCCCATACCCCGCTCGGTCGTCCGACCTTCGGCATCGTCTGGTTCGCCGTCACCTTGCAACCGATCCTCATGGCCCTCAACGCCGTAGCCCTGACCATCCTGTACTTCATCAACTACGGCGAGGCCGGGGCCCTGCTCCCGCGTCTTTTGGATCTCGAACGCCCTGAGCTGGGTGGCCATCACCGTGTTCGGTCTGCTGGCCGATCGCGCCACGGCTCGCCACGCCTGGTTCCAGGCGGTGTTGTTCCCCGGCCTCGTCTCGGTGGGGATCATCATCTTCACCATCCTGCCTACGCCGAGCATCGCCGCCATCAACGACCTGCTGCGCCCCTTCCACTGGTCGCTGACGCCGATGGCCCAACATCAAGAGGTGCTGTTCGCCAGCATCTGGAGTGCGGCGTGCATGCTGGTGGCGGTCATCGCCCGCGGGGTCGAGCGCCGCTTGGGGATGCCGCGCCTCGCCCTGGCCTTGATCTATCTGGGCGGCTACGGACCGCTGCTGTGTGCGATCGGGTTCACTGCGTACATCAAGGAATTGCGCGGCAGCGAGATCCGCTGGGAAGTTACCAAGAAGACCGGAAAGATGGGGGGTGCCACCAATGGCGTCATCGCAACAACACGCACCGAGTGATCCCGACCGCGGCGACGAAGTGGGTGCCGCCGAGATCCGCTCCGATCGCCGGATGGAGCGACGCTTCCTCTTCAGCGGGATACTGGCCTTCGCCGCGGCCGGCGTCGTCATCCTCATCCGCCACGTCCTGGGATCCCTGTGACGGTTACTCCGGAGGCGTTGGCGCTACCACCCCAGGTGGTCATGGTCACCGGCGCGGGCGGACCCGCCGGTGTGTCGGTCATCCAAGCGCTCCGCAAAGGTGGGCACCGCACCGTGGGGGTCGACGCCTCCCCCGAGGCGGTGGGCATCCGGCTGGCCGATGGCGGCGGCACCCTTCCCCGAGCAGACGACCCTCAGTTCGGGTCGGCCCTGTGCGCACTGGGCCAGGAGCACGGCGTCACCGCCGTGATCCCGTCTGTGGCCGAAGAACTGGTCACCTTGGCCGCAGCCTCGTCGGCTCTGGACGCCGCCGGGATAGCCCACTGGTTTCCCGAGCCCGATGCGGTCGAGTCGTGCACCGACAAATGGCGCTTTCACCAAGCAGTCATCGCTGCCGGTCTGCCCGTGCCCCCCACGGCGCTGGGAACGGCCGACGGGGTACCCGGGCCCTGGGTGGTGAAGCCGAGGCACGGTCGGGGATCACGAGACATCCACTTGACCGACGACCCGACCAGCATCGCTCGCCTCGTGGCTGAGGTCCCCGACGCCATGGTGCAACACTGCCTGAGCGGCCGCGAGTTCACCATCGACGTGCTAGCCGACCGCGACGGCGTGGTCGTGGCTGCCGTCCCGCGGTGGCGGAATGAAACCAAGGCAGGAATCTCGGTGCGCGGAGAGACCTTCGGCGATGACGCGCTGATCGACGGCGTGGGCTCGCTCATGGGCGCGCTGGGCCTCACCGGTCCGGCCAACGTGCAGGGCTTCATCGGCGAATCCGGCACGTTCGCGTTCACCGAGGTGAACCCGCGCTTCTCGGGCGGGCTGCCCCTGTCGCTCGGCGCGGGGGCAGAGCTAGTCGAGCAGTACCTGCGGGGCATGCTCGGCTTTCCCCTCGAGCCCGACCGATTGACCTACCGGGTCGGAGTCAGGATGTACCGCTACTTCGAGGAGATCCTGGAAGGGCCGGCCGTCTCGGCCTAGGCCCCAATTGCATCGTCACCGGTCAGGGGATGCCCGACCGGTGACGATATGCAGAACGTGCGAACTCAGACCTTGCGGACGCGGCTGGCCTGCATCCCCTTTTGGCCCTGGGTGGCTTCGAACTCCACTCGCTGACCTTCGGGAAGATCGCGGAAGCCTTCCATCTGGATCTCGGACTGATGGACGAAGAGATCCTCGCCGCCACCGTCAGGCGAGATGAAACCGAAGCCCTTTTCCGCGTTGAACCACTTAACTGTACCTTGTGCCATTTGAAATCTACCTCATGAACTCCACGCATTTTGAGCAGCAGGAGTCCATCGTGGATACCAGTGCAGCAAGGCTCGGCGTGATTCAAGCCGCTATGGACACCCTAGTCGGGTCGGGGAGAGATGGTGAGACGACGCTGAGAATCGCCATTTGTGGACCTCGATTGCCCTACTTCACCACCACCGGCAAGCTCGGCTCGTGCCCAGCTCCCGCGGTCCGGTGATCAGCCACTCGGCCCGCCACCGGAGCCCAGACGAAGGGGAGCAACGCGGTCAAAGCGGCGGCGCCGGCGGCGGCGGCGATGAACGGAGCCCACACGGCCACTGCGAACAGCGAGCCGCCGACACCGGCGGCAACGGCGATGGATCCCGTCTCGCTGGTGGAGAACAGACCCTGTACCCGTCCCACCTCGGACAGGCTCGACTCTTGGGTCAACAGCGACTGGGCGGCGGGGAGAGCCACGGCCACACCGAGAGCCTCGACCCCGCCGAGGACGACCAACAAGACGATGCTGTGGATGAACGGATACGCGGCACAGAACGCGATCGACGAGGAAATGGAGACCACCACCAGCCAACGGCGGTCGAAGTGGTCGGCCAGCCAACCGCCGGGACGAGCCATGGCCACAAAGGGAACGGCAAACAGAGTCCAGCTCAATCCGATCTCCCAATTGACTGCTCCGCGCGCATCGAGCAGCAACGTCCAACAGGACTCGTAGACGCCGAAGGTGAGCCCGATGGCGGCGGCGGCTACGAGCGACCCGACCAACGAACGGTTGAGGTCGGGCAGGCCGCGGGACCGGGGGCTCAGGTCCCTGTCCGCAGCCGAGACTCGCTGGCCGGCGAACCCCGATCCCACCAGGATCGGTAAGCACGCGACCAACGATGCCGCCCCGGCGGCGACGAAGATCGCCCCCATGGCCCCCACGCCGAAGAGGCTTCCCACCAGTGGGCCGATGGCCATCCCCGCCAGTTGCCCGGCGTAGATGGACCCGAAGGCGCGGCCCCGCCGCTCGAGCGACACCGCACCGGACACCATGGCCAACGACGCCACTTCGGCGGCGCCCGCTCCCGCGCCTTGCAGAGCGCGCAGGCCGACATCGGCCAGCGGGGTGACCGGGGCCAAAAAGGCCACGCTGGCCGCGGCGTAACACACGAGCCCCATGAGCAAGACGGGCCGTTTGCCGATATGGTCGGCCAGGCGCCCGGCCGGGTACTGGAACAGGACACCGGCGGCGAAGAACGCAGCCATCACCGCACCCACCAGTGCGTCCGAACCGCCTCGCTGGCGCAGGTACTCCGGCAACAACGGCAAGATGGCGCTGGCTCCCAGCCACTGCAGCCCGGTGACCAGCGTCAGGCCCCGCACCAACCGGTCGGCCCGGCGGCTGTCGTCAGGCGGCCCAGAAGGTCGGATCGATGACGCGTGCAACCGTTCGGTGGCCACGGCGGCAGTATGGCAGGTAGAGCAGATCGGGGCGTCATGGCCCAACGCGCGATGCTTTCGCAGTGAGTCGCGACCCGCCCGGGACTCGTCCCGTCGACACCGCGGGAACGACGCAACCGGTTCCCTTCGAATCCTCGCGCCCCCATCCGCTGCGGTCGCTCGTCCAGCTTGCCCCCGGGCAGCCCGCTTTTGGGCTCGGGCTGCGCATGGCCCTTCTCATCACCGTGCCCCTGGCCGTCGGCACGGCCATCCACGAGGTCGGTCCGGCCACGCTCTTTTCCATAGGCACACTCAACGCCAGCATGGCCGACGTCGGAGGGGCGAGGGTCTCTCGGTGGCACGCATTGTCGGCGGCCACCGTCCTGATCGCGCTGGCCATCGGACTGGGTACCATCACCAGCCAGTCCATCGGTCTGTCCATCGCCGTGACGTTGGTGGTCGCCACTGGCGCCGCGTTCGCCAACTTGTTCGGCAACGTGGCCGCCAACGTGGGCTTCGTCGTCACCATCCTGCTCATCATCGGCATCGGGCTACCCGGCGATGGATCGGTGGCCCTCGAGCGGATGTGGCTGGTCGCGGCAGGCGGCGCCTGCGCCACCGTCGTCACCCTGGTGCTCTGGCCGGTCAGGCCCTTTGCCGCAGCCTCAGCATCGGTGGCTGCTTCCTATCGGGCCGTCGCCGATCTCGTCCGGTCGCTCACCGGCGGCCCGGGCCAGGATCCGGCCGCCGTCACCATGGCGGCAGGCGAAGCCCGCACCCAGATCGAATCGGCCCGCTCAGTCGTCACCCTCACCCGGGCCGGTCGACATGGGGCCAGCACGACCAGCACCAGGCTCCTGGCCCTGGTCGTCGCGGCTAGGCAGCTGGTGAGTGAGGCGGAAGGCTTGGCCGCGTTGGCCACCGGGGCAGGTTCGACGGGTGCCGATCGAGCGCACATCGATCGGGCCATCGCCACCCTCGCCACGGCGATCGAAGGATTGTCATCGGCCATCAAACAACACCCCAGTCCGACCGACGGGGCGCCGATCGACCTCGGACCGCTCGACCGGTCCCTGGCCGAGGCGCTGGGCTGGGCCATGTTCAAACGAACGAGCGACAGCTTCGACGAGGCGATTGCGCTCCGTCCGGTCATCGACACCCTGTCGGCCATGGCGGCGGTCGTGCACACCGCGGCTGATGCACTCGACGGGGTCGCGGTAGAACCGCCCGGGAGGCCGGACGTGGCACCGTCGGCCATCGGAGCGAAACAACGTCGGTCCTGGCCGGCCCGATTGGGGACGACGTGGCAGACCGCCCGAACCAACCTGACTCCCAGCTCGGCCATCTTCCGCCACGCCGTGCGCTACGGCACGGCTACCGCCATCGGGGTGGGCGTCGCGCTCGCCTTCCAACTCGCGAAGGGGTATTGGATCCCGCTCACCATTGCCGTAGTGCTGCGCCCGTTCACCGGCGCCACCGTCGAACGTACGCTGCTGCGGGTGGTGGGCACGGTAGCGGGTGGCATCATCGCCGCCGTGGTGGTGAGCGGCGTCCACGGGACGGTGGCCCTGATCGTCTTGCTCTTCGTGTTCTCGGCCCTGGCGTTCTCGCTGTTGCCGCTGAACTACGGGTTGGCCGTCATCTTCCTGACCCCGACGGTCATCGTGCTGATCTCGACCGGAGTGCCGGAGAACTGGGGCGTGGCCGCGCATCGGGTCGTCAACACCCTCGTGGGCGCGGCCATCGCCCTAGCAATGGCCTATCTGCTGTGGCCGCGGGCCGAACGCCGATCCTTCCCCGATGCCCTGGCCTCCGCCATCCGCGCCCTCCGCCACCATCTCGATGTCGTCCTGGCCGCGTACATCGAGGGCCCGATGCCTCACCAGCGCGGTGCCATCGCCTCTGCCCACCAACAAGCGGGACTGGCCGTCGACAACGCGCAGGTCGGATTCCAGCGCCTCCTCGGCGGAGGTCACCTGCATCACGTCGAACAGATCAGCATCTTGTGGTCGATCACCGATACCAGCCGATGGGTGTTCCTGGAGACGAGTGCGCTCCAGGACCACTGGGCCCTCGTGGGCGGGTCCAGGGTACCCGGTGACCTGGACGCCGTTCGCCGTAACGGCGACCAGATGCTGGCCGAGTTGGCCCGGTCCTTGGCCGCCCAGCGGATGGTGCGGCCCCAGGAGTTCCCCATCGGCTCATTGAACGAGGCGGTCCTGGCCATCCGCCGATCCACTGACGGAGCGCAGGATCAACGACGAGCAGAGCTGGCCACCGGGGTGACGGAGCTCACCCCGGCGGCGCTCTCGGTACGAGACTTCGCGGAGGTGAGCAGTGCCCTCGAACACATTGCCGCATGGCTGGCCACCCTACGGAGCGAGATCGACGATCTCGCCGGCCAGCAATCGCCCCGGAGGCGGGCACCAGAACGACGCTGACCGGCGTCGGTCAGCGATGAGCGTGACGATGCTCGGCGGCCAGGTGCGAGTGGCCCACCCCCATCGGCTGGCCCACCCGATCCTCGTACCCGGGCCAGGGTGCCCGGTACGAGCACGAATCGCAGTTGACCAACGGCGTACCGATCCTCGCCTGGCCATAGCGCTGCAGGATGATGGGAACGAGCCGCGGGTCGGGCCCGAAGTAGCCGGCATCGACCACGGTCACCCCGGTGCGATCGCTGAAGGCGGCGATGTCGGCGCGGGCGCGCTCGATCAGCTTGCCGGTGCACAGGAACCAGAACCCCAGGGCCACCCGATCGAAGCCGAGCCGAGCGAACACCTCCAGCGCGTCGGGTACCGAGGGCCCGGTCACGCCGGTGAAGCCGGTGTGCACGAAGGGCGCGTCGCTCCACTCCGCCACCAGCCTGGCCGCCTTCGCCGCGTCCCCGTTGGCGTCGGGGTCTGACGTGCCCCGGGCGATGAGCAGCAGCGGCAGCCCCCGCCCGCCGCTCGAGGTGACGGCGTCGCCCATGGTCGCCACCAGGTCTCTGGCCACGCCGAGCGGGCTGCCGAACAGCAGGTCGCACCGGGGATGGCGTTCCCGTCCCTCGAGCACGACGGCAGCCACGTCGTTCTTGGCATGCCCGGCCCCGAGCAGCACGAGCGGCAATACCACGATCCGACGGCACCCCTGGGCCACCAATCGATCCAGGACCACGCTGGCCGATGGCTCGGTCATCTCCAAAAAGCCGACATCCACCCGCACCTCGGGCAGCTGCTCGGCCACGAGATCGGCGATGGCGCGCATCTCTGTCCCGCTATCCGCGCTCTCCGAACCGTGACCGACCAGGAGCAGCCCCTCGTGACCATGCATGTTGGCTCCAATCTCGCGGTCCGGTCCGGGCGGCAACCGCCACGGTCAGCCTCGTGGCTCCCGGCCCCGCAGCGTACCCAACCCATCAGGGGACGGTCGCTCGGCAGGTGGGCCGACGCCAACGGTCCACCCGTGGGAAGATGAGAACTTGTTCCAGTGGAGACCCCTGGAGAGGAGACGAACGGTGCGTGACTTCGACGAGGTCGGACATCCCGTGTTCGACGGTGACAATCACTACTACGAAGCGACCGACGCCTTCACCCGACACCTCGACCCCGCCCTCGGCCGACGGGTGATCCAGTGGTGCGAGATCGGGGGGCGGCAGTACCACGTCATCGGCGGTCACGTGAACCACGCAGTGACCAACCCCACCTTCGACCCCATCGCCCTTCCCGGTGCCATGTACGAGTACTTCCGGGGCAATCCCGACAACCGCAACCCGATGGAATTCCTGTCCCGGCGGGAGCCGATCCGTCCCGAGTACCGACAGCCCGCCGCCCGGCTGTCGAAGCTCGACGAGCAGGGGCTGGCCGGCTGCTGGTTGTTCCCCACGTTGGGCATGATCTACGAGGAGCCGTTGGCCCACGACCCCGAAGCGGTCTGTCACCTGTTCCGAGCGTTCAACCGCTGGCTGGTCGAGGACTGGTCGTTCAACTACCAGGATCGCATCTTCGCCGCGCCGTACGTGACCCTGGCCGACCCGGCGTGGGCCGCGGCAGAGCTGCAATGGGCCCTCGACCAGGGCGCCCACAGCGTGGTCATGCGACCGGCCGCGCCGGTGACCGACACCGGCCGGCGCAATCCGTTCGACCCGAGCTTCGACGGGTTCTGGGGTTTGGCTGACGAGGCGGGCATCACCGTCGTCGTCCACGCCGGCGACAGCGGCCTCTCGTCCAACGGGTATGCCACCGATGGCTTCGCGGCGACGTTCTCGGTGGTGGAAGCCGACCATCAAATCGTTCAACATCGAACAGGCCATCCGCGACTTCTTGCTGACGCTGATCTTCGAGAACCACCTGGAGCGCTTTCCCAACCTGCGCATCGCCTCGGTAGAGAACGGCGCCGAGTACCTGCCCGAGCTGATCAAGAAGGTCCGGTCCACGGCCAACAAGATGCCGGGCTACTGGAAGAACGACCCGATCGAGACCTTCCGCCGCCAGGTATGGATCAACCCGTTCTGGGAGGACGACGTCTATCAGGTGGTCGAATGCATGGGGGCCGACAGGGTCATCTTCGGTTCCGACTGGCCCCACATCGAAGCCTTGCCCGAACCTCGTGACTATGTCCGGGAGCTGAAGGACTTCGATGACGCCGATCGCAGAAAGATCCTGCTCGACAACGTGACTGAGCTGATCGCACTCCACCCAAGTCGGCCTGACCGGGCTCGGGTACGATAGCCCCCGGTCATGTCGACCACGTTCTCCAGAGGACGGTCGTGCACGTAGCGCTCGAGGTTGGCGAAGAACTGGTCGAAGGTGCGCTGCATGTACCCCTCCATCGAGGTGGAGCTGTGGGGAGATATGGACAGGTTCGGCGCATCCCATAACGGGTCCTCGGGTGGGAGGGGCTCGTGGCGGGCCACGTCGATGGCCGCCGCCCGCAACTGCCCTGACTCGAGGGCGGCAATGAGCGCCTGCTCGTCGACCAGGGAGCCCCGGGCCACATTGACGAAGATCGCTCCGGGCCGGGTGGCGGCAAATGCGGCGGCGTCGAAGAGCCCGTCGTTCTCCCTGCTTCCCGGGGCGGCGACCACGATGACGTCGGCCCGACCCAGGGCCTCGAACAGGTCACCCGGCCCGATCAGCTCGTCGGCATCGGGTGAGGTCGCCCCGGCACCCAGCTCCGCCGGATCCCGATCACGTGGACGCCGAACGCCCGGGCCCGACGAGAGACCTCGCGGCCGATGGCCCCGAGCCCGACGATGACCATGGTGCGACCCATGAGCATGGACCCGTATCGCGGCTCCCATTGGTGACGACGCTGGTGCTCGGCATGCTCGTCGAGCCGCTTGGCGATGGAGAGCACCCGGGCCAGGACCCACTCGGCGATGGGTACCGAGCCGATCCCCGCGCCGTTGGTCAACACGATGCCGGTCCCGTCGAGCCCGGAGGAGGCGAACTGGCCGACCCCGGAGCCCACCGCCTGGATCCATCGAAGGTGGGGCGCCAGTCGCCCGAGGTCGTAGGGAGCATCCAAGGTGAACAGGACCTCGGCCCGTCCCAGATCGGCCACCAGCCCCGGGTCGAGCGGTGGCTCGGACAGCGGAGCTCCTCGTTCTCGGGCTCGTGGGATCGCCGGGTGCGCTGATCATGACTGATCTCGTAGGGGGAGGTCACCACCTCAGTGCTCGGGCACAGAGCGCCGACCCGTTCGTGGTCGAACACCTGCACCAGCGCCGGATAGGCCACGTGAATGACCGACGGCTCAGGCATGAGGATCCCCCACCACGCTGCACACTCTCATCGCGTCGACCCTATCGGGCACCGAGGCTCCATTCGAGCGGCATCGACCTCTTCGTACGGTCGGGGACCCGTCGGTCCAGGACCACTGCTCGGCCAGGTCCTGCATCCTCGGGCGCTACCGAGGCTACCGTTTGGCCATGAAGATACTCGTGCTCGGTGCGGGATTCGGCGGCCTGGAGCTCTCAACGCGGTTGTCCGAAGCGATCGGCGCCGAACTCGATCTGGTTCTGATCGACCAGAACGAATCATTCATATTCGGGTTCTCCAAACTGGACGTCATGTTCGGACGAACGCCTTCTGCCGCGGTCCTTATCCCTACCGAGACATCGTCAAACCGGGGGTGCGATTCGTATAATCGACCATCCGATCGATCAACCCGGAGACCAAGCGAGTTGAGACGGAGTCGGGGACCTTCGACGCCGACATCTTGGTCGTGGCCCTGGGTGCCGATCTGGATCCTTCGGCTACTCCCGGGCTCGTCGAAGCGGGCCACGAGTTCTACACGGTGCCCGGTGCGTTTGCCCTGCGCGACACCCTGTCCACGTTCTCGGGCGGTCATGTGGTCGTCGGCGTGACCTCGACCCCGTTCAAGTGCCCGCCCGCACCAAGCGAGACCGCCCTCTTGTTGCACGACTATCTCACCGAGCGGGGTGTTCGAGATGACTCGGAAATCTCCCTGGTCATGCCCATGGGTGTGCCGATTCCACCTTCGCCCGCGGCATCAACGGCGCTGTTGGCTGCCTTTGCCGAGCGGGGGATCAACTGGCACCCCGAGCGGTTGGTGAGCAGTCTCGATCCCGACCGCCGTGTCGCCGTGTTCAGCGACGGGTCCGAAATGCCCTTCGAACTCTTCCTGGGCGTACCTGTCCACAAGGTTCCGGCGGTAGTGGCCGAGTCAGGACTTGCCGTGGACGGCTGGGTGCCTGTCGACTCCCTGACGCTGGAGACGTCATTCCCTGACGTGTTCGCCATCGGTGATGTCACGAGTGTCGGCACCCCGAAGGCCGGCGTCTTCTCCGAGGGACAGGCATCGGTCGTCGCCGATCAGATCATTTCCCGGGTGCACGAAGAATCGTCCACTTCGACCTATGACGGACAGGGCACCTGTTACTTGGAGTTCGGACATGACCTCGTCGCCAGCGTGAGCGTGACGTTCTTGAGCGGTGCCGCTCCCGTCGGCGATCTTGACGGTCCTTCCGAGGCCATTGCCGACGACAAACGCCAGTTCGGCCAAAGCCGTATCGAACGCTGGTTCGACAGTTGAACGATGGCCTCGATCACGGCCCGGCGGGCCGACTCGAGCGCACCGGGCACCGTTCCCACGGCGTAGGGTTCTGTTTCGTCGTCCCCGTCTCACCCGCAGGTGACGGCCGGCGAACCGAACAGCGACAACAGGAGGAACGGCATGGAGGCGCGTCGCCTTGGAGTGGACGGACCCGAGGTCTCGGTGGTGGGACTCGGTTGCAAGAATTTCGGCATGCGGATCGACGCCGAACAAAGCCGAGCCGTGGTCGACGCGGCCCTGGACGTCGGGATCACCCACTTCGACACGGCCGAGATGTACGGCGGCGGCAAGTCGGAGGAGTTTCTGGGCGAGGCGCTCGGACGGCGGCGGGACGGAGTGGTCATCGCCACCAAGTTCAGCCCGCGACCGAGGGATGATGCGTACCGACCGGGTGACCTCCGTCGCCGGATCCTCGAGGCGTGCGAGCTCAGCCTGTCCCGGCTCGGTACCGATCGCATCGATCTCTACTACCAGCACTACCCGGACACAGACGCCCCGGTGGACGAGGCCCTCGATGCCCTGGGCGACCTGGTGGACCAGGGCAAGATCCTCCACATCGCGTCGTCAAACGTCACCGCCGCTCAGATCGACGAGGCGGCGGCCGTGTCTGAGGCGCGCCAGGCGGTGTCGTTCTGCGCAACACAGATCGAGTGGAGCCTGCTCGTGCGTGACGTCGAAAAAGAGGTCGTGCCCGCAGCCCGGCAACACGGCCTCGGAATCGTCCCCTACTTTCCCCTGGCCTCGGGGATGCTGACGGGCAAGTACCGAAAGGGAGAGCCTTTCCCGCCCGGGTCGCGATTCGAGAGCGCGTCGTACTTCGGCGCCATCGCCACCGACGAGAACTTCGACTACGTCGACGCCCTCTCCGCCTTCGCCGCGGCAAGGGACCACTCGCTGCTCGAGCTGGCCGTGGCCTGGTTGGCCGCACAAGACGGTGTGGCCTCGGTCATCGCCGGCGCCACCTCGGCTGAACAGGTTCGGGCCAACGCCAAGGCGCCGGCGTGGACGCTGACTCAGAAGGACCTGGCCGAGCTTCCCTCACGCCCCGTCTGAGCTTCGACGAGCGGTCGGCTACGGCGAATCGGGCATATTGGTCCACCCGGGACCGTTGCGTTTCAGGTACCAGCCACTGGCGGCCAGGGTGCCGCCATCGACGGGAATGACGTGGCCGGTGACGAACCGGGACAGGTCACTGGCCAGAAAGACGACGACGTCGCCGTAGTCGTCGGGTTGGCCGAAACGGCCGACCGGCACCCAATTCTGGATGAGGGCCTCGTCCCGTCCGGCGAGCATCATCTCCGCCGGCGTCTGGAGCGTGTCGGCCAGGTCGGGGGCGATGGCATTGACCCGGATCCCCTTGCGGCCAAGCTCCACGGCCAGGCTGCGGGTGAATGCGTTGATCCCGGCGTTGAACGCCGAGTAGACGGCGTTGGCGGGAATGCCCCGAAAGGCCTCGACCGTCGAGACGTTGACGATGCTCCCCGACGAGCGCTCGACCATGGTCGGGGCGATTGCCCTCGTGCAGGCAAAGACGTGCTCGAGGTTGATGGCGTAGAGCGCGTCCCACTCCTTTGGCCCCGACTTGAGGAACATGCCGTTGGGACGGAAGTCGCCGACGTTGTTCACCAATACGTCGATGCGGCCGTCGGCCACCTCGTGGGCTGCGCCCACCAGTGCTTCGACGGTGCCTTGCTCTCTGACATCTCCGGGGACGGGCTCGATGGTGCCCCCGCTCGCTCGGACCTCGGCCACAGTCTCGTCCAGACCAGCGTGGTCGATGTCGTTGGCCACCACCAACGCGCCCTCGGCCGCTAACCGTCGGCAGACGCCGCGTCCAATCCCCCCGCCACCTCCGGTCACCACGGCCACCCGGCCGTCGACGAGGCCCTCGGCCGCCATCAGGTGGGTTCGGCGGTCTCGGTCTCGGGCGCGGGCTCGGCGTCCGCGGTCTCGGCCTCTGCCGGCGCGTCCGCATTCGGCCGATAGGAAGAGGCCAGGAGGGCGCCGGCACCGGCCAGGCCCAGCGCGGCGGCGCCGAAGGCCATCGCCGCGCCCGATCGTTGCTTTCGGCCGAGCAAGCGGTCCACCGACCACCGACCGTTGCCCAACCCGGCCAGAGCCGTGGCCGCCAGAGCGACGACGGCGGTGTACTCCCAGCCCCCCTTGAAGACGAAGAAACCCTTGCCCCGATGATCGGTAGCCGCGGCCGTGGCCATCAACCCGACCACCGCGGCGGTGGGGAGGGGGTTGGCCACCCCCAGCGTGATGAGGGTACCGGCCCCCATCTCGGTGGCTGCAGCCATCCGGGCATGGACGGCGGCTGGCCGCAGGCCCAGGCTCTCGAACCAACCGGTCGTGCCCTTGAGGCCACCCGACCCGAAGACCTTGTTGTGCCCGTGGAGCACCAACATCGGCCCGATGGCCGTCCGAAGGGCCAGCGCGGCGAAGTCCCGATCTCTGTCGCTCATCTACAGTCCTTTGCTCAATCGTCGTGGAAGGTAACCGCTGTACGCGATGACCTATCGTAGGGCGGTCATCATGACATCGCTCCGAGCCTCCGTGGCCGGCAGCGGCTCGGAGGGGGGCATCCCCCGAGGGAAAGGGCAGGAGGGGGACCATGTCAGTGGCCGTGGGTCAGCTGTGCGACGACCTCATCGCGGAGACCGATGACCTCGTGGCTCTGGTGCTGCCGCTCAGCCCGGAGGGCTGGGAGACGCCCACACCCGCACCGGGTTGGTCCATCCGCGACCAGATCGGCCACCTGGCCTACTTCGACGAGCAGGTCACGCTGGCCGCCACCGACCCCGATGCTTTCCAAGAGATTCGTCTCCAGGCCCTCACCGACGTCGACCGGTTCGTCGACGGCACCATCCGGGCGACCCGCGAGCGCCCCGTCACCGACCTCGTCCCCTGGCTGCGCCGAGCCCGGTACACCATGATCGAGAACACGAGCGCACTCGCACCCAACGTGCGGATCCCGTGGTTCGGCCCGGACATGAGCGTGGCGTCGGCGCTCACGGCCCGGATCATGGAGACCTGGGCCCACGGCCAGGATGTCGCCGACGCGTTGGGCCAGTCCAGGGCGCCCTCGGATCGGCTTCGCCAGGTGGCCTTCCTCGGATACCGAGCCTTGCCCAACAGCTACCGATCCCATGGGCTCGAGGTACCCGAGACGGCCGTGCGCGTCGAGCTCGAAGGACCCGACGGCGAGCGGTGGGTCTTCGGTCCCGACGAGGCCACCGACCGGGTCCGGGGCTCGGCCGTGGACTTCTGCATGGTGGTCACCCAACGACGGCACCTCGACGATACCGACCTGGTCTGCGACGGGGCGGTGGCATCGGAGTGGATGGGAATCGCCCAGGCCTTCGCCGGACCTCCCGGTCCCGGAAGACGACCGGGACAGTTCGCCTCCTGATCCTCACTCCGTATCCATCCTGTTCTATCCATCCTTTTTCTCGACAAGGAGACCCATGACCTACCGATTCGATCCTGAGCTGGCCGAAATACTCCCGGCCATACCCAGCGTCGACTTCGCCGACGTGACCGCAGCCCGGACGGCCTTGGACGAGCTCGGCGTGCAAGGCAACGTCAAGGTGGACACGAGCGGTGTGGTCATCGAGGACCGCCTGGTTCCCGCCTCCGCTGGCCATCGCATACCGGTGCGGGTGTACGCGCCCGAGGACCGGGGCGAGCGGCTGCCCGGCGTGCTGCACATCCACGGCGGTGGCTTCGCCGTCGGCAGTATCGAGACCGAGCATGCCGGGTCCATCCTGTTGGCCAGGACCGTCGGCGCCGTGGTCGTCTCGGTCGACTACCGCCTCGCCCCCGAGTACCGGTTCCCCGCCGGACTGGACGACTGCTACGACGCCTTGACCTGGATGAGGGACTCACCCGACGAGCTCGGCATCGACACCGATCGGCTAGCAGTGTTCGGGAACAGCGCGGGAGGCGGGCTGGCCGCGGCCGTCGCCCTGCTGGCTCGGGACCGCGGCGGGCCCGCGCTGTGCTTCCAGTTCCTCGGCATTCCCGAGCTCGACGATCGGCTCGAGACGGTGAGCATGCAGACCTTCGTGGACACGCCGATGTGGAACCGGCCCAACGCCGTGATCAGCTGGCAGTTCTACCTGGGCGACGACCGCAGCGACGTGTCGCCCTACGCGGCGCCGGCCCGGGCCACCGACCTGACCGGCCTCCCCCCCACCTATATCTCCACCATGGAGTTCGACCCCTTGCGGGACGAGGGCCTGATCTACGGACTTCGCCTACTCCAGGCCGGCGTCACCGTGGAACTGCACCAGTACCCGGGGACGTTCCACGGATCGGCGCTCGTCTTCACCGCGGAGGTTTCGAAGCGCCAATCCGCCGAGTCGATGGCCGTCATGCGCCGGGCGCTCCACCGCGCCTGAGCAAGAGTCCCTCGGGAACCATCTTTGCGGTGGCCCGGGCGAGTGGGTGGTCCGAGACCGACTCGCCGTACCATCGAGGGATGTCGGGAAGCTCAGAGGTCACCCCAGCAGCCGTCGCCGCCGCCTCCGAAGTGCTGCGCTCGGTCGTGCGGGAGACACCGGTCGAGCGCAGCGAGCGTCTCTCTGACCAGCTGGGCACCGACGTCTGGCTGAAACGAGAGGACCTGCAGATCGGCCGCTCGTACAAAGTACGGGGAGCGTACAACGTGATCAGCTCGCTCACGCCGTCCGAGCGGCGCCTGGGGGTGACGTGCGCCAGCGCCGGGAACCACGCGCAGGGGGTGGCATTCAGCTGCCGGGCGTTGGGCATCCACGGCAAGGTGTTCGTCCCCACCTCCACGCCGCGCCAGAAGCGGGAACGCATCACCGCCATCGGGCACCCGTGGGTCGACCTGGTCCTGGCCGGGGCCACCTACGACGAGGCCAGCGCCGCGGCACTGGACGACGCGGCGGCCACGGGATCGATCTACGTGCATCCCTTCGACGACGTGCGCACCATCGCCGGACAGGGGACGGTCGCGGTGGAGCTGATCGAGCAGTGCCGGGAGGGCATGGGCACCGTCATCGTGCCCGTTGGGGGCGGGGGCCTGATCGCCGGTATCGCCGTGTGGCTCAAGGAGCACGCACCCCATGTCCGCATCGTGGGAGCGGAGCCCGCCGGGGCGGCCAGCATGGCCGCAGCACTGGCTGTCGGTGGGCCGGTCGGTCTGGACCACATCGACTCCTTCGTGGACGGGGCAGCCGTTGGTACCGTCGGCGAGTTGACCTACCCCATCGTCTTCGACCTGGTCGACGAGATGGTGAGCGTTCCCGAGGGGGCGGTGTGCACCGAGCTGTTGGATCTCTACCAGACCGACGGGATCATCGCCGAGCCCGCCGCCGCGCTGGCCAGCGCGGCAGCCCGACGGCTGCCCGAGCAACCCGGCCCGGTGGTCTGCATCGTGTCGGGGGGCAACAACGACGTCAGCCGCTACGCCGACATCGTGGAGCGGTCCCTCTTGTTCGAGGGGCTCAAGCACTACTTCCTGGTTACCTTTCCCCAGGAACCGGGGGCCCTTCGTCAATTCCTCGACGGCATCCTCGGTCCCGACGATGACATCGCCCTCTTCGACTACGTGAAGAAGAACAACCGGGAGACAGGACCGGCGCTGGTGGGCATCGAGCTGGCCCGGGCGGGCGACGTGGACGCGCTGCTCGACCGCATGGCGGCCAGCCCGCTCCAGATCGAGCGGGTCCCTCCCGGATCCCCCTTGTTCACGTTCCTGGTCTGACCAGACCGAAACGACGGTGAACCCAGACAACACGTCCGACGGCGCGACGTCACGGGATCGTCGGCACTGGCTGTCGGTGGCCGCGGTCATGTTCGGCGTGGGGTGGGGGGCCAACCAATTCACCTCGCTGCTTCTGGCCTATCACGACTATCGCGGTGTTCCGGTGGGCACCGACCAAGCACTCTTCGGTGTGTACGCACTGGGCTTGGCCCCAGCCCTGCTCCTCGGTGGTCCGGCCTCGGATCGCTGGGGCCGGGGCCGGCTGGTCCGTCCCGCGGTGGCCGTGTCGGTGCTGGCCACGGTCGTGCTCATGCTCGGCGTGCAGTCCACACCCGCGCTCTACGCCGGGCGATTTCTGGCCGGTGCGGCCAGCGGGGCGACATTCGCGGCCGGGACGGCATGGGTCAAAGAGCTCTCCGTCCCTCCCTACGACATGAGAGCGGGCGAACAGGCCGGAGCCCGGCGGGCGGCCATCGCCCTCACGGCCGGGTTCGGTCTCGGTCCGGTGGTCACCGGGCTGATCGGCCAATGGGCCGCAGATCCCCTGGTGGTGGCCTACATCCCTCATCTGGTCGTCATGGTGGCGGTGATTCCCGGTCTGTGGCGGGCTCCCGAAACGGTGCCGTCGACCGAGGTCAACCGGGCCGGTCTGGCGGCCAGGCTGGCAGTGCCGAGCGCAGTCAACCCGCGGTTCCTCACCGTGGTCGCCCCCATCGCCCCGTGGGTCTTCGGCGCCCCCGCCGTTGCCTTCGCCGTACTGCCTTCGGTGATCAGCGCTCATACCCACGGCTATGGGATCGCCTTCGCCGGTGCCACCGCCGGTCTCACCCTGGCCGTCGGCATTCTCGTCCAACCGCTGGCCCGACGCCTCGACGCCGCCGGCGATACCCGGGGGTCCACCGCCGGCCTGGTGGCGGTGATCGTGGGCATGCTGGTCGCCGCCCTGGCTGCGCACCTGGGCAACCCCATCGTGGTGCTCGCCGCGGCCACGCTGCTGGGCGCCGGATACGGATTTATCCTGGTGTCCGGGCTGCTAGCGGTCCAGCGGCTGGCCGGACCCGACGAACTGGCCGGCCTGACTGCGGTGTTCTACACCTTGACCTACGTGGGATTCGCCGCCCCGATCGTCCTCGCCGAGCTGACCGGACTGGCCAGCTATCCCACGTTGATGCTGGCTGTGGCCGGACTGGCCACCATCAGTCTCGTCGTCATGACCTTCGAGGCCCGCCGTCACCCCACCGGCCGAAGGCCAACAGCGCCGGCCGCTAGATCGTCGGGCCCACCACGGTGACCAGCGTGCCGATCGGGGTCAGCGGCCACACCTGGGCCGCGTCGGAGATGGCCATCTCCACGCAGCCGTTGCTCTGGGGCGAGCCGTAGCTGGCCCGAGGGAAGCCGTGGAGCGCGTCGCCCCCGTTGAAGTAGCTGGCCCATGGAACATTGGGGTCGTCATAGGTACTCCCGTCGGGGTTGGTGCCCGTCATCCGCGACGAGGGCACGTGCTCGAAGACGGGATAGGTGCCATCGGCGGTGTCGGCACCGGGAGCGCCGGTGTTCACCGGAATATTACTGAACTGGACCGCACCGTTGTTGTAGAGGGTCAGGTTCTGGGGGACGGTCTTGGACACGTAGACGTAGACGTAGGGATTGGCGTCCACCTTCGCCGTGGCCACGTCGGCCAGCATCGTCGTCCACACCTGCGCTCCCGGCAGCCCGTCCACGGTCAAGCCGTTCTGGCTCTGGAAGCTCATCACTGCGCCCTTGGTGATGATGTCCTCTTGCCCCTGGGTCCACAGACTGGTGAGCGACGCGGGCAGGTTGGGCCACTTCCAGGTGAACGCGCCGGCCTGGGGATTGGCCGCTTCCACCGGGGAGGTGAGCGGCGCCGACGGAGTGAAGGCCAAAGGCAGATAGCCCAGCTGGGCCAGCATCTGCTGGAGGCGGGTCATGCTCCCCTGGGCCACGGTGAACGAAACGGTGACCGGCGCGCCCAATGAGGAGCCGGCGCTGTCGCGCAGGCCGGCCGCACCACCGGGCACGGTCAACGACTCCGTCGCCGAGGGGATGAGCGGTGCGGCGGCGGCGAAGGAGAGCGTGGTGGAGTCGATCTTCTTCCAGGTGCCGGCCACCGGCGGGCTCAGGGTGGGCATGGCACTGGCCGACGAGAGCGGGGCCGACACATGGACGGTGATGGCGATGTCCGACGGCACGTTCACCGCCCCGGACGCGGGCGTGGTGGAGACGACCGACAAGGGCTTGGCCGAGGCTGCTTTCGTCGTCGAGGTGGCGCCGGGCGCACCCGCCGCCTTGCCCGGGCCCGAGGGGCGCAAGGCCAGCGTGGTCCCGACGGCGACGATGGCGACGAGCACCACCACCAGGGAGACGACCCAGATCGTGCGGTGCGACGACCGCGAGCGCATGGAGTGCGAGCTCATAGTTCCTGCCGCTCAGACCTGGACCGTGGCCCGACGCGCTTCAGAGACTGTGAACATGGCATGGCATCCTTTCGCAGCCCGAGGGTACTCAACTTCTCGGGCTGTGGGGCTTCAGGTGGCGACCAGGTCCTGGTAGTCGGGGTGCTCGGCGATGAAACGGGCGACGTACCAACACTGCGGGACGACGCGGTGGCCGTTTTCCCGGATGGCGTCGAGGGTCCCTTGGACCAACACCGCCCCCAGCCCGTTCCCCCGCAGAGCGGGGTCGACCTCGGTGTACGGAACCACGACCACGTCGCCTTCGACCCGGTATTCGGCCATCCCCACCACGCGGCCGTCCTCGATGAGCTCATACCGGGAGAGCCCCTCGTTGTCCTCTAGGTGATGCGGCACATCCACCTCCGGTAGTGGTCCCCACGTCCCGCTCGAGCGTACTTGCTCCGGCCCGGAGCCCGGCCGGGGCGCCGTCACCACGACGAACCGACCGACGCTTCCCCGCCTCCCCCCTGGGACCGGGCCAAGATCACCGCGCTATCGGAGTGAGGACCGTCCCCAGCCTTGGGTGGTGACGGCCCGGACCGCGATGTCTAGGCGCTGCCGATGAACGCAGCGATGTTCGGGGTGCCCCGGCCGGTCACGTAGTCGTAGCCCGGGGTGGCGGGGAAGATCCCGTTCGTACCGATCTCGATGTCGTTGAACGAGGTCGCCGGCTCGGCATAGATCGTCGCATTGGCGAAGCCCAAGGTGCCCCCGTGGGCAGCCTGGGTGCGGGCCCAGATCCCCAACCACGACGGGCTCGACCCACTGGTGCCGCCGACCACGGTGTTCTGACCACCGACGATCACGTTAAACCCGCTGTTGGGATCGGCGTCGAAGGCCACGTCGGGCACGCCCCGCCTCACGCCCAGATTGGAGCCGCCCACGCCGGACTGGTAAGCGGGCTCGGCTTCGAGGAGGGACAGGCCACCGCCACCGGCGTACCATCCGATCTCACTCAGCGGGCTGGGGCCGCCGAGGATGGTCGTGCCACCCACCCCCACCGCATAGGGGCTGGCTGCGGGGTAGTTGACCCCGGGAAGGCCGGCAGGCACACCGTTGATCCCCACCAGGAGCGGGCAGAACGACCCGGTGTCCCCGGCCGCGGTGAACAGGGTCTGGCCCTGGGCCACCCCTTGCTCGAGGACCTGGTCGTTCGAGGTGAGAAAGCCGCTGGCGTCGGCCAGCAGCTCGCACTCGCCGGCCGAGAAGTTGGCCTGCTTGGCCTGATCGTCGGTCACCCACTTGTTCATCTCGGCCAGGATGTCGGTGTCGGAGAGCGAGGGGGCGTCGTAGACCAACAGGCTCGAGACGTCCTGAGCCAGACCGGTCGAGTACTGGGTGTCGAGATCCCACTCGTCGTTGCCCGAGGTGTCGGTGGACGCCGCCCCCGTCGGAATGGTGGTCCAGGGCACGGCGGGAAGGCCGTACTTCTGCTCGAAGGTGACCAGGTCGGCCTTGGGGCTGCTCAGATCACCCTCGGCGAGGACGGCGATGGTCTGCCCGGCGCCGGTCTGGTTCGCAGGCGCCTTGTAGAACGACCAGAAGTCGGAGGGTCCGTAGCTCGAGGGGAATGACACCGTCCCCGTCGGAGCGGCGGACGGAGCCAGCTGGGCTCGACCCAGCGTCGAGAGGCCGACGATGGACGAGATGTCCCCGGTCAGCGCGGCCGGCACGCTGGCTGTCTGGCTATTGGAGACGAACGTCTGCCCATTGGCCATCCGGTAGTTGTCGAAGGCCACCCCGAAGGCCTGGCCCAGTTGTGACAGGGTGCCGCTCACCGTGACCAGCGTGCGGTTCGACGAGACCGACGTGACCGTCAGTCCGGCCGAGGCAGCCCAGCCGGTGACCGCGTTGACGGTGTCGGTGGTGGGGCTGAACTGTGAGGCGAATGCGGCCGGCGTCAGGTACTGGTGATAGGTGGGACTCGATGGGTTGGTCAGCCCCGAGATCAGCCTGGTCAGCCCGGATTGGTTCCTGAGGGGAAGGGACAGCGTCACCGTCAACGACTGGGCGGGAGCGGCGCCCAGATCGATGGCCCCCTGGACCAGGGTGGGTGCTGTTCCCGGGATCGGCGTCGGCGCGGCGCCGGCCTGGCTCCCAGAGGCTCCTACGGCCCAGACCACTCCGAGCAAGGACAACGCCGCCCCCACCGAACACGTACGTCGAACGAGACCCATCGAGTGGTCCCTCCCCTTCTCAGCCCAATCGTCACTGAGGGAACGGCTGGCCGCGAGCAACCTTTCGTACTTTCTCGATGGATCCCGGATGGGCGCGGAACCGGCTCAGCCGTCAGCAGGCATTGCGTCGGCCATGTCCCGAAGCTGGTTCTTGGCCACCTTGTCCAGCGTTGCCCGGGGGAAGTCCTCGACCAGGTAGACGGCCCGGGGAACCTTGAAGTCGGCCAGGTTGGTCGTACATATCTCGATGATCTTCGCCTTGAGCTCCCCGTCGTCGACTGCCGCGCTCCCCTTGATGACAAACGCCACCGGCACCACATCGAGCATGTCGTGGGCGCGGCCCACCACGGCAATGTCGGCGACGCCGGGCACCTGGCGGCAGAGATCCTCGATCTCGCGAGCCGACACGTTCTCACCGCCCACCTTGAGCACATCCTTGTCCCGTTCGCTATAGAAGTAGTTCCCTTCTTCGCCGATGCGGACCATGTCGCCCGTCTTGAACCAGCCGTCCTCGGTGAAGCTGGCGGCCATGGCCTCGGGATTGTCGTAGTACTCCAAGAAGAGCTGGATGCCCCGCGTGCCGCGCACCCAGAGCTCGCCGACTTCACCGTGGGCACAGAGCGCGCCCGACTCCGGATCCACGATGAGGAACTCATATCCCGGCGTCGGCTTGCCCATGGACCGTACGGGGTAGTGCTGCCAGGGCCCGGCCCCGATGGCGTGGATGACGGTCTCGGTCATGCCGTAGGCCGGAGCCACCCGGCACCCGAGCATGGCCTCGAGCTCGGGCACGATGAGGCCGAAGACGCCCACCTTCAGGTTGTGCTCGGGAACGGGCTGGCCGCCTATGGCCTTGAACACGAACGGGATCAGCGACAGGTGGGTGACGCGGTGGGCCGTGACGACAGCCCAGAACCGGCTGGCCGAGAACTTGGGCTGGAGCACGATCGTTCCGCCGACGCCGAGGGTGGTCCAAAAGCTCCAGCTCTGGGCGTTCACGTGGAAGAAGGGCAGGAAGACCAGGTACGTGTCGTCGCCGCCCATGTCGATGGTCTGCGGACCGACCCGGCCGGCCCATAGTGCATTGGCATGGGTGTGGACCACGGCCTTGGGTCGAGAGGTGGTGCCCGACGTGAACATGATCCCGGCCGGCAGCATGGGCTCGGGCGGCCGTTGGGGAAGTCGAGCCGTAGTCGGCGAACAACGAGGCGAAGCGTGCCCTGGCCGTGGGCCTCCTGCTCGGCCGGGACCGGGTCGCCGCTGTTGTCCTCGGTGACCACGATCCACTTCAGACTGGGTGCCCCCTCGGCGACCACTGCGGCGAACTGGGGTTGGGTGATCGCACCCACGCAGCCGGTGTGCTCAGCGAAGTAGTTGATCTCGGCGCCCACGCTCCGTGTGTTGGTGGTCACGCCGACCGCGCCGAGGTGGGCACACGCGTACCAGGCCAGCACCATCTCCGGGCAGTTCTCGGCGTGGATGAGGATCCGGTCGCCCTTGGCCACCCCCCGCTCGTGTAAGCCACCCGCCACCCGCCGCACGTCCTCATGGAATTCGCTATAGGTCCACTGCCTGACCGTCCCCGTCCGGGGCTCCCAGATGAGGAAGGGGTGGTCCGGCTTGGCGTCGGCCCAATGGGCGAGCAGGCCGGGAATGTCCTGCCCTACGAACTGGAACTCGCTTACCTGCTGGGGGTCCACTGCTGCTCCTTCGTTGCCATCCCTCGGGACATCCGTCCCCTCCGACGTGCCGCCCTGCTCGTTTCGTTCGTTCGTGCCCGGCGGCCAGGCAAAGTCTGCCAGGTGCCGTCGGGCTCGACCGAAGTACCATCCCGGGCATGGAGCCCGAGGACGACGGACGAAAGCGTTGCACCTGGGCGACGGGGCCGTGGCTCGTCCCCTACCACGATGAGGAGTGGGGGGTACCGGTCCACGACGACCGCACCCACTTCGAGTTCCTCGTTCTGGAGGGGGCCCAAGCCGGGCTCAGCTGGTTGACCATCCTGAAGCGGCGCGAGGGCTACCGGCGGGCCTTCGCCAACTTCGACCCGGCGGCGGTGGCCCGGTTCAGACCGGCGCGGATCGAGACTCTCCTGGGCGATGCGTCGATCATCAGGAACCGGCGCAAGGTCGAGTCGGTGGTCGGAAATGCCCGTGCATTTCTGGAGGTCCAAAAAGAGCGCGGAAGCTTCGACGACTACCTGTGGGACTTCGTCGACGGCCAGCCCGTCGTCAACAAATGGCGCTCCACCAATAAGGTCCCGGCCACCACGGCACTGTCCGATGCGATCAGTACTGATCTGCGCTCCCGCGGCTTTCGCTTCGTCGGTTCGACCATCTGCTACGCGCATCTCCAAGCCGTGGGGTTGGTCAACGACCACCTGACGACGTGTTTCCGCTACGGCGAGCTGTAGGAAGTGCCCGACGAACGAGTAACTCGAATGGCGTCAGATGGACAACGCCGGTGTGGCGGAATGCAGCCGGAGGGCCTTCTGGTACTGCTGCAAGCTGATCACCCTGTTTGCCGGCGGCTCGGTAATCGTCACCGAAACCCCGTAATGGCTCAACTTCAAGGTCGTGTCCGCGATGACCGCTGGCTCTTCAGGCACAGGAATGCGAAAGCCGCCAAGCACCTGGATCAGATGGTTCTCCGCGTCCACCCAGAACACAGTCGAGACGCCCTTGGCCGGAATCGATGCTTCGACCGATCGGGTCTCCCAACCGGGCAGGTCCGTGTGCCGAAGCTGGTCGATCACCGTGGCCCGAGTCGTGGTCATGCCGTAAATAACACTCGGAGTTCCATCTACCGTGTCGGGCCCGATGAGCGTCACGGTAACCCCTCGACCGAATGACGGTTTCAGCTGCGTCAGAGGATTGCTGATCCCGTCGGGAGAACCCGCGTTCCCCAGCGTGAAAGGAAGGCGCATCCAAAAGGCGTGGGGAACCACCGCGGTAATTTGCGGTGTCCCCAGGTAGAGCTGTCCGTTGACGATGCGCTCGCTCAGGGTTGTCCCGGCCAACTCTGTGGGGCTCGAATAGCTGAAGTCGAGCGACAGTGCGTTGGAACGGAGGCTGGCCACCCCGTTGGCTTGTGCACTCAGGTCAGCTTCGCCCCCCAGACCGAAGGTGACAGACAACGTTACCCTGGCGGTCGACCGCATCGAAGATTGGCTGGCGGCTTGCAGGGCCACCGCCGACCTTCCGGTCGCATTGAGCTCCGTCGTGGCCGCATCTTGAAAGGTCGAAAGCTGAAGTTCAACGGCGGAGGTCTCTTGCTGATATTCAACAAGCCTGATAATCGGATCCGAAGCGCCGCCCTCAGTCAAGAGATTGTCACGGAGCGATCTGGCCTGTCGGAGTAGTTTGACCAACCTTGGTTCAAGGTTTGCCGGGACCGACAGGCGGAGCAGCCCGGCAATCAGTGTTCCGACCCGCTTCCCTTGTTTAGTGAGACTCCTCGCGGCCGAGTGCTGGGCCACCATGCGCTGCTCCGACGATGCCGCCGGGTCGATCGTCGTCGACAAGACCACCAATGACGCGGCCGTTTCCTCTTGGAGGCTAAGTATGTCTTGGTCGAAGCTGGTCGCCTCGACGGTCAGCATGGTGGGAACGGTTGCGACAATCTGGGGATCAGGCGCCGCGAATGCTGCCGGTGCCTCGTCGACCCCAGAGAGACTCGAGGCGATCGGGGTGAACATCATCAAGCACCCCAGCGTCCACCATAGGGGTCGCTTCGGACTGTGTCGTTTCAACCGTGCCCGCCTCCCGCCTGGATACTGCGTTCGTTGATCGAACATCTACGGAATGATTGATCGATCACC
This sequence comes from uncultured Acidimicrobiaceae bacterium, assembly GCA_963717035.1. GTDB lineage: Bacteria > Actinomycetota > Acidimicrobiia > Acidimicrobiales > RAAP-2 > DASXMT01. Next base: position 18,945 of record CAVQVK010000019.1, on the reverse strand, counting down.
GTAGTGAGAAAGGCGAGCACGGTCCTGGATAGGGTGCAATCCATGCCCGATGTCCAAGGTGTCGATCCCAATAGAGCCGGCCTCGATCCCTTGGCCTTGTCGCTCGAGGCCGCGTCGGTGCTGGCCGCCCAAACCGGGGTGGACCATCACCAGATCGCCGTGGTCCTCGGCACCGGGCTCGACGACGTCCTGGCCTCGCTGGGCGAGGTCCGGGGCACCTGCAGCTACGCCCGGCTACCCGGCCTGGCCACCCCAACGGCTCGAGGCCACTACGGGGAGGTGGCCTCGGTGCTGGTCGAGGAACATCACGTGCTCGTGTTCAGAGGACGACTCCATCTCTACGAGGGTCGAAGCGTGGCCGAGACAGTGCAGCCGGTACGGATCGCGGTGGCAGCGGGATGTCACACCGTTTTCCTCACCAATTCGTCCGGGAGCCTCGACCCGGCAATCGGGTCAGGGTCGATCGTGGCCATCTCCGACCACATCAACTTCACCGGTGAGTCACCGTTGCTCGGAATCCCCCTGGACGGCACCGGCCCAACCCCGTTCGTGGATCAGACGGCGGTGTGGTCGCCCCGGCTGCGGCGACTCGTTCGCCAACTTGAGCCTTCCATCGGCGAGGGTGTCTACGCACAGGTACTGGGTCCGCAATTCGAGACGCCGGCGGAGATCCGGATGCTGCGGTCGATGGGTGCCGACCTGGTCGGGATGTCCACCGCGTTGGAGGCCCTGGCCGCGGTGCACGTCGGGGCCGAGGTGCTCGGGCTGTCCCTGGTCAGCAATCTGGCTGCCGGCCTGACCGACCAGGTGACCGTCGAGGACATCCGACAAGCGGGCATAACCGGGTCTCCCGACGTCGGTCGCGTCCTCCGCGCTCTCCTCGAGCACCCCGACCTCTTGCCACCCCGGCCCTAGACAGAGTCAGTGACGGTGACCGTTCCTCACGCGTCTCGTCGCACCATCAGCCACGTACCGATGCCCAGCGAAACCACGACATAGGCGCACAGCACCCCGAAGGCGGCCAGGGGCGACAGGGTGTGCGCCTGACGGTGGACGCTGGCCATGGCCGAGCCGACGTCGCTGGGGAAGTACTGGCTCAGCGAGTTCTTGATCGAGCTGGGGAAGGCCTGCAGGATCAGGGGCACGATGAAGATCAGCCCGACGAGGGCGGAGATGGCCCCGGCCGTGTGGCGGATGATGGCGCCGAGGCCCATGGCCACCAGGCCGAGACCGGCCACGTAGACACCGGCCAGCACCACCGCCTGCAGCACTCCCGACTGGCTCAGCGCAGCATTGGGGGCCCGGCCGGACAGGAGGGATTGACCGGACAGAAAGGCAATGAACGCGACTGCTTCCCCGACCAAGAGGGCGACGCCGCCGAACACTGCGGCCTTGGTCGCCAGGACCATGGGCCGATTGGGCACCGCGGCCAGGGTGGCTCGAATGGTCCCGGTCGAGTACTCGGCGGTGATGATCAGAACGCCGAGGACGCCGATGGCGATCTGACCGAGGGCGAAGCCGGAGAGGCTCAGGTTGGTGGGGTCGTACCCGATCTTGTCGGCCACCGACACCGTGGACCAATGGGAGGCGGTCTCGGCGCAGGCGATGATGCTCACCGCGATACTGCCCACCACCAGGGCGACCAGGGTCCATACGGTAGAGCGAACGGTACGGAGCTTCGTCCATTCCGACTGCAACGAACCCGAGGCGCGGTAGTGGCCCTCGGGACGGTTCAGCATGATGGCAGTAGCAGTCATGAACTTCTCACTTTCTCGGCCGTGGCCAACTCGTGGATCGCTCCGCCCGATGCCGGCTCGGTGCCGCCTCGGTACTCAACGCTGTCGTGGGTCAGTTCCATGAACGCTTCCTCCAGCGAGGCCGATTGGGGCGAGAGCTCGTGCAGGACCAACTGATGCTCGCCGGCCAGGTCCCCGATGTCATTCGACTCCAGCCCCGTCACCGACAACGTGCCGTCGTCATCGGCCGTGATGGTGCCGCCCGCCTTGTGCAGGATCGGGACCAGGCGAGCCACCTGGGGACCGCGGACCCGTACGAAGTGCTGCGAGCTCTGGGCGATGAACTGGGCCACCGGCATCTCGGCGATCATCCGTCCCCGGCCGATCACCACCAGGTGATCGGCGGTGAGGGCCATCTCGCTCATGAGATGACTGGAGACGAACACCGTGCGGCCCTCGCCGGCCAGTCCCTTCAGCAGGTTCCGTACCCATCGGATCCCTTCGGGGTCCAACCCGTTGATGGGCTCATCGAACAGGACGACATCGGGATCGCCGAGCAACGCACTGGCCATGCCCAGTCGTTGTCCCATGCCCAAGGAGAACTTCCCGGCTCGTTTGTGGGCCACACTTCCGAGACCGACGAGCTCGATGACTTCGTCCACCCGGGAGGACGGGATGGCGTTGGTCTGGGCCAGTGCCGTCAGGTGATGCGAGGCGCTGCGGCCGGGATGGAATGCCTTGGCCTCGAGCAGGGCGCCGACTTCACGGAGCGGCCAGGCCAGATCGCCATAGGTTCGCCCGTTGATCCTGACGCTCCCGGCGTCGGGCACGTCCAACCCCATGATCATGCGCATGGTCGTCGACTTGCCCGAGCCATTGGGGCCGAGGAAGCCCGTGACCTGTCCGGGGCGGACCTCGAAGCTGAGGTCGTGCACGGCGGTCGTCTTTCCGTATCGCTTGGTGAGACCGCGGGCTTCGATCATCGAATCTCCTCGTAGCGTTGTCGGGGTCTGACGTCTCTCCGATCACGCTACGAAATCGCCCGCAATTGCGGAATGGGGGCACCACCCATCTACGCAGGGGGGTTAACCCCCCGACACTCCCGCACCGCGAGCCCGGGCCTCTCGGCGCGCCTCGTGCTCCAGCTCGCGCAACGCGGTGCTGATGACCGGTTGGGCCGGGGCCGGTCGGACCAGGTCACGAAGTCCGGGGGCCAGCGCGTCGCGGTCGCGGTCGAACCGGGCCCGGGCCATCGCCAGCTGGTCGCGTTCACCGGTTCGCACTCCGCCCTCCATGACAACGACCAGGAGCGCCTCGGAGTCCGGCGTGGGTGGCGGCTCGGGGCGCAGGCACACCGTGTCGGACAGGCCAGGACGGCGGTAGACCTGCTTCGCCCCTGGGAGTGTCTCTTTGTCCACGGACAACTTGACGACGGCACGACCGTCGTAGGCGACCAACTTGTACGCGCTGTCGACGTAAGGAGCGTCAGCCGAAGTGGCCATCCGGGTCCCGACCCCGGCGGCGTCGATGGGGGCTCGGGCGGCCACCAGCTCTTCGAGGGCGAACTCATCCAGATTGCCGGACACGAAGATGCGGACGCCGGGCAACCCGGCACCATCGAGGAGGCTCCGCGCCCGACGGGATGCCGCGTCGAGGTCCCCGCTGTCGATGCGGATCGCCGCCTGGTCCTCGAGTCCCAACGATCGGATCGCCTCGATGGCGTGTTTCACGCCTCCCACCGTGTCGTACGTGTCGACCAGGAAGGTCGAGCGACCGATGAGGTCGTGGGCGAAGGAACGGAACGCCTCGAGCTCTGTCGGGAACGCCTCGATATAGGAGTGGGCCATGGTCCCCATAGGCTCCAACCCGAAGCGCCGGGAGGCCGCCACGTTGCTGGTGCCGACGAACCCGACCATCACCGCCAAGCGGGCCATGGCCATGCCTGCGTCGATGCCCTGGGCCCGACGGAACCCGAACTCGACCAGATCGATCTGTCCGTCGGCGCCCATGACGCACCGGGCCGCCTTGGTGGCCAAGGTGGTCTGCATGGTGACCTGGTTGAGGAGGAACGATTCCACCAGCTGGGCTTGGGCGATCGGCGCCCGCACCTCGAGCAACGGTTCGTTGGCGAAGACCAGCCGTCCCTCGGGCACGGCTCGAACCTCACCGGTGAAGCGCCACGACGCGAAGGCATCGAGCGTGGCCGCATCGAATCCGACGGTAGCCAGATAATCGAGATCGTCGTGGTCGAAGTGAACCTGCTCCAGGTGGTCGAGGCAGTCCTCGAGCCCGGCGGCGACCAGGAAGCCGCGGCTGGGGGGCATCCGGCGGACGAACAGGCTGAAGGTGGCCTCCTGGTCCATGCCCCGGCGCAGGTAACTGGCCGCCATGTTAAGCCCGTACAGGTCGGTCAGGAGCGGGCTGGCCACGAGACGATGCCTCAGCGTCTCTCGAGCAGCACCACCGGGATAACTCGATCGGTCTTGTGGCGATAGTTCTCGTAGTCGGGCCAGACGGCCACCATCGCCGGCCACAATCGTTCCCGTTCCGGCCCGGTCGCGGTCCGCGCCCGGGCGGCGAACGTGTCCGCGCCCACCTGGACGGTGACGTCGGGATCGGCCTCCAGGTTGGAGTACCACGCCGGGTTGGTCGGTGACCCGCCGTAGGAGGCCACCACCACGAAGCCGTCTCCGTCGCTCCCATAGATCAAGGCGTTCCGTCGGAGTCGACCACTGCGCCGGCCTCTGGTGGTCAGGACCAAGGTCGGTACCCCGTTCCACATGTGCCCATCCGCGCCGTCGCTGGCCACATACCGCCGGGTGTGCTCGGCCACCCAGTCCTGGGCGTTGTCGAGGACCTCTACATCTGGCTGGTCAGTTCGGTTGTCCACCGCGCCAAGCGTACCGGTGACGGTGATCCGAGGCATGCTGGGGGCATGAGCGACGCCACCACCGCCCACGGCGATCACCCCTTTCGGTGGGCGGCTGATGCCGCGCCTGAGACGTACCTCATCGACATGGATGGAGTCCTCCTCCATGAGTCGACCCTCATACCCGGAGCCGACGCATTCATCCACCAGCTCAGAGAAGCGAATCGCAAGTTCTTGGTCCTCACCAACAACTCGATCTTCACCCCACGCGATCTCCGCGCTCGGTTGATGCGAGCCGGGATCGACGTACCCATCACTGCGTTGTGGACCTCCGCTCTGGCTACTGCCCAGTTCTTGGACTCGCAGCGACCGGGCGGAACGGCCCACGCCATCGGCGAGTCCGGCTTGACCACCGCGCTCCACGATGTCGGTTACGTGCTCACCGAGGTGGACCCCGACTACGTGGTCCTGGGCGAGACCCGCACCTACAGCTTCGAAGCGATCACCCGCGCCATTCGACTGATCCGTGCCGGTGCCCGTTTCATCGCCACCAATCCCGATCCGACCGGGTACTCCCCCGAGGGGTTGCTCCCGGCTACGGGATCGGTGGCTGCGTTGATCACCAAGGCGACGGGGATCGCGCCGTACTTCGTGGGCAAGCCCAACCCGCTGATGATGCGCTCCGCTCTGAACCGGTTGGGTGCCCACTCCGAGACCACGGTGATGATCGGCGATCGCATGGACACCGACGTCGTAGCCGGCATCGAGGCCGGGCTCCGTACCGTCTTGGTCCTGTCCGGTGTTACCTCGCCGGCCGACATCGACCGGTTCTCCTACCGGCCGACCCATGTGGCCACCTCGGTCGCGGAGATCCGCGTCTGATCAAGTACCGCGTCTGATCAAGAGCAGCGTCTGATCAAGAGCAGCGTCTGATCAGAGCAGCGTCTGATCAAGTACAGCCGTCCACCCACGGTTGCTTGCCGTCGAGGGAGTACAGGACCACGGCGAGGGTGTCCTGATCAGCCTTGGAGGCCAGGTTGGGTGGTACCCCGACCAGATCGGGCCGACCGGCCGCCTGCGCCGCCGAGTCCCATGTCGGTTGGCTGAACTGGAACCCCCCCATGTACGTACCAGAGGGCGAGACCGCTCCGTAGTTGCCGCCCGACTCGTGCTGGAGGACGCACTGGAGGAACGGGTTCAAGGCCGGGTCCGTCGAATTGCCGGAGGCGACCGGGGCGGGGGCCGGGGCCGACGCCGGAGCTGCCGTCGGGGACGGGGCCGAAGCCTGGGATTGGGCTTGGGTCGTCTGCGGGGCATGGGTGACCGGAGCGGCCGCTTGCGCCTTCGCCGCGGCTGCGTTCTGTGCCGCTTGCACGGCCGCGGCCGCCGCGGCCTCCTGGGCCGCCTGCTGTTGCGCGACGGCGGCCGCCAACTGTCCGGTCACTTGCGCCTGCTGGGACACCAACTGGCTCTGAGTGCTCTGGGATTGCTGAAGGGCGTTGGCCTGTTGGGCCTTGTTGGCCTGGTCCTGTGCTTGCTGTTGGGCCAGCGCAGTTTGTTGGACCTGCAGGTCTTGCTGATGGGTGTGCAGGAGGTCGACCGCGGTGGTGATCGTACCCACCGCGATGTTCCGGTAGACGTTGCGGACCAACGACGACTGCTGACTGGTGTCGAAGGCGTCGACGATCTGACTCGAGGCATCGGAGCCCGCGCTCATGTACGCGATGAGCGCCTGGCTCCGGATGTGCGCCTTGTCGCGCCCGATCTGCTGTTGGGCCTGGGCGATCTGAGCTTGCGTCTTAGCGATGACTTGCGCATCCTGGTCGACCTTGGCCGACACCACGCTGTACTGCTGTTGGTACGCACCGATCTGCAGTTGCTTCTGGGTGATCTGCTGGGAGATCTGGATGGCCTGAGCCTTGAGATCGGAAACCTGATCCGCCGCCGCGGGTCGGGGAAGGAGGACCACCGTCGCGGTGATCGCTGTGACGAGAGCAAGAAGAATCGTGGCCGGCGCCCCCGCCCGGTACCTCGATGTCACGTCTGCCGTCGCCGTCGAGTACTGCCCGACGTCTGTCACAAGGTCTTCCAACTTACAAGTTTTGCCCTGGATGCAACAAACCCACGCCTCCGACCAGGGATTATTGGTCGCCGACTCCGGCCGTGGCCAGCTCCGCGTCACCTTCGGACACAACCCGTCGTCGGGCCTGGGCGGCACCGAGGTCCCACTTCTCCTCCACGTTCCCGATGCGCCAGACCAACAGGGCGACGAGCCAGGTGAGCGCGAACAAACCGACGATGACGAACCCGGCGGTGTTGATGTTGAAGGTCTGCATGAAGTCCCAGAACCCGCCGCGCAGGTTGGCCTCTTGGGCGATGAGATTCACGATCTCGATCGTGCCGATGAAAAAGGCCACGAAGACCGACAGTCCGGTGATGGTCAAGTTGTAATAGACCTTCCGGATCGGGTTGGCGAACGCCCAGTCGTAGGCGAAGTTCATGAAGCAGCCATCGAGCGTGTCGAAGAGGCTCATACCGGCGGCAAACAGCAGCGGGAGTGACAGGACGGCGTAGAAGGGTAAGCCGCCCACGACAGCCGAGCCGGCCAGCACCAACAAGGCAACCTCGGTGGCCGTATCGAATCCGAGGCCGAAGAGCACGCCGATCGGGTACATCTTCCACGGCGTGTCGATCCGGCGCGCGTAGCTCCCGAAGAACCGGTTCATCAAGCCGCGGCTGTTGAGCTGGCGCTCCAGTTCTTCGTCGTCGTACTTCCCCTGCCGCATCTCCTTGAACACCTTGACGATCGAGACGAGGACGACGGCATTGAGCGCGGCGATCAGGTAGAGGAACGTCCCCGACACCGACGTTCCCACCACCCCGGTGACCCGGTGCAGCGAAGAGGTGTTGTTCCTCACCGCACCGTTGACGGCGCGGATGCCGAAGTTCAAGAAGATGGCCAGAACGAACACGACCGATGAGTGGCCCAGGGAGAAGAAGAAACCCACACTCAGCGGGCGCTTTCCGTCGCTGATCAACTTGCGGGTGGTGTTGTCGATCGCCGAGATGTGGTCGGCGTCGAAGGCATGACGCATACCCAGCGTGTAGGCCAGGATCCCGGTGCCGACGCCGAAGAGCTCGGTCTTGTTCACGTGATAGTGACCACCGACGGCGGTGGCCAATAACCCCCAGCCCACGACGTTGAGCGCGATGACCACTGCGGCCATGCCCCCCACCCGGGCCCACTCGTTGGGGCTGAGGCCGTTACGGATCTTGGCCAGAGCGACCCGAGGGTCGGTCATCTTCGCTCCTCCCAGGTTCACGATCCGGCCGGTCCCGCGATCCGCAGGGACCACGTCGCCATCACCCTACGAGAAGATGCGAATCACTTGCAATAGCTACCCGTACGCATGAGCAACCGTTGTGGGCTTAGCCGGTCATCTCGCCTCGCGTGACGCGGGACGCAGTCATGCCGGCGGTGACGACAACCAGGCCGAGGGCGGCCAGCGCCACCGCCGGGGCCGCCCTCGGCGCCTCCACCACCAGCGCTCCCCCGGCGGCGGCGCCCACGATGACGGCGGCGATCACTGCCATGTTGCGTCTCTGGCCGGACAGGCCCTCACCGGCGGCCACCGCACTGACCAGGCCGGTCAGCGTCCCGGTCAGATAGGTGCTCGACAGACCCGGGTCCAGTGAGCGCACGGCCGCGCTCTGGATGCCCATGGCCAGCGCGGCGAGAGCCAACAGGGCCAGCTGGGTACCACCGGCCGGGTGGCCGTCGACCAGCTCCCAACCGACGGTCAAACCGGCGATGAGGGCCAGCTCCACGGCCAGGGCTGCGGTCACCCGCCGGGGCCAGGTATCCCGCCCGCTATCGGGTCGACCGGCCACCACCACCCCGGCAACGACGCCGACCATGTAGCCGGCCAGGGCCACGCCGACATGAGCGGCCAGCGAACCGTTGCGACGGCCGATGCTCACCCCGGCCAGAACCAGGTTGCCGGTCATCACGCTGGCGAACACCCCACCGAGCGCGATGAACCCTATGGCATCCATCCCACCCGTGGTGACGGCCAAGGCCACCACTAAGGCGTCCCGACGCTCCGTCGGCATGCCCCCCTCGGGGTCGGAGCTCAGACCGGAACCTCGGCGGTGACGTCGGCCTCGCTCGAGGGCAAGTCCTCCTGCACGCCGCCGCGCAGCCCGACGAAGGCCACCGCGGCGGCCACGACCATGACGATGGCCATGCCGTAGAGAACCGAGCGCGTGGCGTAGGCGAAGTCGTGCCGCGCGTAGCTCGGAATCGGACCTGCCTGTCCTCCACGGGACTGGGAATAGGTGGCGGCGAGCTGCCGGGCCCGACCGGCGGGGACATGTTGGGCGATCAGCGAGGCGGTCAGGTGGGACCGGTTGACCGAGATCAAGATGGTGCCGAGGATCGCCAGTCCCAGGCTCGACCCGTAGTTCCGAAGGGTCTGGGTGATCCCTGTGGCTTCGCCGTAGCTGAGCCGGGAGGCCCGGTTGATGGCGTCGGTGTTGGCCTGACCGAGCATGAGGCCCATTCCCGCACCGGCCAGGACGACATACCACTGCTGGGAGCTGAAGCTGAGTCCCGTCACCTTCCCGGCCCAGAGGAAGAAGCCGACCGCGGCCAGGAGGCAACCGAGGACGACAGGACGCTTGGCTCCTCCGCGGTCGAGCATCCGACCACCGATCTGGGCGGCGATCACGAAGCCGATGAAGAAGTACAGCAAGAACAAGCCGGCCTGTGACGCCGACTTGCCCAGGGAGATCTGGGCGTACTCGCTGGCGAAGAAGAACACGGGGACGAACGCCATCATGGAGACGAACAACACGACGTTCTCCACGAAGAAGGCGCGGATGCGGAAGATGCTCACCTGCATGAGCGGCGGCGTGGTCCGGGTCTCGACGACGTAGAAGACGACCAGGAGCACCAACCCGCCGATGATGCACAGCCAGGTGCTGGAGTTGCTCCAGCCCCATATGGCCGACTGCTGGAGGCCGAAGATGCTGAGGGCCACGCCGGCGGCGATGAGTACCGCACCTCGGACGTCGATGCGGGCCCGCCGGTGCAGGGTCGTCGGCTTGGACACGATGATGAGCACCAGGGCGATGACGGCCACCGGGATGTTGACCCAGAAGATGGCGCGCCAGGTCCACTCGGTGAGGTAGCCGCCCAGTATCGGCCCGACGGCGGTGAGGCCACCGGCCACTCCGAAGAACAGGGCCAGGGCCTTCCCCCGCTCCCGGAGGGGGAACGTGTTCACCACGATGCCCAGCGCCGCCGGGTACATGATGGCCCCGCCCGCGCCCTGCAGGACTCGGAAGCCGACGATCCACGCCTCGGCGTAACTGCCCTTCGGGGTGAGCCCGCACATGGCCGAGGCAAAAGCGAACACGACCACGCCCACGATGACCATTGTGCGGTGGCCCATGGTGTCGGCCAACCGGCCGCCCAAGGCGAAGAGGGCGGCGAGGGACAGCAGATAGCCATTGACCACCCACTGCACCCCGGTCGACGACAGGGCCAGCTCGGACTGGATCTTGGGAACGGCGATGGACACGATGGTCTGGTCGATGAAGGTCATCGCCACGGCGAAGATCATCGCGGCCAAGATGACGTATCTCGACTGATCACCGCTGGTGTCGGCCATGCTCCCCTTGTGATCTCGCCGTATCTATCCCGTCCGACGCCGACGATAGTCCGAACGCCTGATCCCCTTCCCGGATGTCGGGCTCGGCGGACTCAGAGCTAACGACCGGTGGGCGCGCCCGAGCCGGTCAGCACCCGGTCACCGGGCTGAGGCTTCCCGCCATCGTCCTCGGTGTCCACCTCCACTCCGAGGGTGGGAACGATGCGATCGAGCCAGGCGGGCATGTACCAGTTGGCCCGACCCAGGAGCTCCATGACCGAGGGCACCAGGACCATGCGCACCAGGGTGGCATCGATGAAGATCGACGCAGCCAGGCCGAGGCCGAACACCTTGAGCACCCGAAGCGGGTCACCGATCACGAACGACCCGAACACGCAGATCATGATGGCCGCCGCCGCAGTGATGACCCGGGCCGTCTTGGCCAGCCCGTCGGCCACCGCCGTGGCGTTGTCCCCGGTCCGCCGCCACTCCTCTCGGATGCGCGACAGGAGGAAGACCTCGTAGTCCATGGACAGGCCGAACAGGATGGTGAACATCATGAGCGGGATCCAGGGGTCGATCGGGCCGGTGGAGCCGATGCCGATGAGTGACCCGAGCCAGCCCCATTGGAAGACGGCCACGATCACCCCGTACCCGGCCCCGGCCGACAGGATGTTCATGATGGCCGCTTTGATCGGGATCACCACCGAGCGGAACACGGCCATCAGCAAGAGGATGGCCAGCACGATCACCCCGCCGATGACCCAGAAGAGCTTGGACGCCAGATAGCTCGACGCGTCGACGCCGGCCGCGTCTCCCCCCCGACCAGAGCGGTGACCCCGGTTCCCGCCGTGGCCTGGGGGATCACGTCGTTTCGGAGATGGTTGACCAGTTGCGCCGTTCCCGCCGCCTGGGGTGAGCCGGTGGGGTAGGCGATGATCACCCCGGTGTTGCCGGCCCCGTTGACCCGGGCCGGTGCGGCGAAGGCCACGCCGGGCGTGGCCCGGATGGTGGAGTCGAGCCGGTCCAAGACGGCGTGCCCGCCGCTGGGCGGAAGCTCGGCGGCGATGACCAGTGGCCCGTTGAACCCGGCGCCGAAGCCCTCGGCCAGGAGGTCGAAGGCCTGCCTGGTGGTGAGCGAGGTCGGGTCGTTCCCGGCGTCGGTGAAGGCCAGGCGCATGGAGAACAGCGGGATGGCCAGGACCACCAGGATCAGCAGGGCACTGAGGGCCGAGGGCCACGGGTGGCGCTGGATCATGCGGCTCCAGCGGTACCAGAACCCTCGTTGGGAGGAGTCGGCTCCGGACTGGAGCAGGCCGGGCACGTGCAGTTTGTCGATGGCCTTGCCCGCGAATCCGAGCATGGCCGGCAACAAGGTGAGGGCCGCGGCCATGACCAGCACGACGGCGGCGATGGCCCCGACGGCCAAACCCTGCATGAAGGGCAGGTTGACGATGAAGAGCCCGAGCAACGAGATGATGACCGTGCACCCGGCAAAGAGGACCGCCCGGCCCGACGTGGCCAGGGCCAGGACCACCGCGGCCTTCGGTCCCGGCCGTCGTGCAGCCCCTGCCGGTACCGGGTGACGATGAACAAGGCGTAGTCGATGCCGACGCCGAGACCGATCATGGCCAGCATCTCGGGGGCGAAGATGGGCACGTTCAGGAGGTGACTGACCAGATCCTCGACGGCGAAGCCGATGGCGATACCCAACAGGGCGGTGAGTATGGGCAAACCCATGGCCACCAACGACCCGAAGGCAATGAGCATGATGATCATGGCCGCGACGATGCCGTAACCCTCGCTCGAGCCGGGCGAGGGCGCGATCACCTTGGAGATCACCTGGCCGCCCAGCGCCACCTGATAGCCGGGAGCGGCGAAGGACTTGGCCGTGTCGATGACCCGGTTCACCGTGTTCGAGGAAATGGCCGCCTGGTCCTGGTCGAACTGCACGACGGCAAAGGCAATGTGACCGCCCGACGAGATCTGGTGGGCGGCCTCAGGGCTGAACGGGCTGACCACGCCCGAGACATGCGGGAGCGGCCGTAGCGCGGCCACCATCTTGGTGGTGGTGGCGACGGTCGCCGGGCTGTGCACCGGCCCGGTGGTATGGATCACCACGTCGGCGGTGGTCCCCGCCGCTTGGGGGAAGCGCGCCTGGAGGATGTTCTGGACCTGTTGGGAGGGCGCGTTCCCCGATGAGAAGCTGTCCTGGAAGCGGCTGCCGAAGCCCTGGGCCAACACGGTGATGGCCACCAGCGCACCGATCCACAAGAGGAGGACGAGCCGCCGACGCTCGTAGCTCCAGCCCGCCATCCGCCCGAGAAAGCTTCGCTCGGCCGAGGTGACCGACTCCGAGCCCGAGGCGGCGGGGCTATAATTCATCATTGATGACTTTTACCACATTCCTCCCGTTTTGTGAATCCGGATTTAGCAAATCCTCAATATGTGAATGCTCAACTCGTGAACCCCGCCTCCGCCCCAACGGGTCGCAGGTCGGATAGTGGCCCAGGTCGGCCGTCGACCGGGCAACACCGACACCCGCCAGGAGATCCTGGTCGCGGCGCGGGCGTGCTTTCTCGAACGGGGCTACACGGACACGAGCATGCGCGCCGTCGCCCGGCGCAGCCACGTCGACCCGGCGTTGGTGCACCACTACTTCACCGACAAGGCCACCCTGTTCGTCAACACGATGCACATGCCCATGGACCCTCGGCGGGTGGCCGAGATGGCCATGGGAGACGGCCCGTTCAGCGGCGAGCGGGTCGTCGAGGGCTTCCTGGCCCAGTGGGAACAAGGACCGAAGCCCTACACGACCTTCGTCACCGTGGCCCAGGCCATGTGCGCCTCCCCGGAGGTGGCCGACGCCGTGCGGGAGTTCCTGGCCGACCGCCTCCCGACCCACGGGACCCTGGAGGAGGATCACGCCCTGTCCCGACAGCGGCGCAGCCTCGTCTCGTCGCAGTTGATGGGTCTGGCCTGGACGCGCTACGTCGTCCGCATGGAGCCGATGGCCTCCGCCAGCCGGGCCGAGGTCGCCTCGTGGCCGGGCCGACGATCGATCGCTACGCCACCGGCGAGCTCCCGTCCGAGGTCGTCGACTAGGACGCCTGCGGCGTCACCCCTTTGGGAACCTTGTCGCGCTCCGGTTCACGATCGGGGTCTTTCCGACGACCATCGATTTGGTCGTCGGACCGGAGCGACCTCGGCCACAGGTGGCGGTCCAGGACCACGTTCAGCTCGGCCGAATAGATGCTGATCTTGGCCAGGATGAGGAGGAAGCCGACGAGTCCGATCACGATGGCGAACTGCCCGTAGGTCTCCGAGCTGTTCCTGATCAGGTGCCCGACCAGTCCGGCGCCCACGGTGATGAGGGCGGTGAACCCGATGGCGGCGGCCACCGCACCGGGTACGAGCGAACGGGACCTGACCGTTTTCGGCGTGAGCATCCGGAAGGCACCGGCATAGCAGGCGATGTTGATGACCAGCATGGCCACGATGACCGGCACCCGAACCAGGTAGCTCCGTCCGCCCCCGGTGGCCCACGAGCCGAGCGCGGCATTGACCACGAAGCAACCACCGATGATGGCCAAGGCTCCGAGGCTCCTGGCCAAGCGAGCCAGGAACCCGGGCAGCTTCTCCTTGGGGATGTCCCAGACGGCGGCCATGGCCTGTTGGGCCGTCTGGGTGACCCCCTGGGCCCCGTAGACGAGCAGGACGAGACCGATGACCAGGCCGGCGACGTTCCCGTGCAGGCGGCTCGATCCGGTGGCGGGGTTGAACTCGGACCCGATGATGGGGAACTGGTGCAGGGTGGTGATGATGCCGTTTCCCAGCGACGCCGCCCCGATGAAGCCGAAGATGGTGACCACCACCAACAACAACGGGTAGATGGAGGTGAACCCGTACCAACCCAGGCCGACCACCAGGTTGTTGGCCTGGTCGTCGCCGAATTTCTTGATCACGGCGTAGGCGGGAGCGACCATGGGCGTGCGCTGCTGCCACCGGTCGACGCCGTCGACGACCCGGTCGAGTGCCTTCACGCCACCTTCTTTCCCTCATGAACGGTGATCCAAGCGTCGCCCGGATCGGATCACCGAAGGTGGCCGGAGGCGGCGACCAGCCGAGCGGGTATGGGCATGTGGCCCAAGTTGCCGGGGAGCGGCGGGTAGGTGGCTCCCCCAACGCGCTCGAGCGCGAGACCCGCTCGAGGAGCACCGCGGTGGCCGTCACCCCTTCAAGACGGGCCAGGCTGGCCCCCGGGCACACGTGGGGACCGGCTCCGAAGGTCAGGTGGCCACGGGGTTGGGGTCGGTCGAGCCGGAAGGCCTCGGGGTCGTCGAAGACGGAGTCGTCCCGGTTGGCGGAGGCGATGCCCATCTCGAGCCAGTCCCCGGGATGGAGGGCCACCCCTTCGATCTCGCTCGCCGCGGTGCAGCGGCGACTGGTGCGTTGAACCGGCGCGTCAAGGCGCAGGGACTCCTCCACGTAGGCCGGCACCAGGGTCGGGTCGTTCCGGAGGACCTCGTAGAGATCGGGAGTGAGCAACAGCCGCTGCACGAGGTGGGCCAGCAAGCCCCGGGTGGTGTGGACCCCGGCTTGGATCATGAAGTGGAGCTCGGTCACCATCTCCTGGTCGCTCAGCGGCTCCCCCTCGACCACGGCATCGAGCAGCGTGGCGAAGACGTCATCGCTCCGGTCGGGTGCGGCCCGGCGAGCGGCGAGCTCCTCGGCGAAGAAGTTCTGCAGGGGATGGCGACCGACGCCGACATCGGGTGAGCACGGTCGCTTCATGATCATCCCGTCGACGGACCAGGCCATGAACTTGGCCGCTGTCTCGTCCGGAAGACCCATCACGTGGGCCATGGTCCGTCCGGGGATGGGCATGGCGTAGCCGGCGTGGAGGTCGACCTCGCCCGCGGCCAACAGCTCGTCGAGCCGTTCGTGACAGATGGAACGCACGAACGGCTCGATCCTGGACATCCGTTGCGGACCGAAGGTGGCGTTGAACAGACGGCGGATCTGGGCATGGCGCGGGTCGGGGATCTCGCTCAAGAAGAGCTGCTCGCTCGGCACTTCCTCGATGCCATCGACGCCCGAGAGCCGGCCGAGATCGGCCCGGAACGTCCCGACGTCCCGGAGCGAGGCCTCGACGTCGTCGTACCGGGACACGTACCAGGATCCCGAGGGAGTGGGGCACACCGGCGCCTCCTGGCGCACTCGGGCCAAATGCTCGAAGGGGACCCCGTCAGTGAGGTGGCTCGGGTCGTTGGGGTCGTAGGTGATCACGGGCACTCAGGCGCTGGGCCGACCGGCGGTGATGCCACCGTCCACGTAGATCACCTGACCAGACACGTAGGCGGACTGGTCGGAGACCAAAAAGGCCACGACGTTGGCTATATCGGTCGGCTCCCCCACCCGCTGGAGGGGGACGGCCCGGGCCCGCTCACGTTGCCGATCGCCCTCGTAGTTCGCCGCCGTTCCCTCGGTGACGATCAGACCCGGGCCCACGGCGTTGACCCGGATGCCCTGGGGGCCGAGCTCCACCGCCAGCTGCTGGGTGAGCAGCTCGATGGCCCCCTTGGAGGCGGGATAGATCCCCACTCCGGACGCATGCATCGCCGCCGCCGCCGAGGACAGGTTGACGATGGCGCCGCCGCCGGCTTCGGCCATCCCGGGGGCGAACGCCTGACAGCAATGCACCGTGCCCAAGAGGTTGACCCGGAGCACGTCGACCAGGTCGGGCTCGGAGGCATCGAGGAGGGGGCCGAACCGCCAGATTCCCGCGTTGTTGATCAGGATGTCCACCGGTCCGATCTCGCCGGCCAGGGCCCGCACCGCCTCCGCGTCGCCTACGTCGCAGCGGTGTCCGGTTCCACCGACCATGGTCGCCGTGGCCTCGGCGCTCTCGAGATCGATGTCGATCGCCTTGACCACATGGCCGTCGGCGGCCAGGCGCTTGGAGACGGCGCGTCCGAGCCCCCGCCCTGCCCCGGTTACGAGGGCCACACCCATCCCCAACCCCTCTCTTCAGCGAAACGACCGAACGATAGCCCGGATCGTTCGCCGGCCCTCGAGCGTCCGGGCCGGGGCCCGGTGGCCTCCCGGCAGACCGCTTAGCCTGTAACGACATGATCACGATCTCGGTGTTCGGTGGGGCCGACGCATCCTCGGTGGACGAGCTGGTCGCTCGCACGCAGGCGGCGGCCA
Source organism: uncultured Acidimicrobiaceae bacterium (assembly GCA_963717035.1). Taxonomy (GTDB): domain Bacteria; phylum Actinomycetota; class Acidimicrobiia; order Acidimicrobiales; family RAAP-2; genus DASXMT01. Next base: position 2,476 of record CAVQVK010000019.1, on the reverse strand, counting down.
CCGACGGGTTCGACGGCATCTGGTTCGGCCAGGGGTTCACCGTCGACACGTTGACCGCGCTGGCCGTCGCCGCCCGCGAGGTCCCCACCATCGGCGTGGGCACGGCCGTCGTCCCCATCCAGGGACGCCATCCCCTGCCCCTGGCCCAACAGGCCCTGACCGTGGCCAGCGCGGCCGGTCCGGGACGCATGACCCTCGGGGTCGGCGTGACCCACCAGGTCGTCTCGGAGGGCTTCTATGGCGTGCCCTACCCATCGGTGCTGGCCCTGTGCGCCGACGAGCTCGAGAGCCTCGCTCCCCTGCTCGGCGATGAGCGCCGGGTCGACTTCGACGGTGAGCGCCTCGTGGCCCGAGGAGCGCTGGGGGTCGACGGTCCGTCTCCTGGTCTGGTGCTGGCCGCGTTGGGCCCGAAGATGCTCGAGCTGGCCGGCCGCCTCACCGACGGGACGGTGACCTGGATGACCGGCGCGGAGACCATCGCCCGTCAGGTGGTCCCGACCATCGCCGCCGCAGCTGCGGCGGCGAGTCGCCCGTCACCACGGATCGTCGTCGGCCTCCCGGTGTGCGTCACCGACGACAGTGAGGGAGCCCGGAAGCGACTCGGATCGGCCATGGCCGCTGCCGCCCGCATGCCCTCGTACTCCCGCATGTTGGCCATCGAAGGGGTGAGCGAACCGGTCGACATCGCGTTGGTCGGCGGCGAAGAAGACGTCACCCGTCGGATCTCGGAGCTTGGTGAGGCCGGGGCCACCGAGCTGTTGGCCAACGTGCAGGGGGACCCCGGGGAACAGGCCCGGACCCGTAGGTTCCTCGGTCACCTGGCCCAGGCCTGACCCAACCCGGCTACCAGAGATGGTCGACGTAGGTGTCCGTGCCCACCACCGTCGAGAAGAAGGGTGCCGCCAGTTGCAGGCGGCCGAGGCCCTCGGCCTCCACCACGTCGGTGTAGGCGCGGACCGGATCGAGCACGTCGCCCACGTCGCCGTTGACGAAGAGCAACTGCACCAGCCGGTTCCTCCCACCGGCCGACGAGCCCAGGTCCATGGGGACGTCCCGCGGTCCCTCGTCGGCGGTGGACGGCGTCCACGAGGAGGTGATCTCGATGTCCGAGCCGGCCAGGAGCCGGCGGGCATGGCCGTCGGCCAGTTCCCGATGGAGCTCCGCCGCCCCGGTCCCCTCGAGAGCGTCCCACCACAGCACGACCAGCCCGGGTAGCCGCGATCGAGGGCGAGGTCGATGGGGACTGGGTCCGGGTCACGGTAGAGCGAGCCGATGTGGTCGAACATCGACGTGTGCACGTGCCGTCGCTCGGCAAAGCCCCGGCCGTCGGCGTACAGGTCACGGACCTGGGGCACGGCCCAGTCCTCGAAGTGCTCATGGTGGTGACCCTGCTCGACCCAGTAGATGGCGATGAAACTCCCGGCGTCGTAGGGGTCGGCCACCGTCTCTGAGTCCTGGGGCCAGCGCCGGTCCTTCAGGTCCCTCGTGGCCACCCACCGGCTTCCGGCGAACAGCCACGGCCCGATCATGCAGCCGGCGTAGAAATGATCGCGCTCGTACCAGCGGTTATACGCCTTTTCGTATCCTTTTGACGGGTCCACCAAGGTCATCAACATGCTGCCGACCTTCACGGGATAGTCGTCGACCCCGCCCACCTCGAGTGGATAGTTCATCGCTTCGCTCCTTGTCGGTTGATCAGGTGCTGGCTCGATCGTGTCGATGCTCACCGAGGGAGGTTAGGACGGAGCGGGGATGCGGCGCGATGCTGTGGGACGACAGGCGGCCAAGCCCGCCAGCGAGGTGAGCCCGATGACCGACCTACTAGCACCACAGTCCGCTGACCTCACCGTCGGCGACCGCATCGCCCAGGGCAAGGCGGCGCGGCGGCGGGTGCCCCGGTCCAGTCACGGGGAGTGGGAACCGGCCGGCGACCGGCCGAACCCCGTCGCCCTCCTGCGATCCCAAGGATCAAGCGGGTACCGGAACTGGTACCCATCCGCCACGGTCGCATGCTGGCCTCGGAGTTCTCCTACTTCCGGGCGGCGGGGCGTTGGGTATGGCCTCCGATCTCGCCTCCACGCCCACCACCGGCATCGACGTCCAGATTGCGGGGATGCGCACCTCTCCAACTTCGGCATCTTCGGCACCCCGAGCGTGGATGCTCTTCGACGTCAACGATTTCGACGAGACGCTGGCCGGCCCGTGGGAATGGGACGTGAAGCGGTTGGCGGCCAGCCTGGCCGTGGCCGGCCGAGACCGCGGTTTCACCGACCAGGAGCGGGCCGACATCGTCACCGCCGCCGCCGGAGCTACCGGACGGCCATGTTCGGATTCGCCGGGATGTCCAACCTCGACGTCTGGTACGGGAAACAGGATGCTCTCGGTCATCGAGACCTGGCCGGGCCCAGATGGGCCGGCGGGAGAAGAAGGTCGTCCAGACCACTCTGACCAAGGCGCAGAACCGGGACCACCTCGC